>NZ_JAUYFA010000100.1 GCF_030691135.1 Phreatobacter sp.
TCGATCACCAGCGCGGTATCGGCGTGCTGGCGGCCCTTGAGCATCGAGACGCCGCGCAGCGTCACGTTGGCATGTTCGCCGGCGAAGCGCACGAAAAGCTGGCTGCGCGACACGGCGGCACCCGTGGTCAGGGTCAGCGAGTCGAAATGCGCCTCGGCGCCGACACTCGCCTCCAGGGTCGCGAGGTGCAGGGCCTGGTCGCCCTCGATCTGGCGGCGGCCGTGCTCCAGCGTCGCCCCATCGCGCACGACAACCTGCATGACGACGTTCTTCTGATACTCGACGCCGGCCGGGCCGAGATGGGTCTCGACGATCCCGGCCGAGGCCCCTGCCCCGACCACCACGACGATGCGCGAGGTGACGAGGCGCGGCGCGCCGTCCGAGGTGATCGACACGAGGTCGAGCGCGTGGCCGACCTCGGTGCCGGGCGCCACCTCGATCAGCAGGCCGTCGGTGAGGAAGGCGTTGTTGAGCGCGAAAGCGGTATTGGCGCGAGTCGCCGGCTGTCCGGCCGCCAGCGCGGCGATCTCCGGCCGCTGCGCCATGGCCTCGACGAGGTTCGACACCGTGACGCCCTCGGGAAGCGCACCGCTATCGGCGAGGTCAGGCGCATGGAAGCCGTCGACGAGCACGATGCGGCTCCCGCCGACACGCGGCAGCCGGCCGACGGCGACCTTAGCCGCGAGCATGACGGAGGCGTCAGGTGCAGCGGCAAGCGGCCGCGCCTCGCGCATGAGGGCGCGCAGGTCGGTGTACTTCCAGTCCTCGACGCGACGATGCGGCAGGCCGCTCGCCTCAAAGCGCGAGAAGCCGTCGATGCGCAGACCCTCGAGCGCGGCGCTGGCCGGCACGCTGTCGCGCAGGGTGCCGAAGGCGCCGATCAGCGCCTGTTCGGCCGGAGTGCGGATGGGGGTGATGGCGTTCATGACCATGCTCACGCGGCCTTGCCGACGATGTCGGCATAGCCATTGGCCTCGAGTTCGAGGGCGAGTTCCGCGCCGCCGGACTTGATGATGCGGCCGGCCGACAGCACGTGGACGACGTCCGGCTTGATGTAGTCGAGCAGGCGCTGGTAATGCGTGATGACGACGAAGCCACGATCGGGCGAGCGCATGGCGTTGACGCCATCGGCGACGATCTTCAGCGCATCGATGTCGAGCCCGGAATCGGTCTCGTCGAGAATGGCAAGCTTCGGCTGCAGCAGCGCCATCTGCAGACTCTCGTTGCGCTTCTTCTCGCCGCCGGAAAACCCGACATTGACCGAGCGGCGCAGCATGTCCGGCGAGATGCCGAGCTCCTTGGCGCGCCCGTTGACGAGCTTCATGAATTCCGGCGTCGGCATGTCGTCGAGGCCGTTCTTGCGGCGCTGTGCGTTCACAGCCGCCTTCAGGAAGGTCATCTGGCCGACACCGGGGATCTCGATCGGATACTGGAAGGCCAGGAACAGGCCCTTGGCGGCGCGCTCGTCGGGTGAGAGATCGAGGATGTTCTCGCCGTCGAGCAGTGCCTCACCGTCCGTCACCTCGTAATCCTCGCGTCCCGCGAGGACATAGGACAGGGTCGACTTGCCCGAGCCGTTCGGGCCCATGATGGCGGCGACCTGGCCCTTTTCGACGGTGAGGTTCAGGCCGTTGAGGATCTGCTTGTCTTCGTCGGCGAGCTTGGCGGTCAGATTCTTGATTTCGAGAAGCGACATGGGGTGGTCCTTGGGATCACGGACGGGCCGCGGCGGCGCGGCGAAAACGAATGGGTTGGGTCGGCTTGATCAGCCGACCGAGCCTTCGAGCGATATGGCGATCAGCTTCTGGGCCTCCACCATGAACTCCATCGGCAGCTGCTGGAGCACGTCCTTGACGAAGCCGTTGACGATGAGGGCGATGGCCTCTTCCTGCGTCAGCCCGCGCTGCATGCAGTAGAACATCTGGTCCTCGGACACTTTCGAGGTGGTCGCCTCGTGTTCGAAGACCGCGGAAGCCGTCTTGCTCTCGATATAGGGTACGGTATGCGCGCCGCAGGCGTTGCCGATCAGAAGCGAGTCGCAATTGGTGAAGTTCTTGGCGTTGGTCGCCCGGCGATGGGCCGAGACGAGGCCGCGATAGGTGTTCTGCGAGCGGCCGGCCGAGATGCCCTTGGAGATGATCCGCGAACGGGTGTTCTTGCCCAGATGGATCATCTTCGTGCCGGAATCGACCTGCTGGGCGCCGTTCGACACGGCGATCGAATAGAACTCGCCCTGGCTGTCGTCGCCACGCAGGATGCAGCTCGGATATTTCCAGGTGATCGCCGAGCCGGTCTCGACCTGCGTCCACGAGATCTTTGACCGGGCGCCGCGGCAGTCGCCGCGCTTGGTGACAAAATTGTAGATGCCGCCCTTGCCCTGGGAATCGCCCGGATACCAGTTCTGGACGGTGGAATATTTGATCTCGGCATCGTCGTGGGCGATCAGCTCGACCACGGCCGCGTGCAGCTGGTTCTCATCGCGCATCGGCGCGGTGCAGCCTTCCAGATAGCTCACATAGGAGCCCTTGTCGGCGATGATCAGCGTGCGCTCGAACTGGCCGGTCTTCTGCTCGTTGATGCGGAAATAGGTCGACAGTTCCATCGGGCAGCGCACCCCCGGCGGGATATAGACGAACGAACCGTCGGAGAAGACCGCGGCATTCAGCGTCGCGTAGTAGTTGTCGGTCGTGGGCACCACCGAACCGATATACTGCTTCACCAGTTCCGGGTGCTCGTGCAGCGCCTCGGAGATCGAGCTGAAGATGACGCCGGACTTCTTCAGTTCCTCCTTGAAGGTCGTCACCACCGAGACGCTGTCGAATACGGCGTCGACCGCGATGCGGTTCTCCGGCGCGACGCCGGCCAGAATTTCCTGCTCGCGCAGCGGAATCCCGAGCTTCTTGTAGGTTTCGAGAATGGCCGGGTCGATCTCGTCGAGCGACTTCGGCGCCGCATTCGACTTCGGCGCGGCGTAATAATACATGTCCTGGAAGTCGATCTGCGGATAGTCGACGCGCGCCCAGTCCGGCTCGCGCATGGTCAGCCAGCGGCGGTAGGCGTCGAGCCGCCATTCCAGCATCCAGGCCGGCTCGTTCTTCCGCGCCGAGATGTAGCGCACGATGTCCTCGGACAGGCCCTTGGGGGCGAGTTCCATCTCGATTTCGGTCGAAAACCCGTACTTGTACTGGTCGACGTCGATCGCACGGACCTGTTCGACGGTCTCTTGAACCGCGGGCATGGCCTTCTCCTCACATCCTCGCGGCTTCAAGGGCCGCAGGTTGGCATTCTCGTCACGCGGCGCGTGCCGCGATCGTTCTCGCGTGAGCGGCGAAAGCCGTCACGAACCGTTCCAAGTCCTGGCGCGTCGTCGTCCAGCCGAGGCTCACCCTGAGCGCCGAGCGGGCTTCCGTCGCCGCCAGTCCCATCGCCGCCAGCACATGGCTGGGAGCGATCTTGCCCGAAGCGCAGGCCGAGCCGGTGGACACCGCGATCCCCGCGAGATCGAGGGCGATCACCGCGGTCTCGCCCTCGAGGCCCGGATGGATCGTCAGGCTCGTATTGGGCAGACGCTCCGCTGGCAAGCCGATGACCCGGCTGCGCCCTGAAATAGTGATGATTTCGCGCTCCAGCCAGTCGCGGAGTGCGACAAGACGCTGCATCTCCGCGGCAATGCCGGGAGACAGCGCGGCGGCTGCGGCGCCGAACCCGGCGATCCCCGCGAGATTCTCGGTCCCGGCACGCCGGCGCCCCTCCTGGCCGCCGCCGCGCACCAGCGGCGGGAACCCGACGGTTTCCGAAGCGGTGACGATGGCGCCGACGCCCTGCGGACCGCCGATCTTGTGGGCCGAGACGAAGAGCGCGTCGCACCCGAGCGCGGTGAGGTCGACCGGCATCTTGCCGAGCGCCTGGACGGCATCGACAACCAGCGCCGCCCCGTGGATACGGCACAGCGCGGCGATCTCCGCCAGCGGCTGGATGACGCCGGTCTCGTTGTTGGCCGCCATGACGGCGACGAGGGCGCGCCCACCGTCGGCGGCAAGCAGAGCCTCAAGGCTAGCGAGATCGACGCGGCCCGCTGCATCAACCGGACAGACAGCAATCGCGCCGGGGGCGTAACGGCCGCCGGCCAGCACGCAGGAATGCTCGACGGCGGACACGATCAGGCGCTGAAATCCGCCCCGCTCTCGGTCCCTGGCAACGAAGTCGGCAGCCAGCAGGGTCGTTGCTGCCTCGCTGCCGCCGGAGGTGAAGGTGACGCAGCGCGGATCGCCGTGGACCAGGGCCGCGACGGCGCCGCGCGCCTCCTCGATGATGCGGCGAGCTGCGCGCCCGTCCCGATGCACCGCCGAAGCATTGCCCGTCACGTCGAGGGCCGCGACCATGGCCGCGCGCGCTTCTGGGCGAAGCGGCGTCGTGGCATTGTGGTCGAGATAGACGCGGGTCATCGGGGGAGAGGCCCTGTCGGAAAAACTTGGCATTGGAGGATGGGTTCGTGCTATAGGCCCGACCCCGATACGCCGTTCCTGCACCGACCTGAATAGGCAGGCAGGAAGGCGTTTAGAATTATTCTAAACTCTAGAGCTGCCCTGCCGCCCTGTCAAGGTCGGTACTCCATCGAGGTCGCCGGCGTCCGGCGGATTTCGATGTCGAATGGGGCCCCATGACGAGGATTTTCCATGCCTGAAGTTATCTTCAACGGTCCGGCAGGCCGGATCGAAGGGCGCTATCATCCCGCCAAGGTTCGCTCCGCCCCCATTGGCATCGTGCTGCATCCGCATCCCCAGTTCGGCGGCACGATGAACAACCAGATCGTCTACAACTGCTACTATCAGTTCGTGAACCGCGGCTTCTCCGTGCTTCGCTTCAATTTTCGCGGCGTCGGGCGCAGCCAGGGCGCCTTCGACCATGGCGTCGGCGAGTTGTCGGACGCCGCGGCGGCCCTCGACTACGCCCAGGCTATCAATCCGGAGGCCCGCACCTGCTGGATCGCCGGCTTCTCTTTTGGCGCCTGGATCGGCATGCAGCTCCTGATGCGCCGTCCCGAGGTCGAGGGCTTCATTTCGATCGCCCCGCCGGCCAACCTCTACGATTTCTCCTTCCTCGCCCCCTGCCCCTCCTCGGGCCTGATCGTCCACGGCGACAAGGACGCGGTGGTGCCGCTGACCGCCGTCCAGGGCCTCGTCGAGAAGCTGAAGACGCAGAAGGGCATCATCATCGAGCAGCAGGTGGTGCCCGGTGCCAACCACTTCTTCGAGAACACCGTCGACCCGCTGATGGAGATCGTCGGCGGCTATCTCGACAAGCGGCTGGGGAAACAGGACGCGGCTGAGTGAGACGGCGCTTGCGGGGTCGTCCGACTCCGCTTAAAGCCCGGGGCTTATGAACCAAGAACCTTCGTCCTTCGTGCTGAAGCGCCGGCACTTGCTCGGGATCGAGGGGCTTTCCCCCGCCGAGATCACCGGCCTCCTCGACCTCGCCGAGGAATTCGTCACCCTCAACCGGCAGGTCGAGAAGAAGCGGACGAGCTTGCGCGGCCGCACCCAGATCAACCTCTTCTTCGAGGCATCGACCCGGACCCAGTCCTCGTTCGAGCTCGCCGGCAAGCGCCTCGGCGCCGACGTCATGAACATGTCGGTCGCCCAGTCCTCCATCAAGAAGGGCGAGACGCTGATCGATACGGCGCTCACCCTCAACGCCATGCACCCCGACATCTTGATCATGCGCCATGCGGCGTCGGGCGCCGTCGAACTGCTGGCGAAGAAGGTCGATTGCTCGGTGGTCAATGCCGGCGACGGCACCCATGAACATCCCACCCAGGCCCTGCTGGACGCCCTCACCATCCGCCGCAACAAGGGCCGGATCGAGCGGTTGACGGTCGCCATCTGCGGCGACATCCTGCATTCGCGCGTGGCACGCTCCAATATCATCCTGCTGAACGCGATGCAGGCGCGCGTGCGCGCCATCGGCCCCTCGACGCTGTTGCCCGCCGCCGTCGAGCGCCTCGGCGTCGAGGTCTATCGCGACATGAAGGAGGGCCTGAAGGACGTCGACATCGTCATGATGCTGCGCCTCCAGCGGGAGCGGATGAATGGCTCCTTCGTGCCGTCGGTCCAGGAATATTTCCACTATTTCGGCCTCGACGAGGCCAAGCTCCGCTACGCCAAGCCGGACGCGCTGGTGATGCATCCCGGCCCCATGAACCGCGGCGTCGAGATCTCCACCGCCGTCGCCGACGGCGCCCAGTCACTGATCCGCGAGCAGGTGGAAATGGGGGTCGCGGTGCGCATGGCCGTGCTGGAAGCCCTCGCCCGCAACCTGCCGAACGCGTGAGGGCCTTGCCGATGACCGCGCTGCGCCCGCTCCTCCTCGTCAACGCCCTGATGGTCGATCCGGCCGCCGGCACCGAAATCCGCGGCGGCCTTCTCGTCAGGGACGGCCTCATCGCCGATACCGGTCCGCACCTGACCGCCAGCACCGCCCCCGAGGGCGCAGAGATTGTCGATTGCGGCGGCCGCATCGTCGCGCCCGGCCTTGTCGACATGCGCTGCTTCGTCGGCGAGCCCGGCTACGAGTATCGAGAGACCATCGCCTCGGCGACGGCGGCGGCGGCGGCCGGCGGCGTTACCACCCTTGTCTGCCAGCCAGCGACCGACCCGGCGATCGACGACCCCGCTATCGTCGACTTCCTGCTGCGCCGCGCCCGCGACACCGGCATCGTCCATTTCCATCCAATGGCGGCCATCACCAAGAAGCTCGGCGGCCGCGAGATGACGGAATTCGGCCTGCTCCAGGAGGCCGGCGCCGTCGCCTTCACCGACGGCGCGCGCTCCGTGACCGACGCCCTCGTGATGCGCCGGGCCATGACCTATGCCCGCGATTTCGACGCCCTCATCGTCCATCACACCGAGGACCCGGCCCTGGTCGGCGAGGGCGTCATGAATGAGGGCGAATTCGCCTCCCGCCTCGGGCTAGCCGGCATCCCGGTCGAGGCCGAGACGATCATGCTCGAGCGCGACCTGCGCCTCGTCAAGCTGACCGGAGCGCGCTACCACGCCGCCTCGATCACCTGCCGCGACTCGCTCGCCATCATCGCCAGGGCAAAGAACGAGGGGCTGCCGGTCACCGCTGCCGTGACCATCAACCACCTCACCCTCAACGAGAACGACATCGGCAGCTACCGCACCTTCTGCAAGCTCACCCCGCCGCTGCGCACCGAAGACGATCGCCTCGCTCTCGCCGACGCCGTCGCCGACGGCACGATCGACATCATCGTCTCCGACCACGATCCGCAGGACGTCGAGACCAAGCGCCTGCCCTTCGCCGAGGCGATGCCCGGAGCGGTCGGCGTCGAGACCATGCTGCCGGCAGCCCTGCGCCTCGTCCATGCCGGGCTGGTTCCGCTCGCAGCCCTCCTCAGGGCCCTGTCGACGGCGCCCGCGTCGCTCCTGCGCCTGCCCGGCGGCACGCTGGCCAAGGGCGAGCCCGCCGATCTCGTCGTCATCGACCTCGATACGCCCTGGGTGCTCGACCGCGACGACCTCCGCTCGAAGTGCAAGAACTCGCCTTTCGACGAGGCGCGCATGAGCGGCCGCGTCCTGCGCAGCATCGTCGGCGGACGCACCGTCCACGCCCTCGCCGACTGACACCGACCCTCTGGACGGGGCGAGGCACGTAGAAGACGCGCTTTTTTCGTGCGTAGCGGCTATTCCGCGCGTCTGGCCCATGGCCTTCGACCCGCGATTGGCTCTAGCCTGTCCTTCTCATCCCGGTGTCCGTCCCATGTTCGCAGCCGCATCCCTTCCCGTGCTCCTCGCCGCCCTCGCCTTCGGTTATCTCCTCGGCTCGATCCCCTTCGGCCTGGTGCTGACCCGCAGTGCCGGCCTCGGCGACATCCGCGCCATCGGCTCGGGCAATATCGGCGCGACCAACGTCCTGCGCACCGGCAACCGCAAACTCGCCGCGGCGACGCTCATCCTCGACGGGCTGAAGGGCACGGCGGCAGTGCTGATCGCCGGGCTGGTTTTCGGTCCCGCCGCGGCGCTCGTCGCCGGTATGGGTGCCTTTCTCGGTCATGTCTTCCCCGTCTGGCTCGGCTTCAGGGGCGGCAAGGGCGTGGCGACCTTCCTCGGCGTCCTCGTCGCCATCCACTGGCCGACCTTCTTGGTCTTCGCCGCCATCTGGATCGCCATGGCCTATGCCTTCCGGTTCTCCTCGCTGGCGGCGCTGACCGCCAGCATCGCCACACCCGTCATCCTGCTGGTTGCCGGCCTCGGCTGGCCGACTGTCGCCGCCTTTGCTGCCATGACCGCCCTGCTCGTCGCCAAGCATCACGAGAACATCGCGCGGTTGCGCGACGGAACCGAGAGCCGCATCGGCGCCAAAACCGGGACGGCGCGCGAGACACCGCCGGGATGAGCACGCCGGGCGACGACCTCTTCGCGCGCGCCACCGCAGCGATCCGCCTGACGGATCGCCAGAGGCTCGACTGGCTCCGCCTTGCTCGGTCCGAAAATGTCGGCCCCCGCACCTTCCGCGAACTGATCAAGATCTATGGAAGCGCCAGCGCCGCGCTGGAGGCCGTCCCGGAACTCTCCCGCCGTGGCGGCGGGCGCTCCATCCGCATCGCCAGCCTCGCCGAGGCGGAGCGGGAAATGGCCCGCGCCGCAGCCTTCGGCGTCAGCTTCGTCGCCATCGGCGAGCGCGACTACCCCGACCGCTTGCGCCGCATCGCGTCCGCCCCGCCGCTGATCGCCTTGCGCGGCGACCTGTCCTGCCTGACGCGGCCGATGATCGGGCTCGTCGGCTCGCGCAACGCCTCGATCGCCGGCATCAAGATGGCGGCACTCCTCGCCCGCGGCCTCGGACAGGCGGGCTTCACCACGGTGTCGGGCCTCGCCCGCGGCATCGACGCCGCCGCCCATGAGGCCTCCCTGGCGACCGGAACTGTGGCGGTCCTCGCCGGGGGGCAGGACCATGTCTACCCTGCCGAGCACGAACCGCTCCTCGTGCGGCTGCTCGATGCCGGGGCGGCCGTCAGCGAGATGCCCATGGGCCACGAGCCGCGCGCCCGCGACTTCCCGCGCCGCAACCGGCTGATCGCCGGCTTGTCCCTCGGCGTCATCGTCGTCGAGGCGGCGGACAGGTCGGGATCGCTCATCACGGCGCGGCTCGCGCTGGAGGAAAACCGCGAGGTCTTCGCCGTCCCGGGCTCGCCCCTCGACCCGAGGGCCGAGGGCACCAACCGTCTCCTCAAGCAGGGGGCGACGCTCGTCACGGAGGTCGACGACATCCTCGCCGTCCTCAACCCCATCCTCGCCCGCCCGTTCGAGCAGACGGCCCTGGAGGAGGAAGGGCGCGACATGGACGTGGTCGATCCCGGAGACGACGGCCGCCAGCGCATCCTCGCGCTGCTCGGGCCGGTTCCGGTGACGCTCGACGACATCGTCAGGGCCTCGGGTCTGGGACCGGCGGCGGTGCGGGTGGCCCTCCTGGAACTCGAACTCGCCGGCCGCCTTCACCGCGATCCGGGCGGCCGCGTCTCGCTGCTCTGAGGCGGCGGCCCTGTACCGCCCGGCCAGCGCCTCAGCCGCGCCTGCTTTTCGGCCTCGAGCCGCGTCATGTCGGCGAGATGGGCGACGAGATGCAGGTCGGCCGCGCGCGCCAGTTCCACCATCTCGCCGGCAGGCTTGGCCAGATGGGCCGCGACCTCCTCCCGTCCGACATGCGTCGGCGGCATCGCAGCGGTCTGTCGCCGGACCTTGTCCGATCCTGTCCAGCGCCGTCCGCCAAGGCTCGCCATCTGCAACTCCCCGCGCCGATCGCCTTCACTAACCGGGACGGCATTTGCAACTAATGCAATATATAAACAAACAATACAATTTAAGCGAGAGGCACGACCACCATTTGACTTGGCGCGACCTTGTGCCCATGTTCCGGCCAACTTTTGGCAGCGCATCATTGGCGAGCCGACATTTTCGAAGGGCAAAGGCGCGTGGCCGTGAACGTCGTTATCGTCGAATCGCCGGCCAAGGCCAAGACGATCAACAAATATCTGGGTTCCGACTACGAGGTCATCGCCTCGTTCGGCCATGTGCGCGACCTGCCGCCGAAAGACGGGTCGGTGGATCCCGATGCCGATTTCGCCATGATCTGGGAGGCCGACGGCCGCGGCGCCAAGCGCATCGCCGAGATCGCCAAGCTGGTGAAGGGCGCCGACAAGCTGATCCTCGCAACCGACCCCGATCGCGAGGGAGAGGCCATTTCCTGGCACCTCCTCGAGGCGCTGAAGGAAAAGCGCGTCATCAAGGACATGCCGGTCGAGCGCGTGACCTTCAACGCCATCACCAAGCAGGCCGTCCAGGAGGCGATGGCGAGCCCCCGGTCGATCGATACCGCCCTGGTGGAGGCCTATCTCGCCCGCCGCGCCCTCGACTATCTCGTCGGGTTCCGCCTCTCGCCCGTGCTCTGGCGCAAGCTTCCCGGCGCCCGGTCCGCCGGCCGCGTCCAGTCGGTGGCACTGCGGCTGGTCTGCGAGCGCGAGTCGGAGATCGAGCGCTTCCGCAAGAAGGAATACTGGTCGCTGGTCGCGACCCTCGCGACCCCGCGGGGCGAAGCCTTCGAGGCCCGTCTGGTCGGGGCCGACGGCAAGAAGATCCAGCGTCTCGACGTCGGCACCGAGGCCGAGGCGCGGGACTTCGAGAAGGCGCTGGCGGCGGCCCATTTCGCCGTCTCCAGCGTCGAGGCCAAGCCCGCCCGGCGCCACCCCTATGCGCCCTTCACCACCTCGACGCTGCAGCAGGAAGCGAGCCGCAAGCTCGGCTTCGCCCCGGCGCGCACCATGCAGGTGGCCCAGCGTCTCTATGAGGGCACCGATATCGGCGGCGAGACGGTCGGCCTCATCACCTATATGCGAACCGACGGCGTCGACGTCGCCCCCGAGGCGGTCAGTGCGATCCGCGACCTCATCGGCAAGGATTTCGGGGCCCGCTACCTGCCGAACGGCCCGCGCAAATACACCTCCAAGCAGAAGAACGCCCAGGAGGCCCACGAGGCGATCCGCCCGACAGACGCCCGGCGCCATCCGCGCGAGGTCGCCCGCTTCCTCGAGCCTGAACAGGCACGCCTCTACGAACTCATCTGGAAGCGCACCGTCGCCTCGCAGATGGAGAGCGCCGAACTCGAGCGCACCACCGTCGATATCGACGCGACCGTCGGCGGCCTCGGCACCTCCATGGGCCGCAAGCTTGAGCTGCGCGCCACCGGCCAGGTGGTGAAATTCGATGGATTCCTCACCCTCTACACCGAGGACCGAGACGACGACGGCGACGACGACGACACCAAGCGCCTGCCTGCGACGACGGTCGGCGAGAAGCTCGCCCGCCAGGCCATCGCCACGACCCAGCACTTTACCGAACCGCCGCCGCGCTATTCCGAGGCGAGCCTCGTCAAGCGCATGGAAGAGCTCGGCATCGGCCGGCCCTCGACCTATGCCTCGACTTTGCAGACGCTGCAGGACCGCGACTATGTGAAGATCGACAAGAAGCGCCTCGTCCCGGAGGACAAGGGCCGCCTCGTCATCGCCTTCCTGGAGAATTTCTTCGAGCGCTATGTCGAATACGGCTTCACCGCCGCTCTGGAGGAGAAGCTCGACCTCGTCTCCAACAGCGAGCTCGACTGGAAGGCGCTGCTGCGCGACTTCTGGCGCGATTTCGCCGCCGCCATCGACGAGACCAAGGAATTGCGGGTCTCCGACGTGCTGTCGGCACTCAACGACAGCCTCGGGCCGCACATCTTCCCCGACAAGGGCGACGGCACCAATCCGCGCACCTGCCCCACCTGCGGCACGGGCGCCCTGTCGCTGAAGCTTGGCAAGTTCGGCGCCTTCATCGGCTGCTCGAACTATCCCGAATGCCGCTTCACCCGCCAGCTCGCCGCCCCCGGCCCCGATTCCGACGGCGACGGCCCGGCATCGGCCGGCGCCGACGGCACGCGCAAGCTCGGCGCCGACCCGGTCAGCGGCCTCGAAGTGACCGTGCGCGACGGCCGCTTCGGCCCCTATGTGCAGCTCGGCGAGGGCGAGAAGCCGAAGCGCTCGTCCCTGCCGAAGGGCATGACACCGGCCGGCCTCGACCTCGAACGGGCGCTCGCCCTGCTTGAACTGCCGAAGGAAGTGGCCAGGCACCCCGAGAGCGGCAATCCCATCCTCGTCGGCATCGGCCGCTATGGACCCTATGTCCAGCACGAGAAGACCTACGCCAATCTCGAAAAGGACGACGACATCCTGGCGATCGGTGCCAACCGCGCCATCGACCTCGTCATCGCCAAGGAGAGCGGCGCCAAGAGCCGGTTCGGCCGTGGCGCGGCGCCTGCCGGACGAGAGCTCGGGGACCACCCGACGCTTGGCGGATCCGTCACAGTCATGGCCGGGCGCTACGGTCCCTATGTCAAGCACGGGTCGGTCAACGCCACCCTGCCGAAGGGCAAGGACGCGGCGAGCCTGACCATGGATGAGGCCGTCCCGCTGCTCGCGGCGCGCGCCGAGACCGCCGGTTCCGGCAAGAAGCCGCCGGCGCGCGGTCGATCGGCCGCCAAGGCGCCGGCCAAGGCCAAGGCCGCGGCGAAGAGCGCTGCGAAACCCAAGACGGCCGCCAAACCCAAAGTGGCGGCGAAAGCTGCCGCCAAACCCAAGGCCGACAAGCCGAAGGCGTAGGGACGGGCCTGCGCCTTCGGCATTTCCCCGAATCCGCCGATCGGCTAGCCTGACCATGCCACGCGCCTTCGCGTCGGTCTGACCTGGACGTCATTTGCCCCGCAGAGCCAAGACCGGATCACCCTCCACCCTGCCCTCGCGCGACGAGGTGCTGGCCTTCATCGCCAGCCAGGCGGGCCGGGTGGGTAAGCGCGAGATCACCCGCCATTTCGGCCTGCACGGCGCCGACAAGACGGCGCTGAAGGCGCTTCTCAAGGACATCGTCGACGAAGGTCTCGTCGCCAAGGGCCGCGGCAAGCTGTCAAAGCACGGCGCGCTGCCGCCGGTCGTCCTTGTCGACATCCTCACCCGCGACGCCGACGGTGATCTCGTCGGCACGCCCGCCGAATGGGACGAGGACGAGCACGGCGCGCCCCCTGCCATCGTCATCGCCGTGCCACACCGCCCGCGCCCTGGCGATCCGGTGCCGGGCCTCGGCGACCGGGCGCTTGTGCGCCTGTCCGACGGCGGCGGCCCGAGCGACGATCCCCGCCCCGTCGGCAGGGTGATGAAGATCCTCGAGCGCGGGCGCACGCGCACGATCGGTGTCTTCCGCGCCGTTCCGGGCCATGGCGGCCGGCTGCTTCCCATCGACAAGAAGAATGTCGGCCGCGAACTCTCCATCCCGGAAGAGGCGGCAGGCGATGCCAGGGACGGCGATCTCGTCGCCGTCGACATCGTGCGCACCTCCCGCTTCGGCCCCCCGGTCGCCAAGGTACGCGAACGCCTCGGTAACCTCACATCCGAGCGTGCCGTCTCGCTCATCGCCCTGGAGGTCCACGGCATCCCGTATGTCTTCCGCGCCGACACGCTCGCCGAAGCCGAGCGGGCCGAGCCGGTCTCCGTCGGGCAGCGCGAGGACTGGCGAAAGCTCCCCCTCGTCACCATTGACCCGCCGGACGCCAAGGACCACGACGACGCCGTCCACGCCGAGCCCGATCCGGCGGAGGACAATGCCGGCGGCTTCATCCTGACCATCGCCATCGCCGACGTCGCCGCCTATGTCCGCCCTGGCACCGCGCTCGACCGCGAGGCGGCGGTGCGCGGCAACTCGGTCTATTTTCCCGACCGCGTCGTGCCGATGCTCCCCGAGCGCATTTCCAACGACCTGTGCTCGCTGAAACCGCGCGAGGACCGCCCCGCCCTCGCCTGCCGTGTCGTCATCCGCGCCGACGGCCGGCGCAAGACTCACAGTTTCCACCGCATCATGATGCGCTCGGCCGCCAAGCTCGCCTATGCGCAGGCCCAGGCCGCCGTCGACGGCCATCCCGACGGGACCACCGACGGTCTCGTCGCGCCGGTCCTGAAGCCGCTCTGGGACGCCTATGCGGCACTGAAGCGCGCCCGCGACGACCGCGAGCCGCTCGACCTCGACCTGCCCGAGCGCAAGATCGTGCTGACCGCCGAGGGCACGGTCGACCGGGTGGTGATCCCGCAGCGGCTGGATGCGCACCGGCTGATCGAGGAGATGATGATCCTCGCCAATGTCTGCGCCGCCGAGACGCTGGAGAAGCACCGCACCCCCTGCATGTATCGGATCCACGACGCGCCGAGCATGGAGAAACTCAACGCGCTGAAGGAATTCCTCAAGACGCTCGACATCGCCCTGCCCAAGGCGGCACTGCTCAGGCCCTTGAACTTCAACCAGATCCTGGCGCGGGCCAAAGGCACGGAATCCGCCGAACTGGTCAACCAGGTGGTGCTCCGCTCGCAATCCCAGGCCCAGTATGACCCGGAAAACATCGGCCATTTCGGCCTGAACCTGCGCCGCTACGCCCATTTCACCTCGCCGATCCGCCGCTATGCCGACCTGATCGTCCATCGCGGTCTGATCCGTGCCCTCGGCTTCGGCCAGGACGGCCTGACCGACGGCCAGGCGGCCGCGCTCTCCGAGATTGCCGCGGAAATCTCCGCCGCCGAGCGCCGCGCCATGGCGGCGGAGCGCGAGACCGTCGACCGGCTCATCGCCGCGCATCTCTCCGAGCGGGTCGGCGACGTCTTCGGCGCCCGTATTTCCGGCATGACGCGCTCCGGCCTCTTCGTGAAGCTCGACGATACCGGCGCCGACGGCTTCGTCCCCGCATCGACCATCGGCGGCGATTATTTCCGCTATGAGGAGGGCCTGCAGGCCCTTGTCGGCACGAAGACCGGCGAGACCTACCGCCTCGGCGACACGGTCACGGTGCGGCTCGTCGAGGCCGCCCCGGTCGCCGGAGCCCTGCGTTTCGAACTGATGAGCGATGGCCGCAGCGGCCTTGCAGCAGGCGGACGAGGGGCACACATAGTTCGCAAGAAGCGCGACGACGGCTTTTCCGACGGACGGCGCGCGAGGCCGGGCGACAAGCCCTCCAGGCCCCCGTGGAAGAAGAAAGGCCGCAAATGACGGTTCAGATCCTCACCGGTCAGCCCGTCGTCGAGGACGCGCGCCCGTCGCGCGACCTCTGGACGGCGGTGAAGCGCGGCCTGCGCTGCCGCTGCCCGGCCTGTGGCGAGGGGCGGATGTTCACGTCCTACCTGAAGGTCGCGCCCGCCTGCGCCCGCTGCGGAGAGGAACTGCATCACCACCGCGCCGACGACGCCCCGCCCTACCTCACCATCATGGTGGTCGGCCATGTCGTGGTGCCCATGCTGATGTGGGTCGAGCTCGCCTATGAGCCGGCGCTGTGGATTCATGCCCTGATCTGGCTGCCGCTGACCGTCATCATGTCCCTCCTTTTGCTGCCTCCCCTGAAGGGGCTCGTCGTGGGATATCAGTGGGCCATGCGCATGCATGGCTTCGACGAGTTCGGCGAAGAACGCAGTCAGGGACAGATCCAGTGAGTGAAAAGGGCACCGCTCTCGCCGAGCGTTTGACCAAGACCGAGCGCGAGCAGCGCTGGGCCAACCAGAAGCCGGTGGACGCGGCGACCCTCATCCTCATCGACCGTTCGGGCAAGAAGCCCAGGGTGCTGATGGGCAAGCGCCGCGACGACCTCAAGTTTATGCCCGGCAAGTTCGTCTTCCCCGGCGGGCGGCGCGATCCGGACGACCGGGCGATGCCCGTCTTCGGCACCCTGCACGACCTCGCCCAGGCCCGGCTGATGGCCCGCGTCCAGCGGCCATCGATGTCGCGCGCCCGTTCCCTCGCCCTGACGGCCATCCGCGAGACCTGCGAGGAGACCGGTCTCCTGCTCGGCACCCGCGACGCCGGCGCGCCGGAGGCGGTGCCGAAGGGCTGGGAGGCCTTCGCCGAGCACGGCGTCTTCCCCGACCTCGAATCGCTGCACTTCGTCGCCCGCGCCATCACCCCGCCGCGCCGGCCGAAGCGCTTCGACACGCGTTTCTTCGCCTGCGATGCCGACAAGATCGCCCACCGGATCGAAGGCGTCGTCGGGCCCCACGCCGAGCTCACCGAGCTGAAATGGCTGACCCTCGACGAGGCCCTGCACGAGGACCTGCCGACCATCACCACCGTCGTGCTGGAAGAACTGGGCGACCGGATCGCCAAGGGCTTCTCGCAGTTCCTGCCCGTTCCCTTCTATTTCATGGTGCGCAAGGAGTTCCGGCGCGAGGTCATCGACTGATCATCGCGAAGTCGTGATTTGAGGCAGCGCAAGGCCCCTGATCAGAAGTGATCTAGGGAAAAGCTGCGGCGACCTGCCGCAGATGGGGTCCGTCATGCTCAAGCCGTGGCTACTGCGCTTCCACCGTTGGCTCACGCTTGTTTTCGCGGTGCCGCTGGCTGTCATCATCCTCACCGGGCTGATCCTCTCCGTCGAGCCAGCCGCGCAGATCGGCGCCGCCAGGCCCGGCACGCTATCTGCCGACCGGATGGTCGAACTGCTCGCCCGCCACGATCCCGAGGGCAAGGCCCGCTCCCTGACCTTCCGCGCCTATGAGGGGCGCCTGTCGATCGGCGGCGTGCGTCCCGACGACACCATCGACGTCGACGTGCGCACCGGTGCCGAACTGACCGAGGACGGCACGCTCTCCAATATCTTCTATTATTCCCGCGTCCTGCACGAGACGCTGATGCTGGACCTCGGCTGGCTCGTCCATGTCTCGACCATGGCGATGATCCTGCTGATGGCGCTCGGCATCGCCATGGGCTGGCCGCGTTTCGCCAATTCGGTCTCGGGTTGGCACAAGGGCGTCGCCTGGGGCCTGTTGCCGCTCCTCGTCCTCAGCCCGCTGACCGGGCTCTTCCTCGCCTGGGGCATCAGCTTCACCGGCACGGCCCCGGCAACACCCGCCGCGGCGCCTGTCACCTTGGTCGAGGCGGTCCGTCAGGTCGGCGCCGCCCACGACCTCACCGGTCTCGTCTGGATCCGCGGCCGCGCCGACCGGCTCCTCGCCCGCGTCGTCGACGGCGGCGAATACCGCGTCTTCGCGGTGACGCGCGAGGGTCTCATCCCGACCACACGCAACTGGGTCCGCCTCCTGCACGAGGGCAATTTCGCCGGCATCTGGTCGGTCCTGATGAATGTCGTCATTTCCATCGCGATGGTGGCGCTGATGACGACCGGCCTCATCATCTGGGCCCGCCGCCGCTTCCGCAAGCGCCGGCCGCGGCCGTCCCGGGCGACCCCGGCGCCGGTCGTCACGCCGGCCTGATCCCGCCATTCGGCGCTTGTCATCGGGGCGTCTTGCCTTCATGGGAGGCGGCCTGATGACCGCGACGCCAGCCCCCGACATCTTCACGCGTCAGACCATCGTCTCTCTCGGGGCGGCGATCGCCTGCATCGTCACCGTCGGTATCGGCCTGTCGCTGTCCATCCCGCTGCTGTCCTTCGCCCTCGATGCCAAGGGCGCCTCCCGCACGCTGATCGGACTGAACACGGCGATGGCCGGCGTCGCCACCATCGTCTGCGCCCCCTTCATTTCCGGCTGGGCCCGGCGCTTCGGCGTCCACACGCTGCTCGTCGGGGCGACGATCCTCGCCGGCGTCAGCCTTCTGGCCTTTCTCGTAGTCGAGCCGATCTGGGCCTGGTTCCCGTTGCGCTTCGTCTTTTCCCTCGCCCTCACCGTCCTCTTCGTCCTTTCCGAATACTGGATCAATGCGGCGGCGCCCGAACACCGGCGCGGCCTCGTGCTCGGCATCTATGCCAGCGCCCTGTCGATCGGCTTTGCCGCCGGCCCCTTCGTGCTGATCGTGCTCGGCGCCGCCGGACCCGCCCCCTATTTCGCCGGGGCCGCCCTCCTCGTCCTCGCCATGCTGCCGGTCCTGCTGGCGCGCGCCATGATCCCGGTCATCGAGGACCACCCCTCCGCCGGCTTCGTCACCTTCCTGTGGGCGGCCCCCGCCGCCACCCTCGCCGCTCTGGTCTTCGGCTCGGCGGAGACCGGCGCCTTCGCCCTCCTGCCCCTCTACGGCACGGCCATCGGCCTCGACGTGGCGGGAGCCGCGACGCTGGTGTCGCTGATGTCGCTCGGCAATCTCGCCTTCCAGATCCCCATCGGCCTGATCGCCGACCGCATCGACCGTCGCAAGGTACTGCTCGCCTGCGGCATCGTCGGCGCCTTGGGCATGCTGATCGCCACCTTCGTGACGCTGCCGATCGGCTGGTTGCGGGTGCTTCTCTTCGTCTGGGGCGGCATCGTCGCGGCGCTTTACACGGTGGGCCTCGCCCATCTCGGCAGCCGCTTCCGCGGTGCCGACCTCGCCCAGGCCAATGCCGCCTTCGTCGTCATGTATTCCGCCGGCCTGATGATTGGCCCGCCTCTCGCTGGCTTCGGCATGGACCTGTGGCCGCCGCACGGGCTGATGGCGACCTTCGCCGGGCTCTTCCTGATCTATGTGGCCGTGGTGCTGGCCCGCATGGCCCGAGCCCGCGGGACCGCCTGAACCTCACTCCACCGTGACGCTCTTCGCCAGGTTGCGCGGCTGGTCGACATCCGTGCCCATCTCCACCGCCGTGTGATAGGCAAGGAGCTGGATCGGCACCGAATAGACGATGGGTGCAATGGTCGCCGGCACGTCCGGCATGACGATGGTCGCCACCGTATCCACCTCGGCGTGTTCGGCGCCCCTCGCGTCGGTGACGAGGATGATCTGCCCGCCGCGCGCCGCCACCTCCTGCATGTTCGACACGGTCTTCTCGTAGACCTTGTCGAAGGGCGCGATGACGACGACCGGCATGTCCTCGTCGATCAGCGCGATCGGCCCATGCTTCAGTTCGCCCGCCGCATAGCCCTCGGCATGGATATAGGAAAGCTCCTTCAGCTTCAGCGCGCCCTCCAGGGCGATAGGGAAGGAGGTGCCGCGGCCGAGATAGAGCACGTCGCGCACCTTCGACAGCATCTTGGCGATGCCGGCGATGTGGTCCTCCTGCTTCAGCGCCTCGTTCATGTAGCGCGGTGCCTCCATCATGGCGCGGACGAGCTTGTCCTCCTCGTCCTCGTTGATGAAGCCGCGCGCCTTGCCGGCGGCGATCGCCAGCGAGGCAAGCACCGCGAGCTGGCAGGTGAAGGCCTTGGTCGAGGCGACGCCGATCTCAGGGCCCGCCAGCGTCGGCATGACGATGTGGCTCTCGCGGGCGATGGTCGAGGTCGGCACGTTGACGACGGCGAGCACGTGCTGGCCGTTCTCCTTGGCGTAGCGGAGCGAAGCCAATGTGTCGGCGGTTTCGCCCGACTGGGAGACCACGATCATCAGCCCGCCCGGCACCATCGGCGTCTCGCGGTAGCGGAATTCCGAGGCGATATCGATGTCGACCTGGATGCGGGCGAAGCGCTCGAACCAGTATTTCGCTGTCAGGCCGGCGAGATAGGCCGTGCCGCAGGCTGCGATCGAGATGCGCGGCAGCGCGGCCCAGTCGAAAGGCAGGACCGCCGGCAGGCGCACCTTGCCGGCGGCCATGTCGAGATAATGGGCGGTGGTGCGGGCCACGACCTCGGGCTGCTCATAGATCTCCTTGAGCATGAAATGCTTGTGATTGCCCTTGTCGACGAGGAAGGCGGTCGCCGAAGAGCGGATCACCGGTCGCTGCACCACATGGCCGGCCTCGTCGCGGATCTCCACCGAATTGCGGTCGAGGATGGCCCAGTCGCCCTCCTCCAGATAGGCGACGGCAGACGTGAAGGGCGCGAGCGCGATGGCGTCGGAGCCGAGATACCTCTCGCCGTCGCCGTAACCGACCGCCAGCGGCGAGCCCTTGCGGGCGCCGATCAGGAGGTTGTCGTTGCCCTCGAAGATGAAGGCGAGCGCGAAGGCGCCGCGCAGCCGCGGCAGGGCGGCGCCCACCGCGTCGATGGCGCTCAGGCCTTCCTTCATGCCCTGGCCGACCAGATGGGCCACCGTCTCGGTGTCGGTCTGGGTGGAGAAGACGATGCCCTTGGCCTCCAGCTCCTTTCGGAGCTCGCGGAAGTTCTCGATGATGCCGTTATGGACGACCGCGACCCCCTCCGAGGCGTGCGGATGGGCATTGGTCTCGGTCGGCGCGCCGTGGGTCGCCCAGCGCGTATGGCCGATGCCGATCGTGCCGGACAGCGGCGATTTCGCCAGCAGGGCCTCGAGGTTCTTCAGCTTGCCCTCGGCGCGGCGGCGGGTGAGCACCCCGTCCTCCAGCGTCGCAACACCGGCCGAATCGTAACCGCGATATTCGAGACGCTTGAGGCTGTCGACGAGCTGGCCCGCCACGGGCTCCTTGCCGAGAATGCCGATGATCCCGCACATGCGTATCGTTCTCCACGTCCCGCTACCGCGCTTCGCCGCACGATGCCCGTATCCGCCGCTTATAAGCCGGCAGAAGCCAAGGCGGGTTTAACGCTGCGCCCGTGCCGCCGCGAATGAATTGCTGTGACGATGTGAGACAGGGCGCGGCTGCCGGGCGGACAGCGAGGCTCCTTACCCCTTCCCCTGCTCCCGCGCCTTCCGCGCCGCGCGCTTCGCCTTGTTCGTCCGGATCATCTCGGCGCCCCGCCCCGGCAGGCCCGCCTGCTTGGCACGGCCGAAAACCAGCGCCCCGTCCTTGGCGTCGAGCGTGATGGTCGAGCCTGCGGCGATCAGCACCTCGTCGCCGATGGTCAGGGGCGCGACGAGCGTCGAGTTAGAGCCGACGAACACGTCTCGGCCGATGACGGTCGGATGTTTTTCCGCGCCGTCGAAATTGCAGGTGATGGTGCCGGCGCCGATATTCGTCCCCTCGCCGATGGTCGCGTCGCCGAGATAGGCCAAGTGGTTCGCCTCGGCCCCGGCGGAGATGGTGGTGCGGTTCACCTCGACGAAATTGCCGATATGGACCTTCTCGCCGATGCGGCTCTTCGGCCGGATTCGGGCGAAGGGACCGATAATGGCGCCCTCATCCACCACGCATCCCGCCAGATGCGAATAGGCGCGAATCGTCACGTCGTCGGCGATGGAGACGCCCGGCCCGAACACGACATGCGGCTCCAGGGCGACATCGCGCCCGAACGCGGTGTCGAAGGCGAGGAACACCGTCTCCGGCGCCGTCATGGTGACGCCGCCGCGCATCGCCGCCTCGCGCAGGCGCGCTTGAGCGATGGCCTCGACCTCGGCGAGCTGGACGCGGTCGTTGACCCCCCTCACCTCCGCCTCCGGCGCCAGCACCACGGCCGTCGACAGGCCTTCGGCCCTAGCGAGCGCCACCGCATCGGTCAGGTAGAACTCGCCCTTCGCATTGGCCTTGCCGATCCGCTTCAGGAGGGTGAGAGCCGTTTCGCCGGCCAGCGCCATCAGCCCGCCGTTGCACAGCGTGATGGCACGCTGGGCAGCGCTCGCCTCCTTCTCCTCGACGATGGCGGCGAGGCCGCCGCCTTCTATCAACAGCCGCCCGTAGCCGAAGGGGTCCGCCGCCTCGAAACCGAGCACGGCCACGGCCGCACCGCCGGCGAGCGCCGCGCGCAATCGACCGAAGGTTTCCGGTGTCACCAGCGGGGTGTCGCCGAAGGCGACGATGACGTCGTCGAAGCCGCCGGCGATCTCGGCCTCGGCATGCAGCACCGCATGGGCGGTGCCGAGCCGGTCGGTCTGGACGTGGATCGTCGCATCCGGCTTCACCCGCCGCGCCTCGGCGGCGACGTCGGCGCGATTGGGCCCCACCACCACCGCCGCCGCCGTGCCGCCGGCCGCCGCCACAGCGGTGAGCACATGGCCGATCATCGACAGGCCGGCGACCTCATGCAGCACCTTCGGCCGGGCGGACTTCATCCGCGTCCCCTCGCCGGCGGCGAGCACGATGGACAGGCAGGTGCGGTCGGTCATGAGCGAAGTCCGATTCGGATTATCCGCGGCAGTCTAGGGCTTTTGCGATCGGCAAGAAGCCCGTGCAGCCTGATCATCCCAGCCCCTTGGCCAACCGGTCGAAGGCGACGAGCATCGTCAAAAGCCCTTCCATCTGTTTCAGCGGCACCATGTTGGGGCCGTCGGAGGGCGCCCTGTCCGGGTCGGGATGGGTCTCGATGAAAACGCCGGCGACGCCGACGGCGACCGCCGCCCGCGCCAGCACCGGCACGAATTCGCGCTGGCCGCCGGAGGACGAGCCCTTGCCGCCCGGCTGCTGCACCGAATGGGTGGCGTCGAAGATGACCGGAGCCCCCGTCGTCTCGGCCATGATCGGCAGCGCCCGCATGTCGGAGACGAGCGTGTTGTAGCCGAAGGAGACACCGCGCTCGGTCACCATGACGCCGGGATTGCCGGCCTCGCGGATCTTGGCGGCGACATTGGCCATGTCCCAGGGGGCGAGGAACTGGCCCTTCTTGACGTTAACGACGCGGCCGGTCTCGGCTGCCGCCACCAGAAGATCGGTCTGCCGGCACAGGAAGGCGGGAATCTGCAGGATGTCGACCACCTCCGCCACCGGCGCGCACTGGTCGATCTCGTGGATGTCGGTGAGGACCGGCAGGCCGAGCCGCTCCTTGACCTCGGCGAAGATCGGCAGTGCCGCCGACAGCCCGATGCCGCGCGAGGACTTGCCGGAGGTGCGGTTCGCCTTGTCGAAGGAGGACTTGTAGACGAGGCCGATGCCGACCCGCGCCGTGATCTCCTTCAGGGCCGAAGCCACCTCCAGGGCGTGATCACGGCTTTCCATCGCGCAGGGGCCGGCGATGAGGGTCAGCGGCAGGCGGTTGCCGAAGCGCACGCCGCCGACATCGACGGTCGCCTGTTCGAGAGCTGCAATCACGTCCGTGTCCCTTCTCGCGCCGCAACGGCGGGGCTGATCTGCCCGGGCGGGTTCTCGCAGACCCGCATGTGCCGATCAACCCGAGATGGGATGGCCGCCGCCCGCCGTCAATCGACGATGGCGTGCGGGATGAAGCAGGAGGTGTTGCCGGTGACGAGGCCTGCATCCTCGCGAATGCCGATTCCCGCCGGATCCTGGTCGATGATCCAGGAGCCGATCACCGGCCGCATGCCGTCGAACACCACGTCCGGCGCCAGCGCCTGGATGATCCGCGGCAGGGTATCGTAGGGACCCTCGGGGGCCACCACCGTCACGCCGCCCTTGCGGATCTCCACATTGGCACCCTCGCGGGAGAAGATCGGCTTGGCGACATAGTCGCGCCCGATGGCGGAAGCCGCCGGATCGCCCTCGTAGTAGCTCTCCAGCAGGTTCGGATGGCCGGGCGACATCTTCCAGAGCTCCGGCAGGATCGCCTTGGTCGACAGCAGCATTTTCCACGGCGGCTCGATCCACACTGTGGGCGATCCGGGCAGGGCCGAACCGAACTCCTCGTGGATCAGCCATTCCCACGGATAGAGCTTGAACAGCGTCTTGATCTCGCGGTTCTCCTCGTCGACGAAGCGCCCCGAGCCGTCGAGGCCGATCGAGGCGATGTCGAGGAGTACTACCTGGTGGCCGGCACCGCCGGCGCATTCGGCCATGTATTCGACGTTCTTGCGGTCTTCGAGCTCCTCGGAAAAGGCCGTCATATGCAGGAGCCCGGCCGTCGGCCAGGCCGAAAACCGCGCGATCAGCTTGTCGTGCAGGCTGTTGAACTGGTCGGCATTGGCGGGCAGCACGCGCGCCTTGATGCGATCCTCCAGCCAGTACCACTGGAAGACCGAGGCCTCATAGAGCGAGGTCGGCGTGTCGGCGTTGAATTCCAGCAGTTTCGGCGGGCTCTTGCCGTCGTAGACGAAATCGAAGCGGCCGTAGAGGCTCGGGTCGTGCCGGTCCCAGCTCCGCGCGATCCAGTCCCAGTAGGTCGAGGGAATGTTGAGGCGCTTCAGATATTCCTCATCGCGCACGGCGCGGCCCGCCCATTCGCCGCAAAGCGCCACCAGCTCGCTGGTGCCGGCCTCGATGTCGTCCTCGATCTGGCGCAGGGTGAACCGGTAATAGGCCCGCTCGTCCCAGTAGCGCTGCCCGTCCGGCATGGCATAGGCGAAGCCATATTCGTCGGCGAGCGCCTGCCAGTTGGGCCGTTCGGCGATGGCCATCCGCTGCATGTCATCCCCCCCTGGAAGAGCTCGAGAAGCTTCGGGCCGTCGAGCCGAAGCCGGAACGGCTGACGCCCTGGCTCTGGCTTGAGGCCGTGCCGGACGTGTTGGAGCCGGCGGACGAACCGCTGCTGCCGCCGCCCCAGAACACCGAGCGGCTGGAACTCGAGGACCGGCAGGTGTTGCGGGCGGTGAATGGCTGGCCGAGCGCCGTGAGATAGGCCGACCCCGCCCCCGCGGTCAGGGTCTCGATGGACCAAGGCCCCGACGTTCCCCTCCGGGTCAGTCCGACGGCCTGGGCGCCGCGGGCGAAGGCCGCACCGCATTGCGGCCCCGACTGGATCGCCTCGCACTGGGTGATCGACACCGCGATCTGGCTCGCTGTGCAGTCGGGGCGGGTGCCGCCGAGACCGAAGCCGTTGGTGGCCGTGATGGCACCGATACCAAGCAGCGCCGCAGTACCGATGCCGACGGGACCGAGCAGCACCGAGCGTTTCTGTGTCGGGGCCGCCGCAGCCTCCACCCTCACCTGCGGCTTGGGAAGATTGCGCATCTGCCGTTTGCCGAAGGGAGGCTTTGGATCCGCCATGAGAGCCTCCTCACGTCGTCATCGAGGCGGCGGCGAGCTGGCCGCCGGTGATCGAGACCGCACCCAACCAGATCCCGGCGGAGATTTCCTGCCGCTCGATCCGCCCGCTCAGATCGTCGATGATGAGCCGCGCGAGGTAATAGATGGCGATCTGGACGATCAGCGAGACGGTGGCCCAGAGCGTGTTGTCGAGGATCGACACGGAAAACTCGACCGAGGCCGCCAGCGGAAGGGAGAAACCGATCAGGCTGCCGGCCAGCGAGATCGCCGCAGCCGTATTGCCCTGCCGGATCAGCGCGAACTCGTTGTGATGGGTGATCTTCGTGTAGATGGCGCCGAAGATAACGAGGAACAGCACGGCGAGCACATAATGCGCCAAGAATGCCGGAAACCCCGACAGATATTCCGTAATGACCACGAACCCCTCCCAAACCGTTGCCGCTGCAGGCTAGCCGCGGTCCGGGCCGCCCGCTAGCCTCGCCCGAAGACCGGCACCACCACCTCCGGTGGCCCCGGCCGCAGACAGAAGCCGCTGGCGCGCGGCACGAATCCGGTGGAACCGGTCGCGGGCTGGCAGGAAAGGTAGCGGTCCTCGCATTGCTGGCGCATGTCGAAGACGGGGCCGCTCTGTAACAGGCGGCGATCGGCCTCGCCCATCAGCGCCTCGCAGCGGGCCGCGTCTATGCCGCCGGCGATGCAGGCCTGGGCGCTGCGATAGACCGGAGCGCCCGCACAGTCGCCGCCGGTGAGCATGACGAAGGCGACGACGGCACCGGCCGTCAGGATGACCGCCGAGCCGACGACCGCGACCGGCTTCATCACACCAGCCGCGACTGCGCTTTGGCCGCCTCGATGAACGAGCGGAACAGGGGATGCGGCTCGAAGGGCCGGCTCTTCAGCTCCGGGTGATACTGCACACCGATAAACCAGGGATGGTCGGGATATTCGATCGTCTCGGGCAGCACGCCGTCGGGCGACAGGCCGGTGAAGACGAGGCCCTTGTCCTCCAGCCGCTTGCGATAGTCGAGGTTGACCTCGTAGCGATGGCGGTGACGCTCGGAGATGACGTCGGAACGGTAGATTGCGGCGATGCGCGAATCCGCCTTCAGATGGGCGGTATAGGCGCCGAGCCGCATCGTGCCGCCGAGATCGCTGCCCGTCGTGCGCTTCTGCAACTCGTTGCCCTTCAGCCATTCGGTGAGGAGGCCGACCACCGGCTCCGGCGTCGGGCCGAATTCTGTAGAATTGGCCTGCGGAATGCCGGCGAGGTTCCGCGCCGCCTCGATCACCGCCATCTGCATGCCGAAGCAGATGCCGAAATAGGGCACCTTGCGCTCCCGTGCGAAGCGCGCCGCGCGAATCTTGCCCTCGGCGCCGCGCTGGCCGAAGCCGCCCGGCACGAGGATGCCGTGGACGTCCTGCAGATAGGGCGAGGGATCCTCGCGCTCGAAGACCTCGCTCTCGATCCACTCGAGATTGACCTTCACCTTGTTGGCGATGCCGCCATGGGCGAGCGCCTCGATCAGCGACTTGTAGGCGTCCTTCAGGCCCGTGTACTTGCCGACGATGGCGATGTTGACCTCGCCCTCGGGATTATGAACCCGCGCCGACACGTCGTCCCAGCGCCGCATGTCCGGCTCGCCGACGACTTCGATGCCGAAGGCGCGCAGCACCTCGTCGTCGAGGCCGGCCTGATGATAGGCGAGCGGCACGTCGTAGATGGAGCCGGCATCGCGCGCCTCGACCACCGCCGAGGGCCGGACGTTGCAGAACAGCGCCAGCTTCTTGCGTTCGCCCTCCGGGATCGGCCGGTCGCAGCGGCAGAGCAGGATGTCCGGCGCGATGCCGATGGAGCGCAGCTCCTGCACCGAGTGCTGGGTCGGCTTGGTCTTCAACTCGCCCGCCGAGGCGATGTAGGGCAGCAGCGTCAGGTGGACATAGATGCTGTCGCCCTCGGGCAGTTCGTTGCCGAGCTGGCGGATCGCCTCGAAGAAGGGCAGCCCCTCGATGTCGCCCACCGTACCGCCGATCTCGACGAGGACGAAGTCGAAGCCCTCGTTGCCGGTCCGCACGAAATCCTTGATGGCGTCCGTGACGTGCGGGATCACCTGGATGGTGGCGCCGAGATAGTCGCCGCGCCGCTCCTTGGTGATGATGTCCTGGTAGATGCGGCCGGTGGTGATGTTGTCGGCACGGGTGCAGGGGCGGCCGGTGAAGCGCTCGTAATGACCGAGGTCGAGATCGGTCTCGGCGCCGTCGTCGGTGACGAAGACCTCGCCGTGCTGCGTCGGGCTCATCGTTCCCGGATCGACGTTGAGATAGGGGTCGAGCTTGCGCAGGCGGACCGTATAGCCACGCGCCTGCAGGAGGGAGCCGAGGGCCGCCGAGGCCAGACCCTTGCCCAGGGACGAGACCACGCCGCCGGTGATGAAGATATACCGCGTCATGGGGCTTCTTCCTTAAGGCGCATCGACCGATTCGAACAGCAGGACGAAAGACGCGCCGCGTCTTGTCCCCCAAAAAGAGAAGGGCCGGTTTCCCGGCCCTGTTTCGGATAATCGTGCTTGCCGTCGGCACGGCCGGCTTGCAATGGGCGGAGACGGACTTGTGCGGCCCGTCCCCAATTTAAACGTCGGCGCTTACGGCCGCGGCGCCGGGGCTGCGGGCGCAGCCGGCGGCTGGGACAGGCCGCGCAGGCCCTCGAGCACGCCGGTGCCACCCTGTCCGCCGCCGGACTGCGGCACCTGCGGCGAGGCCGGAGCCGCCGGAACCCCCGGCGTCGCCGGGGCCGTGGTCGCCGGCTGGTCGAGCAGCGAGCGCGGCCCGCGGGCCTGCGTCGCCAGATAGGCCAGCGAGATGGAGGTGATGAAGAAGCCCGTGGCCAGGATCGCCGTCGCCCGTGTCAGGACGTTGCCCGAGCCGCGCGAGGACATGAAGTTGCCGCCGCCGCCGCCCATGCCGAGGCCGCCGCCTTCGGAGCGCTGGAGGAGGACCACGACGATCAGTGCAAGCACGATCATCAGGTGAACGACGAGAATGACGGACTGCATGGCCGCGCAATTGTCCTTGGCTCGAAAGAATGGGCGTCTCTACACGATCGGGCAGGCCTTGCCTACCCCGTCGCGCCGACCGGGATATGGGGAGGCTCCGCGCCCTCAGCCAGCCTCGACGGACTGCACCGCCCTGCCCCCGCCCGAGACCCCGGGATCGAGATGCCAGAAGATCCAGGCCGAGGCGCTGGTGATGACGCCGATGGCCACGAAGGTCGCCTGGAAGGCCGGAACCGCCGAACCGGCGATTCCCCCGGCGAAATGGGTCGTGAAGGTCGCGAGCAGCGCCCCGGCCACCGTCACGCCGAGGCTCATGGACAGCATCTGGACCATCGAGAACAGGCTGTTGCCGCTCCCTGCCCCTGCCGGATCGAGATCGCGCAGCGTCACG
>NZ_JAUYFA010000105.1 GCF_030691135.1 Phreatobacter sp.
CTCTTCGCGTCATGCCCGGGCTTGTCCCGGGCATCCACGACTTGACCACCGCCCCTCAACGAATTCGTGGATGCCCGGGACAAGCCCGGGCATGACGCGGTGAGGGCAGCCTCAGCCCTCAGATCGGCGCCACGCCCACCGTCATGCCGCCGCACACATACAACACCTGCCCGGTCACGAAGCTCGCCCCCTCCGACAGGAAGAAATCGGCGGCATGGGCGATGTCCTCGGGCTGCCCAAGCCGCTGCACCGGCACGCCGCGGATGATCGCCTGGGTGCGCGGCGAATTGTGCGGGTTCGCCGACTTGAACAGCTCCGTCTCGATCGGGCCGGGACCGATGGCATTGACGGTGATGCCGTGGGGCGCGAGCTCCAGCGCCCAGGTGCGGGTGAGGCCGATGACGCCGGCCTTGGTGGCGGAATAGGCGGTGCGCAGTTCCTTCCCCAGCGCCGCCCGGCTGGAAATGGTGACGATGCGCCCCTGCCCCGCCGCCTTCATGGCCGGCAGCACCGCCTGCGCGGCGAGAATGCAGGCGCGCAGGTTGATGGCGACCACCTTGTCGAAATCCTCCATCGTGGTGTCTTCCAGCGTCGCGGGGGCGGCGATGCCGGCATTGTTGACCAGCCAGAGAATGGCGTTGGTCGCGGTTATCTCGGCGAGCGCGCCTTGTGTCGCCGCGAGGTCGGTCAGGTCGCACTGGACGAAACGCGCGGCTGAGGCCTCTGCCGGCGCATCGCGGTCGAGAATGACCACGGGAAGCCCGCGGGAGAGCAGCTTCTGCACAATCGCGGCGCCGATGCCGCGGGAGCCGCCGGTGACCAGGGCGGCGGGTTCATGGGTGCTCATGCGTTTCGTCCCTCATGCGGGCCGTTCGCGGGCCCTTGTCGGCACGAGACTAGACGGGATCGCGGCTCACCCGCGACAGGCCGCGCTGCATGGCGCGAGTGCGTCTAGCCACACTGCCGTCATGCCCGGCCTTGTGCCGGGTATCCACGAACTCGTCGAAGGGCGGTGGTCAAGTCATGGATACCCGGCACAAGGCCGGGCATGACCTCTTGGGCCAGTTGTGCCCCCTAAGCCGGATTCACATCCTGAACACGCCGAATTTCGTCTCCGGGATCGGCGCATTCAGCGCCGCGCTGAGCGCCAGCGACAGCACGCGCCGCGTCTCCGACGGCAGGATGATGCCGTCGTCCCAGAGCCGTGCGGTGGCGTAGTAGGGATGGCCCTCGGCCTCGTAATTCGCCCGGATCGGCGCCTTGAAGGCCTCTTCCTCCTCGGCGCTCCAGTCCTTGCCCTCGGCCTCGAAATTCTCGCGCTTGACGGTGGCGAGCACGCTCGCCGCCTGTTCGCCGCCCATCACCGAGATGCGCGAATTCGGCCAGGGGAAGAGGAAGCGCGGCGAATAGGCCCGCCCGCACATGCCGTAATTGCCGGCGCCATAGCTGCCGCCCACGAGGAGCGTGATCTTCGGCACCTGCGCGCAGGCGACCGCGGTGACGAGCTTCGCGCCGTCCTTGGCGATGCCGCCCGCCTCGAACTGCCGGCCCACCATGAAGCCCGTGATGTTCTGCAGGAAAAGGAGCGGAATGCGCCGCTGGCAGCACAGCTCGATGAAATGGGCGCCCTTCTGGGCGCTTTCCGAGAACAGGATGCCGTTATTGGCGATGATGCCGACGGGCATGCCGTGCAGGCGGGCAAAGCCCGTCACCAGCGTCGTGCCGTAGAGCGCCTTGAACTCGTCGAACTCGGAGCCGTCCACGAGCCGGGCGATGACCTCACGGATGTCGTACTGGGTCTTGAGGTTGGTCGGCACCAGCGCCTCGAGCTCCGACGGGTCGTATTTCGGCTCACGCGGCTCGGCGAGCGCGATATCGATGGTCTTCACCGAGTTGACGTTGGCGACGATGCGCCGGGCGATGGCCAGCGCGTGGGTGTCATCGACCGCATAGTGGTCGGCGACCCCGGACTGGCGGGCATGAACGTCGGCGCCACCGAGATCCTCCGCCGTGACGATCTCGCCGGTGGCGGCGCGCACCAGCGGCGGGCCGCCGAGGAAGATCGTGCCCTGCCGGCGCACGATCACCGTCTCGTCGGACATGGCGGGCACATAGGCGCCGCCCGCCGTGCAGGAGCCCATGACCACGGCGATCTGCGGGATGCGCGCCGCCGAGAGATTGGCCTGGTTGAAGAAGATGCGGCCGAAATGCTCGCGGTCGGGGAAGACCTCAGTCTGGTGCGGCAGGTTGGCGCCGCCGGAATCGACGAGATAGACGCAGGGCAGACGGTTCTGCAGCGCGATCTCCTGCGCCCTCAGATGCTTCTTCACCGTCATCGGATAGTAGGTGCCGCCCTTGATGGTCGAATCATTGGCGACGATCATCACCTCGCGCCCCTCGACCCGGCCGATGCCGGTGATGATTCCGGCGCCGTGGATCGCCTCGCCATAGAGGCCGTTGGCGGCGAGTTGCGAGAGTTCGAGGAACGGCGAGCCCGGGTCCAGGAGCCCCATAACCCGGTCTCGCGGCAGCAGCTTGCCGCGGGCGACATGGCGCTGGCGGCTCTTCTCGTTGCCGCCGAGCGCCGCCTCGGCCCGCTTCGCTTGCAGGTCGGCGATGATGGCGCCCCAGGCCTCGGCATTGGCCTTGGCGGCGGGCGTTGCGGCATTGAAGGTGGATTTCAGGATGGCCACAGGCATGCTCCGCAACTGGGGCATTCTGGTTATCGCGTCGGGCCGGCCCTGTCATCCGGCGGGAAGGCGGATGGCGGTCAGCACGAGCGCAAGGCCGGCTTGAGAGGTCACTCCACCGCCTCGTAAGGCTGGTGGAACCAGGGCTCGGCATCTGCGCCCCTCTGCCAGTCCTGCCAGGCAGGCAGCGCCATCATCGCCGCCATATAGGCGCGGACCACCGGCGGCACATCGATCGCATAGGCATGGAAGCGATTGACCACCGGCGCATACATGGCGTCGGCCGCCGAGAAGGCCCCGTAGAGAAACGGCCCGCCCGCGCCGAACCGTTCGCGTGCCTCGGTCCACAGCGTGACGATGCGGGCGATGTCGGCGGTCACGGCGTCGTCCAGCGCGATGGCCTTGGGGACGCGCCGCATGTTCATGCCACACCGGTTGCGCAGCGCCTGGAAGCCCGCATGCATCTCGGTCGCAGCGGCACGCGCATGGGCCCGCGCAGCGCGATCGGCCGGCCAGATCGCGCGATCGGGGTAGCGCTCGGCCATGTAGTCGATGATCGCGAGGCTTTCCCAGACGACAATGTCGCCGTCCACGAGGACGGGCAGCTTGCCGGCCTTGCTGAAACGACGGACGCGCTCGGCCGTGTCGGGCTGGTAGAGCGCGACCATCTCCTCCTCGAAGGGGAGATCGAAATGTCGCATCAGAATCCAGGGCCGAAGCGACCAGGACGAATAGGCCTTGTTGCCGATCAGGAGCTTCACCGCGACATCCTCCGCCGAAACATCGGCGGAGACTGCCCGATCACGGAGCCGGGCGACCAGCCAAAAACCGTGATCGGATCATTCGCATGGCTGATCGAACGGCCGCCTCACGCCTTGTGCTTCGGTACCCAGTCCTCGACCGGCCCGCCGGTCTTCTTCCAGGCTCCGAAGCCGCCTTCGATATGGGCGACGGGCTTCAGCCCCATGTCCTGCGCCGTCTTCGCCGCCAGTGCCGAGCGCATCCCGCCGGCGCAGAAGAAGACGAACTTCTTGTCCTCCTGGAAGAGCGGCTTGGCATAGGGGCTTTCCGGGTCGATCCAGAATTCCAGCATGCCGCGCGGACAGTGGAAGGCGCCGGGAACCTTGCCGTCCCGCTCCAGCTCGCGCGGGTCGCGGATGTCGACGAGGACGATGTCGTCGCGGCCGTGGAGGGCCTTGGCGTCCTCGATGGACAGCGTCTCCACGGCGGCATTGGCCTCGTCGATGAGGGCCTTGTAGCCCTTGGTGATGGTCTGCGGCATGTCATTCCTCCGGCATGTCCGGCGGGACACTAGCACCATGCCGCGCCTGCCGGACACCCGCCGGACGGCGGACGAGACACGCTGCGTTACTATGCCGAAAGAGGAAGAGCTGGCGGGGTGAGCCAGCCGAAACGGCGTCCTGCAGGCCTCGGGGCTGTACACGTCCTTCCGCGGTCGGTGCTCAGGCGGCGGTCGCAAGAGGCGCGAGTAAGGTCGTCGTCGCGATGATCGTCCAGTCGTTGAGGACGTGGGCACCGGTGCTGACCCAGATGTTCTTGGTCCAGACATAGGCCCAGGTCAGGATCAGCCGTGCGCTGCCGATCACGACCACGCACTGGACGATATTCCAGTCGTAGGTAGGAAGGTGGATCAGGCCGAATGCAACAGCCGACACCAGCCATGCAACGACGACCGCGGCATGGCGACCAATACCTGTCAGCTTTCCGCAGAGCACCACGATCGCGAGGAAGGGAAGGATCGTGATCAGTTCCTCGCCCAGCAGTTGCACGCCGACCTTGGCGAAGAATCCGGCCAGTTGCGCTCCGCCAAGCTGTCCCGCCCCCGCGACGGCGGCGTGCGCCGTCGCCGTGCCGAAGACGTTGACCGCGACCCCGACGGCCAGCGTAACGACCATGTTGAGCAGGGCGAAGGCGACCATCAGCTTCACCTCGCGCAACCCGACCTTGCCGAAGATGGCCGTCCAGCCGGAAGGCGATGCGATCCTCAGGGCCAGAAGCGGCAGGCCGACGAACAGGAGCACGCGAAGCCAGCCGGTGAGGACGTTGTCGGCAAGTGGCAGGGGCACGACCAGTGCCACGAAACCGGTGGTCACGCCTGCCATCACCAGGAGCCAGCCCCGGGTCGAAATGGCGTCCGGGGCGCCGCGGGCGAAGGGAAAATCACGTCCCTGTGGCTCGAACGGCAGCCGTTCTCCCGAGATGACGACAGAGCTTCCCATGCTGAACGATCCGCCGTGCTGGTCGTGGGGTCGCGTGAGCGACGGCCGCGACCATCGACGATGTACACGGGCTGCCATCGCCATCCAAGACCGAAGGTGGTCGCATGACTGGGTCGCGGCCTTTGACCTGTGCTGAATGGCGGACGGCGCGTCTATCCGCGCCGGACACTCGCCGGACGGCGGACGAGTAGACGCCGGTGCCCATCGCTTGCTACCCATGGTCGATGCTCGGACTGACATTCCTCGACGGGGTCGCCTTCGGCTATTTCGCGGTGGCCTGGGCCGCCTATTCCTGGCTGGTCGAGGTCTGGGGCGGTGGGCGGCGCGGCCTGACCGCCACCATGGCCGAGTATCGCCGGGCCTGGATGACCGAGATGCTGGTGCGCCCGAACCGCATCGTCGACACCCAGATCAACATGACGCTGCAGCAGGGCTCGTCCTTCTTCGCCTCGACCTCGCTGCTCGCGGTCGGCGCCTGTCTCGGCCTGATGAACGCCTCGGATCGTGCCCTCGAAGTTGTCCAGTCGCTGTCGTTGGGCCATGCCGGATCGCGCCAGCAATGGGAGATCAAGCTCGCCGGGCTGCTGGTGATCTTCGTCTATGCCTTCTTCAAGTTCGGCTGGGCCTACCGGCTGTTCAACTACTGCGCCATCCTGATCGGCGCGACGCCGGAGGGCGACAGGCGCGGCTCCGACGAGGCGAAAGCCATGGCCGAGCGCGCCGCGCGCATGAACACCATCGCCGCCGCCCATTTCAACCGCGGCCAGCGCGCCTTCTTCTTCGCCCTCGGTTATCTCGGCTGGTTCGCCGGCCCCATCGTCTTCATGGTGGCGACCACCGCCGTCTTCGCGGTGCTCTACCGGCGCCAGTTCTATTCGGAGAGCCGGCAGTCGGTGCTCTAGGCAAAAGCTCGACGGCTCCGCCTCCTTGGTGCATGAGGGCGCCATGAACCCCACCGATTCCGATCTCCAGGCCGCCATCCTGCACCTCACCCAGGGGCGCGGGCCGGACAAGTCCATCTGCCCGTCGGAGGCGGCCAAGCACGTCGCGGCGGCGCGCGACGTCGACTGGCACAGCCTCATGCAGCCGGTGCGGCGGGCGGCGATCGGCCTCGCGCTGGAGGGCCGGCTCGTCATCCTGCGCAAGGGAAAGCCCGTCGATCCCGCCGATTTCCGCGGCGTCTACCGCCTCACCGTGCCGCGCGAGGACTGATATCTCAAGGCCCCGGCAGCAGGGCGTCCGTGCGGCCGCCGAGACGATAGGCGAGAAGCCCCAGCCATTCCCGCACCATGCGGTCGACGAGATCGAGGCCGCGGCCCGCCGGCAGGATGGGCCGCCAGAGTTCGCGCGCCGTGCCGCGCGTCTCGAAATCGGTGGGATAGGCGGTCACGGTCCAGCCCGCCTGGCGGAAGATGCCGACCGAACGCGGCATATGCCAGGCGGAGGTCACCAGCAGCCAGGTCTCGCCCGGCTTCGGCTGGACCAGCGCCCGGGTCAGCACGGCGTTCTCGAAGGTGTTGCGGCTGTCGCGTTCCAGCGTGAGCCGGGCGGGATCGATGCCGAGCTGACGGAACAGCGCCTCTGCCGCCCCCGCCTCGTCCATCGCCTCATCACGGAAAACCGCGGCCGAGCCGCCGGTGAAGACCAGCCGCGCCTGCGGATGGCGACGCGCCAGCGCCACAGCCTCGGTGATGCGGCCGGGAGCCGCGCCGATGATCGGCTGTCCCCGCGCCACGGAGGTGAGCGGGTCCAGCGAACCGCCGAGGACGATGATGCCGGTCGGCGCCGGCATGTCCGGTGCCGGCAACGGAAAGCGGCTCTCCAGCGGCCTGGCGAGCCAGATGCCGAGAGGCGAGACGCCGCAGACGACGAGGCCGAGCGCTCCGGCGAGGACAAGGCGCCGCCCTCCCCGGCTCCAGCGCGTGAACAGCAGCACGGCGCCGATCAGCACCAGGGCGGTCAGCACGTTGGAGGGTGCCGCAAACCACCAGAGGATCTTGGACAGGTAGAAGAAGACATGGCCGGCGAGGGTCACGGGGGCTCCCGACGTCAGGCAACAGGGCGGCCCTGGATGGGCCGGGGTGCGAACCGCCTCACATCGTCTTGTTGAACAGTTCCCGCCCGATCAGCATGCGCCGGATTTCCGATGTGCCCGCGCCGATCTCGTAGAGCTTGGCGTCGCGCAGCAACCTTCCCGTCGGATAGTCGTTGATATAGCCGTTGCCGCCGAGGAGCTGGATGGCGTCGAGCGCCATTTTCGTGGCGTTCTCCGCAGCGTAGAGAATGGCGCCGGCGGCGTCCTCGCGCGTCGTCTGGCCGCGGTCGCAGGCCTTGGCCACGGCATAGACATAGGCGCGGGCCGCGTTCATCGACACATACATGTCGGCGATCTTGCCCTGGACGAGCTGGAATTCGCCGATCGCCTGGCCGAACTGCTTGCGCTCGTGGACATAGGGCATCACCACGTCCATGCAGGCCTGCATGATGCCGATGGGGCCGGCCGCCAGCACGGCGCGCTCGTAGTCGAGGCCGCTCATCAGCACGTTGACGCCGCGGCCGACCTGGCCGAGCACGTTCTCCTCCGGCACCTCGCAATCCTCGAAGACGAGTTCGCCCGTGTGCGAGCCGCGCATGCCGAGCTTGTCCAGCTTCTGGGCGCAGGAGAAGCCCTTGAAGCCCTTCTCGATGAGGAAGGCGGTCATGCCGCGGGCGCCGGCGGCCGGATCCGTCTTGGCATAGACGACGAGGACGTCGGCATCCGGTCCGTTGGTGATCCACATCTTGGTGCCGTTGAGGATATAGCGGTTGCCCTTCTTCTCGGCCTTCAGCTTCATCGAGACGACGTCGGTGCCGGCGCCGGGCTCCGACATGGCGAGGGCGCCGATATCGACGCCGCTCATCAGCTTTGGCAGGTAGCGCCGCTTCTGGTCTTCCGAGCCGTTTTTGCGGATCTGGTTGACGCAGAGGTTGGAATGGGCGCCGTAGGACAGCCCGACCGAGGCCGATGCGCGCGAGATCTCCTCCATCGCGATGCAGTGCTCGAGATAGCCGAGCCCGCTGCCGCCATACTCATCCTCGACGGTGACGCCGAGCAGGCCGAGGCTGCCGAACTTTTCCCACAGGTCCATCGGGAACTGGTCCGTGCGGTCGATTGCCGCGGCGCGCGGCGCGATCTCCGCCTGGGCGAAGGCGAACACCGTGTCGCGCAGCATGTCGGCGGTCTCGCCGAGGTCGAAATCGAAGGGGCGCGGCATATTCCTCAGCATGGCATTGTCCTTGGCGGTACAGGCTTCGTGCGGCTGCCTCGGGAAGGTTATAGAAGCGGTGCGCCGGGCTGTCATGATCGGCGTTGCGGCAGGGAGACGAGAATGACAGGAATGCCCGACACGCCCTATGCCGACCGGCCGAACCGCTTTCCGCTGCCGCCGCTCATCTTCGTCGGCGCGCTGGCGCTGGGCTATGGCCTGCATGCGCTGGCACCGGTGGCCCTGCCGCTGGCGATGGCCTTCAAGGTCGCCGGCGCGCTGGCACTGGGGGCAGGTCTCGCGCTGATCCTGTGGTCGTCCTCGACCCTCGCGCGCGCGGGCACGGCGGTCCTGCCCCACCACGCTGCCACGCGCCTCGTCACGACAGGTCCTTTCGGGTGGAGCCGCAATCCCATCTATCTCGGCGAGGCGCTGATCATCGCCGGCTTCGGCGGCGTCGAGGGCGCGCTCGGCTATCTCGTGGCCGCCTGCATCTTCCTGCTGGCGATGACCCATTTCGCCGTCGTCCGGGAGGAAGCCCACCTTGCTGCCCGTTTCGGTGAGGATTGGCAGGCCTATGCCGCGCGCGTCCGGCGGTGGGTGTGATCGCGGTCGCCCGGCCCGTGCAAGGTGCGTCCTTCGAGGCTCGCTGACGTTCGCACCTCCGGATGAGGATGGTAAAGACTGGCAATCCGCCTGGCTGAAGCCAGTCAGTCACGCGTTAGACGACGCCGATGCCGGACACCGACCTCCCTCATCCTGAGGTGCGAGAGAGCGAAGCGAGCAAGCCTCGAAGGACGCACTCCGCCGATGCAGCGCGCCGACCGACTGTTCAGAATCGCGGACGGGACGCCGGGACCGGTGCCGTCGACATCGCCGGCGCATCGGAGGCAGGGATGGCGGCTGCCGGTACCGAGGTTGTCGCCGTCGGCACCTGCGCCGGGCTGGTCTCGGCCGCGGCGAACGCGATCGGCTGGGCAGAAGAGGCCGGCGCCGCTGCGACCGCCGTCACAGGCTGACCGCGATAGCGGAATCCCGTCTGGGCGATCTGCTGCCACTGCTCGCGTGTCCCGGCGAAGACGTTGCGGTCGACCGGCGTATTGACGCCGGCGACGCGGCCCGTGGCGGTGATTTGCCAGAAGGCCCAGCGGCGGCCGGGGTAGCGGTCCTGCGGCACGGCCGCCACCGAGCGGACCCAGAACGGATATTCGGCGAACTCGTTGCTCGCCAGCACCTCGCGATGGAACTTGATGTCGGCGTAGATGATCGGCTTCTTGCCGTAATGGCGCTCCATCGCGTGAAGGAACTCACGCATCTTCGCCTGGGCGACGGCCACCGGAACGCGCCGCGGACAGGTCGGCGACTGGAAGTTCCATTCGACATCGAGCACCGGCGGCAGCGCGTCCGGCTCGATGGGCACATGGCGCTTGAACCAGGCGATCTGGTCCGCCATCGGCCTGCACCAATAGGTGAAATGATAGGCGCCGCGCGGAACGCCGGCCCTGCGCGAAGCTTCCCAGTTCTCGCGGAAGCGGGTGTCGAGGAGATCGCCGCCCTCCGTCGCCTTGATGAAGGCGAAGGACACGCCAGCCGCCCGCACCTGCTCCCAGTTGATCGCGCCCTGATATTTCGACACGTCGATGCCGTGGACGGGATGGACATGGTGACCCACCGTATGGGTCAGGGTCGGAAAGGGATGGCCGCTGGACTGCGGCGCGGCGACATCGGTCGGCACGCTGCCGCAGCCGGCGAGCATCAGCCCCATCAGGGTCACGGAAGCGAAGGCGATGGAGCGTCTGGTCATGGTTCGCGATCTGGCCAGTGAATGCGGCTGCGTCATGGCAGCCGCGCCGTTCCTTATGCTTTACGCCCGGTTTCCTTTTCGTAACGGGCTTTCGTCTCGGCGTTCGGCGGATAGAGCCCGGGCAGCGGCAGCCCCTTGTCGATCTCGCCCATCAGCCAGCCCTCGAGATGCTCCTGCGCCTCGGCGGCCTCCAGCACCGCGTCGACCATGTCCTGCGGGACCAGAACGGCGCCGTCGCCGTCGGCCACGACGATGTCGTTCGGGAACACCGCCACGCCGCCGCAGCCGATCGGCTCCTGCCAGTTGATGAAGGTCAGCGCCGCCACCGAGGCCGGCGCCGCGGCACCCGAGCACCAGACCGGCAGACCGGTGCCGCGCACACCGTCGGCATCGCGAACCACTCCGTCGGTGACCAGGGCGGCGACACCGCGCTTGGCCATGCGGGCGCAGAGGATGTCGCCGAAGATGCCGGCATCCTTCGAGCCCATGGCGTCGACGACAGCGATCACGCCGTCCGGCATCGCCTCGATGGCACCGCGGGTCGAGATCGGATGCGACCAGCTCGCCGGCGTCGCCAGGTCCTCGCGCGCGGGCACGAATCGGAGCGTGAACGCCCGCCCGACCGTGCGCTTGCCGGCATGGGAGAATGGCTGCGTGCCGGCCATCCAGATCTTCCGCAGGCCCTTCTTCATGAGCACCGTCGTCAGCGTCGCGGTGGTGATCGTCTCGAGCTTCGCCTTGACGGCGGGATCGAGGGGCAGGACGTCGGTCATGGCAGGGGTCCGTCGGAAGGCATGAAAGAGGGCCGCGACCCTGCCTCACGTCGGCCGGACTGTCGAGAACACAAAACGCCGGACAGCCTCGTCTCAGCCGCCTTGCGCGAGAATGTCGGTGGCTCGGTGGGCCTCGTCGACGCCCTGGATGAGGAAACAGGCGCCGCAGGAATGGTCGCGCCGCAGCGGCAGGATCGCCTGATAGGCCGGCGAGCCGTACCAGTCGGCGGCGCTGGCATGGTCGGGAAAGCCGATGACGATCAGATCGCCCGACCAGGCGCCCTCCAGCACGTCGGCCCGGCCGCCGTGGATGACGAAACGGCCGCCGAACGGCGCGAGCGTCGCATCGATCGCTTCGAGATAGGTGGTGATGGCAGGGCCCATCTCGACCGATGTCAGGTGGGCGACGGCATAGGCGGTCATCGGGGGTATCCTCGTTACGGCGACGAGGCATTGTGGGACGATGGCTTGCCCCGCGCGATGACCTCGCAGGTCATGCCACTGCGCTGTGTGTCTCCTGCGTCGCGACGCCGTCATTGAGGCCGAAGCGCGCCTCAAAGGCCTGCACGCCGATAGGCGGGCTGAAATGATAGCCCTGCATGCGATGGCAGCCGGCGGCCCTGAGGAAACGCGCCTGTTCGGCGGTCTCCACACCCTCCGCGACCACCTTCAGGCCGAGAGCCCGGCCCAGATTGATGACGCAATGAAGAATGGCGGCCGCTTCGGCGCCGCTGTCGAGATCGGCAACGAAGCTGCGGTCGACCTTCAGGGTGTCGAGATCGAACTTCCGCAGATAGCTCAGGGAGGAGAACCCGGTGCCGAAATCGTCAAGCGCGATCTTCACGCCGAGCGACCGGATGGCACGGATCAGATTGCCTGCCAGTTCGGCATTTTCGATCATCACCCCCTCGGTGATCTCGAGGGTGAGCCTGTCCGGCGGAAGGCCCGAATCCTCGAGCGCCTTTTGGACATTGGTGAGAAAGTCGGCGCGTCGGAACTCGATCGGCGAGACGTTGACCGAAACGAAAGGGCCGTTCCAGTGCACCGCCGCCCTGCAGGCCTGCCGCAGCACCACCTGACCGATCTGGTGGATGAGGCCGCAACTTTCAGCGAGCGGGATGAACTCGGCCGGCAGGATGCGGCCGCGATAGCTGTGGTTCCACCGTGCCAGCGCTTCGGCGCCCTCCAGCCTCTCACCGTCGGCGGAAAAAATCGGCTGCAGGTCGATGGAGATCTCGCCGTTGATGAGCGCGCCGCGCAGTTCCCGCTCGAGATAGCGGCGATGCGATTCGTCCCTGTCCATATCGGGATGGAACGCGACGGCGCAGTTCTTGCCGGCCGCCTTGGCGACGTAGAGGGCGCGGTCGGTCCGGCGCAACAGTTCGTCGCGACTGGCGGCTTCAGCTTCGGTCGACAGGAAGCCGATCGACACGCCGACCCCGAGCGCGTGACCGTCGCAGGGAATCGGCTTGCGGATCGCAGAGATGATCATTTGGCAGGCCGAAGCGATGTCGGTTGCCGCCGGCGAGCCCTGGATCAAAACCGCGAATTCATCGCCGCCGAGCCGACCGATGACGGCCTCCGGTCCGCAGACGAAGCGCAGGCGGCGGGCAACTTCGGCAAGGACCGTATCGCCCGCATGATGGCCGAACGTATCGTTGACCTCCTTGAAATGGTCGAGGTCCAGCAGCAGCAGCGTGATGCCACCCTTGCGGTCGAACCCGGCGAGGGCGTCATCGAAGGCTCGGCAGAACGCGGCGCGATTGGCCAGCCCGGTCAGGCCGTCGATCCCTGGAGGCAGCAGGAAGCGCGCGCCGGATATGACCTTGCGCTGCGCGACCCGCAACGCCCACAGCAGGGCCAGCACGGTGACCGTGCCCAGGAAAATCAGGGCGGACAGTTGAGGAACCCACGATTTGTCGGGTCCCAGCATGAGGCGAGCCGGATACCAAGCATGGTAGCTGAGGATGCCTGCCGATAGGCCCAACAGGACCGTGGCGATGCCCATCGCCCAGATGTATCCGCGCAACGCCTTATCCGCACGGCGCTTGACCGAAATGGACATTCACGTTCCTCAGCCAAAAAGCCTCCGCCGTTACGAACTTAGTTCACGAGATTTAAGAACAGGTTCCTGCGCCGGCTACCATTAGCGCGGCGCCTGCCGCCGTTCGATGGCGCGGCGAAAATCACCGGCGGCCGCGTCTTTCGCAGCCCGATCAACACACCGGAAGGCTCTGCGGACTCACAATCTGAACCACCATGTCGCGATCATCAGGAAACTGAAGAAGCCGGTGACGTCGGTGACCGTTGTCACGAAGGGGCCCGATGCGATCGCCGGGTCGACCTTCATCCGGTCGAGCGCCAGGGGCACCAGCACGCCGCCGAGCGATCCGGCCACCAGATTGCAGACCAGCGCCAGGCCGATCACCATGCCGATGCCGGCATTGGTGAACCAGAAGCTCGCGACCGTTCCGGTGATGAGCGCGAAGGCGACGCCGTTGAACAGGCCGACCAGCACCTCGCGGCGGACGATGCGCCAGGCATTGCGCGGACCCAGCGCGCGGGTCGCGAGCGCACGCACCGCGACCGTCATGGTCTGCGTCGCGGCACTGCCGCCCTGGCTGGCAACGATCGGCGCGAGTATGGCGAGCGCGACCATGGTCTCAAGCTGATGCTCGAAGGATTTGAGCACGGTGGTCGCGAGGAAGGCGGTGACGAGGTTGATGAGCAGCCAGCGGAAGCGGCTCTTGGCCGTGGTCCAGACGCTGTCGGAGATCTCCTCGTCCGCCTTGACGCCGCCCAGCGCCTTGATGTCCTCGTCGGCTTCTTCCTCGATGACGTCGACGATGTCGTCGACCGTCAGTACGCCGACGAGACGGTTGGCTTCATCGACCACCGGCGCGGAGAGGAGGTTGTACCGCTCGAACAGAAGCGCCGCGTCCTCCTGGTCCTCCAGGGCGCCGACCGTATGCATCTCCTCTTCGAGGATGTCGGTCACCAGCACCGGCCGCTTCGTCCGCAACAGGCGGTCGAGGCGGATATGGCCCTGAAGATGGAAGCCGGGATCGACCACGAAGACTTCGGTGAAATCGTCCGGCAGGTCGGCCGCCTCGCGCAGGTGGTCGATGACCTGCCCCACCGTCCAGAACGGCGGCACGGCGATAAACTCGTCCTTCATGCGCCGGCCGGCGGACCCTTCCGGGTAGTCGAGCGCCCGCCGCAGGGCGAAGCTGTCGGCCGCCGACAACTCGTCGAGGATGGCGGTGCGATCGTCTTCATCGAGATCCTCGAGGATGGCGACGGCATCGTCGGTTTCGAGCGTCGAGATGCCCTCGGCCACCGCCGCCGGCGCCATGTCCTCGAGGATTTCGTCGCGGATCGTCTCGTCGACCTCGTTCAGCGCGTTGAAGTCGAAGGCGGCGCCGAGCAGCGACACGACCCGGCTGCGGTCCTCGGCGTCGAGCTGGACGAGCAGGGCACCGAGATCGGCCTCGTGAGCCTCGGAGACGAGGCTCTTCAGGCTGTCGCGGTCATCCGCGCGCAGGATCGACTGGACCAGACTGACGACGGCAGGGAGCAATTCGCCATCCTCGTCGCGCCAGTCCTTGTCGCGCCATTCTTCGGCCATGGCGGCGGGCGACGTGGTGACGGCCATGGGGCCTCCAGGCGAAGCGCAGCTCTCGGATCAGGGATCGGACGTTCTTGGATGCACCGCAACGATTTGGCAAGCTGAGGTGGCGCACGGCCACCGACAGAGACCGCACAAGGATGGCGACGCCATGACCTCCGCTGACACACCATCGCGTCGCGCGCTCCTCGGCGCCCTGTCGCTGTCGCTGGTGCCGGGGGCCGCCGGCGCGGCAGCCTGTGGGCCCGACAGGCTCGGCACCTCGCGGGTGCTTCAGGTCTCCACCGCAGGCCGCCTGCGCGTCGGCCGCAGGAGCTATCCGCGAACCCTGCCGCTGGCGGCCGGCGAGGTCCTGCTGACCTTCGACGACGGTCCGCATCCCGGAACGACGGAGCAGATCCTCGCCGCGCTGGCGATGGAATGCGTCAAGGCCACCTTCTTCATGATCGGCCGGCAGGCCACCGCCTACCCTGCCCTCGCCCGGCGGGTCCTGGCGGAAGGCCACACCGTCGGCCACCATTCCAACACCCACCCGATGACGCTGGCGCAGCTGCCGCAGGCCGATGCCGAGGCCGATATCGAGGCGGGTTTCGCCGCCGTCGATCAGGCGCTCTACGGGCGCTATACGGGCAGGCCGCGCACCCCCTTCTTCCGCTATCCCGGCTTCGGCGATTCAGAGCCGCTCAACCAGGGACTGGCGGCACGGCGCATCGGCATCTTCGGTGCCGACCTCTGGGCGAGCGACTGGAACGACATGGCGCCGGACGCGCAGCTCGGCCTGGTGATGCGGCGCCTGCGTCAGACGCGCGGCGGCATCCTGCTTTTCCACGACACACGGCCGCAGACGGCGGCGATGCTGCCGGCCTTCCTGGAGGCCATGCGGCAGGAGGGCTTTCGGGCGGTCAACATCGTCCCGGCGTGAGGACGGGCGGCATCACCGCCCGTCCCGTTCAGGCCGTCAGGCCTTGCGCTCGATATTCCACATGATCGGGAAGCCGAAATCGATCACGCCGGAGAGTTCGGTGCGCCACACGGCCGGGCTCTGGAACTGGCCAGCGATCGGGAAGGTCGCCGCCTCGATGGCGATCTTCTGCAACTGCTCGGCCAGGACCTTGCGCTTCGCCGGATCGCTCTCCGCCTCGAACTGTTGCAGCACCGGCACCATCGGCTGCTCGCAATAGCCCCAGGGCTGGTTGCCGGTGCAGTTGAACCCGACGCCGAGATTGGAGAGCGGGTCGGACATGTCGAAGCCGGTATAGACCACCGGGATGACGCTCCAGCCGCCCTGGTCGAGCGGGTTCTTCTGCACCCAGCGCTGGGCGATGGCCGACCACTCCAGGCCCTGTACGTCGACATTGAACCCGGCGCGCTTCATGCGGTCGATGAGGACAGCGCCGAAGGGATTGAGCAGCGGGCTGTCGAGCGGATGCAGCACGACGACCTTCTCGCCCTTGTAGCCGGCCTCGGCCAGCAGCGCCTTGGCCTTGTCGATGCTGGGGCTGGCGATCATCTCGCTGCCACCCTTGTTCTCGTAAGGAGCGCCGCACATGAACATGGAGGTGCAGTCGGGCTTGCCGAGATCGCCGCCGAACCCGGCACCGGCGAGCACTTCGGCGCGGTCGAGGCACTGCTGGATCGCCCGCCGCACCAGGACATTGTCCATCGGCGCCTGGAAATGGTTGATCGAGACCGCATACATCAGCTCGGCGCGCCCGCTCGCCTTGGCGAAGACGAGGTTGCGGTCGCGACGCATGCGCGGGATGAGATCGACCGGCGCATATTCGAGATAGTCCACCTCGCCGCGGGTCAGCGCCGCAAAGCGCAGCGCGATGTCGGGCATGGTCAGCATCTCGACGCGGTTGATCTTGGCGATCTTGCCGCCTGCGAGGCCGTCCGCCGCCTCGTTGCGGGGGACGTAGTTGTCGAACTTGCGGAAGGTCGCCCGGTCGCCCGGGATCCACTCGCTGCGCTGGAAGGCATAGGGACCGGAACCGACGATCTCCGCCACCTGCTGCGTCGGCGGCGTCGCCGATGCGATCCGCGCCGGCATGATCATCGGAACGTGGACCGAGGGCTTGCCGAGCGCGTCAATGACGCCGCCGAAGGGGCGGGACAGTTTCAGCGTGAAGGCGTCGGGGCCGTCGGCGGTCAGTTCGGCGGTGGCCGCCATCAGCCGCCGGCCGATGGAATCGCGGTTGCCCCAGCGCCTCAGCGAGGCGATCACGTCCTCGGACGTGACCTTGGCGCCGTCGTGGAACATGAGGCCGCCGCGCAGCTTGAACTTCCAGGTCAGGCGGTCGGCGCTGACCTCCCAGCCCTCCAGCATCTGCGGCTTGTACTCGCCCTTGCCGTTCAGCGAGACGAGGGTGTCGAAGACCATGTAGCCGAAATTGCGCGTCACGAAGGACGGCGACGAGATCGGGTCGAGATTCTGCAGGCCGACATTGACGACGAACCGCAGCGGTCGTTCCTGGCCCTGGGCGAAACCGACCCTCGGCGCGGCAATGAGCGCGGCGGCTGCGGCAAGGCCCTGGCGGCGGGTGATGCGCATGGAAGGCTCCCTCTCGTCGGGTCTTCGGGGATTGTTGGGGCCGCCCTCCCCGACAGAAGGCGCGACCTTTGACCCGCCGAGCCTATGAAACTATCCCGCCCGCCAGACATGCGAAGTTGGCAAGACTGATGATCAGGAACGACACAGCACTATCGCTGGGCGATACGCGCGATGCTGGCACTTGGATGCGGCTCGGGCCGGAGGTGCGACCCAGACAGCGAATATCGGGCGCAAAAGTCTACAGCGTCACGCCCGGCAGGTCGTCGCCGTCATCGACAGAGATTTGGAAAGCGCCGCCGACCGAGAGGACGGCGCTGGCCGCTGAAGCAATGGGCGGTGATGTCTGCCACGAACAAGAAAAAGCCCCGGCGGACCTTCGTCCACCGGGGCTTTGAATTTGGTGCGGTCGAGAGGACTCGAACCTCCACTCGGTTAAGAACTACCACCTCAAGGTAGCGCGTCTACCAGTTCCGCCACGACCGCAGCGCCAGATTTCTCCGGCGAGGCGCGCTGTCTAGCAGAGCGTTTCCGTCGCCGCAAGGCTCAAAGAACGCCCGCTGGCAGCCTCATTCGAACTCCATGATGACGGCGTCCACGGCCAGGCTGTCGCCGGCCTTGGCGGCGATGGATTTGACCTTTCCGTCCCGCTCGGCGCGCAGCACGTTCTCCATCTTCATCGCCTCGACGACGCAGAGCGCCTCGCCGGCCTTCACCTCCTGGCCGACCGCGACGGCGATGGACTTGACGAGGCCGGGCATCGGGCAGGTCAGCTTCTTGCCGGTGTCGGCCGCGACCTTGACCGGCATCAGCGCCGCGAGGTCCGCCTCGCGCCGCGTATAGACATGGGCGGTGGTGGCGATGCCGCGATAGGCGAGCGCGACGCCGTTCGGCACAGTGCGCACGAGCAGGTTGACCGGGCGGCCGTCCACCTGGCCGGCGAGAACCGGCTGGCCCGGCGTCCAGTTCGAGGTGACCGTATGGGTCTTGCGCTCGGCGCCGCCGGGACCCTCGAAAATGCGCACGGCGATCTTGCCGCCCTCGTCGATCACCTCGACGTCGTGGCGCGTGCCGGCCATCAGCACGACGCGGTCGCGGTCGAAGGCGACGCGGTGGCCCTGGCGCATCTGGCCGGAGATCTGCCGTTTGCGGACGTTCTGGATGTGATCGATGAAGGCCGCGACGGCCGCCATGACGCCGGCCGCCGCACCCTCGGGC
>NZ_JAUYFA010000108.1 GCF_030691135.1 Phreatobacter sp.
CCCCCCCCCCCCCCCCCCCCCCCCCCCGCATCATCGCGCTACCTCCACGCCGCTCAATCATGTCGGGGCAAAGCCCGATCCCCAAAGCACAGCCTCCATGCGATAATAAGGAATCATCGGATAGGGGAGGCGCCCCATGGCCCAGAGTGCGAATTCCGTTGCGGAACGGTCGCGGAAGCGGGCACGCGTCGCGATCCGCTACGCCGTCGTTCCCTTCGTGCAGCAAGGCTCGCGGATGGTGGCCGAGGACATCCACTACCTCGACACCTATCGGCAGGCGCAGGCGGTGGCGAAATTCGTTTCGGCGCGGCGGCCGGGCGTTCTCGTCCTGTCGGTTTTGCCGGCGCTGGAGGGCGGGGATCCCGAGATCGTCGTCCTGGACCAGATCGGTGCCGGTCTGGCGAGCGCGACCGCTACCGTACATTAGGACGGTGGACGAAGATGGTGACTATGCGTGAACGAGGACTGCGCGGCGCCGCGCACGGCACCACGATTGACGTCCAAGAGGCTGGACCTCAGGGCCAGCCCTTCGCCGGGCGGCGAGTGTCAGGCGAGCTTCAGCTGGTCGGCTGACTGCTTGCCGGTGCGGCGGTCGGTGGCCAGTTCATACGACACCTGCTCGCCTTCGCGCAGGTCGTTCAGACCAGCACGCTGAACGGCGGAAATGTGGACGAAAATGTCCTTTCCACCGTCGGACGGCTGGATGAAGCCGTAGCCTTTCTGGGGGTTAAACCACTTAACGGTCCCGGTCGCCATAGAATGCTCCTCGATGTTTGGCGGTTGAGGGATTTGTCAGGCAGCCCTTCGCCGGGGCTGCGGACGCCTGGCAGGCGCCGGCGGCGGGCGGGTTTCGCCACGAGCCGAAGCCTGGATGGGGGACCCTACGACGGCGAGGCGCACGCGGGTCAGTTTCTCGATGGCGGCGAGATGGCCGCGCTCGCTCGGATCGCAGAAGGCGAGGGCGATGCCCGTCCGTCCGGCACGTCCGGTGCGGCCGATGCGGTGGACATAGCTCTCGGGCTCGTTAGGCAGGTCGAAATTGATGACGTGGGTGACTTCGGCCACGTCGATGCCACGGGCGAAGAGGTCGGTCGCCACCAGGATGCGGCATTCGCCGGTCTTGAACGCGGCGAGCGCCCGCTGGCGGGCATTCTGGCTCTTGTTGCCGTGGATGGCATCGGCCGAGAAGCCCGACTTCTCAAGCTGACCGGCCAGGCGGTTGGCGCCGTGCTTGGTCCGCGTGAAGACCACGACGCGGGCGAGCGCCGGGTCGGTCAGGAGCTTCTCGAGGAGTGTCCGCTTGTCGGCCGTGCCGACATGGTAGACGTGCTGTTCGATGGCCTCGACCGTGACGGTCTCGGGCGTCACCTCGACGCGCATCGGCTCCCACAGCATGTCGCGGGCGAGCTTGGCGACTTCCGTCGGCATGGTCGCCGAGAACAGCATGGACTGACGCTGGTCGGGCAGCTTGGCGATGATCTTCTTGACGTCGCGGATGAAGCCCATGTCGAGCATGCGATCCGCCTCGTCGAGAACGAGATGGGTCACGGTGTCGAGGCGCACCAGGCCCTGGTTCATCAGGTCGATGAGGCGGCCAGGCGTGGCGACCAGGACGTCGATGCCGCGTGCGAGCGCATCGACCTGCGGCTTCTGCCCGACGCCGCCGAAGATCACGGCATGCCGCAGCTTCAGGTTCTTCGACATGCGCGTGACGCTTTCGAAGATCTGGAGAGCGAGTTCGCGTGTCGGGGCGAGCACCAGGGCGCGAACGCCCTTGGCCGGCGGGCGGACCAGATCCTCGGCGAGATGCTGGAGGATGGGAAGCGCGAAGGCCGCGGTCTTGCCGGTTCCGGTCTGGGCGATGCCGATCAGGTCGTGATCGTCCAGCAGGTGAGGGATGGCCTTGGCCTGGATCGGCGTTGGCGTTGAATAGCCTGCATCGTGAAGGGAACGCAGGAGAGGCTCGGCGAGGCCGAGGTCCGAAAAGGTTCGATTGTTCAAGAAAAAAAGTCTTTCAAGGCTACCGGAAACGCGCGTTCGCGTCCTCCAGTTCAAAGTCACGAACCGCGCGCCGGGCGGCCCAGACGAAATTGTCGCACCGGATTTCCGGTTGTCGACGCCTGGTTATTCACGAAGGCGGCGCAGCGCAGTCACGACGATGGTGATAATGAAGATGGGCTAGGTTTCCGCACCCGTCAAGCCCGTCAATGAAAAATAGGTCTACAGCGTCATCAATAGTACCAAGACTTGCGAAAACTCGCATCAAAAACTTTGAATTGAGATAAAGTATCCCAACGTCTCAGCCGTCCGTCGGCCGGTGGTGCTCACCATGGATCAGTCGGCAATTTGGCGCCGCGCCGGTCGCTCTCGGCGAAGGCGTTCGTCAGCCCGACCACGCGGCGCGCCGAGGCCTCCCAGTCGGCAATGCGAATGAAATTGTCGAAGAACCAGTTGAAGGCGAACTGGGTCTGCACGAAGGCGACGGCGATCTGCATCATCGACCCCAGCGACATGCTGCTGTTGAGATAGAGTGGCGCGCAGGCAAGCAGCGGCACCGCCGGCATCAGCGTGACATTGGCGTTGATCAGGATCGTCAGCTTGGCGAGCAGCGCAGCGATCACGTACCAGGTCGTGACCACCCCCTGCATCAGGCCGACCAGGAGCCTCTGCTTGGGGGCTTCACCTGCAGCCCGGACGATGGCCGGGGCGTCCTCGCGTATCCCGACCATCGAGGCGCGTAGAGCTGCCTCGGCAGCATTCTTGCGCTCGATGGCGTGGATCAGCGGTCGGCCGAGAACAGCGATCATACCGGAGGAAATCACCGCATAGGCGACGGCCACCCAGACCATGAAACCGGGAATGACGATTCCTCCGGCGATGGGCAGGGAGATCGACCCGCCGACGGTCCACAGGATGACGATGAAGGCCGTCGCCGACAGCAGGGAATTGGCCAGACCGACGGCGAATTCGACGAGCGGCTCGACCGCCACCTGGACGTCCTGAGCGATACGGAATTCGGGCGCGTCGATCTGCGGTGCCACCTGGGACAGGTGGGCGAAGCGCTCCCGGCTCAGCCACATGTGGATCAGCTTGTCCGACAACCAGCCGCGCCAGGCGATCTGCAGCCGCATGCGCAGCCAGACGATGAGGGCGGCGATGAGCGCTGCGGAGAGGGCCAGCACGGCGAGCTGGCTGATCCCCGCGATCAGGCGGTCGGCATGGCGCTGTTCGAGGGCGTTGAAGAACGAGGCATGCCAGTGGGTGATCAGGACCTGCACGACGACATTGACGATCACCAGCCCCAGCAGCCCCGCGCACAGGCTCCAGGCCAGAAGGGCCGTCCTGCCGCGCCAGAAGCCGCGGGCGAGCGGAAAGAAGGCCAGGGGGTTGATGGCGGGGGGCGTGGCTGACGGGCCAGGCTCGTCGGTCTTGATGGCGCCATTCATGGCGCCACTCTAGGCAGGAATGCGGGAGACGCCATGCGGCGATCTCCCGATGGTTCCGGCGCTTCGATCCGGGCGGAGATTGCGGCCATCGGCCATGACCACTAGTGATACGGCCCCAGGCGCCGCCCGCCGGCGCATCCGTCAGGAGGCCACCATGTCGACGACCAGCCGCCAGATCCTTCTCGCCAGCCGCCCGCACGGCGAGCCCACGGCCGCCAATTTCTCCATCGTCGACACGCCGGTCGCGGCCCCCGGCCCCGACCAGGTCCTCCTGAAGATCCGCTACCTGTCGCTCGACCCCTACATGCGTGGCCGCATGAACGACGGGAAATCCTATTCCGCGCCCGTGCCGGTCGGCGGGGTGATGGAGGGGGGCACGGTGGCCGAGGTCGTCTCGTCCAACAGCGACCGCTTCCGCCCCGGCGACATTGTGCTCTCCCATTCCGGTTGGCAGAGCCATGCTCTCGCCGACGCGAAGGACCTGCGCAAGGTCGACCCGACCTCAGCCCCCATCTCGACCGCCGTCGGCGTTCTCGGCATGCCCGGCATGACCGCCTATACCGGCCTGCTGACCATCGGCCAGCCGAAGCCCGGCGAGACCGTCGTCGTCGCGGCCGCCACCGGCCCGGTCGGCTCGGCCGTCGGCCAGATCGCCAAGATCAAGGGCGCCCGCGCCGTCGGCATCGCCGGTGGTGCCGACAAGGTCCGCGCGCTCACCGAGGAATTCGGCTTCGACGTCGCTCTCGATCATCGCTCGCCGACCTTCGCCGCCGACCTGAAGGCGGCCTGCCCCGACGGGATCGACGTCTATTTCGAGAATGTCGGCGGGCACGTCTTCGATGCCGTCTTCCCGCTGCTGAACTTCTTCGCCCGCATCCCCGTCTGCGGTCTCATCGCCCAGTATAACGCAACGTCGCTGCCCGACGGCCCGGACCGCCTGCCGCTGCTCATGCGCGACGTGCTGACCAAGCGGCTGAACTTCCGAGGCTTCATCGTCCGCGACTTCGCCGACCAGTCGAAGGCCTTCTTCACCGACATGAGCCGGTGGATCGCCGAGGGCAAGGTCAAGTACCGCGAGGATATCGTCGACGGCCTCGACAAGGCGCCGGAGGCCTTCATCGGCCTCCTCAAGGGCAAGAACTTCGGCAAGCTCGTGGTGAAGGTCGGCTGAGCCTTGTGCCGTCCGCGCCGGTTCAGGCCGGCGCGGTGACGGGTGTCGTTTCGGCGAGCCGCTGGCCGGCCAGCCGGCCCGGCAGGCCCGCGCCCTTGGCGAGGCTGGTCACCGCGGCGGCAACGCCGCCCTCGCCATGGGGAATGTCGAGCGCCTTCATCGCCATCTCGATCGCCGAGAGCGTTCCGAGCACCATCGGCGCGTTGACATGGCCCATATGGGCGATGCGGAAGGCGCGGCCCGACAGGTCGCCGATGGCCGAGCCGAGCGCCACGCCGCAGATGGTCTGCGCATAGTTCGAGATCGCCGCGGCATCGGCGCCCTGCACGATGACCGGCGTGACCGACGGCGCGCGGTGGGCCGGCTCGATGATGTTGCAGGAGAGAACCTGCCCCTCCGCCCATTTGCCGATGGCGGCATGGGTCGCCTCGGCGAGCAGCGTATGGCGGCGCCACACGGCGGGAAGGCCTTCCTCGACGATCATGTCGAGGGCGGCGCGCAGGGCGAAGAGCAGGTGCTCCGGCGGCGTGCCGCAATATTTCATGTAGTGCTCGGAGCCCTGGCGCTGGGTCCAGTCCCAGTAGAGCGTCTTCATGTCGGCGGTCTCGTGGGCCTTGTGCGCCTTGTCATTGGCGGCGACGAAGGCGAGGCCGGGAGGCGTCATCAGGCCCTTCTGGGAGGCGGACATGGCGACGTCGACGCCCCAGGCGTCCATCTCGAAATTCATGCAGGCGAGCGATGCGACACCGTCCACCATGAAGAGAGCCGGGTGGCCGGCCGCATCGATGGCCCGGCGCACGGCCTGCACGTCGTTGGCGACACCGGAGGCGGTGTCGACCTGCACCATCAGGATTGCCTTGATGGAATGATCTCGGTCCAGCCGGAGCCGCGCCTCGGCGGTGGCCGGATCGATCGCCGCCCGCCACGAGCCTTCCAGGACCTCGACATCAGCGCCCATGAACGCGGCCATCTGGCCCCAGCCGATGGCGAACCGCCCGCTCGCCAGCACGAGCACCTTGTCGCCGCGCGACAGGACGTTGCTGATCGCCGCTTCCCAGCCCCCATGGCCGTTGGCGGCGTAGATATAGGTGCGGGCGGTGGTGGCGAAGATGCGCTGCAGGTCCGCCAGCAGGCTGTCGGTCAGTGCCACCATCGGCCCCGAATAGATCTCCTCGGCCGGGCGCATCATCGCCTGCAGCACACGGTCGGGGATGTTGGTCGGGCCGGGAATGGCGAGAAGGCTGCGGCCGTTGGCGACGCTCATGGATGGTCCTTTGCCGGGCGGAGCGGAATGGGGTCAATCCTTCGCGTAAACGCCGCCGCTGCCATGGGCAAGGGCCTCGCCGGCGGGACTGCTGCGCTGCGTCGCCCGGTCTTCGGGCGCACCCGCGCTCAGAGGACGAACAGGCCCGCCGTGATGCAGGCCAGGATCACCGCGGTGGCGCCGAAGAACACCGCCACGTGCCGCCAGCCGATGGACAGGATCGCCGTGACCGAGGTGCCGAGGCCGAGCGCCGCGATGGCGATCAGCAGGCCCGCATTGGACAGGGTGACGAGCCAGGGCTTCACCGCGGCATAGGGCGCGGCCAGGGCCGGAACCGACGGCAGGACCGAGTTGACCACGACCAGCGCCAGGAAGACGAGCGCGAAGACCGGCACCGGCACGCGCGCCTCGCTGGTGTGCCGGCCCTGCTGCACGAACCACCAGCCGATGGCGAGGACGACGGGCAGGAGCAGGAACACCCGGAACAGCTTCACCACCACGGCCGTGTTGCCGACGGGTTCGGAAATCGAATAGCCGGCACCGACGACCTGCGCCATGTCGTGGATGGTGGCGCCGAGGAGGATTCCCGTCTGCGTGGCGTCGAAACCGAGGAGGATGGCGAACGGCGGATAGGCGAGCATCACCAGCGTCGAGACGGCATTGGCGGCGACGACGGTGAAGGCGGTGTCTGCGGCCTTGGTCGGATAGTTCGGCAGGACAGTCGTCGTGGCGAGTGTCGCCGAGGCGCCGCAGACCGCCGTCGCCGCGCCCGCCAGAGCCCCGTAGCCGTCATTGACCCCGAGCCGGCGCGCCAGCCAGATGCCGCTGGCGATCGTCGCCACCATCGACCCGACGACCAGCACCAGCGTGCCGAGGCCGAGGCCGACGATGTCGCCGAAAGCGATGCGCAGCCCGAGGAGCGCGATGGCCCAGCGCAGCAGCTTCTTTACGGCGAAGCCGAGGCCGGGCTCGAAAACGGGCCGTGCTGCGAGAGAATGCAGCGCCATGCCGATGATCAGCGCGATGACCATGCCCGGCAGCGCCAGCCGTCCGCCGGTCGCCTGCCGCAGCAGGGGCTCGGCGAAGACGGCCGCGACCGCCACCGCAGCCGCCAGGACGAAGCCCGGCATGAGCAGGCGGGACGTCGCCACGGCTTGAACGGTCATGCGGGTCTCCCGGTGGCCTGCTGATAGACGGCGAGGCGCGCATGGCCGGTGTCCCGGATTTCGCGCAGCGCGAAACCGAGATCGACCAGAATCCGCTGGGACACAAGATTGTTTTCGCGGGTCACCGCCATGACGGGATGAATGTTTTGTGCCGCGGCAAAATGCAGAACGGAATTTGCCGCCTCCTTCGTGTAGCCGTGGCTGCGATGGTCCGGCATCACGGCATACCGTAGCGCCACCCCGACGCCCTCGTCGTGGTCCCACAGGCCGATGACGCCGACGAAGGCGGCGTCTTCCCGACGGCGGATCGCGAAGACCCCGTAGCCGGCCCGCTCCCAGGTGGTGCGGTAGCCGTCGAGCTGGGCGCGCGTCTCGACCTCGGTCAGCACGCCGTGCTTCAGCTTGCCGCCGACATCCGGGTGAGCGGTGAGCTGGCAGAGATCGGCGAAGTCGGCCTCGGCGATCGCGGTGAGGACGAGGCGGTCGGTCTCGAGCCTGGAGGGGGTCACGTCGTCACGTCTCCGTCGTCCCGGCCGGCCGGGCTGTCGATGCTCTGTCCGCTGCGCACTTACGGGGCGCGACCGGCATGTTCTGCGCTTCTACAGCGTCGGAGGGCCCCGCGTCAGCCGGCGTGATGCATCGGAGACAGGCGCCCCGGGGCTTTGGCCTTGCGCGCCGGGACAAGGGGGCCATACCGTTCCCGCGGGTTGACGCTGGGCGGCCAACCGGGCGACATCGGGGGCCACGGTCGAGACCCCCAAATGTCAGATCCTCGCCTCGCGCCGCGCGCCCTCGTGCCGCTGCTCGTTGTTTTCGCCGCGATCGGACCCATGGCGCTGAATCTGCCGCTTCCGGCCGTTCCCGGGCTGGCGCGCTATTTCGAGACCGATGCGGGGACGATCCAGCTCACCATCACGCTCTATCTCGCCGGCATGGCCGTGGCGCAGCTCTTCCTCGGGCCGCTGTCGGACCGCTACGGCCGCCGGCCCGTCATCATCGGCGCACTCGCCGTCACGGCGGCCATGAGCATCTTCGCCGCGCTCGCCGCCAGCGCCGCCATGCTGATCGTCGCCCGCGTGCTGCAGAGTTTCGGCGCTTCCGCCGGCCAGGTCATCGGCCGCGCCATCATCCGCGACGTCTTCGACAAGGACCGCGCCGCCTCGATGATCGGCTGGGTCACCATGGCGATGGTCGTCGCACCGATGGTCTCGCCCTCCATCGGCGGGTTGATGGAGGAGACGATCGGCTGGCGCTGGGTCTTCGCCGCCACCGCTGCGATCGCCGTCGTGACCCTGGTTCTGGCGATCGTGCGCCTGCCGGAAACCCGCGCCGTCGTCTCCTCGCCGAGCTTCGGGCAGCTTCTCAGGGATGCCGGCGCTCTCTGCCGCGACCGCTTCTTCGTCGGATACCTGCTGATTGGCGCCCTGTCCTCGATCACCTTCTTTTCCTTCGTCGGCGGCGCGCCGCATATCACCGTGACGCTGATGGGCCAGTCCTCCACGGTCTATGGCCTGTGGTTCATGGTGAATGCCTGCGGCTACATGCTCGGCAACGCCGTCTGCGGCCGCTATGCGGCGCGACTCGGGTCCGACCGACTGATCAGATGGGGCAGCGCCATGATGGTGCTGATGGCGCTGGTGCAGCTCGCCATCGCCCTGGCCGGCTGGATGGTGCATCCGGCCTGGCTCTTCCTGCCGCAGGCAGCCATCGCCTTCGCCAACGGGCTGCAACTGCCCGGCTCCATCGCCGGGGCTGTGAGCGTCCGGCCGGAAGCGGCGGGATCGGCCTCCGGAATCGTCGGTTTCGCGCAGATGGGGCTCGGCGCCATCGCGGCGCAGATCGCCGGGACCCTGGTCGGCACGACGATGAGCCCGGTTCCGATGGTGGCGCTGTCAGTCGTCGGCGCTGTCGGCGCCTTTGCGGCGCTTGCTCTGATCCGCCGCCGCGACACCTATTGAGCGCCCTCAGCTGATCCCGGCATAGCGCCCGGGGCGGTGGTTCATCCCGACGATGGCGCAGAGCACCGTGACCCCCGCCACCGACAGGGCCACGAGGTCGAGGCTGACCACCGCCGTCGCCGCCAGCATGACCAGCATGTCGACGGCGAGCTGGAAGTAACCGGCACGGATGCCGTGCTTCTCCTGGAGATAGTAGGCGAGGATGCTGACACCGCCGAGGCTCATGCCGTGGCGGAACAGGATCAGAAGCCCGATGCCGAAAAGGCCTCCGCCGATGATGGCGGCATAGACGGGATTGAGGTGGCCGATTTCCAGCCACAGGGGCATCAGCTTGGAGAAGATCGACACCAGCAGCACGGCTGCCAGCGTCTTGGCGGTGAAGGCCCAGCCGAGGCGCAGGAAGGACAGGACGAAGAAGGGCAGGTTGACCAGCAGGAAGAGGGCGGAAAAATCCAGCGGGGTCGCATAGCTGATCAGCAGGGCGATACCGACCGTGCTGCCCGTGAGCAGAGAGGCCTTGGCGTAGAAGGCGATTCCGAGGGCGACGAACAGCGTGCCGAGGACGAGGGCGATGGCATCCTCGTGCGGCCGGTGGCGCATCACGGTCTCGGACATGGCGCGACTCCCTCTGTTGCACCGCACAATAGCAGAGTGCCTCCCTCGCGGTCGCGCCCATCTTCTGGGCAGCACTGCCCTTATCGCAGGCTGGGTCTAGGGATCGGACGGGTCTGTCGCCTGGAGTACGACGAACCATGGCGCCGCCTCCGGCTGGCAAAGCGGTCCGATCCGCCGCTCCTGCGGGCAGGCTCCGGCGCGCCGCGCGCGGCCGAGAATGCCGCGCCCGTCGGTGCGAAGCTCGCGCCGCGTCACCGATTGCAGGACGTTGCCGCCGATCAGCGTGGCTAGGCGCCGGCGCCGGTCCGCCGCCACCACGACGTCGCAGTGGAGGTTCCAGACCGGGCGGGAGCCCGTGGCCAGCGCTGGCACAAGAGCCGCGTAACCGCCGCCGGCAGCGGCAGGATCGTGCCGGTGCAGGCACAGGAGGTCGCCAGGCCGGAGCGGCGTCAGGCGTGGGTCGCAGGCCCGGTAGAAGGCACCCGGAGACAGGCCCTGCGCCTCGTCCCGGCTGCGCCGCGCCGCCTCGCCGACGAAGTCGAGATGGGCCATGGACGCCTGGAAGCGGATGCGGGAGACGCCGGCCGTCACCACCACATGCGAGACGAACGCCGCCGACCAGGGAATGTCCACTGCCGCGGCGCGCAGCGCCGACTGGACCAGGGCGTCCCTCTCGGCCTCGGTCAGGCTGGCCCCTCGCAGGCGTGCGAGGAGATCGGTCAGCGGCACGAGGTCACCTGCGCCGTTGGCGCCGGAATCCTCCGTGAGGCGCTGGATCCGCCGCGCCTGCAACGGGCCCTCGGTGAGGGGGCCGAGCGTTTCCCAGTAGCGCAGGACCTGACGCCAAGGCACGCCGCGCCCGGCGGCCTCGTCGCGGAGCGCATCGGCCTCGACGGCGCCGAAGCGGATCATCGTCCCGCCGGGCCCGATGACATGGCCGCCGAAAGCGTCGTGTTCGCGAACCGCAGTGCCGGCGATGGCGAGCGCCGCGGGGGAGGGCGCCATGGCACCGGTCGTGCGGCAGAGCCGGTCCAACCGGCCGCGTTCCGCTCCGGTGAAGCCCTGAGGCTCGGCCCGGGCCGGCCCGGTGAGGAGCCACGGCCCGGTGAGGGTGGCGATCGCCAGCAGGATCCCCGCGGCCAGAGCCGGCACCCTGCCGCAACCGGGCGGGTGCGTGCGCAGATGCTGGCATGTCATGCGTCGATGGCTGTTCATGCGGGCAGAACAGCAGGATTCCCCGACCGTGGCGAGCCTGCGCCGCGGCGCAAAAGCTCCGGGCGATGATCCCGCCTTTTCCTTCGCGCCGGGGACGCCGCCTCCTGGCCTTGGCGGCGTTTCTCGCCACCGCCTATCTCGCGATCGCCCATCTCTTGGCGCTGGCTCTGGGGCTGGATCACCGTCTTCGCCGGCCGCTTCGGCTAGCACCTCGGCCGGGCCGATTGCTCGCCTCAGGCGGGCACCCAGCCGTCCTTCGCCAGAACCTCGCCGGCAAGGTAGAGCGTGCCCGTTATGAGAACCCGCGGCGGAACTGGCCAGTCCCTCGCCTGGATGGCCGAGAGCGCAGCCTCCAGATCCGGCCAGGCACCGGCGCTGATGCCGACGTCACCGGCCGCAGCGACCACGTCTTTCGTATCCAGCGCCAAGTGGCTGGAAAACGGTATGGCGTAGAGATCGGGCGCGAGCGGGCGGAAAGGTCCGAGGAAGCCGCGCGCATCCTTGGTTGCGTTCAGGCCTACAATCATCACGAACGGGCGCGGTGCCCGCTGCTTCATGGCCGACAGCGCTTCCGCCAGCACCTCCGCACATCCGGGATTATGGCCGCCGTCGAGCCAGACCTCGGCGCCGGCCGGCAAGGCCTTCGCCACGTCGCCGGTGAGGCGTTGCAGCCGCGCCGGCCATTCGACGGCCTGCAGCCCCCGTTCGACGGCGGCCGGCGTCATCGAAAAACCCGCGGTCTTCACCGCCATCAGCGCCGCGCCGGCGTTCTCGTACTGATGCGCGCCGGCGAGTCGTGGCGGCGGCGCATCGATCAGCCCGTCCTCGTCCTGAAAGACGAACCGGCCGTTCTCGGGCCGGGCGAACCAGTCGAGGCCGGAGACGAAAAGGCGCGAGCGGGTCGCCGCCGCAGCCGCCTCGATCACAGCCATCGCCTCCGGCGTCTGCAGCGAGACGACAGCCGGCCGCCCGCGCTTGAGAATGCCGGCCTTCTCGCCCGCGATCTTGGCGACCGTGTCGCCGAGAAAGTCCGCATGGTCCATCGACACCGGCGTGATGACGCTGACCGCAGGCCGCGGCACGACATTGGTCGCGTCGAACCGTCCGCCCATGCCGACCTCGAGGATCACCGCATCGGCCGGATGCCGGGCGAAGAGCATCAGGCCGGCGATGGTGGTGATCTCGAACTGGGTGATCGCCTGGTCCTCGTTGACGCGCTCCACCTCCAGGAGGATGTCGGCCAGGGTCGCATCGTCCACCAGCCGGCCGCCGCCGGGGGCGCCGAGGCGGTAGCGTTCGTTGAACCTGACGAGATGCGGCGAGGTATAGACGTGGACGGTGCGCCCTGACGCCTCAAGGAAGGCGCGGGCGAAGGCCGAGGTCGAGCCCTTTCCGTTGGTGCCGGCGACATGGATCACCGGCGGCAGGGCGAGATGTGGGTCGCCGAGCCGCGCCAGCGCCGCGACCATCCGGTCCAGCGACAGGTCGATCAGCTTGGGATGCAGCTTGGCCAGCCGATCGAGAATGGCGGCGATGGGAACTTCGGCAAGCGTCATGGCGAGCAACTTGAGGAGGGCGGTGGTCTGCCGGCGGGGGAGCGCAGGAAGCGTTTGCGGGAGGAGATCGCGAGCCGGCGCCGGCCGCGTCAGGACGCCGCGACCGCGGAAATCTGCGGCGATTGGCCAGGGGCGGCAGCGGCTTCGCTCGGCGCGGGTGCCTTGGTGAGAACGCGGCAGAGGCGGGCCAGCGTCGCCCTGAGGTCGTGGCGGTGCACGACGAGGTCCACCATGCCGTGGTCCTTCAGATATTCCGCCCGCTGGAAGCCTTCTGGCAGCTTCTCGCGGATGGTCTGCTCGATCACCCGCGGCCCGGCGAAGCCGATCAGCGCGCCCGGCTCGGCGATATGGACGTCGCCGAGCATGGCGTAGCTCGCAGTGACGCCGCCGGTGGTCGGGTTGGTCAGCACCACGATATAGGGCAGCTTGGCATCGCGGAGGGCCTGGACCGCCACGGTCGTGCGCGGCATCTGCATGAGCGACAGGATGCCCTCCTGCATGCGGGCGCCGCCGGAGGCGGTGAAGATGATGAAGGGCGTCTTCTTCTCGACCGCCGTCATCATGCCCTTGACGATGGCTTCGCCCGCCGCGGTGCCGAGCGAACCGGCCATGAAATCCATGTCCTGCACGCAGACCGTGACCGCGAGGCCTTCGAGCTTGCCGTAGCCGACCTTGATCGCATCGGACATTCCGGTCTTGGCGCGCGCGTCCTTCAGCCGGTCGACATAGCGCTTCTCGTCGCGGAACTTCAGAGGATCGAGGGGGGCCTCGGGCAGCTGGACGTCGAACCAGGTGCTGTTGTCGAAGACCGACCGCAGACGCGCCGCCGAGCCCATCCGCATGTGCACGCCGGACCCGGGAATGACGAAGAGGTTGCTCTCCAGATCCTTGTGGAAGACCATCTGCCCGGTCTCGGGGCATTTGATCCACAGGTTCTCCGGCGTGTCCCGCTTCAGGAACGAGCGGATCTTGGGGGGCAGAACGTCGGTGATCCAGTTCATGACTGTCGTCCTGACGAAAAATGAGGATGCTGGACCGAGCCTATGGCGCCGAAAGACGGCGCTTATTCGGCAGCCTTGCGTGCGTTGCGGACGCCGGCGGCGATCGAACCGACGAGACCGGTGACGGCAGCGACCGACCCTGCGGTCGCCCGGCCTTCCGCATCGAGCGACCCCTTGAGCACCTCGATCAGCGCCGAGCCGACGACGACGGCGTCAGCGCCGCGGGCGACCGCGCCGGCATGTTCGGCATTCTTGACGCCGAAGCCGACGGCGACCGGCAGGTCCGTGTGCCGCTTGATCCGCGCCACCGCCTCGGCGGTCTTGCCGAAGTCGGGCGTCGCCGCCCCGGTGATCCCGGTGATCGAGACGTAATAGACGAAGCCCGACGTGTTGCCGAGCACGGTCGGCAGGCGCTTGTCATCGGTGGTCGGCGTCGCCAGGCGGATGAAGTTCAGGCCGGCCTTCAGCGCCGGCAGGCAGAGTTCCGTATCCTCTTCCGGCGGCAGATCGACGACGATGAGCCCGTCGACGCCGGCCGCCTTGGCGTCGGCGAGGAAGGCGTCGACGCCGTAGATGTAGATCGGGTTGTAGTATCCCATCAGGACGATCGGCGTCGTGGCGTCGTTCTGACGGAACCAGGCGATGTCCTCCAGGGTCTTCCTCAGCGTCTGCCCGCCGGCGAGCGACCTGAGGCCTGCCGCCTGGATCGACGGCCCGTCGGCCATCGGATCGGTGAAGGGCATGCCGAATTCGATGACATCCGCACCGGCGCCGGGCAGTGCCTTCAGGATGGCCCGTGCCGTCTCGCGGTCGGGATCGCCCGCCATGACATAGGTGACGAGGCCAGCGCGGCCCTTGGCGGCGAGATCGGCGAAGCGGGCGTCGAGGCGGGTGGTCACAGCTTGGTTCCCAGGAGTTCGGCGACCTGGGGCACGTCCTTGTCGCCGCGGCCGGAGAGGTTCATGACCATGATGTGGTCCTTCGGCTTGGTCGGCGCCAGCTCGCCGACCTTGGCCAGCGCATGGGCGCATTCCAGTGCCGGGATGATGCCCTCGACCTTCGACATCAGCTGGAAGGCCTCGAGGGCCTCGTCGTCGGTCGCCGAGAGATAGGTGACCCGGCCGATATCGTTGAGCCAGGAATGTTCCGGGCCGATGCCGGGATAGTCGAGGCCGGCGGAGATCGAATGTCCCTCCTGGATCTGGCCGTCGGCATCCATCAGGAGATAGGTGCGGTTGCCGTGCAGGACGCCGGGCTTGCCGCCCGAGATCGAGGCGGCGTGCAGCTTGTCGAGGCCGTGGCCGGCCGCCTCCACGCCGTAGATCTCGACCGACGGCTCGTCGAGGAAGGGGTGGAACAGGCCGATGGCGTTGGAGCCGCCGCCGACGCAGGCGATCAGGCTGTCGGGCAGGCGCCCCTCGCGCTCCAGCATTTGCTCGCGCGTCTCCTCGCCGATCACCGACTGGAAGTCGCGCACCATGGCGGGGTAGGGATGCGGGCCGGCAACGGTGCCGATGCAGTAGAACGTCGTCTCGACATTGGTGACCCAGTCCCGCAGCGCCTCGTTCATGGCGTCCTTGAGCGTCTTGGCGCCCGACTGGACCGGCACGACGGTCGCGCCCAGCATCTTCATGCGGAACACGTTGGGCGCCTGCCGGGCGACGTCGACGGCCCCCATATAGACGATGCACTCAAGGCCGAACCGGGCGCAGAGCGTCGCGGTCGCGACACCGTGCTGGCCGGCGCCGGTCTCGGCGATGATGCGCTTCTTGCCCATGCGGCGGGCGAGCAGGATCTGGCCGAGGACGTTGTTCACCTTGTGGGAGCCGGTGTGGTTCAGTTCCTCGCGCTTCAGGTAAATCTTGGCGCCGCCGAAATGGTCCGTCAGGCGCTCGGCGAAATAGAGCGGGCTCGGCCGGCCGATGAAGTGGGTCCGGTGGCCCTCCATCTCCGACAGATAGGCCGGGTCCGTCCTCGCCTCGCGGTAGGCCCGCTCGAGTTCCAGGATGTTCGGCATCAGCGTCTCGGCGACGAAGCGGCCGCCATAGATACCGAACCGGCCGTTCTCGTCCGGTCCCGACCGGAACGAATTGGGCTTCAGCGGAGCGTTCATTCCCGTTCTCCTTCGCCCTGCGCAGCGCGGGCGGCGGCCACGAAGGCCCTGATCCTGTCCGGGTCCTTGTGACCCGGCGTGCTTTCCACGCCTGAAGATACGTCGACGCCGGCCAATCGGGTCAGCCGGACGGCCTCCGCCACATTGCCGGGATGCAGGCCACCGGAAAGCATGACAGGGCGGCCGGGGTCAAGGCCGGCGACCAGGCGCCAGTCGAATGTCAGCCCGTTGCCGCCCGGGAGGGCAGCCGCCGTCTTCGGCGGCTTGGCGTCGACGAGCAACAGGTCGCTGACTTCGGCATAGGAAGCGATGGCCGCCAGGTCCGCCGCCTCGGCCACCCCGACGGCCTTCATCACCGGGATCGCCAAGCCCGAGCGGATGGCGGCGACCCGCGCCGGGGTCTCCTCGCCGTGGAACTGGATGATGTCCGGCCTGATGTCCGTCGCCAGGGTCGCGAGAAAGACGTCGTCGGCATCCACCGTCAGCGCGACGATACGGGCGCGCCCGGCCGCGTGGGCGGCGAGGGCCCGCGCCGTCTCCATCGACACGTGGCGCGGGCTCCTTTCGAAGAAGACGAGCCCGATCATGTCGGCGCCGGCGGCGACGGCGGCATCGATGGCGGTCGGCGTCGTGATGCCGCAGATCTTGACGAGAAGTGACATGGCCCGCTGTTCTTAGACGGGCAGCGAGCGCCATACCAGCATGGCGGCGGCGAGATCTTCGAGCGCCGTGCCCACCGACTTGAACAGGGTGATCTCTTCCGCCGAGGTCCGGCCGGGATGAATGCCGCGGGCGAGGTCGAAGAGGTCGGCCTTCACGTCGCTCTCCGCGATGATCCCGCGCCGGATCGGGTCGACGATGTCGCCGGCCTCCTTCAGGCCGCCGGTGCGCGTATCGACGAAGAGGGTCGCGCGCGAGACAGCCGCATCGTCCGCCTCGCGCATGGCAGGTGTGTAGCCACCGACGAGATCGAGATGAGCGCCGGGCTTCAGCCAAGTACCGGAGACGATGGGATTGGAGGAGATGGTGGCGCAGGTGACGATATCGGCCTCCTCCACCGCCGCCTGCAGGTCGCCAGCGACCGCGATGCTGACGCCCGGCACCGTGCGGCCGAGCCCTTCCGCCAGCGCCGTCGCCTTCTCGCGCGAGCGGTTCCATAGCGTCACATGTCGGATGGGGCGGATGGCGGCATGGGCGCGGATGAGGTGCGGGGCGAGGGCTCCGGCCCCCACCATCACCATGCGCGAGGCATCCTTGCGCGACAGGTGGCGCGAGGCCAGCGCGCTGGCGCAGGCGGTGCGCCAGACGGTCAGCATCGTGCCGTCGAGGATGGCCAGCGGCGCACCGGTCTCGCCGTTGCAGAGCACGTAGCTGCCATAGATCGACGGCAGGCCGCGCGACCCGTTGCCGGGATAGACGGAGACCAGCTTGGTGCCGACGAAGGCGCCCGCACCTGGCGGGGTCCAGGCCGGCATCAGCAGCAGCATGGCCTCCGGCACGCCCTCGGCCTGCCGGATCGGGTGATGGTGGCGCAACGGCACGGTGATGTCGGAGCGGAACGCGTCGGCGAGCGCGTCGACCAGAGCCGGATAGGACAGGGCTGCGGCGATTTCGGCGGCGGAGACGATGCGCATCGCGGCGGTCAGGCCGCCGGGCGGTTCAGGAAGGCGAGGGCGCCGCCGGGGGCCGCCTCCGCGCGGCCGAGATCGGCGAGCAGTCGCTCGGTCTCGCTACGGGCGGCCGCCAGATCGTGCTCGGCCGTGCGGCAGCGCTTGCGGTAGCGTCCCTGTTTCCACCAGACGGCGGCGCCGCCGATCGCCACGCCGGCGATCATCGACAGGATGATGACGGCGAAGAGCGGCACGGAGAAGGAAAACGCCGAGTCGCCACGGGCGAAGGGATCGAGCGACAGCGTCACTGGCGCCCTGTTGGCGACGGCGAGGACCACCGCCAGGAGCGCGATGGGAGCGAGAAAGAGCCAGTTGACGATGCGCCGCAGCATGATCAGGCGCCCTTGTTCAGACGCTCGCGCATTTCCTTGCCGGTCTTGAAGAACGGCACGACCTTGTCCTCGACCTCGACATGCTCGCCGGTGCGGGGATTCCTGCCGACGCGCGCGCTGCGCGCCTTGACCGAGAAGGCCCCGAAACCGCGCAGTTCCACCCGGTCGCCGCGGGCGAGTGCCCCGACGATCTCGTCGAGGATGGCGTTGACGATGTTTTCGACGTCGCGCTGGTACAGCTGGGGGTTCTGCTCGGCGATCTTCTGCACAAGTTCGGACTTGATCATGGTACCCGGGCCCCCGAGGAGCCCTCCCGATTGAATTTCGCGAAATCTGTCATGGGGTTGGAGGCTGCCAGAGAGCCAGCAGGCCGTCAAGCGAGGAGCGCTCGATCTGGACCGCCAGTGCCGAACTGCGGATGCGGTCCGCCCAGTCCGTGAGTCCGACGGCCTCGGCGAGGCTTCCCGACGCCGAGCGCAGCCAGGAGAGGTCGGTAGGCGTCGCGGGACGGTGCAACTGGACGCGTACCGATGTCGGGACGCCGCGTGTCGCCAGCCAGGCTCGCGCCTCCCTTTCGCCGCCGATCTGGTCGATCAGCCGCAGGTCGCGCGCCCGGCTACCGACGAAGACGCGGCCGTCGGCGACGACGCGAAGCTGCTCGTCGGTCAGGCCGCGGCGCTCCTTCACGATGCGCTGGAACCAGTCGTAGCTGTCGGTGATGATCTCGCGCAGGGCGGCGAGCGCCTCGGGACTGGTCGGCTCGACGCCGCTCGGCATGGCCTTCAGTGGCGACGAACGGATGGCTTCGATCCGAACGCCGAGCGTATCGAGGAGCCTCATGACGTTCGGAAACTGCGCCACGACGCCGATAGAGCCGGCGATCGAGGTCTCGCGCGTCACGATATGGTCGGCGCCGATGGCCGCGATATAGCCGCCGGAGGCCGCCGTACCCTCGACCACCGCGACCGTCGGCTTGACGGCGGCGACCGACCGTATCGCCGTGTAGAGGGCCTCCGAACCGGCAACCGTGCCGCCCGGTGAATCGATCGTCACGATCACCGCCCGGACGTTCCGGTTGCGGCCGAGCGCCTCGATGGTGCGGACGAGATTGGCATTCTGGGCGATGACGCCCCGGACTTCGACGCGGGCCACATGCTCGAGCGGCGTCACCCAGCCGAAGCGCTGCGCGCCGGCGAGCCCGGCGACCGTCACGCCGACGATGACGGCGATCACGCTGAGCGCCCGCCAGAACGTCACCTTGCGGCGCAACAGGCGGCGGTCAAGCACGGCATCGGTATCGAGCGGCATGTCGCGAAGCTCCCTGTTGCCACCGGTCGTCCTTCGGGTGAAGGCTCAGGTAGCCTCGCCCATGCGGCAGCGCAAGCACCCATGGCCGGATGCAATGTCGCCGATGGTGAGAGGCGCCCGGAGCGGACGCCCGGACGGCGTATCAGCGGGAGCGCTGGCGCGAGCGGGCACCCGGGCGCTGCCGGTAAAGTGCGATCGCGCTGACGATGGCGATACCGAAGCCACAGACGATGGCTGTTGGATAAAAGGCAGCCATCGCGAGAATGTAGCTCAGCGGCTCGCTGTCGTAGTCGAGGTCGATGGCGGCCCGTGTGCGGGTGCCGAAAGCAAAGACGCCCTCAAGCCAGGCGGTGCGCAACTGGATGAAGCTGTAGACCGCAAGAACAAGGCCACCGGCGACGCCGACGAGCGCGATGATCAGGCTGGCAACAGGTCCGAAGCGACGCTTCTCGTCAGGTCGGTTCATCGACATCGCCTTTCATCTGGCTCCCGCGCGGAAAGGTGGGAGACTCGGTTGAACGCGCACTGCCTCTTCATATGTGACGTGAGACGTTACCACGCAATGACCGCTGTGCCCCATCGATGGCCTTCACGATTTCGCGTGCCGCCGCGACCGGGTCGGCGGCCGCCGTGATGGGGCGTCCGACCACGAGCCGGTCGGCCCCGCCGGCGATCGCGTCACCCGGCGTGACCACCCGCTTCTGGTCGCCGCCATCCACGCCCGCCGGGCGGATACCGGGGGTGACCAGTTCGACGTGCGGCGGAATGCCGATGGCTCTCAGATGGGCCGTTTCCTGGGCCGAGCAGACGATGCCGTCGATACCGATCGCGGCCGCCTGCCGCGCCTTTGCCGGCACCAGGGTCGACACTGTCCCGGCATATCCCGCCTCGGCGCAGTCGAGGTCGTTCCACGAGGTCAGGATGGTCACGGCGAGGATCTTCAGGCCCGAACCCGCGCGCCCCTGCACGGCGGCGCGCATGGTCTGCGGGTAGGCGTGGACGGTGAGGTAGTGCGCGCCCGTTCGCGCGATGGCCTCGACGCCCTCACGCACCGTGTTGTCGATATCGTGCAGCTTGAGATCAAAGAAGATCGTCTTGCCCGCGGCCGCCAGTTCCCGGCCGAAGCCGATACCGTCCGAATAGCCGAGCCTGTAGCCGATCTTGTAGTGCGTCACCGTGTCGCCGAGCAGGGATACGAGCCGCTCGGCCTCACCGAGGCTCGGCAGGTCGAGCGCGACGAAGAGCTTCTCGCGGGGATCGGGGAGAGGCGACGAGGACATCAGGTCAGGCTCCGGGCTTTGTCGACGAGCGATGCGCAGCAGGCGGCGAGAAGCGCGCGGGTGCGCTCGTCCTTCAGGTTGCCGTCCTCCTCGAAGGCCTGATGGGCGGCCGCGACGGCACAGCTCTCGGGGATGACGAGGGCCCCGCAGCCGATCTCCAGCACCTGGCGCGTCGCCATCTGCGAGCGGAAACCGCCATAGCCGCCGGGTGAGGCCGAGCCGAGTGCGAAAACGCGACCGTGATAGGCGGCGAGCGGCTTCTCGCCCGCCTCCTTGACCCGGCTGACCCAGTCGATGGCGTTCTTGAGAAGCGGCGTCATGCCCGCATTGTATTCCGGGCCGGCGATGAAGATGCCCCGATGGGCGCAGAACTGCCGTTTCAGCTTCATTGCAGCGTCGGGAATGCCCTCGTTGGCCTCAAGGTCGCCGTCATAGAGCGGCAGGGAATAGTCGGCGAGCGAGATCAGCGACACGTCGGCATCGAGGCGGGCGAGTTCGGCGGCCGCCGCCGCGGCCAGGCGCGCATTGAAGGACCCGGACCGGACCGAGCCCGAGAAAACGAGGATACGAACCATGGCGAGGCTCCCGAAGGCTAGTCGTCACGGCTTCTAGCGGCCGATGCTGACCGCGTAAATGTCTATCCCGCCGGACCGGGCTTGGCCGCCTTTGCCGCCTCCTGGCTCGCCTCGGCCTGACGGATCACGGCCATACTCTCCTTCAGATTGTCGAGCGAGCTGTGACCGCTTGCCAGTTCCCGGATGGCGACGATGAGCAGCGCCAGGATGAAGGGGACGATGAAATAATAGAGGCGGAACAGGATGAAGGCTGCGACGACCGCCTCCGCCGTGAAGCCGAGCGGCGGCAGCGCCACCAGCAGCGTCGCCTCGAAGGCGCCTGCCGCGCCCGGCGCATGGGTGGCGAAACCGAGCAGCATGGCCGTGCAGAAGATCACGGCGACCGCCACGAAGGGGGCCGGCGGTGCGTTCGGCATCGCCGTCAGCAGGACATGGAGGATCATCGCCGTGCAGGCGAGGTCGACGATGCCGATGATCATCTGCAGGCCGGTGAGCTTCGCGCTGGGCAGCTTGATCACCCAGGCGCCCGAGCCGAACTGGCGCGGCACCGAGACGAAGAGCAGCCAGCCGATCAGGATGACGAGGATGACGACGCCGACGATGCGGACGGTATCGCCGCCGATGCCGAAGGGGGCGACGACCGGCGTCACCACCCAGGGCTCGAGCACGAAGCCGAGGCCGAGAACGGTGGCATTGCCGAGCCAGAAGGTCAGGCCGGCGATGAAGCAGATCTTCACCACCTGCGGGCCGGTAACCTTGTAGCGGGCGTAGACGAGGTAGCGCACGACGGCGGCCGTGAAGACCGTGGCGCCGAGATTGTGGGCGATGGAATAGCTGGTGAAGGAGCCGATGGCGCAGGCGGGGTAAGGGATGTCCTCGCGGCCGATCGTCCGGGTGGCGAAATAGTCATAGACGGTCAGGGTCGTATAGGCGGCGACGGTGAAGAACCCGGCGAGGAGCAGGGTCGAGGGACCGATCTGCCCGATCGCCTCCCATACCTTCGCCCATTCGATGACCCGCAGCTTGGTGAAGAGCACGTAACCCGCGGTCGCCAGCATGGCGACGGCGACGGCCAGCAGGATCTTCTTGAAGCCGATCCGGTCGCGCAGGAAGTCCACGATTGTCTTGATCAAGAGCGTCTCGCCACGCGTTACGGCGCGCAGCTCTCCGCGCGCACCATCAGGCCCCTACATGAGGTCGTGTGTCCGGCATATGTCGCCTGACATCGGAATAAATCCTTACGGTCCGTGCGCAATACCCGAGCCACATGTAGTGCGTGCCAGGGCAATGTGCCATCGCACGGGCGACCCTACTGCAGGAAGGGATTGGTCTTCCGCTCACGCTCCAGCGTCGTCGCCGGTCCGTGGCCGGGCAGCACGGTGAAATCGTCGCCGAGCGGCAGGATCTTCTCCTTGATGCCGCGGATCAGCAGGTCGTGGTCGCCGCCGGGCAGGTCTGTCCGACCGACAGAGCCCTGAAACACCGTGTCGCCGACGAGGGCGAACTCGGAAGGCGCATGGACGAAGACGACATGGCCCGGCGCATGGCCCGGCACATGAAGGACGTCGAAGGTGACCCCGCCGACGGTGACGGTATCCCCATCGTTCAGCCAGCGCGTCGGTGTCACCGGCCGTACGCCTTCCAGACCGAAGCGCGCAGCCTGCGCGTTCAGATTGGCCAGCAGCGGCGCGTCGTCCTGGTGCGGGCCCTCGATCGGGATCGACAGGAGCTCCGCCAGTTCGGCAGCCCCGCCGGCATGGTCGATATGGCCGTGGGTCAGCAGGATCTTCTCGGGGGTGACCTTGAGATCGGCGATGGCGCCCTGGATCCGCGGCAGGTCGCCGCCCGGATCGACGATGGCCGCCTTCATCGTATCGGCATCCCAGACGATCGAGCAGTTCTGCTCGAACGGCGTCACCGGAACGATCGCAACCTTCAACGTCGCCATGAGGCTCTCCTGTTCAGCTCCACCGATTAGCCGCGACGAGCCGGGGCCGCAACCCGTTCAAAGGGCTCTGACAGAAATTGAAATACAAGTTTATTGCGATGCACAACAAGCATGTCTATATGTGTGATGACAAGTCTAATCCTGGAGATCTGAACGTTTTGTTGCCGTATAGAGGCGACAAAAGTGCGGGATGAGTTTCCGATAGTCGCTTGCTATTACATTAGGGCGGCTGATCTTACTTAGGAAAACGAAAGTCATGATCCATTCAAGCGCGAATTCGCCTCGAAAATTCATTTGCCGTGCAGCCATTGCTGGTGCGGCTTCGCTGATGATTACGGCATCCGCCATGGCGCAAGACGTCGACGGCGCCAATGCCACCTGGGCGACGCTCCATGTCGGCGGCCAGGCGTCGGTCCCGACGCCAGCGTCGAGCGAGGGGCCCGCGGAAATGAGCTCCATCCGCGGCCGCATCACGGAGGCCGCTGCTCGCCACGGCGTCCCGCCCGGCCTCGCCCTCGCTGTCGCCAAGATCGAGAGCAACATGCGCTGCCAGGCGCGTGGTCGGGCCGGCGAGCTCGGCCCGCTGCAGATCAAGCCGGCGACCGCCCGCGGCCTCGGTTACAGCGGTCCGGCCTCGGCGCTGAACTCCTGCGGTGCCGGCCTCGAATGGGGCATGCGGCATCTGGCGGTGGCCTATCGGCGCTGCGGCTCGGCGGCGGGCGCCGCCGCCCTGCACAACCGCGGCCTCGCGTCCGCCTGCACCCGCACCGCCTATTCCCACCGCGTCACGCGGCTGATGGCGAGCCTCTGAGCAGCTCTCCACAAGGCATCCCCGCCAACGAAAACGGCCGCCCGTGAGGGCGGCCGTTTGTCGTCGGGAGGCAAGGCCGGCGGGTCACCCCGCCGGCTGCCGTCCTCACTTCTTGTCGCCGGTGCGCGCCTTGAGGGCAGCTCCCAGGATGTCGCCGAGCGAAGCACCCGAGTCGGACGAACCGAACTGGGCCATGGCTTCCTTCTCCTCGGCCACTTCCAGCGCCTTGATCGACACCTGGACCTTGCGGGCCTTGCGGTCGAACATGGTGACGCGGGCGTCGAGCTTCTCGCCGGCGGCGAAACGCTCGGGACGCTGGTCACCGCGGTCGCGCGCCAGTTCGTTGCGCTTCACGAAGGCGGTCAGGTCGGTGCCGACGAGCTTCACGTCGATGCCACCTTCCTTCACCTCGACCACTTCGCAGGTGACGATCTGACCCTTGCGGATCTCGCCGGCGTCGGCGAAGGGATCGCCGCCGACCTGCTTGAGGCCGAGCGAGATGCGCTCCTTCTCCACGTCGACGTCGAGGACCTGGGCGCGGATGATGTCGCCCTTCTTGAACTCCTCGATGACCTGCTCGCCCGGACGGTTCCAGTCGAGGTCAGACAGATGGACCATACCGTCAACATCGCCTTCCAAGCCAAGGAACAGGCCGAACTCTGTCTTGTTCTTGACCTCGCCCTCGACGACGGTGCCGGTGGGGTACTTCTCGATGAAGGCTTCCCACGGATTCTGCAGGGTCTGCTTGAGACCCAGCGAGATGCGCCGCTTGGAGCTGTCGACCTCGAGCACCGACACTTCGACTTCCTGCGAGGTCGAGACGATCTTGCCCGGATGGACGTTCTTCTTGGTCCAGCTCATTTCCGAGACGTGGATCAGGCCCTCGATACCCGGCTCCAACTCCACGAAGGCGCCGTAGTCGGTGATGTTGGTGACGCGGCCCTTGAACTTGGCATTGATCGGGTACTTGGCCTCGATGCCCTGCCACGGATCGTCCAGCAGCTGCTTCATGCCCAGCGAGATGCGGTGCGTCTCGTGGTTGATCTTGACGATCTTGACCTTCACGGTCTGGCCGATCGTCAGCACCTCCGAGGGGTGATTGACGCGGCGCCAGGCGATGTCGGTGACATGCAGCAGGCCGTCGATACCGCCGAGGTCGACGAAGGCGCCGTAGTCGGTGATGTTCTTCACAACGCCGTCGATGACCTGACCCTCTTCGAGGTTCTGCACCAGCTCGTGACGCTGCTCGGCGCGGGTCTCTTCGAGAACGGTCCGGCGCGACACGACGATGTTGCCGCGGCGGCGATCCATCTTCAGGATCTGGAACGGCTGCGGCGAGTTCATCAGCGGGCCGACGTCGCGGATCGGGCGGATGTCCACCTGGCTGCGCGGCAGGAAGGCCACGGCGCCGTCGAGATCGACGGTGTAGCCGCCCTTGACGGTGTTGAAGATCGTGCCGCTGACCTTCTCGTTGGCGTTGAACGCCTTCTCGAGCTTGACCCAGCTTTCCTCGCGGCGCGCCTTGTCGCGCGAGATGACCGCCTCGCCGAGCGCGTTCTCGATGCGCTCGAGATAGACCTCGACGATGTCGCCGATCTTGATGTCGCCTTCACGGCCGGGGCTGGTGAATTCCTTCAGGGCGACGCGGCCCTCGGTCTTCAGACCGACGTCGATGATGGCGAGATCCTTCTCGATCCCGACCACGGTTCCCTTCACGACGGAACCTTCGTTCATCTCGGTCGTACCGAAGCTCTCGGTCAGGAGCGCGGCGAAATCGTCGCGGGAGGGGTTCATGCTGTTGGCGCTTGCCATACGTTGATCGTCCTTGTGGGCCCGTTGATGCGCCGGGGTTGAAGAGGGCCGCCGGCTCCACATGGACCGGATGAGGGGCTTGAATCGCATCCGGACGCGGCCGATGACGGCTCGCGGGCGCAACCCAGGCGGAAGGCGGCATGGATAGGTCGGGCGGATCGCGACGGGTCCGGCGGCGAACCCCGTCCTGAGGCGGCAGCCCGTCGGGGGCCACGGCGAGGACGCGAGGCGGGCGCGGGCGCTTGGCCCAGTCCCGGGTGGAGGTCATCCACCATGCGCTGCCGGCAGGTCCGATCGGAAATCGATCTGCCGAATGGCGCGGCAATACAGGAAATGCCCCCGCACGACAAGCGCCTCGCGGTCTCAGCCCCGCTTGCGGTCGAAGGTGAAGCGATGGGAGCGTTTCAGTTCGAGCACGAGCGCCACGAACTGCGCCGTCGACAGGACCTCTTCCTTGCCCGAGGGATAGGAGACGAAGAAGCGCGACTTGTCAGGATACATCAGAACCCTTGCCTCGATTCGAGGCTCCGCCCCTGTTCCCGGTTCGGGAAGCGCGATGACATCGCCCCACCGGACCCGGCGCTGCTCGGGGGGCGCGGTGACCATGTCCAGTCCCAGATCGGGGTCCAGATGCGCGGGCACCGGCTGGTCGGAAGGCGGTGGACGGTTCATGGCGATGGACGGGTGAGGAAGGGAGGACTGCTGTTCGGTTTAGACACCCCGGCGGGTCAGCGCAACATGGCGAAGGGCCGCGGCGACGCCGGTTGCAACGAGCAGTCCGCCGATCAGACCGCTGCCGGTATCAGGACGCCGGCTTCGACAGGCCGGTCAGATGCGAGGTCAGCCGCTCGATGGAGGCTGCGGCATCGTCCAGCGTATGCGCCAGGAGCGCCTCGCGCTCGTCGGCGCGCTCGACGCTCACGGCGCGCGCCTCGCGCAGCGCGTTGAGCTCGGTCTCCGCGGCCTTCAGGCGGCGGCGCGTGTCGGCGAGTTCGTCGGCCACCATGATCGCCGCCATGACGGTCAGCCGCGTGTCGCCGATCTCGCCGAAGGCGCCCTTCAACTGGTCCACCTTGCCGTTCACCTCCGCCGCGAGCCGCAGCAGATGGTCTTCCTGGCCGTCGTCGCAGGCCATGCGGAAAGACCGGCCGTTGATCGTGACGGAGACATGCGCCATCGCGGTTCAGCTCTCGTAGCGGGCGAGGACGCCGCGGATGGCGTCCATGGTCAGGTCGAGGCGCCGCGCCACTTCGCGGTTGACGGATTCGAGGTCGGCGACCCGGTCGGCCGAGCGGTCGAGATCCTCGGCGAGGCGCGACCGGTCCGCCTGGAGCGCTTCCACCTGCTTGTGGACGACGACCTGCTGGCGGTCGTTCTCCAGCTTGCGCGCGACGGCCGTCTCCAGCGCCCCGAGCGCCGTCTTCAAACGGGAGGCCGCCGTTTCAAGGCGCGATGGGCCGGTCGTGGATCCCAAGCTCGATCCTGCTGGTCTGAGAGGGCCGGCCGTTCGCGGCAGAAGCCGCAGGCGAACCGGGACGGAACCTACGCGAGCCGGTCGAACAGCGTCAACGCCACTGTCGTGATTGTCGCATCCGGGCGGATATTTGCCCCGGAGCGACCGCCGCCGTGCCGCCATCTGGCGGTTTCGGGGCGCGGCAGGCCGAACCTGTCGAGGGGGCCATTGACTCGGGGGCCGTCGCTGATACGACACCGGCCCGACAGCCCGGTGGATGCTCTCCGGGCGTTTTTCCATGGAATGCGCGCCGTTTTCCGCCGAGGCGGCGCTGCGAGGAGCCGCTCCGATGTCCACAGTGATCCTGCCGCGGGCCCAGCACGACAAACTGGCCAATGCGATCCGCACCCTTGCGATGGATGCGGTGGAAAAGGCCAAGTCCGGCCATCCCGGCATGCCGATGGGCACCGCCGACATCGCCACGGTACTGTTCTCGCGCTTCATGAAGTTCGACGCGGCGAACCCGACCTGGCCCGATCGCGACCGTTTCGTGCTCTCGGCCGGCCACGGCTCCATGCTCGTCTACGCGCTGCTCTACCTGACCGGCGCGCCGGAAATGACGCTCGACGAGATCAAGAATTTCCGCCAGCTCGGCTCCAAGACCCCCGGCCATCCGGAAAATTTCATCACCAAGGGCGTCGAGACCACCACCGGGCCGCTCGGCCAGGGAATCGCCACCGCGGTGGGCATGGCGCTGGCCGAGAAGATGCTCGCCGCCGAGTTCGGCAAGAAGGCCGTCGACCACCACACCTATGTCATCGCCTCCGACGGCGACCTGATGGAGGGCGTCAGCCAGGAAGCCATCGCCATGGCGGGGCACTGGAAGCTCAACAAGCTCATCGTCCTCTTCGACGACAACGACATCTCCATCGACGGCCCGCTGTCGATCGCCGACTCGGTCGACCAGCTGAAGCGCTTCCAGGCCGCCGGCTGGCGTGCCGAACGCGTCGACGGCCATGACCCGGAGGCCATCGGCGCAGCCATCGAGCGCGCCCGCAAGTCCGGCAAGCCCTCCCTCATCGCCTGCAAGACCGTCATCGGCTATGGCGCGCCGAAAAAGGCCGGCACGTCCAAGGCCCATGGCGAGCCGCTCGGCGCCGAGGAGCTGAAGGGCGCCAAGGAGAAGCTCGGCATCTCGCCCGAGCCCTTCGCCATCGCCCCGGACGTTCTGGAAGCCTGGCGCAAGATCGGCGCCCGCGGTGCGAGCGCCCGCAAGACCTGGGAATCGCTGTTCGACACGCTGCCGCCGAAGAAGAAGGCCGAGTTCAACCGCCGCCTCGCCCACGAGAGGCCGGCCCGGCTCGCCAAGGCGCTCGCTGCCCACAAGAAGGCGCTGCTCGCCGCGCCCCAGCACATCGCCACGCGCAAGTCCTCGGAACTCGCCATCGAGGCGATCGTGCCGGCCATGCCGGAATTTCTCGCGGGCTCGGCCGATCTCACCGGTTCCAACAACACCAAGGCCAAATCCGCCGTCGCCTTCTCGGCGAAGAACCCGAAGGGCCGCTACATCCATTACGGCATCCGCGAGCACGGCATGGCCGCGGCCATGAACGGCATCGCCCTGCACGGCGGATTCGCGCCAAACGGGGCGACCTTCCTCGTCTTCACCGACTATTGCCGGCCGGCCATGCGCCTCTCGGCGCTGATGGGAACCGGCGTCGTCTATGTCATGACCCACGATTCCATCGGTCTCGGCGAGGACGGACCCACCCACCAGCCGGTCGAGCATGTCGCCGCGCTCCGCGCCATGCCGAACATGCGGGTCTTCCGCCCCTGCGACGCGGTCGAGGTGGCCGAGTGCTGGGAATTGGCGCTGGACCGCATCGACGGCCCGACGACCCTGGCGCTGACGCGCCAGAATCTGCCGCAGCTGCGCACCGATGTGAAGGTGAACCGCTCCGCCGCCGGCGCCTACGAGCTCTTCAAGGCCGAGGGCGGCAAGGCGCAGGTCACGCTCTTCGCTACCGGCTCCGAGGTCGAGATCGCCGTCGGCGCCCGCAAGCTTCTCGCGGAGAAGGGCGTCGTCGCCCGCGTCGTCTCCGTTCCCTCGCTCGACCTCTTCCTCGAACAGCCCGCCGAGATCCGCAAGGCGGTGATCGGTGACGCGCCGGTCAAGGTCGCCATCGAGGCGGGCGTGCGCATGGGTTGGGATGCGGTGATCGGCCATGACGGCATCTTCGTCGGCATGACCGGCTTCGGTGCCTCGGCCCCCTACAAGGAACTCTACAAGCATTTCGGCATCACGCCGGAGGCCGCCACCGAGGCGGTTCTGGCGCGGATCGGCTGATCTGCCTTGGGATTGACGTGATTGGGCGCCAGATCGCGACGCCCGCCCGCTGAACGGTTCGCTCGGGATGAGACGGGCCGCATGAAGGAGAGGACTTCCATGACCACCCGCGTCTTCATCAACGGTTTCGGCCGCATCGGCCGCAACGTCCTGCGTGCCATCGTCGAGGGCAAGCGCAAGGACATCGAGGTCGTCGGTATCAACGACCTCGGCCCCGTGGAGACGAACGCTCACCTGCTGCGCTTCGATTCGGTCCACGGCCGCTTCCCGGCCGAAGTCTCGGTCGACGGCGACACCCTCATCGTCGCAGGCAAGCGCATCAAGGTCACCGCGATCAAGGATCCGGCGGAGCTGCCGCACAAGGCGCTGAACGTCGACGTGGCGATGGAATGCACCGGCATCTTCACCACCCGCGACAAGGCCGCCGCCCACCTCAAGGCCGGCGCCAAGCGCGTGCTCGTCTCGGCACCCTGCGACGGCGCGGATATGACCGTCGTCTTTGGCGTCAACCACGACCAGCTGACGAAGGATCATCTCGTCGTCTCGAACGCCTCCTGCACCACCAATTGCCTCGCCCCCATCGCCGCCGTGCTCCACAAGACCTGCGGCATCGACAAGGGCTTCATGACGACGATCCACGCCTATACCGGCGACCAGCCCACCCTCGACACGATGCACAAGGACCTCTACCGCGCCCGCGCCGCGTCCCTGTCGATGATCCCGACCTCGACGGGCGCGGCGAAGGCCATCGGCCTGGTCATCCCCGAGCTCAAGGGCCGGCTCGACGGCACCTCGATCCGTGTGCCGACCCCCAACGTCTCGGTCGTCGACTTCAAGTTCCTCGCCAAGCGCAAGACCTCGGTCGAGAAGGTCAACGAGGCCATCATGAAGGCGGCCAGGCGCGGCCCGCTGAAGGGCATCCTCGGCTATACCGATCAGCCCAACGTCTCCATCGACATGAACCACGACCCGCATTCGTCGATCTTCGCCCTCGACCAGACCAAGGTCATGGATGAGAAGTTCGTGCGCGTGCTGTCCTGGTACGACAACGAGTGGGGCTTCTCGAACCGCATGAGCGACACCGCCGTCGCCATGGCGAAGCTGATCTGACGGCCAGGGCTGCGCCGGGTGTGCGGCCCTTCTCGCTCCGGGGCGTTTACCCCCGGCCACAAGCGTCATGCCCGGGCTCGTCCCGGGCATCCACGAATTCCGAGGCGTCGCGGTCACGTCGTGGATACCCGGCCCAAGGCCGGGCATGACGGGTAGCACCGCGGCCCCGAACCATCCTGCAGGCCGACCGCCATGACCTTCCGCACCCTCGATGATGCCAACCTCGCCGGAAAGCGTGTGCTCGTCCGCGTCGACCTCAACGTGCCCATGGAGGACGGCAAGGTCTCGGACCTGACCCGCCTCGAGCGCATCGTGCCGACTCTGACCGATATTGCCGACCGCGGCGGCAAGGTCATCATCCTCGCCCATTTCGGTCGGCCGAAGGGCGTCGATCCCTCCCAGTCCCTCAAGGCCGTCGTCCCGGCGCTCGCCGACGTGCTGAAGCGCCCCGTCGCCTTCGCCGCCGACTGCATCGGCGACGTCGCGGCGAGGGCCGTCGATGCCATCAAGCCGGGCGAGATCCTGGTGCTGGAGAACACCCGCTTCCACAAGGGCGAGGAGAAGAACGAGCCCGATTTCGTCAAGGCGCTGGCCGCCAACGGCGACATCTTCGTCGCGGACGCCTTCTCGGCCTCCCACCGCGCCCATGCCTCCACCGAGGGCCTCGGCCGCGTCCTGCCGGCCTATGCCGGGCGCACCATGGAGGCCGAACTCGACGCCCTGACCAAGGCGCTGGAAAAGCCCGAGCGCCCGGTCGTCGCCGTGGTCGGCGGTGCCAAGGTCTCCACCAAGCTCGACCTCCTCGGCAACCTGTCGAAGAAGGTCGACTTCCTCGTCATCGGCGGCGGCATGGCCAACACCTTCCTGGCCGCCGAGGGCAAGCCTGTCGGCAAGTCGCTCTGCGAGCACGACCTCGTCGACACCGCCCGCGCCATCGTCGCCGAGGCCGCGCAGAACGGCTGCCGCATCGTGCTGCCCGTCGACGTCGTCTGCGCGAAGGAATTCAAGGCCAATGCGCCGCACCGCGTCTGCGGCATCGATGCGGTCGCGGACGACGAGATGATCCTCGACATCGGGCCGAAATCCGTCGAGCACGTCGTGTCGGTCCTCGGCCGCGCCAAGACCCTGGTCTGGAACGGCCCCTTCGGCGCCTTCGAGCTGGAGCCTTTCGACAACGGGACCGTTTCCGTCGCCGAGGCCGCGGCAGAACTGACGCAGGCCGGCCATCTCGTCTCCGTCGCCGGCGGCGGCGACACGGTCGCGGCGTTGAACCAGGCGGGCGCGGCGGATCGCTTCACCTATGTCTCGACCGCCGGAGGCGCCTTCCTAGAATGGCTGGAGGGCAAGCCCCTGCCGGGCGTCGATGTCCTGAGAACCTGAAGGCGCGACCGTCGCGGGAAGCGGGCAGGGGGCTTGCGAGAGACACGAGCGATGACAAAGGCCCGGTGCCTCGCGCTGATGGTGGTCATGGCCCTGCTGGCCACGCTCGGCCCGACGCGCGCCGATGACTCCCGTCCGGCGGCCCTGCTGCTCGACGGCCTCTTCATCTATGTCCACCAGAGTTACGTCGGCGTCTCCGCCCTTGCCCCCATGCTGGAGCGGATGGGCTACAGCACCGCCGTCGATACCCATCTGATGACGCGGACGGCCCGCAGTGAGCCCGTGCTGATCATCGGTCATTCCATGGGCGGCGCGACGGCCCTGAGGCGGGCCCGTGAACTCGTCGAGGCCGGCAGGCCAGCCCCGCTGGTCATCACGATCGACGCCGCCTTCGGCTCACCGCCCTGTCCGGTGCCGCGCTGCATCAACTATTTCAGCCCCGGCTTTCCGAAGGTCGAGGGCGCCGAGAACATCGACGCCTGGCAGGCGGGCGCCTTCCTGGTCAACCACGCCATGCTGGCGACGAGCCCCGTCGTGCAGCAACTGGTGCTGGAGCGCGCCAATGCACTCATCGCTGAACGGGCCGCAGTTGCCGCCGCCGCCCGGAGCGAGACGCCTGAACCGCGCGCCACCCCGCCGCTCACCGCGCCGCTTCCCTTGCCGCGACCTTTTGGAACGAACCGCTGACGATGCGAAAGGACGGCTTTTTTTGGCCGCGTCCTTGCGCTAGAGGGTCGCTGCCCTTCTTTCAAGAACGTCAGGATGGAAACCGCCCATGGCCCGCATCACTCTCCGCCAGCTTCTCGACCATGCCGCCGAGAACGACTATGGCGTGCCCGCCTTCAACATCAACAACATGGAGCAGGCGCTGGCGATCATGGTGGCGGCCGATTCGGTCGATGCACCGGTCATCATCCAGGCCTCCCGTGGCGCGCGCTCCTACGCCAACGACATCATGCTCAAGCACATGATGGACGCCGTCACCGAGATCTATCCGCACATCCCTGTCTGCGTGCATCTCGACCACGGCAACGAGCCGGCGACCTGCATGACCGCGATCCAGGCCGGCTTCACCTCCGTCATGATGGACGGCTCGCTGAAGGCCGACGGCAAGACGCCCGGCGACTGGGACTACAATGTCGGCGTGACGCGGAAGGTGACCGAGATGGCCCATCTCGGCGGCATCTCGGTGGAGGGTGAACTCGGCGTGCTCGGTTCGCTCGAAAGCGGCATGGGCGAGGCCGAGGACGGCCATGGTGCCGAGGGCAAGCTCTCCCACGACCAGCTTCTCACCAATCCCGACGAGGCTGTGAAATTCGTCCAGGAGACGAAGGTCGACGCCCTCGCCATCGCCATGGGCACCTCGCACGGCGCCTACAAGTTCACGCGCAAACCGGACGGCAAGGTCCTCGCGATGAACGTCATCGAGGAGATCCATCGGAAGCTCCCGAACACCCATCTCGTGATGCACGGCTCGTCGTCGGTGCCGCAGGACCTGCAGGACATCATCAACAAGTTCGGCGGCCAGATGAAGCCGACCTGGGGCGTGCCGGTGGAAGAGATCCAGCGCGGCATCAAGCACGGCGTGCGCAAGATCAACATCGACACCGACAACCGGATGGCCATGACCGGCCAGATCCGCAAGGTGCTGTCGGAGCACCCCGGCGAGTTCGACCCGCGCAAGTATCTGAAGCCGGCCATGGAGGCGATGACCGCCCTGTGCCGGCAGCGGCTGCAGGAGTTCAACACCGCCGGCCAGGCCTCCAAGATCAAGCGCGTCGTGACGCTCGCCGACATGGCCAAGCGTTACGCCAAGGGTGAACTCAACCCGAAGATCGCCTGACCAACATTGCTGTCGGAGTGCGGAACGGGGAGGCGCGAGCCTCCCCGTTTTCGTTTGGTGTGAGGCCCCTGGCGCGCTCCCGAGACCGGCGTCATTTCGCGTCATTTCGCGTCATGCCCGGGACAAGCCCGGGAATGACGGGACGCGAGATTTTCGCCTATCCCCGCGCGAAGGCCCCCATCACTCGTTGGCCTTCACCGTGATGTTGAACATCGGCATGGCGGCGAAGGGCGAGCCGCGCATCGCAACCGCGAGGGCGGCGAGCGGGATGTCGCCCTTCGGCGTCAGGGTGATCGCGAGCGAGGTCGGATCGTCGAGGAACTCGCCGAAGGCCTCGACGATCTGCTCGGCGACGGCCCGGTCCTGGACGAACTGGCCGACGACGGCCCCGGCCTGGCCCTTGATCTGTTCTTTCAGGTCGTCTTCGCTCATGCCGGTCTGGCCGGCGAGATGGCTGATGAAACTCGCGACGCCGCCATCCTCCGTATAGGTGAGGGTGATGGCCCCGGCCTTGGCCGACAGCCCGAGAACGGCGGCGCTGCCGGGCAGTGCCTCGATCTGGGCACGATCGAGGCCACCGACCGTCATCACGAGGTTCAGCGATCCGACGTCATCGACCTCGACGTTGAAGGTCCGCATCCGCAATTCCTTCGCAGCCTCGACATATTCGATCTCGAGTTCCGCGCTCAGGCTGATGCTCTCGGTCAGGCCGAGCGGGGCGAACTGTGCCCGCTGCCGGGCATTGGTGAGCGGGGCGACGAAGCCGGCCAGCTTCGCCCGCAGGCGCGAGGGCATCATGCCAATGCGCGGGCCGCCCTCGATCTCGAAGCGGCCGAGCTTGGCAAGTTGCTGGCCGTTGGCGCGCTGCTTGACGTCGATGTCTTCGAAGAGGATGCGGGCGACATGGGGATAGGCCGCCGGCGGCACGCTCTGCCCCTGGTTGAACCGGCCGGCGGCGAAATCCTTGCCGAGGGCGAGAAGCCCGGAGCCGTCAATGCCCTCGACCGTGAACCGGCCGATCGTCGTGTCATGGCCGTCACGGGCGGACACGGCGACACCGGAAACCGAGATTGAGGCGAGCCTGCCCTGGGCGAGGCCCGACAGGCTGAAGCTTCCCATCCGGAACGGCAGGCCCTCCGGCGTATCGCCGGCGACGCCGGCGATCTCGAACCGCTCCATGTCGAAGCGTTCCATGAACTCCACCAGCAGGCCCGCCTGGCGACGGCGCGAGGCCTCATCCTGGGCGGGGCCGAGGGCCTGCATGCTCTGTGCGAGCGCGGCGATCGACTGTTCGCCGGGACGGATGGAGACCTTGCTCATGGTGATGGCGGCGATGGTGAAGGCCGGTGCACCGGGCAGGGGCGAGGCGATGGTGATCTGCTCGACCGTCCCGCTCTCCATCCAGGTGCCAACGGGACCGGACGCGCGAACCGAGGCGACGGAATCGAGGCCCGTCAGCCGGATGCGGCCGGCGGTGGCGCCGGGACCCGGCTGGCCGTCGCCGGGTGCGATCTGCGTGCCGCTGACGACCATTTCGGCGATCCGGCCGCGCTGGTAGCCGTTGATCGTGATGTCGCCGTAACGCGCCGTCTGCGAGCGGCCCTGCTGCGTCTGGGAGACGACCAGCCCGCGCGCGGTGATGGTCTGTGCCGAATAGCCGGTGGCGGTCGCCTCGTTGACCGCCTGCAGCAGGGGAGCGAGCGTCGCCAGGCTGCCCATGAAGGCGGCGAGCGATCCCTGCGCGCCCTGCAGTTCCACCCGCGCCAGCCTGTAGCCCTGCCCGTCGGCTCCGGTGCCCTCGACGTCCTCGATCAGGATGCGGGCATTCGCGAGGGCACCGTCTGCGCCCGCCGCGCCGGTGATCGTGGCGCGGCCGATCCGCACGCCGATCGGCGTCGCGCCGGTCGAGGAGAAGGTGACGTTGGCGAGCACGGCATTGCCGCCCTCGTCGCGCGCCTCGCCCACGGCGGCGCCGCCCATCTGCAACGACGGAAACGCCGCGACGGCCGCCCGCGACAGGTCGTCGGCGGGACCTGCGAGGGCTGTCGATCCCATCGCGAGCAGAAAGACGGCCGAGAGCCGGAAGGGCGAGGAAGAGCGCATCATGGTGATCCTGACGTGGCGGCGGCAGAGGATAGGCGGACTGGCGTCCCGCCGCGTCGGTTGATTTCCCGACGCGATGGCCGCATGGAAGCAAGGCTCGCGCCTCGATATTTCCAAACGATGTCGATCCCGCGTCGGTTTGCAACCATCCTTCCGTTTTTTCGCCGCTTTCCCCGCTAGGGTGCCGCTCGATGCGCGACAGCAGAACTCCCGATCCCGTAGAGACCCAGCTCATTCTGGTGACGCCCCTCCTGGATGATCCGGAGGGCTTTGCGCCTGTCCTCGCCGTTGCCCTCGCGGCCGGGCCGGTCGCGGCGGTGGTCTGCCGTTTCGCCGCCTGCGACGAGCGCACGCTCGTCAACCGCATCAAGGTCCTCGCACCCGTCGTGCAGAAGAACGGCGCGGCCTGCATGGCCGAGGCGTCGGCCGAAGCGGTGACGCGCGGCGGCGCCGACGGCATCCATCTCCTCTACCAGGCCGAAGCGCTCACCGAGGCCGTGGCGCGGCTCTCCCCGCAGCGCATGGTCGGCGTCGGCGGCCTCAAGTCGAAGGACGATGCCATGGCGGCCGGCGAGGCCGGCGCCGACTATGTGATGTTCGGCGAGCCGCAATCCTCCCGCTATGCCGAAAAGGACGGTCTTCTGCCGCCCTTCCATGCGGTCGTCGAGCGGGTCGCCTGGTGGGCCGAGGTGTTCCAGGTGCCTGTCGTCGGTTTTGCCCCCGATCTCGCCGGCATCGAGGCCCTCGCCCGTGTCCGCGCCGATTTCGTCGCCGTCGCCGGGCCGGTCTGGGATCATCCCGCCGGGCCTGCCGCCGCCGTTGCCGAGGCGCTGGCCCTGGCCCGCGCCGGGGCGGCGGCATGAGGCGCGGGGCTCTCGCCGCCCTTCTCGTCGCGCTCGCG
>NZ_JAUYFA010000112.1 GCF_030691135.1 Phreatobacter sp.
CACGGCGACAGTCTGCCATTGCCCTCTTCGCGTCATGCCCGGCCTTGTGCCGGGCATCCACGACTTGCCTAGAGATATGAGAGGCGGGGAGAAGCCTCTCTACCCCCGCCCCGTCAGCAGCATGACGCCCAGCGCGGTGAGGATCGGCAGCGGCAGCGAAGCCGCCACCCGCAGCCAGACGACCCGTGTCGGCATGACCGGCAGTTCCCAGACGATGAGCCTCTGGAAGGCGAAGAGCGCCCAGGCCGTGACATAGGTCATGACGGCGAGATAGCTGGCGCCGCTCTTCAGCGCCGAGGCGCCGATGGCAAAGCCGATCACCGGCCCGCCGGGTGTGATCGCCCCAGCGACGGTCGCCAGCAGCAGGCCCGTGAACCCCGATTCCGGTCCGAGCCAGGATCTCACCACGTCCTGCGGCAGCAGGGCGGCGAGAAACCCCGCCCCGATCACCCCGATGGCGAGGCGCGGGATCAGGTAGAGGAAGTCCAGCACGCCGCTGCGGCTCGCCTCCCGCAGGACCGGCACGCCCTGGCGCCAGGCGAGCAGCGCCAGCACCCCGGCGATCACCCAGAGCGACAGGCTGACGATGAGGGTGGCGCTCATCGCGGCCCTCCGGGCACGATCCGCGCCAGCCAGTGCGCGAGGAGGCCGGCGACGACCGGCAGCGGCAACGAAACGAGCATCCGCGTCGTGACGAAGTCGACGCCGAGGAACGGCGCCTCCCAGATGATCGCCCGGTTGAGGCCGATCAGCGTCCAGCTCGTCACGAAGGCGACGGCGGGACCGACCCCCGCACCGACGGCGAGCAGCGTGCCGGCCAGCGGATAGATGGTGAAGGGCCCGCCCGGCATGATGGCGCCGATGGCCGTGGCGATGACGAGGCCGGTGAGCCCGGAATCCCCGCCGATCCAGCGCGAGACGAATTCGCGCGGCAGCACGGCCGCGACGAAGGCGCCGATGAGACAGCCGGCGAGCACCTTCGGCAGGATGTCGAGGAAAAGCCAGGAATCCTCGGCGAGGATGTGCAGAACGCCCGGCCAGCCGTCGCGGCGATAGACGAGGACAGCGCCGGCGAGCACCAGAGCCAGCACGAACAGCGTCGAGCCGTCGATCAGGTCGCGGGGCTTCTTGGCGGATGGATCAGGCTGCAATGACAAATGCGGGGCCGGGCATGGAGGCGGACGGACCCTGTCGAGGGGTCGAGCCCGACCATAGGGGCCGCTCCGATGCGCCGGAACCATCGCTCCGGCGCATCAGGCGTGCATGGTCCGTTCAGGTCGCGGAAGCCGCCTTGGCCTCGGCGGCCGCCTGGTCGAGATGGGCGACCAGCGGACCCTCGAGACCGAGCAACTGGGCGAAGTCGCGCAGGAACTTCGCCTCGGCTGCGGTATCGACATTCATGCCGAGATGGGCGGCGATATAGGCCTGCGCCTTCATCTCATCGGTGGTGCAGGAGGCGGCGATGATCTTGATGCTCACCGGTGCGGCGAGAACGCCGTCGAGGAAGCTCTTCTCGGCCTGCCCGAGGCCCATCGAATCGAGCTGGCCGACGATCATCGTTCGCTCGTCGGGCGACATTTCACCGTCCGCATAGGCGGCCGCCACCATGGCGCGCAGGAGAATCTCCGCCGTGTCCTCGATCGTGCCGCCGGCCTCGGCATAGCCACCCGGTGCCTGGCCCATGCCGAGAAGCGACGTGACATCGTTGATCGTGCCCTGCACGACGGGCTTGCCCTGCTGGAAGTTGCGCAGCGCCACATAGGCAAGGCCGCCGATCGCCGCGAGGCCACCGACCTGCACCGCCGTCCCGGCGATCTTGCGGCCGGCCCCGGTTCCCAACAGGAGACCCGCCAAGGTTCCCGCGGCCGCGCCCCCGGCGAAGCCACCGGCATTCCTCTGCAGCACATCGGTCGCCTGGCCGAGGAGACCACCGAGGCCGCCGCCGCCGCCACCGCCACCGCCCTGCGTCTGGGCGCCGCGCAGCGTGCCCATCAACTGGTCGAGGAGATTGCCACCGCCGGCCCCGCCGGGCGCGGATCCTCCGACGGCCGGCGGAGCGGCATTGGCAGTCGACGGTGCTCCGCCCTGCGCATTGCGCAGCGCAGCGCCGAGCTGGTCCATCAGACCACCGCCGCTGCCCTGCTGGCCCGCGGCGGGCGCGCCGCCACCGAGGCTGCCGAGCAGTCCGCCGAGCCCTGCGAGACCACCGGGAGCGCCCGCGCCGGACTGTCCGGCGGCGCCAGGCTGGCCGCGCTGCGCCATTTCCGCCAACTGGCCGAGAAGTCCTCCCGCGCCGCCCTGTTGTGTGCCGCCCGCGAGGACGGACGTCAGAATTTTGGAAATGTCGGTCAAAGGTTTTCTCCCTGAAAGCCTGCAGTCACTTATGCATCGGCCTTGATGCAGCAAGTGCGACAAGTGGGCCGATTTGATGTCGCGCCGTTTCAGGGGCGCAGCGAACGCGCCGCCCGCGCCAGAACCGTGATGCGGTCGTAATCGCCCGCCGCCAGCGCGTCGTCCGGCACGATCCACGATCCACCGACCGCCCCGACATTGGCCAGCGCGAGATAGGTCGGCGCCTTCGCCGCATCGATGCCGCCGGTCGGGCAGAAGACCAGCCCGGGCAGCGGTCCCGACAGGCTCTTCAGGAAAGCGGCCCCGCCAGAGGGCTCGGCGGGAAAGAATTTCAGCGCGGTGAAGCCGCGGGCTGCGAGCGCCATGGCCTCGGTGACCGTGGCGCAGCCCGGCAGGACCGGAATAGGAACGGTGGCGAGAGCATCGGCCAGTGCCGGCGGCGTGCCGGGGGAGACGAGGAACCGCGCCCCCGCCGCTGTCGAAACCTGGATGTCCTCCATCCGGGTGATCGTACCGGCGCCGACAAGGGCCTCGGGAACCTCGCGCGCGATCTCGCGGATGGCGTCGAGCGCCTGGGGCGTGCGCAGCGTGACCTCGATGACCGGCAGCCCGCCGGCGACGAGCGCGCGCGCGAGCGGTACCGCCTGCCGCACATCCTTGATGGTGAGAACGGGAATGACGGGAGCGAGGGCGAGCAGCGGGCGGGCGTCGGGGAGCATGGCAGGTCTCCAGGGTGAACCCGGCAGCCCTAGCATCCTCCATCGCCCCGGGTCACCTCCCCCGGGCATGGCGCCACGGCTCATCGGGCCGATGCGACGGCTCCCTGCCCGCCCGGACGCGGCAGCAGCGGCAGCCGGGCCTGGTCCTTAAGCGTCTCCAGCACGATCGACGAGCGCACCCGCGCCACGCTCTCATGCGGCAGCAGTTCCTCGTTGACGAGGATGGAGAGGCCCTTCAGGTCGCGCACCACCAGCTTGAGCAGATAATCGGCGTCCCCCGTCATCGCATGGGCCTCCTGGACCTCCGGCATGGCGCGCACGAGATCGCCGAAGCGCTTCGCGTTCAACCCCGAATGGGTGGCGAGCGACACGAAGATGTAGACCGTCACGCCGAAGCCGAGACGGGCGGCGTCGAGGTCGGCGCGGTAACGGCGGATGAGCCCTTCCTCCTCCAGCCTCTGGCGCCGCCGCGACACCTGGCTGGCCGATAGGCGCACCAGATCGGCGAGTTGCTGGTTGGTTCGTGCGCCATCCTCCTGCAAGGCGTAGAGCAGGCGCAGGTCGAAGCCGTCAACCGAGACACTTTCGTTCATCTCACGAGACAATCATGCATGGTTCGTGCAGACAAGAGGCCAAGACGCCCGATCTTCTCACGCCCCTTGCGCCGCGATTGCACGATACTCGTCATCGACATCGACCCAGCCAGAGGATGATTCCATGGGCCCGTTCCCCCACGAAGCCCCGCCCGCCGCGATCAGCGATCAGAACCCGATGGGCACCGACGGCTTCGAATTCGTCGAGTTCGCCCACCCCGATCCGGCGGCGCTGAAGACGGTGCTCTCCCTGATGGGATTCCAGGCCGTCGCGCGCCACCGCTCCAAGGACGTCACGCTGTTCCGCCAGGGCGACGTGAACTACATCGTCAACGCCGAGCCCGACAGCTTCGCCGCGGCCTTCGCCGCCGAGCACGGGCCCTGCGCCTGTGCCATGGCCTTCCGGGTCACGGACGCGAAATATGCCTATGAGCGGGCCATCGCGCTCGGCGCCGAGCCCTATATCGGCAAGGTCGGGCCGATGGAGCTCTCCATTCCCGCGGTCAAGGGCATCGGCGGCTCGCTGCTCTATTTCGTCGACCGCTACGGCGACAAGGGTTCGATCTACGACGTCGACTTCGTCTGGACCGCCGAACGCGACCCGCATCCCGAGCAGGCCGGCCTCTACTACCTCGACCACCTGACTCACAACGTCCACCGCGGCCGCATGGACCATTGGGCCGGCTGGTACGAGAAGCTCTTCAACTTCCGCGAGATCCGCTTCTTCAACATCGAGGGCAAGCTCACCGGCCTGATCTCCCGCGCCCTCACTTCGCCCTGCGGCAAGATCCGCATCCCGATCAACGAGAGCCTCGACGACAAGAGCCAGATCGAGGAATATCTCAAGGAATACAAGGGCGAGGGCATCCAGCACATCGCCTGCGGCTCGCGCGACATCTATGCCACCGTCGAGGCGCTTCGCTCCAACGGCCTGCCCTTCATGCCGTCGCCGCCCGCCACCTACTACGAGAAGATCGATGCCCGCGTGCCCGGCCACGGCGAGCCGGTCGATCGCATGAAGGCCACCGGCATCCTCATCGACGGCGAAGGGGCGGTCGCCATCGGCGAGAAGGAGGGCCGCATGTCGCGCGTCCTGCTGCAGATCTTTTCCGGCACCGTGCTGGGCCCGATCTTCTTCGAGTTCATCCAGCGCAAGGGCGACGACGGCTTCGGCGAGGGCAATTTCCGCGCCCTTTTCGAGTCCATCGAGGAGGACCAGATCCGCCGCGGCGTCATCGGCGGCAAGGCGGCGTGAGGGCCGCCGAGGCGCCATGTTGGGATTATTGTCCTTGACAGCGCAACGCTGGTGAGCTAGAATTCCCACATGTTCGACATCTGCGCCCTGGCCGTCCTCAAGCAAGTCGTGGATGCCCGGGCCCGACCCGGGCAACCACGCCTTGAACAACACTCTTGCAGATACGCGCCATTGATCAGCGCGACGGGCGAGAGCCGAGATCAGGCTTGATGCCTGATGGGCGTCACGCCGCCAGCCGACCCTCGGTGACGGCGTGGCAGGCGACTGTCCCGTAGGCATCCGTCACCGCTGCCGGCACCTCGCTGCGGCAACGGCCGTTGGCAAGCGGGCAGCGCGGGTTGAACGGACAGCCCGGCGGCGGCGTGATCGGATTGGGGATCTCGCCGAGCACGGGCTTGCGCGCGCGGCCCGTCATGTCGAGGTCCGGAACGGCGTCCAGCAGCATGCGCGTATAGGGATGGCGCGGTGCCGCGAAGAGCTGCCGGCCCGGTGCCACCTCGACCAGGCGGCCGAGATACATGACGCCGATCCGCGTCGCCATGTGCCGGACCACCGCAAGATTGTGCGAGATGAACAGGTAGGTCAGGCCGAACTCGTCCTGCAGGTCGCGCATCAGGTTGAGGATCTGCGCCTGAACCGAGACGTCGAGCGCCGAGGTCGGCTCGTCGCAGACGATGAATTCCGGACGCGAGGCGAGCGCCCGGGCGATGGCGACGCGCTGGCGCTGGCCGCCGGAGAACTCGTGCGGATATTTCACCCCGTCGGCGGGATCGAGGCCGACCGTCTTCAGGAGCCGTCCGACCTCCGCCTCGATGGCGCGTGAATCGCTCGTCAGTCCGAAGGCCCGGATCGGCTCGGCAACGATGCGGTCGACCCGCCAGCGTGGGTTGAGCGACGCGAAGGGCGACTGGAAGATCATCTGGATCTTGGCGCGCAGGGCCTTCCGCCGGACGGGATCGTCGGTCTTGGCCATGTCGACGCCCTCGATCACCACCGAGCCGGCGGAAGGAGGGAGCAGGCCGACGACCATGTTGGCGACGGTGGACTTGCCCGATCCGGATTCGCCCACCAGCGCGAATGTCTCGCGACGCCCGATGGTGAAGGACACGTCCTGGACGGCGCGCAGCAGCCGGCGCTCCTCGCGCTCCAGCACGCGGTTGAGCCAGGGCTTCGACACGTCGAAGGTCCGGGACAGGTTGCGGACGGTGACGAGAGGCTCGCTCATGCGGCTTTCTCCGCGCCGTCGGCATAGAGCCAGCAGGCGACCTCGGTGGTGCCGACCGGCATGGGTTCCGGCCGCTCCGTGAGGCAGCGGGCGAAGACCTTCGGGCAGCGCGGATTGAAGGCGCAGCCCTGCGGAATGGCGGTGAGCCGCGGCATGGAGCCGGGGATCTGCACCAGCCGGTCGGAGGTGGCGTCCAGCGACGGTATCGAGCCCATCAGCCCTTCCGTATAGGGATGGCGGGCGCGCTTGATGACATCCTGCACCGGGCCGATCTCGGCGATGCGCCCGGCATACATGACGGCGACGCGATCGGCCGTCTCGGCGATCACGCCCATGTCGTGGGTGATCAGCATGACGGCGGTGCCGTGCTCCTTGCAGAGGTTCTTCAGCAGCGTGATGATCTGCGCCTGCACCGAGACGTCGAGGGCGGTCGTCGGCTCGTCGGCGATGACCAGTTCCGGCTCGGCGCAAAGCGCCAGCGCCAGCACGACACGCTGGCGCATGCCGCCGGAGAACTGGTGCGGATAGGCGTCGATCCGCTTGTCGGGGGCGGGGATGCCGACCTCGGTGAGAAGCTCGATGGCACGGGTCCGCGCCTGGGCATTCGTCAGGCGGGTATGGGTCTGGATCGTCTCGATGAGCTGCTCGCCGACCGTGTAGAGCGGATTGAGCGAGGTCAGCGGATCCTGGAACACCATGCCGATCCGCTTGCCGCGGATGCGCCGCATCGCTTCCGGGGCGAGATTGTCGATCCGCTCGCCCTTGAGCCAGATCTCGCCGCCAGCGATGCGGCCCGGCGGCTCCAGAAGGCCGATGACGGCGGCACCGGTCATGGACTTGCCGGCGCCGGATTCACCGACGACACCGACGACCTCGCCGGGAGCGATGTCGAAGGAGATGCGGTCGACGGCGGTCAGCGTGCCGTGGCGGGTGGGAAACTGGACCACGAGGTCACGGACGGAGAGGACGGGAGCAGTCATCGCGGCTCACCTCAGCTTCGGGTTGAGGGCATCGCGCAGCCAGTCGCCGAGCAGGTTGATGGACAGCGCCAGCAGCACCAGCGCCAGCGCCGGGAAGAACAGGATCCACCACTCGCCCGAGAACAGATATTGCTGGCCGAAGCGGATCAGCGTGCCGAGCGAGGGCTGGGTCGCGGGAACGCCGACGCCGAGGAAGGACAGCGTCGCCTCCTCGATGATGGCGAGCGCCAGGTTGATGGTGGCGATCACCAGGACCGGCCCGGTGACGTTCGGCAGGATGTGGCGCACCATGATGAACAGCGCCGGGCGGCCCATGACGCGGGCGGCCTGCACATATTCCTTGTTGCGCTCGACCATGGTGGAGCCGCGCACCGTGCGCGCATATTGCGCCCAGTTCGACAGGCCGATGGCGACGATCAGCACCCAGATCGCCATCTGCTCGTGCTGCGAGGGCGGGATGAGGCCGCGCGCCACGCCGAAGAACAACAGCGCGATGAGGATGGCCGGAAACGACAGCTGGATGTCGGCGACGCGCATGATGATGGCATCGGTCCGCCCGCCGACATAGCCGGCGATGAGCCCGAGGCCCACCCCCATCACCACCGAGAAGGCGACGGAGGAAAAGCCGACGAAAAGCGAGACGCGCGAGCCGTAGAGGATGGCCGAGAACAGGTCGCGACCCTGGTTGTCGGTACCGAGGACATAGACCGTGTTGGTGCCCATGCCCGCTTCGCCGGGCTTGGTATAGGCGTCGAGCAGGTTGAGCGAGGCGGGGTCGAAGGCGTTCTGCGGAGCGATCCAGTTGGCGCCGAGCGAGGCTGCCAGCAGGATCACCGTCATCGCCGCGGCGACCATCGCCACCGGCGAATGACGGAAGCTCCAGGCGAGGTCGGAAGCCCAGGCGCGTGCCAGGCGGGCCTTGAGGGTGATGCGCGGCTTCGGCGTGTCGTCGATGATGGTCATGACGGGCCTCAATGCGCCGACGCCGGGCCCGCGCCGCGCAGGCGAGGGTCGAGCGCGAAATAGAGAATGTCGACCACGAGATTGGTGACCACGAAGACGAAGGCGACGAACATCAGGTAGGCGGCCATGACCGGAATATCGACGAACTGGACGGCCTGCACGAAGAGCGCGCCGAGGCCGGGCCACTGGAAGACGCTCTCGGTGACGATGGCGAAGGCGATGACGCCGCCGAGCTGCAGGCCGGCGATGGTCATCACCGGAACCATCGTGTTCTTCAGGGCGTGGCGGAACCAGATGGTGCGCTCGGGGACGCCGCGGGCACGGGCGAACTTGACGTAATCCGTGCGCATCGTCTCGAGCATCTCCGAGCGGACGAGGCGCATGATCAGGGTGAGCTGGTAGAAGCCGAGGGTGAGGACCGGCATGACCAGCGATTTCAGGCCCGACGTGGTCAGCAGGCCGGTCGACCACCAGCCGATCTTCACCACGTCGCCGCGCCCGAACGAAGGAAGCCAGCGCAGCTCCACGGCAAACAGCCAGATCAGACCGATGCCGATCAGAAAGGTCGGCAGCGACACTCCGATCAGCGAGACGGACAGGATCATGTGGGACAGGAAGCCGTTCCTGTGGATGGCGGTGTAGACGCCGAGCGCGATCCCGACGACGAGGGCGAAGAGCGCCGACAGGAGCGCGAGCTCGACGGTGGCCGGCAGCCTCTCGGCCAGCAGGTCTGCGACGGGCCGACCCTGGCGATAGCTGACCCCGAACTGCAGCTGGGCGGCATTGGAGACGAAACGGGCGAACTGGATCGGGAATGGATCCATCAGGCCGAGATCGCGGGCGAGTTGCTCGCGATCCTGGAGCGTCGCCTCCTGTCCCACCAGATTGGAGACCGGGTCGCCGATGAAGCGGAACATCGAAAAGGCCACCAGCGCGACGGCCAGCATGACCAGGACCGCCTGGGCGAGACTCTTGACGACATAGGCGATCATGAAGGGCGACCGGTTGACGCGGAATTCGAGAATGAAAAGCAGCAAGGCCCCTTCCCATTTGCGGGAAAGGGCCTCGCCGTCATGTCGGGCAGATCAGGAGCCGGCGAAGCGGAACAGCTTGAACCAGGCGCCCGCATCCGGATGCACCGGCACATCGATGCCGCCGCGCGCCGCGTGGCTGATCGACTGCATGTGCAGCGGGATGTAGATGGCCTGGTCGCGCAGCTGCTTCTGGATGTCGGCGAGTTCGGCATTGCGGCGGGGAACGTCCGCCATGGTCTGCAGGGCCAGCATCCGCGCATCCAGGGCCGGGTTGGAATAGCGCGTGCCGTTCCAGGTGCCGTTGTTGGCGGTGCGGGTATGGTAGAGGAACGTCAGGATATATTCCGCGTCATAGGTCGGGATGCCCCAACCGACGAGGAAGAAGTCCAGTTCCTGGCGCTGCAGCTCGGGGAAGTGCTGGGCCGCCGGCTTCGCCACCATGTTGGTGCGGATGCCGATCTGGCCGAGCATGGCGACGACCGCCTGGCAGATGTTCTCGTCCGAGACGTAGCGGTTGTTGGTGCACTGGAGCGTCACCGAGAAGCGCGTGTTGCCCTCGGCGGCCCGGCGGGGATAGCCGGCCTCGTCGAGCGCGCGGTTGGCCGCGGCAGGGTCGAAGCGCGGGATGGCGGCGAGTTCGGCCGAGTAGCCCGAGATGAAGGGCGAGCCGATATAGCCGATGGGCTGGCCCTGGCCGCGCATGACGACGCGGGTGATGGCCTCGCGGTTGACCGCGATGTTGATGGCGTTGCGGACCCGCACGTCGGCGAAGGGGTTCTTGCCCTTGATGTCCGAGGACTTCAGCTCGGCATCGCCGACGTTGAAGCCGAGGAAGATGACGCGGTTCTCGGGGCCCGTCGTGACGCGGATGCCCTGGCTCTGCTGCAGGCGCGCGATGTCCTGCACCGGCACGTCATGCACCACGTCGACCTCGCCGGAGAGCAGCGCCGCGATGCGCGTGGCGTCCTGCTGGATCGGCACGACGATCAGCTCGGTCACCTGCATCGGGAACTGGCCCTTGCCCCAGTAGCCGGGGAACTGGCGCATCACCGTGCGCACGTCCGGCTCGCGCGAGACGAGGGTGAAGGGGCCGGTGCCCATGGCGTTGCGGGTGGCGCCGTTCTCGGCCCGCTCGCGGATGTTCTGCGGCTCGAGGGCGTTGTTCTTTTCCGCCCAGGCCTTGGACATCATGAAGATGTTGGTGAGGTTCTCGACCAGGAGCGGGTTCGGCGCCTTGGTCTTGATCCGGATCGTGCTCGCGTCGACCTGGGTGACGCTGTCGATCGAGGTCAGCAGGCCGCGATAGTCGGAGGTCGGCTTGCGGGCACGGTCGAAGGAGAAGATGGCGTCCTCGGCCGTGAAGTCCGAACCGTCGTGGAACTTGACGCCCTGGCGGAGCTTGAACTCCCACACCGTCGGATCGTCGGGGAGAATGCGCCACTCGGTGGCGAGGGTCGCCACCAGCTTGCCGTCATAGCCGCGGATCACCAGCGGCTCGTAGATCTGGTGGACGAGATTCGACGTCGGGCCGATATTCGCCGACATCGGATCGAGGGTCTGGGCATCGACCGAGCGCGCCCACCGGACGGTCCGCGCTTCCACGGTCGTCACGAATGTCACGGCCGCAATCATAGCGCCCGCAAGGAGCTTCAATCCAAAACGCATGGTTCACCTCTCTGGAGAGTGCCGGTTCTCGGACCGGTTTCTGCAGATGATGATAGACAGCGCGGCCCGGGCTGTCACCGCCAAGTCACGGACGAAATGTCGCGTTGACAGCCGGGGTTCCCGCTGAAGTCAGGACGGCTTGATCTCGATCTCGATGAAGGCGAAGTCGCGGCCGGTGATGTTGACGATGTTGTGGTTCACGCCTTCCTTGCGGAAATAGGGCTCGTTGGTCTTCATCTCGTATTCGCCGGAGGTTCCGTCACCGAGTTCGGCGATCAGCCTGCCGTCGGAGAGCGGCACGACCACGTAATCCCAGCCGTGGGTGTGCCAGCCGGTCTCGGCGCCGTCGGAGAAGTTCCAGCGCGTCACCTTGACCTTGTCGTTGTCGATGAGGACTTGCGGGTCGGCGGGAGGACGGCAGGTGAAGGTCATGGATGGGTCCTTTCGATGCGCTGCAGGCCGGCGCTGCGGCCGGCGACGAGCCAGTAGACGAAACCGCCGGCAAGGCCCGCCACCACCGCCACGACGACTTTCGTGACGGTGATGGCGGGTTCATCGCCGAGGATGGGATCGGGGGCCTCCTGCGGCGCGCGGGCATAGACCCACGCGAGGGAGGCGACGGCCCCCAGGAGACCGACGCCGAGATGAAAGGCAAGCGCCCGCCAGCGCATGGCTTCGGCGACGAACTGGATGAGCAGCAGCGGCCAGAACAATCCGGCGGCCAGGAACGTGTAGAAGCCGATGGCCATGGCGCCGGCGACCAGATCCGGCATCCGGCCCTGGTTGAGATCGAAGACGACGACGATGGCCGCCGCGAGCGCCAGGGCCAGCAGGAATCCGGCTGCGACGCGCAGGAGGCGCAGGGCATAGAAGACGAAGCGATTCATGGCCGCGAGGGTAGTCGCCGCCGGCCGCGCGCGATAGCGGCCAGCGGCATGCCCGCCGTGCTCGGCGGGGCATGAAGGGCGCCCCCTCCCCGCCGGGGAGAGGCGCCTGTCGCGATGCCCCGCCCGGCCGAACCGGCCGGGTGCCCTTACCGCACCACCGCCCCGTAGATCAGGTTCTTGAACAGCATGCGCGTATGCACGCGGTTCGAAGGGCCCTGCGCCATGATGATGCCGACGATGCCCTCGCGCGGATCGATGGTGAAACTCGTGCCCCAGGCGCCCGCCCACATGGCATCACCGGTGGAGCCCGGCGCCACCGCGAACCCGTCCTGCCGGCGAACGGCGAAGCCGAGGCCGAAGCCGTAGCCGGGACCGGTCGAGGCGGCCGTGGATCCGCCCATGCCGATCAGGTGGTCGGCCAGCATGAACTCGACCCATTTTGTCGACAAAAGCCTGCGGCCCTCGAACTGGCCGCCGTTGAGGATCATCTGCGCGAACTTGAAATAGTCCTCGGCGGTCGAGACCATGCCGGCACCGCCCTTGAAATACTGGCCGTGATCGGCCGGGTTCTCGAAGATGCGGTAGGAGGTCAGCATGTCAGCCTTGGCGGGGTCGGAATCGAGCGCCTCGGCGAGGCGTGACCGGCGGCTCTCCGGCACGAACCAGGCGGTGTCGCGCATCTCCAGCGGGTCGAGGATCATCTCCTTGATCAGCACGTCGAGCCGCTTGCCGGTGACCCTTTCGAGCAGCAGGCCGAGCACGTCCGTCGAGATCGAATAATGGAAGGCCGTGGCCGGCTGGTGAACGAGCGGGATCTGGCCGAGACGGCGCAGCATCTCGTCGCCGGTGATGTTGGCCGTCCGCCCTTCGATGTTCTGGTCGTCGAGCAACTGCTTGATGCGTGCGGACCGCTCCGAACCGGCATAGGTGAAGCCCGCGGTATGGCGCAGCAGGTCCTGCACGGTGATGGGCCGCGCCAGCGCCACGTCCTCGGTCGCGGTGGTGCCGTCGGCATTGCGCCGCTCGACCTGCACCTTCAGGTCCTTGAGTTCGGTGAGCCAGGTGGCGATCGGGTCGGAGAGCTTCATCCGACCCTGTTCGATCAGCATCACCGCCGCCGCCGAGACGATCGGCTTGGTCATCGAGGCCAGCATGAAGATCGTGTCGCGCGTCATCGGCTGCGTCTTGGCCGCATCGCGGAAGCCATGCGCCTCGAAATGGATGATGCGACCCCGCCGAGCGATGAGGGTCACGGCGCCCGGGAACATGGCGCGGTCGGCCTGTTCGCGCATGACCGGACCGATGCGCGCCAGCCGCTCGCGCGAGAAGCCCATCACGGTCTCCTCGCCGCGGCCGCGGCGGCCCTCACGGTCGAGGCGGCCCTGACCGCGATCGTCGCGCTCGAAGCGCCCGCCTTGTCCGGGACCCTGTCCGGGGCCGGACTGGGCGAAAACAGGCAAGGCCGTGGCGGCAAGGCAGGAAAGAGCCAGGGCGAAGGCCCCGGCCCGTAAGGGCGGCAGTCCTTGGAACGGCATGGGATCCTCCCGGGATCATGGTGGGCTCGGCCGGTCTTGTGTCGCCGGTTGTCGAAAGCTCACCACCCACCCGGGGGAGGGTCAAGCGCGCGCCTGCCGCGGCTGCCGCGCTTCATGCGCATGCGCGGGAGATGGGCTCAGTCCACCATGCTCATGGCGCGGAAGGCATCCTGCTCGGCCTTGGACATCAGCACCGCCTTGTCCTTGGCGCGCAGGCGCTCGGTCTCGCTCTTGAGCTGGCCGCAGGCGGCGAGGATGTCGCGGCCGCGCGGGGTGCGCACCGGCGAGGAATAGCCGGCCTCGAAGACCACCTCGGAGAAGCGCTCGATCTGCTCCCAGTCCGAGCACTCATACCTGGAGCCCGGCCAGGGGTTGAACGGGATCAGGTTGATCTTGGCGGGGATGCCCTTCAGGAGCCGCACCAGCCGCCGCGCGTCGTCGATGGAATCGTTGACGCCCTTCAGCATCACATATTCGAAGGTGATGCGGCGGGCATTGGAGGCCCCGGGATAATCGCGGCAGGCGTCGAGCAGTTCGGCGATCGGATATTTGCGGTTCAGCGGCACGAGTTCGTCGCGCAGGTCGTCGCGCACCGCATGCAGGGAGATGGCGAGGGCGACGCCCGTATCGGCGCCGACACGGCCGATCTCCGGCACGACGCCCGAGGTCGACAGCGTCACGCGGCGCTTGGAGAACTGCAGGCCGTCCGGGTCGAGCAGGGTGAGGAGCGCCCCGGTGACGTTCTCGACATTGTAGAGCGGCTCGCCCATGCCCATGAACACGATGTTGGTGACGAAGCGTCCGCCGCCCGTCGGCACGAAGGCGCCCTCCGGCGGCTTAGCTCCCGGCCAGTCGCCGAGCTGGTCGCGGGCGACGATCACCTGCGCCACGATCTCGGCGGCGGTGAGATTTCGGACCAGCTTCTGCGTACCCGTATGGCAGAAGGAGCAGGTCAGCGTGCAGCCGACCTGGCTGGAGATGCAGAGCGTGCCGCGGTCGCGGGTCGGGATATAGACCGTCTCGATCTCGTGCCACTTCTCGCCCGCCATGGTCGGCGGGATGCGCATGAGCCACTTGCGGGTGCCGTCCTGCGACACCTGTTCGGCGACGACTTCCGGCCGGTCCAGCGTATAGGCCTCCGCAAGGGTGGCACGCAGTTGCTTGGAGACGTTGGACATCTCCTCGAAGGTCTTGGCCCCGCGCTGGTAGATCCAGCCCCAGAGCTGGGAGACGCGCATCCGCGCTTCGCGGCCCTCGATGCCGATGGCGGTCAGCGCCGCCTTCAGGTCGTCACGTCCCATGCCGACGAGCGAAGGCTTCGCAGGCAAGGCGCGGGTGTCGGAGGCCGCAGCGGCCTTCACGACGGGGGTGGCATTCGCGGGATCGGGCGTCGGCATCGGGTCGGGTTTCCTAGCAAGCGCGGGCCTATAGCACGAAAGACGCGCTTCACGCAGCCTTTCGCGGGCCATTGGCGTCAACTGGTCGTATGGGGGTCGGCGCATTCCCGGCGCGCCCGCGCCAGAGCCTCGGCGAACCCTGCGAGAGCATAGGTGTCGATGGTTTCCTCCCCGAGGACCGACATCGACCGGATCTGCACCAGGGCATTGCCGCGCATCGCCGCGACCAGACGGGTCTCGTCGGCCAGATCCTTGATCCAGGCCCCGGCCGGATCGCCCTGGAGCGCGAAGGTTTCGTCACCGACCTCAAAGGCCGATCCGCCGCTCGCCTCGAAGCCGAACTCGACGGAGAATTCGTCGCGCACCTGGTCGGTCGGTCGCGTCGTGACGAAGACGAAGGCGGGGCCTCTCACCGCCCCTTCCGGCCGCCGCGTCTGCGGCGCGGCAGCGGCATAGCAGAGCTTGCCGCGATCGGTCTCGGCGACGATGACTGACCAGTCGGCATGGCGGGCGACGATGCGGGTGGTTCCGCTCGGCCGGTCTTCGGCCGCGGCGAGGCCGATGCTGCAGGCGAGCGTCAGGAGGGCGCCTGCCGCCCTCAGCGGCATTCCTGCGCCACGCGGTCGAGCGCCTGGGCGAGACCGTTGAGCGAATAGGTATCCGTCGTCACATTGCCGCGGCCCGACGTCGCCCTGACGGTGAGTTGCGAACCGCCGCGCATCGCCTGGACGAGACGGCCCTCCTCGGCGGCGTTCTTGATCCAGGCACCGTTGGCCTGGGTGTAGAGGGCGAAATTGGCGGTGCCGATCGTTGCCGTAGCGTCACCGCGCAGCGGGAAGCCGAGGGTCAGCGAGACCTCGTTGCGGACGTTTTCGCCGGGCCGCGAGGTGAGGAAGAAGAAGGCGGGGTCGCGCTGCAGATTGGCCGGCGCGCGGGTCTTGGGCTGCGAGGCGGCGTAGCAGACCTTGCCGCGCTGGGTGCCTGAGGTGAAGACGCCCCAGTCGCCGAACTGGGCCACTGCAGAACCCTGCTGGGCGCCACCGGCGCCGGCGGCGGGACGGGTCGCCTGCGCCAGCGCACCGGCACTGGTGACGGCAAGGGCGACGACCGAGAAGGCCAGGACGGAGAGGATTCTGTTGCAGCGCATCGCAATACTCGGCTCTGGAAACGGGCGAACGGGAACGACGGCCCCGCCGGACTTGCCCCTTAGGTGTCGAAGATCAGGGTAAACAGGAGGTTAATTCGCGGGCAAATCCATAGCGAATAGCCCTTCGAACAGCATTTCCCGGCTCTGACGTCGCTCCCCAAGCGGTAATGTACGGCCAAACCCGGCAAGACTAGGGCGGAGGCCAGCCTCGGCCCGGTGCGCGTGAGTCGCGCCATGGACCGACCAGCACCCGTCCGTCAGCGACGCGCATGGAAAAACGGCCATGCCGGCATCGACGGCCGGCTTCACCCGGGACAGAGCCAGCCCGGGTGATCCGGTCCGAAGGCGTCAGCCCCAGGTCCTGATGTCGACGAAGTGCCCTTCGATCGCCGCCGCCGCCGCCATGATCGGCGAAACGAGATGGGTGCGGCCCTTGTAGCCCTGCCGGCCCTCGAAATTGCGGTTCGAGGTCGAGGCGCAGCGCTCGCCCGGCTGCAACCGGTCGGGGTTCATGGCGAGGCACATGGAGCAGCCCGCCTCGCGCCATTCGAAACCAGCGGCGATGAAGATCTTGTCGAGGCCTTCCTGCTCGGCCTGTTCCTTCACCAGGCCGGAGCCCGGCACGATCATCGCCGAGACCGTGGAGGCCACCTTCTTGTCACGGACGACGCGGGCGACCTCGCGCAGGTCCTCGATGCGCGAATTGGTGCAGGAGCCGATGAACACCTTGTCGAGGCGGATGTCGGTGATCCTGGTGCCCGGCTTGAGGTCCATGTAGTCGAGCGCGCGCCACTTGGAGCTGCGCTTGTTCTCGTCGTCGATCTCGTCGGGGTTCGGCACGACGCCGGCGATGGAGATGACGTCCTCCGGGCTGGTGCCCCAGGTGACGATCGGCGGCAGGGCATTGGCATCGAGCACCACGGTGCGGTCGAAATGGGCGCCGTCCTCGGTGAAGAGCGCTTCCCAGTACTTCTGCGCCATGTCCCAGGCCATGCCCTTGGGCGCCTTCGGCTTGCCCTTGAGATAGGCGTAGGTCTTCTCGTCCGGGGCGATCAGGCCGGCGCGGGCGCCGCCCTCGATCGACATGTTGCAGATGGTCATGCGGCCTTCCATCGACAGCGCGCTGATCGCCTCGCCGGCATATTCGATGACCGAGCCGGTGCCGCCGGCCGTGCCGATCTCGCCGATGATGGCGAGGATGATGTCCTTCGCAGTGACGCCGTCCTTCAGCTGCCCGTCGACGCGGACGAGCATGTTCTTCGCCTTCTTCTGGATCAGCGTCTGGGTGGCGAGCACATGCTCGACCTCCGAGGTGCCGATGCCATGGGCGAGCGCACCGAAGGCGCCGTGGGTCGAGGTGTGGCTGTCGCCGCAGACGATGGTCGTGCCCGGCAGGGTGAAGCCCTGCTCCGGCCCGATGACGTGGACGATGCCCTGGCGGATGTCGGCGGCATCGTAATACTCGATGCCGAAATCCCTGGCGTTCTTCGCGAGGGCCTCCACCTGGGTGCGGCTCTCCTCGTCCTTGATGCCGAACTTGCGGTCAGGCGTCGTGGCGATGTTGTGGTCGACGACGGCCAGCGTCTTCTGCGGCGCCCGCACCTTGCGGCCGGTCGTGCGCAGACCCTCGAAGGCCTGCGGGCTCGTCACCTCATGGACAAGATGACGGTCGATATAGAGCAGGCAGGTGCCATCGTCCTGCGTTTCGACCACATGGTCGTCCCAGATCTTGTCGTATAGCGTACGCGGCGCGGCCATGGCGGACCTCCCGATCAAAAATGCTGGCGGGTCTCATAGCCTTGAATGGTTCCGGAGAGAAGAGGCGTCAAGGCGGAAGCATGACAGGGGAGCGGCAACGCGGGCCGGTCGGCGGAACCGGGATCCGTTCGGACGCCTTGCCGCTGCCGAGCCGATCGACGCATGACCCGCCAGGGAGAGAGCCGATGACGACGACGCCGACGCGCCGGGCCCGGAGCCTCCCGCCCTCTTCCCCAGAGATCCCGCCACCGCCGCTGCGCTATCTCGCGATGGAAATGCGGTCCGCCGTGGAACTGGCGGAACTGGCCCTCCGGCACAGAACACTCAGCGAAGCCCCGCGTGGGGATGGCCATCCCGTTCTCGTCCTGCCCGGCCTGATGTCGTCCGACCTGGCGACGCTGCCGATGCGGCGCTTTCTGACCGACCGGGGCTATGCGGCCTATGGCTGGGGCTTCGGCATGAACCTCGGCCTGCGCGGCACGCTGGAGGCCGATCTCGCGGATCTGCTCGGCGCCATCGCCGCGCGCCATGGCCGCAAGGTCAGCCTCGTCGGCATCAGCCTCGGCGGTATCTATGCGCGCCAGCTCGCCAAGGTCCTTCCGCATCTGGCGCGTTCGGTCGTCACGCTCGGCAGTCCCTTCGCCGGCAGTCCCCGGTCGACCCGTGGCTGGCGCGTCTATGAATGGGCCTGCGGCCAGTCCGTCGACACCCGCGACGAGCACATGGGCGGACCGGTCCGCCCGCCGCCGCCCGTCCCGACCACGGCCATCTACAGCCGGACCGACGGCATCTGCGCCTGGCAGAGCTGTGTCGAGCCGGACGGACCGATGTCGGAGAGCATCGAGGTGACCGGCAGCCATATCGGCCTGCCGCACAATCTTCAGGTCCTTCGGGTGCTGGCCGACCGTCTCGCCCAGCGCGAAGGCGAATTCACGCCCTATCAGGCCGCAGGTCCGGCCGCCGAAGGTCCATTGCACCGGCATGCGGAGACCGGCGCCCCGGCGCGCTAGACCCCGAAGCACCAGGCCAGCACGCCCTTCTGCGCGTGCAGGCGGTTCTCGGCCTCGTCGAAGACCACCGACTGCGGGCCGTCCATGACCTCGTCGGTGACCTCCTCGCCGCGATGGGCGGGCAGGCAATGCATGAAGATGGCGTCGGAATTGGCCGCGCTCATCAACTGCTTGTTGACCTGATAGGCCTTGAGGAGGTTGTGGCGGCGCCCGGCATCCTCGTCGCCCATCGACACCCAGCAATCTGTCACGATGCAGTCCGCATGGTCGGCGGCCTGGTAGGGATCGGAGGTCCAGGTCACGTCGCCGCCCTCGCGCTGGGCTGCGGCGATGACCTCGCGGCGGGGCGCCAGATCCTCGGGCGTCGCGATGTTGAGCTTGAAGCCGAAGCGCGGCGCGGCCTGGATCCAGGAGGCGAGCACGTTGTTGGTGTCGCCGGCCCAGGCCACCGTCTTGCCGCGGATCGGGCCCTTCTTCTCCTCGAAGGTCATGATGTCAGCCATGATCTGGCAGGGATGCGACAGCTTGGTCAGGCCGTTGATGACCGGCACCGTCGCCGCCTCGGCCAGTTCGCGCACCGCATTGTGGTCGAGCATGCGGATCATGATGGCGTCGACATAGCGCGACAGCACCTTGGCGGTGTCCGAGATGGTCTCGCCGCGGCCGAGCTGCATCTCCGCCCCGGTGAGCATGATCGTCTCGCCGCCGAGTTCCCGCATGCCCACGTCGAAGGAGACGCGGGTGCGGGTCGAGGGCCGCTCGAAGATCATCGCCAGCACCTTGCCGGCGAGCGGGCGACCGGCCGCGGGCGTGCGGCGCACGCTCTTCAGCGCACTGGCCTTCTGCAAAATGGCTTTCAGCTCGGCCCCGCCGAAATCGGCGAGGTCGACGAAATGACGCGGCGCATGGGTCACTCGGCCGCTCCCTTGACCATCTGCGCCTCGAGACTGACGGCCGCCTTGTCGAGCATGCCGACCGCCAGGTCGATCTCCGCATCGGAGACGACCAGCGGCGGAATCAGACGGATGACATTGTCGCCCGCCGGCACCACCAGCAGTCCCGCACGCCGCGCCTCGGCCGTCACGTCGCCGTTGGGGACGACGCATTTGAGGCCGGTGAGGAGGCCTGCACCGCGCACGCCCTCGAAGACCTTCGGATGCTGGTCGACGAGGCCGGCGAGCTTCTGCTTGAACAGCAGGGCCTTGCGCTGCACCTCCTCGAGGAAGCCGGGCGCGAGGATGACGTCGAGCACGGCATTGCCGACCGCCGCCGCCAGCGGATTGCCGCCGAAGGTCGTGCCGTGCGTGCCGGGCGTGAACACCGCGGCGCATTTCTCCACCGCCAGCACGGCCCCCATCGGGAAGCCGCCGCCGATGCCCTTGGCGATCGCCATGATGTCGGGGGTGACCCCCGCCCATTCATGGGCGAAGAGCTTGCCGGTACGCCCGACGCCGGTCTGCACCTCGTCGAAGATCAGCAGCAGCCCGTGGGTGTCGCAGAGTTCGCGCAGATAGCGCAGTTCCTCGTTCGGCACTTCGCGCAGGCCGCCCTCGCCCTGGATCGGCTCGATCATCAGCGCCGCGGTATCCGGGCTGATCATCGCCTCCAGCGCCTCATGGTCGCCGAACGGCACCTGGTCGAAGCCCTCGACCTTGGGGCCGAAACCCTCCAGATATTTCTTCTGGCCGCCGGCGGCGATGGTCGCCAGAGTCCGGCCGTGGAAGGCGCCCTCGAAGGTGATGATGCGGTAACGGTTCTCCTCGCCGCGGACGGCGTGGTACTTGCGAGCCATCTTGATGGCGCCCTCGTTGGCTTCCGCGCCCGAATTGCAGAACAGCACCGAGTCCGCGAAGGTCGCATCGATCAGCCGCTTCGCCAGCCGCTCGGCCTCCGGCACATTGTGCAGGTTGGAGACGTGCCAGAGCTTCTGGGCCTGCTGCACCAGCGCATCGACCAGATGGGGATGCGAATGTCCCAGGGAATTGACCGCGATACCGGCGCCGAAATCGAGGACTCGTCGCCCGTCCGCCGTCACCAGCCAGCAGCCCTCGCCCCGCTCGAAGGCGAGGTCGGCCCGGGCATAGGTGGGCATGATGGCGGAAACCATGGCTCTCCCTGAGGCAAACCCTTAAGGGTTTCGAGGAAAGCGGCAGACTATGTTCCTTCTTTTCCGGCCTGTCAACGAAGCCAGGGCTGACTTGCTCCTTGTGGAAAACTCTTGTTTGACTCGGACCCCATCACCCCACTATCTTGTGGTCCGACAGGGGTTCAAACCACTAGATACAGGGGCAAGGAGGGGTTATGGCCTGGACAGAGGAGACGATCGGCGAATTGGCGCGCCTGTGGGCGCAAGGTCTGCCGACCAGTGAAATTGGCCGACGCATCGGCATGTCGAAGAATGCCGTGGTTGGCAAGGCGCACCGTTTGGGTCTGAGCGGGCGACCGTCGCCGATCAAGCGGGCCGCCCCCGAGCAGCCGCAGCCGCCCAAGGTGGTGCCGTTCGGAACACGCGGCGGCTGTTCCTGGCCCATCGGCGATCCCAGGAAGGACGACTTCCATTTCTGCAGCGAATCCGCCGTGCCCGGCAAACCCTACTGCCAGAAGCATGCGCAGATCGCCTATATCGCGCCCAGGAACCACAAGGCGGAAGACGCGGCTTAGATATCGACCCTCAGGCGCCGGGCGGGCCAAACTAAATGGAGCGCAGCGACCGGCGCGAGCTTGGCTGATGACGCGATAAATAGCTGGGGACGATGGCTTCCGGCGCCGTCGGCTTGATGCCGAGATCGGCCAGACCGGGATACTGGCCCGAGGGCAGATTGTCCTTCTGCAGCAGCTTCATCTGATCGGGCGTCAGCGGCGGATTGGGCAGAAATTGCAGGAACAGGGCCTGAATCTTCCCGACAATGGGCGGCAGGGGCAGGATCAGGACGCAGCGTCTGATCGCCGTCGACACCATTTCCATCACCTCCTTCAAATGCATCGGGCGCGGCCCGGCGATCTCAAAGATGCGGCCCCGGGCCTCGGGCTTGTCCAGCACGGCCAGGATGGCATCGGCCAGATCGCCGACATAGACCGGCTGAAAGGCGGCCCCGCCCGAGCCGAACAGATCGAAGCCGAATTC
>NZ_JAUYFA010000004.1 GCF_030691135.1 Phreatobacter sp.
CCCTCGCTGCGCGAGGAGAGGGGGACTTCTGCGTCCCCGCTTTCCCGGACAGGGTCGAGCCTGGCGCTGCCCTCGGCCGGACGAGGTGGAACGTCAAAGCCCCCCTCTCCTCGCGCAGCGAGGGGAGGGTGCGGGTGGGGCCTTCAGACTTCTCACACCGCGACGACCGGCTTTGTCGCCGGGGCGTCCTCGGCGCCCGACATGAACTGCGCCTTGGCGAGGGCGGCGAAGATGCCGCCCTGGGCCACCAGTTCCTCGAAGGAGCCGCTCTCGACGACCCGGCCCTGGTCAAAGACGAGGATGCGCGAGGCGTGCCGGATGGTGGCGAGGCGGTGGGCGATGACGAAGGTGGTGCGCCCCTTCATCACCTCCTCCAGCGCCAGTTGCAGCTTCTGCTCGGTGGTGGCGTCCAGGGCGGAGGTCGCCTCGTCGAGGATGAGGACGGGCGGGTCCTTCAGCAGGGCCCGCGCTATCGACAGGCGCTGCCTTTCACCACCGGAGAGCGAACGGCCGCGCTCGGCCACCTCGGTGTCGAGGCCATCCGGCTGGCGCTTGAGGAAGTCCGTCGCCTGGGCCCTCTCGCAGGCCTGCCAGATTTCCTCGTCGGTCGCCTCGGGACGCCCGACCTGCAGGTTCTCCTTGATAGTGCGGGCGAACAGCATCGGCTCCTGGAAGACGACGCCGATGTTTCGGCGCAGCGACACCAGGGCTATGTCGCGGATGTCGTGGCCGTCGATGAGGACGCGGCCCGATTGCGGGTCGAAGACCCGATGCAGCAGCGACAGCGTCGTCGACTTGCCCGAGCCGGTCGAGCCGACCAGGGCGATCGTGTCGCCGGGATTGGCGACGAAGGACAGATCGGCCACCGCCGCGCGCTTGCCGTCATAGGAGAAGGAGACGTTCTCGAAGGCGACGGTGCCCTTGACCTGGCCGATGTCGATGGAATTCGGCCGATCGTGCACCTGCGGCAAGGTATCGACGACGTTGAAGAAGTCCTTGATCTTCGGACCTTCGAGGAAAACCGAGTTGATGAAGCCGACGAGCGCCTCGAGGCGGCCGATCAGCATGGTGGCGAAGCCCATGAAGGTGACGATCTCGCCGATGGAGGCAAGGCCGTTGATATGCAGCCAGGTGCCGACGAGGAAGATCGAGAGGACCGTCAGCGTCGCCGAGGCACGGGATGCGACCGCCGCGATGGCCCACCAGGACAGGACGGGGATCTGGGCGGCGAGCAGCGCATCGATCGTCGAGCGCATGGCGCGGACCTCGGCCTCGATGCGGGTGAAGGACTGGATCACCGGCACGTTGCCGAGGGCGTCGGTGGCCCGTTCGGCCAGTGCGTTGTGATATTCCTGAACCTTGCCCTGCAACGTCTCCGTCTTGCGCAGCACCCAGCTCGTCAGGATGAAGAAGAAGAAGACCATCACGACGAGCAGGCTGCCGAGCCGCCAGTTCACCCAGAGCGATACCGGCACCAGGATCACCAGAGCGATCAGCGAGGCGCAGTGCTCACGCAGGAAGGAGAGCAGCAGCCAGGCCATGGCGTTGGAGCCTTCCAGCATCTGCTTGAGCAGGCGGCCGGAATGGGCTCCCGAATGGTAGCTGAGCGGCAGGTTCAGCACGTGCTCGAAGAAGTGCTGCATGAAGGCCAGGCGCCTGCGGTGCGACATGCGGTCGGCGTGCAGCGCGACGAGGACGCCGGCGGCGATGGTGAAGAGGCCGAAGACGACCCAGGCGATCACCAGCGGCAGGATCTCCGCCCAGGTCACCGTGCGGCCGCGAGCCTGTGCCGCCGACAGGGTGTCGATGATGCGACCGAACAGGATGGGCTCGGCGAACATGATGCAGGCGAGCACGACGTTGCACGCGAGCAGAGTCAGTCCGAGCCGGGTTTCGGGGCCGAGCTGCCTGAGGACGCGCCAATAGACATGGAGGAGCGACATACGACGGCCTTTGCGGGGAGGCGGAATGCCCCGGAGAGTCGGGTGCTGTGATACACGGCCCTCAACGCGCGACAAGAGGGCTTGTTGCGTAGGACCTCACACGGGCCGGCCGGCGCCCGTCCAGATGAGGGCGAGATGGGCGGCCGCCGTCGCCGCGATGTCGGCGAAGCTCTCGCGCCTGCCGATCGGGCCTGCGGGCAGATCTGGGCCGAAGGCGAGGACGGGCACGTGCTCGCGGGTGTGGTCAGTGCCGGGATAAGTCGGGTCGCAGCCGTGATCGGCGGTGAGGATGCAGATGTCGCCGGGCCGCAACGCAGCGGTCAGCGCGGGCAGCCAGGCGTCGAAGGCCATCAGCGCGCCGCCGTAGCCCTCCGGGTCGCGGCGGTGGCCATAGAGCGAGTCGAAGTCGATGAAATTGGCCATGAGCAGGCCGCCGTCGGCCAGCCGCGCCAGGCCTTCGAGGGTGCGCTCCCCCAGGGCCGCATTGCCGGTGGCCTTCAAGACCTCGCCGGTGCCGACATGGGCGAAGATGTCGCCGATCTTGCCGACCGTGATCACCTGCCGCCCGGCCTCCGAGGCGACCTGGAGCAGGGTGGGTGCGGGTGGGGACACCGCATAGTCGCGGCGGTTGCCGGTGCGCACGAAGCTTGACGGGTCTGTGCCGGTGAAGGGCCGGGCGATGACGCGGCCGATGCCGAGCGGGTCGCAGAGCCGGCGGGCGATGACGCAGAGCGCATGGAGCCGGTCGAGCCCGAAGGCCTCCTCGTGGGCGGCGATCTGCAGGACCGAGTCGGCCGAGGTGTAGAGGATCGGCTTGCCGCTGGCCATGTGTTCGGTGCCGAGCCGGGCGATGATCTCGGTGCCCGAGGCGTGGCAGTCGCCGAGAATGCCGGGAAGGCCTCCCTCGCGGATCAGTGCGTCCGTCAGGCCGGTGGGAAAACAGGGAACGGTCTCGGGGAAATAGCCCCAGTCGAAGGTCACCGGCAGGCCGGCGATCTCCCAATGGCCCGAAGGCGTGTCCTTGCCCTTCGATGTCTCGACGGCGAAGCCCCAGCGCCCGGCGATGGGTTCGTCGGCGCTTGATCCCGGTGGCAGGCGGCCGGTCGAGGCGCGCAAAGCCGCACCGAGGCCGCGCCGGTCGAGGTTCGGCAGCGCGAAGGGCAGGTCCCTTTCCGCGAACCACTCCGCCACATGCCCCAGCGTATCGGCACCCGCATCGCCGTAACGGGCGGCGTCCATGCTGGCACCGATGCCAACGGAATCGAGGACGATGATCAGGGCGCGGGCCATGGTTCAGCCCGTGATCCGCGCCTGGACGAGGGCGCCAATGGCGGCGCCCCCTTCGCCGAGGGTGAAGGCACCGGTGATCATCGCGGCAGCGGCCGCCATGGTGGCCTCGTCGCGGCCATGGGTCAGCGCCAGCGGCTGGCCGGCCTCGAGGCTGTCGCCGAGGGCGACGAGGCCAGTCAGGCCGACCGCATGGTCGACCGGGTCGGAGGAGCGGGTCCGGCCACCGCCGAGGGCGACGACGGCCATGCCAATCCGGCGGGTATCGATCGACAGGACGGTGCCGGCGTGGAGGGTGGCGACCGGGCGAACCAGGGGGGCGCGGGGAAGGTGCTTGTCCGGATGCTCCATCAGGTCATGGGGGCCGCCGAGGGCCGCCACCATGCGCTGGAAGATCTCGGCGGCGCGGCCGTTGGCGAGGACGCGTTCGAGCTTGCCCAGGGCGGTGTCGAGATCGGGCGCGAGCTTGCCGAGGACCAGGAGTTCGGCGCCGAGCGCCAGGGTGACGCCGTGCAGGCGCGAGACGCGGTGGCCGCCGGCGAGATGTTCGATGGCGATCCTGACCTCCAGCGCATTGCCGGCGGCGGGTCCCAGCGGCTGGTCCATCGGCGTGACCAGGGCGACCGTCGGCAGGCCGGCGCCACCCGCCACGGCGGCGATGGATTCGGCGAGGTCGCGGGAGCCGGCGAAATCCGGCATGAAGGCGCCCGATCCCGTCTTCACGTCCATGACGAGGCCGTCGAGGCCGGCGGCGAGCTTCTTCGACAGGATGGAGGCGGTGATGAGCGGCACAGACTCCACCGTCGCGGTGACGTCGCGCACGCCGTAGATGACCTTGTCGGCGGGTGCAAGATCGGCGGTCTGGCCGATGATGGCGCAGCCGACCTCCCGCACCGTGCGGCGGAAGAGATCGTGCGCCGGCGTCGCGTCATAGCCGGGGATGGATTCGAGCTTGTCCAGCGTGCCGCCGGTATGGCCGAGGCCGCGGCCGGAGATCATCGGCACGAAGCCGCCGGCCGCCGCCACCATCGGGGCGAGCATGAGCGAGACCGTATCGCCGACTCCGCCGGTGGAGTGCTTGTCGAGGACCGGGCCAGGGAGGTCGAGGTCGCGCCACGACAGGGTGCGTCCGGAGGCGGTCATCGCCCGCGTCAGCGCCACGCGCTCGTCCATGGTCATGCCGCGGAAGAAGACGGCCATGCAGAAGGCCGCCACCTGCGCCTCCGTCACCGTCCCCGCGCCGATGCCGCCGACGAAGGTGGCGATGTCGCCGTCGCCGAGCGTCGCGCCGTCGCGCTTGGCACGAATGATTTCCTGCGGGATGAAGGCGGAGCGTCGGTCGCTCATGGGGCGGCCTTTCCTGCGGCAAGGAGCTGGTCGAGCAGGCCGGAGGCCCCGAAGCGGAAGGTCGCCGGACTCGCCCAGCCAATCCCCATGACCGCGTCGGCGAGGTCGAGATAGGTCCTGGCGTCGTCGAGGGTTCGGATGCCGCCCGAGGGCTTGATGCCGACCGTGCGGCCGGAGGCGCGGATTTCCTCGAGCATCAGGCGTACCGCCTCCGGCGTCGCGGAGATGGCGGTCTTGCCGGTGGAGGTCTTGATGAAATCGGCGCCGGTGCCGATGGCGATGCGCGCGGCGGCGCGGATGAGCTCCGGTGTCTGCAACTCGCCTGTCTCCAGGATGGTCTTGAGGGTGCGGCCCTGGGGCACCACCGCCCGGACGGCGCCGAGCAGGGCGCCCACCACCTCGTGGCGGCCAGCCATCAGCGCCCGCCAGGGCAGGACGACGTCGATCTCGTCGGCGCCGTCGAGCAGGGCCCAGCGCGCCTCGTCGGCGACGCGCATCACGTCATCCTCGCCGGCCGGAAAGTTGACCACCGTGGCGATACGGACCGGCGTGCCCTGCAGGAGGCGGCGCGCCTGCGGCACGAAGCCGGCCCAGAGGCAGACGGCCGCGACCGGTCCGAGCGGCGTCACGGCGCGGGCGCAGAGCCGCTCGACGCCGGCCTCGTCGAGGCCGTTGGAAAGGTCGGTGAGGTCGAGAAGCGCCGCGGCGCGGCGGGCAAGGGTCGCATCAGTCATGGCCGGCCTCGGCCTGGTTGATTTCCGCGAGGAAGCCGCGGATGACGGCCTCCATGGCGTCAGCCCCGGCCGCCGCGACGGCCTTGGTCTCGGCATGGGACGGGGCATCCGGCGCCAGGCCGGCGGCGAGGTTGGTGATGAGCGAGAGGCCGGCGACGGCCAGGCCGGCATGGCGGGCGAGGATGACCTCGGGCACGGTCGACATGCCCACCGCATCGGCGCCGAGCGTGCGCAGGGCGCGGATTTCGGCCGGCGTCTCGAAGCTCGGGCCGGTCACCCAGGCATAGACGCCTTCGAAGAGCGCGACGCGCCGGCGCGCGGCGCCGCCGGCGATGGCCCGGCGCAGGGCGGGGTCATAGGCCCCGTTCATCGGCACGAAGCGGTCGTCGCCGGTCAGGCCGATGAGCGGATTGGGCCCGAACAGGGCGATATGGTCCTCTATCGCCATGATCGAGCCGGGCGCCATGTCGGCCTTCAGGGAGCCGGCGGCATTGGTGAGGAGCAGACGGGGAACGCCGAGGGCGGCGAGCGCATCGATCACCGGCTTCATGACGCGGGGGTTGCCGCTCTCGTAGGTGTGGGCACGGCCCTGGAGCACCGCGACACGGCAGCCCTCCAGCGTCCCGACGACGAGCCTGCCGGCATGGCCAGAGACGCCGACATGGGGGAACCCCGGCAACTCGCCATAGGGGAGGACGAGGGCATCCTCGACCGCATCGGCCAGCGGGCCGAGGCCGGTGCCGAGCACGATGGCGCAGGCGATGGGGGCCTCGCCCGCCGCTGCGCGGATGATGCGGGCGGCGGTCATGACAGGTTGTCCGGGCCGAAGGCATGGGGGAGCAGTTCGGCGAGGGTGAAACGGGCCCGCGGACCCTTCGGCCCGGCGACGTGGACCGTGAGGGTGCCAGCGCCGAATTCACGCAGCCGCTGACGGCAGGCACCGCAGGGTGTGCAGAGTTCCGGTTCGTCACCGAAGACGAGGATCTCGGCGATGGTGCGGTCGCCGGCCAGAAGCATGGCGGCGATGGCCCCCGCCTCGGCGCAGGTGCCGACGGGATAGGCGGCGTTCTCGACGTTGCAGCCGGCATGGATGCGGCCCGAACCGGCGCGGATCGCCGCACCGACGCGGAAGCGCGAATAGGGCGCATAGGCGGAAGCCTGCGCCTTTCGCGCCGCGTCGAACAAGTCGTCCAGTGCCTGTGTCATGGTGGCTCCCTCACGCCGCGACCCTCCCCCATGGCGGGATATAGGGCAAGGCGGGCGGCGCCTGAACCGAAAAGGGCCAGCCGGCGCTCAGGGATCGATGACCAGCCCGTCCTCGGCACAAGCGACGGGAACCTTGTCGCGGTTGGCCAGCATCTGTGGCCCCATATGGGTCAGGACGATGCGCTTCGCCTTGAGGTCGGGCAGCCGGCCCGACAGCGTCATCCAGTCGAGGTGGTTCTTCAGGGGGATGTCGTAGGTGTAGCACTCGACGAGAAGCACATCGGCGCCATCGGCGAGGGGCAAGAGGTCCTCGGTCCAGGTGGTGTCGCCGGAATAGGCGAAGATCTTGCCGTCGCGGGCGATGCGATAGCCCTGGCACGGTCCGGCCCGCTGGTCGTGCACCATCGGAAAGGCCGTCACGGCATTGCCGGCGATCGTGCCCGGCTGTTCCGGCGTGATCTCGACATAGGTGATCTCGAAGGAATAGGCGTTGCTCGACGATCCCGGAAAGGCCGCCTCCATCACCGCCTTCACCCAGTCCTGCACCCGCTTCGGGCCGGCGATGGTCAGCGGCGCGGTGCGACGCGTGTTGAACAGCGCATCGAGCATGAAGAAGGGCAGGCCGCCGATATGGTCGGCGTGGAAATGCGTGAGCAGGATGGCCGAAATGCTGTTGCGGTCGATCCCGGCGCGCTGCAAGGCGAGCAGCGACGTGGCGCCGCAATCGACCAGCATCACCGTGCCGTCGGCACCGGCGAGGTGCAGGCAGGTAGAAAAGCGTCCGCCCGAGCCGAAAGCATCGCCGGAGCCGAGAACGGTAATCTTCATGGGCCATCCATGGTTGAGGTCGAGGCGTCCGGTGTGTGAGCCGCAGTCTGGCGCCGGCGCCCAGTCACCGGGATCATATGAGCATGCGGGACGGGGTCTTTGAAGCGCCGTGCCGCGGGCTACTCCGCAGCATCCTTTCCAAAAATTTTTCCCGTTCCGCTCTGCGATAGACCCGCATCGTTGCAGGCCTCGTTCTCGTCCGCAAAGGATGACACCGGCCCACCTGGCGTGCACAGTCCCGCTCCCTCGCAGCGACATGTCTGGCCATGACCCCATCAGAAACGCTCACGCTCCCCGGCCTTTCGGCGCCCGGGTCGATCGGCATCGACGCCAACGGAATTCCCCATATCCGGGCGGAGAACGAGGCCGATCTGTTCTTCCTGCAGGGCTTCCACGCGGCGCGCGAGCGCCTGTTCCAGATCGATCTTTTCCGCAAACGGGGCCTCGGCCTCCTCTCCGCCGATTTCGGCCCGGGCTACATCGAGCAGGATCGCGCCTCGCGGCTGTTCCTCTACCGCGGCGACCAGGAGGCTGAATTCGCCGCCTATGGCCCCGAGGCCGAGGCGACCTTCACGGCCTTTGTGAACGGCATCAACGCCTTCATCGCCATGACGGAGGCCGATCCCTCGCTCCTGCCCTTCGAGTTCGGCCTGCTCGGCACCAAGCCGGCGGCCTGGGCACCGGGGGACGTGTCGCGCATCCGCACTCACTCGCTGTCGCGCAACGCGCTCTCCGAGATCCTGCGCTGCCAGGTCTACGCTGGGGCCGACCATCGCACCGACCTCCTGCGCCGCTACCTCGAGCCGAAGATCACGCCGGCCGTCCCCGAGGGGCTCGACCCCGCGACGATCCCGCTGGCGGCACTGGACGTGATCAAGCTCGCCACGGCCAACGCGACCTTTTCCAAGGAGCGCCTCGCGGCGAGCCTCGAGGACGCGCCGAAATGGCGCGCGACCACCGACCTGCTGGAGGTCGTCCTCGACGCCCAGTATACCGGCTCGAACAACTGGGCGGTGCACGGGTCTAAGACCGATACGGGGATGCCGATCCTCGCCTCCGATCCACACCGGATCCACGGCATGCCCTCGCTGCGGACCATCGTTCATCTCACATGCCCCGGTCTCGACGTGGTCGGTGCGGGCGAGCCCTCCGTTCCCGGCGTGATGATCGGCCATAACGGCACCATGGCCTGGGGCCTGACGATCTTCTACATCGACCAGGAAGACCTCTATTTCTACGAAACGAATCCCGAGGATGGCGACCTCTACCGTTACGGCGAGGGCTGGGAGCGGGTGCGCACGGTCGAGGAGCGCATCAAGGTCAGGGGCTGCGACGACCAGATCCTGACGCTGAAGTTCACGCGACACGGCCCGGTGGTCCACGAGGATCCGGCGGCCGGCCGGATCTATGCGGTGCGCGCCGCCTATTTCGAGCCGGGAACGGCGCCCTATCTGGTCGCGCACAAGCTGATGCGCGCGAAGAATCTCGCCGAATTCCGCGCCGCCGCGGTGACCTGGGGCACGCCCTCCTGCAACCTCGTCTATGCCGACACGGCCGGCGACGTCGCGTGGATGCCGGCCGGCATCAATCCCATCCGCCCCAACTGGGACGGACTCCTGCCGGTTCCGGGCGACGGCCGCTACGAATGGGCCGGATGGCGTGACCGGGCGCAGGCGCCCCTGGTGCGCAATCCCGACCGCGGCTTTGTCTTCTCCGCCAACGAGATGAACGTGCCTGCGGGCTGGGACCACAAGGCCTATCCCTTCGGCTACGAGTGGGTGGACTATTCGCGCGCCAGCCGGATCGAGGAGGTGCTCGCTTCGGTCTCGCCGCACACGCTCTCCACCTCGCGCGCGCTGCAGACCGACGTCGTCTCCATTCCGGCCCGCCGCCTCGGCAAGCTGCTGGCCGGTTTGTCGGCACCTGATGCCGAGACGGCGGCCGCCATCGCCCTGCTGGGAGGCTGGGACCATGCCCTGACAAGCATGTCACCCGCCGGGGCCCTGTTCGAGGTCTGGTGGTCGCGCCACCTGAAAAAGGCGCTTTGGAACGCCATCGTCGCCCCCGACCTTCATGCGCTGATGGTGCCCGGCGACGTCGACGGCACCCTCGCCATCCTCGAAGAGCCCGACGACCGCTTCGGCAGCGATCCCGCCGCCATGCGCGACGCCATCCTCGTCGCCTCGCTGGGGGCTGCCTTTGGCGAACTGAAGCTGCTGCTCGGGCCCGATCCTTCGGTCTGGGCCTGGGGCAAACTCCATCACGCCTACTTCGAGCATCCGCTGTCCTTCCTTCTGCCGGCGGAGACGGCCAAAGCCTTGTCGATCGGGCCGGTTCCCCATGCCGGATCATCGGTCACGCCCATGCACACCGGTTATCGCGGCCCGGATTTCCGCACGATGATGGGCTCGTCGTTCCGGCTCGTCGTCGATCTTGCCGATCTCGATCGCTCGGTGACGATCAACACGCCCGGCCAGTCCGGCGATCCGAATTCGCCGCATTACCGCGACCTCTTCGCCCGCTGGGCGGCCGGGGACTATGCACCGCTGCCCTACACGGCGGCGGCGGTTGACGCGGCGCTCGAGCGCCGACTGGACCTGAAGCCGGGCTGAATCGTTTCAGCGACTCTATTTCGCCCGGTAACAATCATTCCACCCTGTGTCGCCGGGCTGAAACCCGCGAGCCGTACCCTCTTCCTCTAGTGATCAGAGGGGATCAACCGGCCCATGCCGCACCGCGACGCTCTCGCCCGCCTCAATCAGTCGCTGGCCGCGATCGACGTCATGATCCGCAGTGGCAAGGGTCAGGGCGGCCGTCTGGTCGAAGTGGCACGGGAGGCTCGCGCGGCCGCCAAGACGCTCGATGCCTGCATCATCCCTGTCCACAGTCCGGTCGTCGCGCAGGACGTCCCCATCCCGGAAAAGGTCTGAGAGCCACCCGGCCCGTGTCGGCCACCACCGGACGGACGCATCGGCCGCGGCACCACTTGATCCGAAGTCTGCGTCAGGGGTCCTAGACGGGGAGGCTGGCGGTCGCCTTCACTTCCTCCATCACCGCATAGGTCCGTGTCTCGCGTACGCCCGGCAGGGAGAGCAGAACCTCGCCGAGGAAGATGCGGTAGGCCGCCATGTCGGCGACCCGCGTCTTGATCAGGTAGTCGAAGCCGCCGGCGACGAGATGGCACTCGAGCACATCGGGCGCCCGCGCGACCGCGCGCGCGAAGCGGTCGAAAACATCCGGGGTCGTCTTGTCGAGCGTCACCTCGACGAAGGCCAGGAAGCCGCGTGACAGTTTCAGCGGATCGAGGCGGGCGCCATAGCCGGCAATGATGCCCTCGCGCGTCAGCCGCTTCACCCTTTCGCTCGTGGCGGTGGGCGAGAGGCCGACCTTCTCCGCGAGATCGACATTGGCGAGGCGGCCATCCTCCTGCAGCAGGCGCAAGATCTTGCGGTCGACGGGATCGAGGACAACGCTCACCGTGGAAACACCGGCAGAAGACAGTCCTGGCAGTCAATGTCACCATCATGCATCGAAAATAACCTATCGAACGGCCGAACTTCCGCAGATAGTCTCTCAGGATCCCCTAGCGACGCAAGAGGCTCGCCTTGTCCCCCGCACCGTCTTTTCAGGCACCCTATGCCGAGGCCGACGAGATCATCGCGCGCCGCCTTCTCGCTACCGCTGCGCTCCCGCCCGAGGCGGAGGAACGCATCAGCGCGCGCGCGCGGGAACTGGTCGGCGCCATCCGCGCGAAGTCCGGCGGGCTCGGCGGTATCGAGGATTTCCTGCGCGAATACTCGCTGACCACCAAGGAGGGCCTCGCCCTCATGGTGCTGGCCGAGGCGCTGCTGCGCGTGCCGGATTCGCGCACGGCCGATGCGCTCATCGAGGACAAGCTGTCGGGGACCGACTGGGCGCACCGGGCCACCAGGTCTGAGGCCTGGCTGGTCTCGGCCTCGGCCTGGGCGCTCGGCGTCACTGCCCGCGTCATCCACCCGGGCGAGAGCCCGGAGGGCATTCTCGAAACGCTCGGCAAGCGGCTCGGCCTGCCGACGGTCCGTGCCGCGACGCGCCAGGCCATGCGCCTCCTGGGGTCGCATTTCGTGCTCGGCCAGACCATATCCGAAGCGCTCGGACGGGCCGGCTCGGCCCGCCGCTTCCGCTATTCCTACGACATGCTCGGCGAGGGCGCCCGCACAGCGGCGGATGCCGATCGCTATCTCGCCTCCTACCGCGACGCCATTGAGGCGATCGGCCGGGCCGCCGGCAACGAGACCCTGCCCAACCGTCCAGGCATTTCGGTGAAGCTCTCGGCGCTGCACCCGCGCTACGACGCAGTCAGCCGCGCGCGCGTGATGGCCGAACTGGTGCCGAAGCTGTTGAAGCTCGCGCAGGCGGCCAGGGCCCACGACCTCAACTTCACCGTCGATGCCGAGGAGGCCGATCGTCTGGAGCTCTCGCTCGACGTCATCGCTGCCGTCCTCACCGATCCCTCGCTCGCCGGCTGGGACGGGTTCGGCCTCGCCGTGCAGGCCTACCAGAAGCGGGCGCTGGCGGTGATCGATTGGCTCGACGCCCTGGCGATGCGCCTCGATCGCAAGCTGATGGTGCGCCTCGTCAAGGGCGCCTATTGGGACACCGAGGTGAAGCGGGCGCAGGAGCGCGGCCTGCCCGATTTCCCGGTCTTCACCCGCAAGCCGATGACCGACCTCAACTACATGGCCTGCGCGCGACGGCTTCTCGCCGCCCGGCCGCGGATCTATCCGCAATTCGCCACCCACAACGCGCTGACCATCGCGACGATCCTCGAAGAGGCGGGCGGTGCCGAGGGGTATGAGTTCCAGCGCCTGCACGGCATGGGCGAGGCGCTCTACGAGTCTCTGCTGGCGACGCTTCCCGCGGCGGCCTGCCGGACCTATGCGCCGGTCGGCGGCCACCGCGACCTCCTCGCCTATCTCGTCCGCAGGCTCCTGGAGAACGGCGCCAATTCCTCCTTCGTCTCGGCCTCGGCCGATCCCGCCGTACCGGTGGAGACGCTGCTCGCCCGGCCGCAGAGCTGGATCGGCAATGCCGGTGATGCGCGTCCGCACCGGCTGCCGCTGCCGAAGGACCTCTATGCGCCCGGCCGGATCAATTCGGCAGGGGTCGAGTTCGGTGACGCCGCGGCGCTCGCCGGCTTTCTCGACGGGGTGACGAAGGGGCGCGGGCGTATCCCGGCGACGGCCCAGCCGCTGGTCGGCGGCAAGGCCCTGCGCGGCGCCATCCGCTCGGTGACCAGCCCGGTCGACGGTGCCCCGGTCGGCGCGGTGGAAGAGGCGGATGCCACGGCGGTCACGGCCGCCTTCGACCGCGCCGCCGCCGGCTTTGCCGGCTGGAGCCGCTCACCCGTTAGCACCCGCGCCGAAGCGCTCGACAGGCTCGCCGATCTTCTGGAGGCGGAGCGCGGGATGTTCTGTGCGCTGCTCGCCCGCGAGGCCGGCAAGACCCTCGACGACGGCGTGGCGGAGGTACGCGAAGCCGTCGACTTCTGCCGTTATTATGCGCAGGAGGCACGCCGGCATTTCGGTGCGGGTGTCCTGATGCCGGGCCCGACCGGCGAGGAGAACCGCCTGACCCTGCGCGGGCGCGGCACCATCGCCTGCATCAGTCCGTGGAACTTCCCGCTCGCCATCTTCCTCGGCCAGGTGGCGGCGGCGCTCGCTGCCGGCAATGCGGTCATCGCCAAGCCCGCCGAGCAGACGCCTCTGGTGGCCGCCGCGGCGGTGGCGCTCGCCCACCAGGCCGGCATTCCCCGCGACGTGCTGGCGCTGGTTCCGGGCGACCGCCGGGTCGGAGCGCTGCTGGTGGGCGATCCGCGCGTCGCAGGCGTCGCCTTCACCGGCTCCACCGAGGTCGCCGGCAAGATCAACCGCCAGCTCGCGGCGCGGCGCGGGTCCATCGTGCCGCTGATCGCCGAGACTGGCGGCATCAACGCCATGATCGTCGATGCCACGGCGCTGCCCGAGCAGGTCAGCGACGACGTTGTCACATCCGCCTTCCGCTCCGCCGGCCAGCGCTGCTCAGCCCTCCGCCTCCTCTGCCTGCAGGAGGACGTGGCGGACCGCATGCTGGAGATGATCCGAGGGGCCGCCGCCGAGCTCAGGATCGGCGATCCCATCGATCCCGCGACCCATGTCGGCCCGGTCATCGACGAGGAGGCGAAGGCCCGGCTGGAGGCGGTCATCGACAGGGCGCGCTCCGAGGGAAGGCTCGTCTGGCAGGCGAGCCTTCCGCCCGATGCGCCGGCCGGGCTCTTCGTCGCCCCGGCGATCATCCGCGTGGCCAGGGCGGAAGACATCACGGAAGAGGTCTTCGGCCCCGTCCTGCATGTCACCACCTGGAAGGCCGGCCGGCTCGGACAGCTCACAGACGCCATCGCCGGCAACGACACCGGCCTGACGCTCGGGATCCATTCCCGCATCGACCAGGTCGTCGAGGAGGTCGTCTCGCGGCTCGCCCACGGCAATGTCTACGTCAACCGCAACATGATCGGCGCCGTGGTCGGCAGCCAGCCCTTCGGCGGCTCCGGCCTGTCGGGCACCGGGCCGAAGGCCGGCGGGCCGCACTACCTGCCGCGCTTCGCGCTGGAACAGGTGGTTACCGTCAACACCGCGGCGGCGGGCGGCAATGCCAGCCTGCTGACCGGTGGGGAAGGCTAGACGCCCGCGCGTTCACTGCGCGTGACGGCCCGCGAACCGGCGCCAGACCCGGCCGTCGATGGCGACGAGCCCGAGGCCGATCAGGGCCATGCCGGCAAAGTGGGTCCAGGCCAGCCGCTCGCCGAGAAAGAGGCCGGTCAGCAGGATGGTCGAGACGGGGATCAGGAAGGTCACCAGCAGCAGATTGCTCGGCCCCGCCGTCGCCAGAAGGCGGAAGAAGATGATGTAGGCGAGCGCCGTCGAGAGCACGGCCAGCGCCAGCACGGCGGCGATGGCGGCCGGACCGGGCATGGCGAGGGTCCAGGGGCGGTCGACGATACCGACGAGCGGCGCCATGACGATGCTGGTGATGGTGAGCTGCACCCAGGCGGTGAAGGTCGGCGTCAGGGCGAGCGGCTTGATGCGCCGCCCCCACAGGCCGGAGAAGGCATAGGAGATCGTCGCGACGAGACACCCGGCCAGTGCCCAGAGCGGCGTGTCAATCGTACCCAGCGCCGCCGGACCGACAAGCACGACGACGCCGAGGAAGCCGAGCGCGACGCCGGCGGTCTTGTTGGGCGTCGCCGGCTCGTCCGTCGTGAAGAGGTGCATGACGATGACAGTGAAGAGCGGCGTGGTGGCATTGAGAATGGCGGCGAGCCCTGCGGGGATGGCGGTCTGGCTCCAGTAGAACAGCGAGAAGGGAATGACGTTGTTGAGCAGCGCCATGACGGTCAGGGTCAACCAGACCGTGCGGCGGGCCGTGAACCTCTCGCCGGTGGCGCGCAGGACGGCGTATAGGACGGCGGACCCGATGACGACGCGGGCGAGCACCAGCGTCAGCGGCGGCACCTCGTCGAGGGCGATGCGGGCGAAGAAGAACGAGCCGCCCCACAGGACCGACAGCGTCATCAGCAATATCCAGTCGCGCAGGGTCACGGCGAGAGGGCTCCGGTTCGGGTCTCTCGCGGTGTAGTCGTCCCGGCGCGCGACGGCCACCCGGTCTCTCAGGTCACAGGTCGAGGACGATGAAACAAACAATGCGGCCGCTTGTCATTGACAGGCCGCATTTGTCTGCGAGCCTGCAAACGTCCGCAGGAATAGACAAATGATTCGACCGGAGCCGGGGACGCGAGCCGCCGACATGTCCGATGCCATCGACCGCCTGCATAAGGCCATCCTGCAGCTCCGCCAGACCCACGCGCCGTCCTCGCGCACAGCCAAGCTGGTGGCCGGCGGCCGCGCCAAGATGGCGAAGAAACTCATGGAGGAGGCGACGGAGGTGACGCTCGACGCCGTCGGCAACGACCGCGAGGCGGTCATCCGCGAGAGCGCCGACCTGATCTACAATCTGACGGTCCTGTGGACCGACATGGACATCTCCCCTACCGACGTCTGGCAGGAGATGGAGCGGCGGGAGCGGCTCTACGGCCTCGCCGAAAAGCTCCACAAGGGGCCTCTGGCGGTCGCCGGCAGCCGCTGAGAGGAAGCTACTCCCGCAGGAACAGCGGCAGGTCAACGGGCGGCAGGCGGACCTCGCGGTTGACTGCGTTGATCATGCCCACGGCGCGCCGCACCAGCCAGCCGTCCCGGTTGGGGCAGGCGTCGACGGCCAGCGACTGGGCCGCCCGCAGCGTCCTCACGAGGCGGGCGCGGTCGGGAGTCTGCAACCCCGCCCGCTCGACGGCGACACGTGAGCGCTGGAACTGCGAGGGATCGACACAGATGTCGCCCCGCGCCATGAACTGGGCGCCCGCCGGGGCGCCGGCGGAGGCGACGAGAAGCATGAGGACAGCGGCGGCGAGCCTCGCGAGGGTCGCCGACAACTGCACGATATCGCCGGCCACCGACAGGGTCTTCAGGCGCGCGGTCTTGCCCTGGACGACGGCCACATGGGAATGGGCGATGCCGAGCTCCCCGGCGAGAAGCCCCTCAAGTGCCGCATTGGCCTTGCCGTCCTCGGGAACGGCGCGCACCCGCGCCCTGAGGACGGAGCGGCCGTCCGACAGTTTCTCGGCGCCCTCGAACGCGTCGCGCCCGCCCCGCGGAGTCAGCCGCACGTCGACCAGGAGGCGCTCGCGATCGACGCGATAAGGCAAGGCGTCCATGCCCGTCCCTCAGAAGACGTTGGGGTAAATGTAGCGGATGATCACCTGCTGGATGAGGATGATGCCGAGCAGCAGGACGATCGGCGCGAGGTCGACGGCACCGAAATTGGGCATGCGCCGACGGATCGGCGCCAGGACGGGTTCGGTCATGGCGCGCAGGGTGGTGTCGATCTGCGCGACGATCTGGTTGCGGTAGTTCACCACGTTGAATGCGACCAACCAGGACAGCACGGCGGAGATGATGATCACCCACCAGTAGAGGTTGAGGGCGATCAGGATGACGTCGAGAATGGCTTTCATGGGTCCGCCGTGAAGGGGTTTGGGAGCCGGACCTGTTTTATGGGGTGTCGAACCGGGCGGGGCAAGCGCGCGGTTGCGTCCCCGCCGGTCACGTAGCCGCGAAAGACGAGCGCTGAGCCCAGCCGGTCATGCGGTTTTCCAGCCAGACGGTGGCCATGTACATGGCGACACCGAGGATCGCGAGAGCGATGAGGGCCGCAAACAGCAGCGGAACGTTGAAATCGGCCGAGGCGCGCGCCATCAGATTGCCGATGCCGTAGCGCGAGGCATTGTACTCGGCGATGACGGAGCCGACATAGGCCAGCGTGATCGCGACCTTCAGCGAGCCGAAGAAATAGGGCAGCGACCGGGGGATGCCGACCTTGGTCATGATCTGCAGCTTGGAGGCGCCGAGCGCCTTCAGCACGTCCTCGGTCTCCGGCTCGATCGTGGCGAGGCCGGTGGCGACATTCACGACGATCGGAAAGAACGAGATCATGAAGGCTGTGAGAACGGCCGGCAGCCAGCCGACGCCGAACCAGATCACAAGGATGGGAACGACCGCCACCTTGGGGATCGAGTTGAAGCCGACGAGCAGCGGGTAGAAGCCGGCATAGAAGAACCGGCTGGCGCCGAGCAGCAGGCCGAGCGCGATGCCGAAGGCGACGGCGAGGCCGAAGCCGGCCAGCGTCATCCAGGCCGTATGGAAGGAATGGAAGCCGATCTGGCGGCGGAACTGCCAGATGGCGATGGCGATGTCGCTCGGCGCCGGCAGCACGAAGGTGGAGACCGCGAAGGCCTTGCAGAGCAGTTCCCACACCAGGAACGTGCCGAAGGTGCAGAACAGGGGTGCGAGCTGCAGCGACAGCTTGGTGCGGTCGAGCGCCGAGGCGCCGATGACCTTGTAGAGGAGGTAGCCGATGTAGATGGCCACGCCGATGACCAGCGCCGCCGGCCAGGAAGTGAGCAGAAATTCCGCCAGGTCGTCCATGGTCGATCCTTCAGGCCGTCGATCGGGCTTGCGCGATGCGGCCGCGCAGGTCGTGGACGATGTCGGAGAAGTCCGGCTTGTAGGTGATCTCGATGTCGCGGGGGCGAGCGAAGGCGACCTCGCGCTCGGCGATGATCCGGCCCGGCCGCGAGGACATGCAGAAGATGCGATCGGCGAGGAAGACCGCCTCGCGCAGGTCGTGGGTCACGAGGATGACCGTGAGCGTGCCGGCCATGCGCGCATGCAGATCGCGGATGACGCACCACAGCTCCTCGCGGGTGAAGGCGTCGAGCGCACCGAAGGGCTCGTCCAGCATGAGGAGCTTGGGCTCGTGGATGAGGGCGCGGCAGAGCGAGGCGCGCTGCTGCATGCCACCGGAGAGCTGCCAGGGAAACTTGGAGCCGGCGCCTTCGAGGCCCACCGAGGCCAGCAGGGCCTCGGCCTTGGCGACATACTCCGCCTTGTGGCGGCGCAGGCGCGAGCGGTGCGGCTCGACGATCTCGAGCGGCAGCATCAGGTTCTCAAGCGTCGTGCGCCACGGCAGCAGGGTCGGCGCCTGAAAGGCCATGCCGGCGATCTTGACGGGGTCGCGCACTTCCTTGCCGTCGACGACGACGGCGCCCGATTGCGGGAACTGCAGGCCGGTCGCCAGCTTCATCAGCGTGGACTTGCCGCAGCCGGAAGGCCCGACCACGGCGGCGAATTCACCCTCGTTGACCCTGATGTCCAGCCCATCGACGGCAAGCGTGCCGCCGGTGGCGTAGGTATGGCTGACGCCGGTCAGTTCGACGAATGGACGCAATGGAGAGACGCTTTCGGAGCGGTGCATTCACGCGGGACTTGGGGCGGGGGCATTCGCGCCACCCGCAGCTCGGTAGGAAAGCAAGCCTCAGGCCACCTTGCGCTCGGCGGCCGCCGGCAGCAGGTCGGAGATGAAGATGTCTTCGGGCTTCGGCTTGTTCTTGAAGGCGAAGGTCAGGCCGATCTGGTCGATGGCGGTGGTCATGCGCGCCGTCTCGATGCCGCCGATGCCGTTGGCGCGGACATAGGGCGAGAGGACGTAATTGTCGATCGTCATCTTCAGGCGCTCGGCCTCGGTCTCGAAGCGGGCGACGTCGTTGCGGGCGATCACCAGCCGCGCCGCCGCCGCCTGGTCGGCGATGGCGTCACGGATACCCTTGACGAGGCCGCGGTTGAAGCCGGCGACCGCCGCGCGGTTGGCCGCCAGGAAGCCGGGGCTCGCCATGATGGCGTTGCCGTAGAGCTCGACCCCGTAATCGTACATGTGGAGCACGACGATGTCGTTTTCCGGCACGCCGCGCGACTTGAGGTTGATGAAGGAGGAATTGGCGAAACCGAAGATGGCATCGACCTCGCCCGAGGCGAGCATGGGCTCGCGGACCGGGAAACCGACGTTTTCGAAGCGCATCTTGGAATCGTCGAGCTTGTTGACCGTCTTGAAGATCGGCCACTGGGCATAGGCCGCATCGGGGGCCGGCGCGCCGAACTTCTTGCCCTCGAGGCTCTTCACGTCGGTGGTGATGCCGCGCGACCGGCGGCCGACGATCGCGAAGGGCGGACGGTCGTAGACGATCATGTTCGCCTTGAGGTCGACGGTCGGGTTCTCGTCACGGAAGCGGATCATCGAATTGATGTCGCCAAAGCCGATGTCATAGGTGCCGGAGGCGACGCGGGTGACGCCCTCGCGCGAGCCGGAGGCGGCGTCGATCGAGACGTTGAGGCCCTCGGCGCGGAAATGGCCCTTCTCCAGCGCGGTCAGGAAGAGGCCCGAAGGACCCTCGAAGCGCCAGTCGAGGGTGAAGCGGACATTGGTCGTCGCCTGGGCGTGGACGGCCGGCGCGAAGAGCGGGGCGAGCGAGGCGGCGCCGGCGAGCTTCAGGGCCGCGCGGCGGGTGGGCAGGAAGCGGGACTCGGTCATCTGCGGGCCTTCTGTCGGTCGGTGAAATGCCGGGCTGACCCAGGGGGTCTCGCCGAGGGATGACCGCAACGTCGAGGCGCGGGCACCGTGAAATTACCGATGGCAGCAAAGACCATGCCGTAGCGTACGGCAACCGATTTTTCGTCTTCCGATTCGTCGCACTGCCCAGAAAGTGAGCATCTTGCCCAGCGCGAGGGCGGAGGGCCTCAGCGGCTGGTCGAGGCCGTCGTGGTGGGTCCGCCGAGCTCCAGGCGCGTCGGCTGGATTTCGGCCATGCCGACCGGGGTTCGGATGGCGATGCGGGCGGGAACGAGCGCCCGCGTGCCGGCGACCGGCGCGAGCCAGATCTGCATGTCGCGGTTCGCCTCCATCGGTGCGGTGACGGCGGGGCGATGGCCGGCAATCGGCCGGTAGCGGGCATTGCAGACGACCGCCGGACCGTCATAGCCCGGCACCTTCAGGTTCTCGGTCCGGGCGAAGGAGAACGACAGGTCGTAGCGCTGGCGTCCGTCGAAGACCGGAAAGGTCTTGGCGCAGGCTTCCGCCACCACCGTCGGACCCGTGCCGGGCACGAAGAACAGGCCAGCCGAGAGCGGGTCGAGGACGCCCTGGCGGTGGGTTGCGGTGACGGGAACCTCGTCTGCAGCGGCCGGGCGATCCGGCTCGGCCGAATGGGACCGCACGGATCCGCCGGCCATGGCCATACGGATCGCATCGTTCTGCTGGGTGGTGTTGAGGGTCAGGGTATAGTTGGCCGGCACGGCGCGCCCCGCTAGGATGCGTCCGGACGCCATGGCCGAACCGCGGCCCGAGGCGATGACGCGCGACACGCCCGACAGCCGCAGCGACACCGAGGCCTGGTAGCTGTCATGCGAGACGCGGCCCTCGAACCCGGCGATGCCGACCTGCAGCCCTCCGATGAGGATTTCGTAGCGCGCGGAAACCCGCTCCTGCGCCAGCGCCGGGACGGCGAGACATGACAACAGCGCGGCGGCTGCGAAGGGCAGGGTCGATCGAGACACGGGACACACTCCAGGACCAACGGTGCCGGACAGCGCCACCCGGCATGACCCGCATCAAAGCGCGAAATGGTTAATGGCTTGGAAATCGGACTGTGGCTTGATGGTCGGAAATGCGTCGACCAGCTGTAGATGCAAGGTCGGCGGTCGGGCGGACGGCCCGTCGCAGAGGGAGGCGCGGAGCATTGTCGGCGGGATTGACCACGTGGATCGGGGAGCGTTGGGTGGCCCTGTCGCTCGTCGTGGCGGCCAGCCTGCGCGCCGCGGCGGCGCTGCCGGCGCTGCCGGGCCGTCTGCGCGTCGGCATCGGCGCGACGCCCGCGCCCGCCCTCGTCCTCGTCCCGCAGGACCTGCGCACCGCCGATCCGGTGCGGGCCGACGAGTTGATCGACGGCGTCTATGTCTTCGCCGGCCGCATCGTCACCAGAACCGATCCGTTCGCCGCATCGCCCCCCAATGTCGAGTGGGCCGAGGCGCTGGCCGGCTTTTCCTGGCTTCGGCACCTGCGCGCCGCCGGCACGCCGGAAGCGGCCGAGGCCGGCCGGCGGCTGGTGACCGCATGGATCGACGCGCAGGCGCGCGGCCGGCCCATGCCCAACTCCGTCGCGCTCTCGGCCGAGCGGATCCGCGCCTGGATCGGCGCCTCCGGCCTGCTGCTCGCCGGAGCGGACCAGGTCTTCTACCGGCGCTTCTCTCGCGCCCTCTGGCGGCAGGTGCGCCAGCTCGACTTCCAGATCGCCCGCCTGTCTCCCGGCATCGAGCGGCTGGCGGTGCTCGTCGCCCTGGTCACGGCGGGGCTGTGCATGGACGGCGAGGACAGACTGGTGGCGCGCGCCTCCCGCCTTCTCGGCGAGGAGCTGGACCGCCAGATCCTCCCCGACGGCTGCCATGTGAGCCGCGACCCCAGCATGCTGGTGGGGCTCGTCCTCGATCTCCTGCCGCTGCGCCAGCTCTTTCCTGCCCGCAACGCCACACCCCCTGCCGCGATCCTCACGGCGGTGGACCGGATGATGCCGATGATCCGCTTCTTCCAGCACGGAGACGGCACGCTCGCCCGGTTCAACGGCATGGGCCAGACCGCCATCGACCAGGTCGCGACGGCCCTCGCCTATGACGAGACGCGCGGCCTGACCCCGGCTTCGGCGCCGCGCGGCGGCTATGAGCGGCTCGAGGCCGGCGGCACCATCGCCCTGATCGATACCGGCCCGGCGCCGCCCCCCGCCTTCAGCGCCAGGGCCCATGCCGGCTGCCTCTCGCTCGAACTGTCCTCCGGGCTCGAAACGATCGTCATCAATTGCGGCAGCCCCTCCCTCCAGCGCGCCACCTGGCGCATGGAGGCGCGCAAGACAGCCGCCCATTCCACGGTGACGGTGGCCGAGCGGTCGTCGATGACCGTCGGCCGCGGGCTCTACACGGCGGGGCTGGTCCTCTCCGGGCCGCGGGAGGTCTCTTGCCAGAGGCTGGACCTGACGCTCGACGCCCGCCACGACGGCTATCTTGGCCGGGCGGGTGTCCTGCACCGCCGTCGCCTGCGCCTCGCCGCGGCGGGTGACCTGCTGGAAGGCGTCGACCGGATCGAGGGCGAGGACCGGGCCTATGTCCTGCGCTTCCACATCCACCCGGCCGTCATGTTGATCCCCACCGAGCACCCGCGCGCCGCGCTGCTGCGCCTGGCGAGCGGGGAAGGCTGGCGGTTCCTGGCGGACCAGCCGGTGGCCATCGAGGAGAGCGTCGCGCTGACGCTCGCCGAGGGGCCGCGCCGCACGCTGCAGCTCGCCGTGGCTGTGCCCTCCTCCGCTGCGGTTCCCGCGGTGTCCTGGTCGTTCCAGAAGCTCGAGCGTCCGCGCCCGGCCCCCGCCGCCGAGGCCGAGCCCGAACTGCCGCTCTGAACGGCGCGCGAGGCCTGCGGCCCGCAAAAGCGGTTTCGGGCACGCTGTACGCGTGCTAGAGCGCGCGACAATCCCCATCGTGCCCGCCGGAGCCGCCCGCCTTGCCGAATGCCACGCCCATTTCCCGTGCCCTTCTCTCAGTGTCCGACAAAACCGGGATCGTCGATTTCGCCCGCGACCTCGCCGCGCTGGGCGTGGCGCTGGTGTCCACCGGCGGGACCTACAAGACGCTGAAGGATGCGGGTCTGGCGGTCACCGAGGTGGCCGAGCTCACGGGCTTTCCGGAAATGATGGACGGCCGCGTGAAGACCCTGCACCCGACGGTCCATGGCGGGCTGCTCGCCATTCGTGGTCATGCCGAGCACGAGGCCGCCGCAGAGGCCCACGGCATCCTGCCGATCGACCTCCTGGTGGTGAATCTCTACCCCTTCGAGGCGACGATCGCCCGTGGCGCCTCGTGGGACGACACGATCGAGAACATCGACATCGGCGGTCCCGCCATGATCCGCGCCGCCGCGAAGAACCACGAGGCCGTGACGGTGGTGGTCGATGCAGCCGACTACGCCGCGGTCGTCGCGGCCATGAGGGCCAATGGCGGCGCCACGACCGTAGACCTTCGCAAGCGCCTCGCCGCCAAGGCCTATGCCCGCACTGCCGCCTATGACGCGGCCATTTCCAACTGGCTCTTCGACGCGCTCGACGAGACCGCGACGGCCTATCGCGCCTTCGGCGGCGCATTGGCCCAGGGCCTGCGCTACGGCGAGAACCCGCACCAGTGGGCGGCCTTCTACAAGACCCCCCAGAGCGCCAGCCCGCGGCCCGGCGTCGCGACGATCCGTCAGTTGCAGGGCAAGGAGCTCTCCTACAACAACATCAACGATACGGATGCGGCCTATGAGCTGATCGGCGAGTTCGATCCGGCACGGACCGCGGCGGTCGCCATCATCAAGCACGCCAACCCTTGCGGCGTTGCTGAGGCATCGACCCTGCTCGAGGCCTATGAGAAGGCCTTCGCCTGCGATCCGGTATCCCCCTTTGGCGGCATCATCGCGCTCAACCGCACCCTGGACGCGGAAGCGGCCCGCAAAATCGTCCAGATCCTGACCGAAGTGATCATCGCACCTGACGCGACCGAGGAGGCAAAAGCCATCCTCGCGACCAAGAAGAACCTGCGCCTGCTGCTGGCGGGCGGGCTGCCCGACCCCAAGGCTCCCGGCATCAATGTGAAGACGGTCGCTGGCGGCCTGCTGGTGCAATCGCGCGACAATGCCGTCGTCGACGACCTCCAGCTCAAGGTCGTCACCAGGCGTGCGCCGACGCCGCAGGAACTGACCGACCTGCGTTTCGCCTTCCGCGTCGCCAAGCACGTCAAGTCGAACACGATCGTCTATGCCAGGGACGGCGCGACGGTGGGCATCGGCGCTGGCCAGATGAGCCGGGTCGACAGCGCACGCATCGCCGCCCGCAAGGCCGAGGATGCGGCTGTCGCCGGCGGCTGGACCACCCCGCTCACCAGGGGCTCGGTGGTCGCCTCCGACGCCTTCTTCCCCTTCGCTGACGGCCTTCTCGCCGCCGTCGAGGCGGGCGCCACCGCCGTCATCCAGCCCGGCGGTTCGATGCGCGACCAGGAGGTCATCGACGCGGCCGATGCCGCCGGCCTCGCCATGGTCTTCACCGGAATACGCCACTTCCGACACTGAGCACGCATCCCCACATCACAGGCGGGCGACCCCCGAGGAGACCATCCCATGCTGCTTTCCACGACGCCGGCGCTCGAGGGCGGCCGGATCATCCGCTACAACGGAATCGTCACCGGCGAGGTCATCCTCGGCGCCAACATCTTCCGCGACCTCTTCGCCTCGATCCGCGACATCGTCGGCGGCCGGGCGGGGTCCTATGAGACCGTGCTGCGCGACGGGCGGACAACGGCGTTCCAGGAAATGATGGCGGAGGCCCAGCGCCTCGGCGCCAATGCCATCGTCGGTATCGACATCGATTACGAAACGCTCGGCAAGTCCATGCTGATGGTCTCGGTCTCCGGCACGGCCGTCACCGTCGAGATGCTGATGGGCCAGCAGGCGCCGATCCAGCCGACCGGAATGGGCGGTTCGGTGCCGCCCTGGGGCGGCCAGCGCTGACCTGCAGGGCAATTGTCGGGATCATCGCGTCATGGCCCGGCACGAGACCGGGGCTGACGAGACAGTGACCGGATCCCCCGCCGGGGAGAGTTTCACGCAGCCCGCTCGGTCCGGACATAAACGAGGACCGCCGCGCCGATCAGGAACATGATCGCCAGCATGCCGAGTCCGGCGCGCTGGTCGTTGAGGGCGAGGGTCACGACGCCGGCGAGGAACGGCCCGACAAAGGCCGTGACCTTGCCCGACAGCGCGAAGAGCCCGAAGAACTGGCCGATCTGCGCACGCGGGGCGAGTTGCACCAGCAGCGAGCGCGAAGCCGCCTGGAGCGGGCCCGCCGCAGCGCCGATCAACCCGCCGAGGGCGAGATAGACCTGTTCGGGAGCGGTGGCGAAGAGGCCGTCGCCCGCTGCCGGCAGGGCGGTCTGGAAGACGAAGAAGACGTGGCCGGGGCCGATCAGCAGGATCGTCACCACGGCGAAGGTGAGGATCCCGATCGAGCCGAGGATGACAGTCTTGGAGCCGAGCGTGTCGTCGAGCCGGCCGCCGAGCAGGGCGCCTGCCGTGCCGGTGATGGTCAGGAAGATGCCGAACAGGCCGATCTCGATGGTGGCCCAGCCGAAGACGCCTGCGGCATAGATGCCGCCGAGGGCGAAGAGCGCCACCAGCCCGTCCATGTAGATCATGTTGGCGATCAGGAAGACCAGCACGTTGCGGTGCTGGCGGACCTCCTTCAGCGTCGCCCTGAGGCTCGCCATGCCCGACCTGACCGCCGCGCCCATGCCCATCCGGGCGGGCACGTCCGGCGTGAAGAGGAAGAGCGGGATGATGAAGACGATGAACCACAGGGCCGTCAGGGGGCCGGCGGCGCGATCACCCTCCCGCAGTGCCGGATCGAGGCCGAAGAGCGGTTCGAGCCCGACCAGGGTGCGCCCGGTCTCGGGGCTGGCGACGAGGAAGCCGAGCATGAAGATCAGCGAGGTCATCCCGCCGAGATAGCCGACCGCCCAGCCGAGGCCGGACAGCCGCCCGATGCGCTGGGGCGGAACCAAGGTCGGCATCATCGAATTGTTGAAGACGGTGGCGAATTCGGCGCCGATGGTGGCGATGACGAAGGCGACCAGCACGATGGCGACGGTTTCCGGTGCGCCGGGACGGCCGAACCACAGGAGGCTCGCCCCCACCACCAGCAGCAGTCCGAAGGCGGCGATCCACGGCTTGCGCCGGCCCGAGGCGTCGGCGATGGCACCGAGCACCGGCGAGAGGATGGCGATGGCGACGCCGGCGGCGCTGGTGGCGAAACCCCACATGGCCTGCCCCTCGACCGGGTTGGCGGCGATCGCGCTGGCGAAAAAGGGGGCGTAGACGAAGGTGTTGATCAGCGTGAAATAGGGCTGCGCCGCCCAGTCGAACAGCACCCAGCCGGCGATGGCCTTGCGGGGCGCCGGCTGGACGGCGGTCTCGCCGGAGACGATGGCCGTGGGCGACATGGGGGTCCTTGGAAGAGTTCCGCGCCGAATGGACGAATCAGGAGTCGCGATGGTTTGCGGGGGCTGCAAGCGATGCGGAAATCACAATCCGGAGAGGGTCATTCGGGCCAGCGGGCGAGGCCCTCGGCACCATCGGCTGGCGTGCGCCCGACGTTGAGGACGAGGGCGAGCAGCGAATAGATGCCGATGAGGGTCGGAATCTCCACGGCACCCTGTTCGCCGTGGCGCGCGACGATGCGGGCATAGGTCGTGTCCGACCAGCGCTTCGTCGTCAGGAGTTCGGCGACCGCATCGTAGATCAGGGCCTCGTCGGTGCTCATCGCGTCGGGACGGCGGCCGTCGGCGAGGGCGGCGAGGATCTCCTTCGAGACGCCCGCCTTCTCCGCTTCCATGGCATGCACGGACCATTCGAACTGCTGCGAATAGGAGCGCGCCACCTGGCAGATGGCGAGTTCCTTCAGGTCCTCGGACAGGCACGAGCCGTAGCGCAGGCGGCGGCCCAGCGCCTCGACGTCGATCATCACCTTGGGCGAACGCATCAGTGGCGCATAGGGGCCGAAGGGCTCGACGCCGCGGCGCTTGCGGAAATCCGCCGCGGCGGCTTCCTGCTCGGGCGTGTAGGCGGCGGGGGCGATGGGCGGCAGGCGGTCGGGGGCGGCCATGGACGTGTCTCGCGTCGGTTGTTCTTATGGGGTCGCGCGGACGTGACCGACTCACCTCCGCAATCGCGCCCATCATGGCTTTCGCGGGCGACTTGCCAAGGGCCGCCGCTGCGGGACGGCAGTGCGTCGGGAGAGGACGGGAATGCGTCATCGGAATGTTCTGGCCTTGCTGGCCGTCTCCGCCGCCTGGCTGATGCCGCCGGCCGCACTCGCCCAGTCGGTGCCGGCACCGGCCGTCGCGCCCTGGCCGATCATTGCCGAGGCGGCGCGCGTCCATCCGTCGCTGGCGCCGAACGGCATGGTGGCGAGCCAGGAGGCGCGGGCAACCCGCGTCGGGGTCGAGATCCTGAAGCGCGGCGGCAATGCGGTCGACGCGGCGGTGGCGGTCGGCTTCGCACTGGCGGTGACACTGCCGCGGGCCGGCAATCTCGGTGGCGGCGGCTTCATGCTGGTCCATCTCGCCGAGAGGGGCGAGACGGTCGCGATCGACTATCGCGAGACGGCGCCGGCGGCGGCGACGCCGACCATGTTCCTCGGGGCGAATGGGGAGCCTGACCCGCGTCTGTCGCGCGAGACCGGGCTGGCCGCAGGCGTGCCCGGCACGGTGGCGGGCCTCGCCGAGGCGCATCGCCGCTACGGCTCGGGGCGGCTCAGCCTCGCCGAACTGATCGCCCCCGCTATCCGGCTCGCCCGCGACGGCATACCGGTGGACGAGGACCTGGCGGATTCGCTTCCCCGGGCCGCGGCGCGGCTCGGCCGCTTTCCCGCCTCGCGGCGCATCTTCCTCAAGGCCGACGGCAGCGCCCTCGGCCAGCGCGAACGGCTGATGCAGGAGGACCTCGCCCGCGCGCTCGAGGCCATCGCCCAGCAGGGGCCGGCCGGGTTCTACGAGGGCGCGACGGCGGCGCGCATCGTCGCCGCCCTGGCAGAGCATGGCGGCATCATGACGGAGGCGGATCTGCGCGCCTATCGGCCGGTGATCCGCCCGGCCGTGCGCGGCAGCTACAAGGGCTATGCCATCGCCTCCATGCCGCCACCCTCCTCGGGCGGGGTGCATCTCCTGCAGATGCTGAACCTTCTGGAGCCGATGGACCTCGGACGGCGCGGCCACAACAGCGCCGAGACGATCCATCTCATGGTCGAGGCGATGAAGCTTGCCTATGCCGACCGGGCGCAGCACCTCGGCGATCCCGACAGCGTCACCGTGCCGGTGCGTGGGCTCACCGCCAAGGCCTATGCGGATTCGCTGAGGGGACGGATCGATCCGGAGCGCGCCCGTCCCTCGGCCGAGATTCGCGCCGGCGACCCGGCGCCGCACGAGGGCGAGCAGACGACGCATTTCTCGGTGGTGGACCGCCACGGCAACGCTGTGTCCAACACCACCACGCTGAACTTCTCCTATGGCCTCGGCCTCGTCGCCGAGGGCACCGGCATCCTGCTCAACAACGAGATGGACGACTTCGCCGCCCGGGCCGGGGCGGTGAACGCCTTCGGCCTCGTCCAGGGCGCCGCCAACCTGCCCGGGCCGGGCAAGCGCCCGCTCTCCTCGATGACGCCGACCATCCTGTTCCGCGACGGCAAGGTGGCGATGGTCACGGGATCGCCGGGGGGCAGCCGCATCATCACCATCACCCTTCAGACCATCCTCAATGTCATCGACCACGGCATGAACATCGCCGAGGCGGTCGCCGCTCCACGCATCCACCACCAGTGGCTGCCGGATGCCATCGACATCGAGGGCGGGCTGTCGGTCGACACGCTCAGGCTGCTGGAGGCGCGGGGCCACCGGATCGCGCCGCGCGGTGCCTTCGGCAACGTCAATGCCATCCTCGCCGTGCCAGGCGGCTGGGCCGGGGCGGCGGACAGCCGCCAGCGCGGCACCCTGGCCGCGGGGCACTGAGCGGGTGGCACCGGCGGCTCCTCTTGCCATAACGCTGTCAGCAAGGGGGCGGCGAAGGGGTCCGGCCCCATTGACCGCAACGCTGGTTTGTTCTCATAATGTTCCAATGAACAGAGGCCGAACGATCCACGCTTTCGACGCCGGTATGCCCTCCGCCCTGAGGGTCTCCGGCCTTGCCGCGCGCTTCCATGCCTGGCGCGGCGTTTCCGGGCGGCGCTATCTCGCTACCGTCCATGCCGCCGCGACCGCTCCCGCCTATCAGGGGGCCGTCATCGTCCTCGCCCGTGCCGAAGCCGACGGCACGCGCGTCGCGCTCTGGGCCGGCCGCTCGCCGGCTTCCCCCGCCGCCCTCGCGCGCCTCGCCCAGATGAAGCGCGCCGAGGAGGTGCATGTCCACCTCATCGCCGAGAGCGAGGCGGACCGCGCCGCTGCCGAGGCCGATCTCAGCACCGTCGCGCCGCAGCGCGCTTCGGTGCCGCGGTCCCTGGCCTCGACCTGAAGGGACGGTTCCGGCGCGGCGGTGGTGCCGGGGACGCGTCAGGATCTCCGCAAGAGGATCCGGGAGTCAGGATCATGGTGTCAGGATCACCTTGCCCTGGGCCCTGCGGCTGGTCAGCACCCCGAGCGCTTCCGCGATCTGCTCCAGCGGCCAGGTGCCGTGGACATGCAGCGACAGCTTGCCCTCGGCGGTCCAGCGGGCGACCTGGACGAGGTTGTCGCGGTTTCTCTCGGGCTCGCGCTGGGCGAAGGAGCCCCAGAACACGCCGCGGATGTCGCAGCCCTTGAGCAGGGTCAGGTTGAGCGGGATCTTCGGAATCTCGCCGCCGGCGAAGCCGATCACCAGGAAGCGCCCCTCCCAGGCGATGGCGCGCAGCGCCGGCTCGGCCAGCTTGTCGCCGACGGGATCGTAGATGACGTCAGGGCCCTTGCCGCCGGTCAGCGTCCTGAGTCCCTCCTTGAGGTCGTGGGTGGCGTAGTTGAGCGTCTCGTCGGCCCCATGCGCACGGCAGAATGCGAGCTTCTCGTCGGAGGAGGCGCAGGCGATGACCCGGGCGCCCATGGCCTTGCCGATTTCGATGGCCGCGAGGCCGACGCCGCCCGCCGCGCCGAGGACGGCCAGCGTCTCGCCCGGCTTCAGCTGGGCACGGTCCTTAAGCGCATGGATCGTGGTGCCGTAGGTGATCACCATGCCGGCGGCCTGAGCATCGGACAGCCCGTCGGGGATCGGCGCCAGCGCTGCGGCCTTGACGACGATATGGGTGCGCGCGGCACCGTGGGAGATGTTGCCGAGGACGCGGTCGCCGACCTTCAGGCCGCTCGCGCCCTCGCCGAGGCTCTCGACCCGGCCGGCGAATTCGGAGCCGGGCGAGAAGGGTAGCTCCGGCTTCACCTGGTACTTGTTCTGGATGATCAGGTTGTCGAAGAAGTTGAGGCCGACCGCGGCGACCCTGACGACCGCCTCGCCGGGTCCGGCGACCGGATCGGGCAGATCCTCGACGACGAGGCTTTCGGGCGGCCCATAGGCCTTGCACAGGACGGCTTTCATGACGACGCACTCCAGGGACGGGTCGGAAAGGCTTCGACGGCGGCCCGCCGCAAGTCAATCCCGGCCGAAGGAAGGGCGGCGAACGCCGGCCCGCGACACCGGCCTCTCGCGAGGCAAACCATGGCAGCCGACCACGAACGGGACTTCTGATTGCCTCATTCGGTGCTATTCTATCTCTCATGACGCTCCTGCGCATCGACAGCGCGCCCGGTCTGGCGCCCGGATCGAAGGTCTCTCCCCGGCCTTCGCTGCTTCGCGCGGTGCTGCGGCCGTCCTTCCTGATCCCGGCGCTGACCGCTGCCGCCGTCCTCGGGCTCGGCGGCGGGTTCATCGCCTTCGCCGAGACGGCCACCCGCCCCTATGATCCCGACAGCCCGCGCACCGAGGCGATCGTGGCGATGACGGGCGGCTCCTACCGGGTCAGTGATGCGGTGACCCTGCTCGGCGCCGGCCACGGTCGCCGCCTCCTCATCAGCGGCGTCAACCCGATGGTGCGCGAGCGCGAACTCGCCCGTGCGGTGCCGTCGGCCTCGCCGCTCATGGCCTGCTGCATCGACCTCGATCACCGCGCGCTCAATACCCGCGGCAATGCCATCGAAACCGCGAAATGGACGCGGCTGCACGCCTTCCGTTCGCTGCTCGTGGTGACCTCGAGCTATCACATGCCGCGGACCATGCTGGAGTTGCAGCGGATCATGCCGGACGTGCGGCTGGTTGCCTTTCCGGTCCAGACCGGCGCGATCCATCCGCAGCGATGGTGGAAAGACGCAGCGAGCGTGAAGATTCTCGGCGTGGAATATGCCAAGTACCTGATGGCGGCGGTGGGACTGCGGCTGGACCGGGCGACCGCCGATCCACCCGTCCCGCCACTGCGCACCGCCCGCAGCTGATCCGCCGGACCGGGCGGCAAGGACCCGCCCGATGCTTCATCTGCGTTCCCTCGTCTTCAACATCTTCTTCTACCTGTGGACGGGGCTGCTGCTCCTCGTCATGGTTCCGCTCATGCTCCTCCCCGGCGACCGTCTCATCCTGGGCATCGGGCTCGTCTGGGGGCGGGGCAATCTCTGGGCGCTGCGCGTCATCTGCGACCTGAAGGTCGAGTGGCGCGGGATTGAGAAAATTCCCGACGGCGCCATCCTCGTCGCGGCCAAGCACCAGTCGGCCTGGGAGACCTTCGCCTTCTTCCTGCCGTTCCGCCGGCCCGCCTATGTGTACAAGCGGCAGCTCGCCTATGTTCCGCTGTTCGGCTGGGCGGTCTGGAAGGCCCGGCAGATCCCGGTCGACCGCGGCAAGAAGGGCGAGGCGCTCGCCTCGATCACCGAAGGCGCCAAGACGGCGGCGGCCATCGGCCGGCAGGTGATGATCTTTCCCGAGGGCACGCGGCGGCCGGTGGCCGCGCCGCCGGACTACAAATACGGCGTTGCCCATCTGTACCGGACCCTCGAACTGCCGTGCCAGCCTGTGGCGCTGAATTCCGGCATGTTCTGGAGCCGCAAGTCCTTCACCCGCCGACCGGGCACCGTTCTGGTCGAATTCCTCGATCCGATCCCGCCCGGCCTGTCGGCGGCCGACTTCGCCGAGAAGCTGGAGGCCGATATCGAGGGCGCGACCAACCGGCTGATCGCGGAATCGCGGGCCCGCGGCGAGGGCGAGTAACCGCGTCCGGCGTGCCGCCTCACCCCTGCGGGTGGAAGAAGTTATAGACGGCCTGGGCCGTCGCGGCATTGATGCCAGGGGCGAGCTGGAGGTCGCCGAGGCTGGCGCGCTCGATCGCTTTCAACGTGCCGAAATGGTTGAGCAGGGCGCGCTTCCTCGCCGGGCCGATGCCGCCGATTTCGGCGAGGCCGGCCGAGCGGATGTCCTTCTTGCGACGGCCTCGATGGGTGCCGATGGCGAAGCGGTGCGCCTCGTCGCGCAGTCGCTGGACGAAGTAGAGCACGGGATCGCGCGGTTCGAGCCGGAAGGGCTCGCGTCCCGCCATGTGGAAGGTCTCGCGCCCCGCCTCGCGGTCCCGGCCCTTGGCGATGCCGACGAGCGGCACGTCGGCGATCCCGAGGCCGGTGAGGATGGTCTGGGCGGCGGCGAGCTGGCCCGGGCCGCCGTCGATGATGACGAGATCGGGCCAGGAGCCGTCGGCTTCGACCTCCTCCGCCGCGCCGGCCTCGCCATCCGTCTCCGCGCCGTCCTCGGCGACAGCCTTGGGGGCATCCTTCAGCAGCCGCTTGAAGCGCCGCTCCAGCACCTCGCGCATCATGCCGAAATCGTCGCCGGGCGCGATGTCGGACTTGATGTTGAAGCTGCGGTAGTCGCGGCGGCGGAAGCCCTCCGGACCCGCCACGATCATGCCGCCGACGGCGTTGGAGCCCATGATGTGGGAATTGTCATAGACCTCGATCCGGCGCGGCGGGGCCGACAGGCCGAAGGCGCCGGCGAGGCCCTGAAGGAGCTTCAACTGCGATGCGCTCTCGGCGAGCTGGCGTCCCAGCGCCTCGCGGGCATTCTGGGCGGCATGGTCGACGAGATCTTTCTTCTCGCCGCGCTTGGGGACCTGCACCTCCACACGTCGGCCGGCGAGGGCGGAGAGGGCGTCTGCGAGAACCGGCTGGTCCTCGACCTCGTGGGACAGGAGGACGAGGGTCGGCGGCGGCTTGTCGTCGTAGAACTGGGCGACGAACGAGGCGAGGACCTCGGCGGCCTCCAGCGACCGGTCGGCCTTGGGATAGTAGGCGCGGTTGCCCCAGTTCTGCCCGGTGCGGAAGAAGAAGACCTGAATGCAGGTCTGCCCGCCCTCCTGCACCGCCGCGAAAACGTCGGCCTCCTCGACACCGCGGGGATTGATGCCCTGGGTCGCCTGGATGGCAGAGAGGGCGGCGAGGCGGTCGCGATAGACGGCGGCCCGCTCGAATTCCATGGCCTCGGCGGCCTCCTCCATCTGGCGGGCGAGGAGCTGCTTCACCGCCTGGCTGCGGCCGGAGAGGAAGAGCTTGGCCTCCTTCACCAGGGCGGCATAATCGTCCGGCGCGACCTCGTCGGTGCAGGGTCCGGCGCAGCGCTTGATCTGGAACAGGAGGCAGGGCCGGGTGCGGCTGTCGAAGACGGCGTCCGAGCACGAGCGCACGAGAAAGGCCCGCTCCAGCGCGTTGATGGTGCGGCCGACCGCCCAGGCCGAGGCGAAGGGGCCGAAATAGTCGCCCTTGGCGGCGCGGGCGCCGCGATGCTTGACGATGCGCGGGGCGGCGTGGTCACCGGTGATCAGGATATAGGGAAAGGACTTGTCGTCCCGCATCAGAACGTTGAAGCGGGGGCGCAGCTGCTTGATGAGATTGGCCTCAAGCAGCAGCGCCTCGGTCTCGGTCTTGGTCGAGACGAATTCCATCGCGGTGGTAGCGGCCACCATCCGCACGATGCGGCTGACGAGGCCTGTCGGCCTTGTATAGGAGACGACGCGGCGGGCGATCGACTTCGCCTTGCCGACATAGAGCACCTCGCCCTTGGCACCGATCATCCGGTAGACGCCGGGACCCCTGGGGGCGTGTTTCACCGCCGCCTTGATGACCTCCATGCCGGCGGCGACCGTGCCCTCGCCCGGCGCATCGTCCTCCTCGGCGGCGAGGTCGAGGATGAGGGTTTCGGGCTCGTCCGCGGCGGCAGCCTCAGGGTCCGAGAGGTCGGGGTCGATATTGGTGCGGCCGGGGCGAGTCATGATGGGCGATATATAGGCGATCGCCGCGTCCGGCATCTGGCATCAGTGGAAGGCGCGCCCGGCTATTCGCGCACGCCGTCGACATCCGGGGTCTGCCAAATCAGATGCTGGCCGCCGTCGACGGGGATGGTGACGCCGGTCACGGCCGTTGCGCCCGCGAGGTAGAGGACGGCCCGGGCGATCTCGTCGGGCGGGCTGCCGGTCCGCGTCAGGGTGGCGGCGGTCTGGCGGGCAAAATCCTCAGGACCCTGACGGTGGCCCTGGAGACTGGGGCCCGGCGCGACCGCATTGACGCGGATGCGGGGGGCCAGGGCCTGCGCCATCGCCACGGTGGCGGCGGCGAGCGCGGCCTTGGTCAGCGCATAGGAATAGAATTGCGGCGTCGGCTTCAACACCCGCTGGTCGGTGATGTTGACGATGGAGGCGCCCGCGGGGGCCTGCGCGGCGAAGTCCTGGGCGAGGAAGGACGGGGTCTGGATATTGACACGGAACTGGCGGTTCCACACCTCGCGCGTCAGCGAGCCCAGATGGTCCTCGGCGAACTCGCTGGCATTGTTGACGAGCAGGGTCAAAGGCCCCACCGCGGCGCAGGCGCGGGCGACGAGACCGTCGACATCGGCCGGTTCGGCGAGATCGGCAGTGACCACGGCGGCGCGGCCGCCCGCCCCTACGATATGCCTCGCCAGTTCCTCGGCTTCGCCTTGCGACCGGTTGGCATGGATAGCGACGGCATAGCCCGCTGCCGCCAGTGCCTCGACGATGGCGCGGCCGACCCGCCTCGCGCCGCCCGTCACCAGAGCCGTGCCGATCTCGCTCATCTGCGTTCCCATCCCCTGGTGCCGCACGCGGCGACGACATGATCCCGGTGGTGCCGATATGCCACAGGCGGCGTTGCCGTGCCGGTCCCACATGGAGTCAGTATCGGCGGGGCCATCGACTTGCGCCCGGGGGTCCTGCCGCATTGCGTCATGCTCTACGCTGGCTCAGGGACCGCGGTTCACTTGCATGGCCCGCGGAAGGCCCGCCGGACGCCATGATTGCGACACATCACGCGGGAGGAATTCCAGCATCTATTCCGAGGTTTCAAATAAAAACTTTCGATTGCACGCGGAATAACAGAATATTTCCTATTGTGTTCTGGCGCGATGCGCCTCAATTCAGCCAACAACCGATGAAAATGAACGCTCATGCCGTCGCCTGACGGCTGCGCATCCTTCGTTCGGTAACGCTCCATTAAGGACACGGCGAAGGAACACGCGATAATTCGAACGAATGCGGTTATGGATTGTTCACCGCATCACATCAGGGACGGGGCCGGTCGCCGGCATCGTTCGTGGGACAGGAGTTGACCATGAAGAAGATCGTCTGGGCCGCGGCTGCAGCCGCCACGCTCGCCACCCCGGCCTTCGCCGCGGATATTCCGCGCCGCCAGCCGATCGCCGACGCCGTCTACGCTCCGGGCGCCCCGGCCGGCGTCTGGACCGGCTTCTCGATCGGTGCCCATCTCGGCGGCGCTTTCGCGTCGAACTTCCGCAACAATGCCGGCTACGGGCTCGGCAGCGCTTCGGGCGTCTTCGGCGGCCTGCAGGCCGGCTATGACTGGCAGATCAACCGCGTCGTGCTCGGCGTCGCCGGTGACATCTCCTACGGCAGCATCTCGCGCCGCTTCGTCGCGGTCGGCCCGGCCGTCGACGTCCGCGCCAGCGAGAACTGGCACGGGTCGCTGCGCGCCCGTCTCGGCTATGCCGTGCAGGACAACCTGCTGCTCTACGCCACCGGTGGTCTCGCCCTCGGCCAGATCCAGGCCCGCGAACTCGCTCCGGCGGTCGCCCGCCAGACGCGGTCGCTCACCGGCTGGACGCTCGGCGTCGGCGGCGAATACATGTTCACCCGCAACGTCTCGGCCCTCGTCGAATACCGCTACACCGACCTCGGCCGCTCGGCCTTCACGGCGCTCAGCGGCGCGCCGCGCATCGGCATGAACAGCCACACGATCCGCACCGGCGTGAACTACCGCTTCTGATCCGCCTCACGCAGGCGTGTCCACCGACGGCCCGGGTTCGCCCGGGCCGTCGTCGTTTTCAGACGTCCCGGTTGATCGGCCGCATTGCCAGCCCGGCCCCCGCGCTCTAGAAAATGGGCATGGCGCTGACAGACTTGGCCAATCCGACACGATTTCTCGCGCTGGTCGCCCGCGCGCTGCCGTGGCTCGCCGCCGCGACCGCCGTCGTCATGGCCATTGCCTTCTACCTCGCCTTCTTCGGCTCGCCCGCCGACTACCAGCAGGGCAGCACCGTCCGGATCATGTATGTCCACGTGCCTTCGGCCTGGCTGTCGCTGTTCTGCTATGCGGTCATGGCGGTGGCCTCGATCGGCACACTGGTCTGGCGCCATCCGCTCGCCGACGTCTCGGCCAAGGCGGCGGCACCGATCGGGGCGGCCTTCACCTTCATCTGCCTCGCCACCGGCTCACTCTGGGGCCAGCCGATGTGGGGGACCTGGTGGATCTGGGACGCGCGGCTGACGTCCCAGCTCGTCCTCCTCCTGATGTATCTCGGCCTGATGGCGCTCTGGCGCTCGGTCGACGATCCCGGCCGGGCCGGCCGCGCCGCCGCCGTCCTGACGCTCGTCGGCACCATCAACCTGCCGATCATCAAATTCTCCGTCGACTGGTGGAACACCCTGCACCAGCCGGCCTCCGTCTTCCGCCTCGACGGCCCGACGATCCATCCGTCCATCCTGACCCCGCTGCTGGTCGCCGCCATCGCCTTCACCTTGCTCTTCGTCACGTTGCATCTGGCGGCGATGCGCAACGAGATCCTGCGGCGCCGGGTGCGCGCCATGCAGATGGTCGCGGCGCAGCGCGAGATGCCGGCGGGCGCCGAGCCCGTTCCCGGGGAGTGAACGCCATCATGTTCGGTTCCGATCCCCATACCGGCTTCATCTTCGCGTCCTATGCGGTCACCGTGGTGACGCTGGGTGCGCTCATCGTCTGGATCGTCGTCGACCACCGGACCCAGAAGACGCGGCTCGCCGCGCTCGAGGCCCGCGGCGTCACCCGGCGCTCGGCCCGCAGTGGGGGCGTGTCGTCGTGACCGAGACGGCAGCCTCGGCGCCGAAGCGCCGCTCCTGGTTCGCCTACCTGCCGCTGGTGCTCTTTGCCGCTTTGGTCGCAGTCTTCGTCGTCGGTCTGCGCGGTGATCCGCAGCGGCTGCCCTCCGCCCTGATCGGCCGGCCGGCACCGCAGTTCGAACTCGCGCCCCTCGCCGGCATCGACCGCCCGGGCTTCCGCACCGCCGACCTCGCCGGCCATGTCACGGTGGTCAACGTCTTCGCCTCCTGGTGCATCCCCTGCCACGAGGAGCATCCCTTCCTGATGGAACTGGCGAAGGACACGCGTATTCGCATCGCCGGGATCAATCAGAAGGACCAGCCGGACAATGCGCGCCGCTTCCTCGGCCGCAACGGCAATCCCTATGCGCTCATCGGCGTCGATCCGGCCGGGCGTGCGGTGATCGACTGGGGCGTCTACGGCGTTCCCGAAACCTTCGTCGTCGGCCGCGACGGTACGATCCTGTTCAAGCATGTCGGGCCGATCACCGCGCAGGTCCTGGCAGGGATCATCCGGCCCGAGGTCGAGAAGGCGCTGGCGCGGTAGAGCCGGCGCGACCTCCGCCGAATCGCCGGGATGCGCCGCCGGCCGCACCGCCGCACACTCCGCCGGATCCACCGGAGGACCGCCGTGACCGAACTCCTCATCGAACGCCACGGCCCGGTGGCGGTGCTCGTCCTCAACCGCCCGCAGGCGATGAACGCCCTGTCGCAGTCGCTGATCCGCTCGCTGACGGCCGCCGTCGCCGCCCTCGGACGCGACGAAACGGCGCGGGTCCTGGTGCTGACGGGTGCCGGCGAGCACGCCTTCTCCGCCGGCCTCGACCTGAAGGAGCTCGGCGCCTCGTCCGGCCTCCTCGGCATGGTGGAGGGCGGCGGCGAGAGGCCGAACCCGATCCGCGCCATCGAGCAGTGCCCGAAGCCGGTGATCGCCGCGGTCAACGGCGTCGCCATCACCGGCGGGTTCGAACTGGCTCTCGCCTGCGACATCCTCATCGCCGCCGAGACGGCGCGCTTCGCCGACACGCACCAGCGCGTCGGCGTCATTCCCGGCTGGGGCTTGAGCCAGAAGCTCGCCCGCATCATCGGCCCTTCCAGGGCGAAGGAAATGGCTTTCTCCGGCCGCTTCGTGACGGCGCCGGAGGCCAGCGCCTGGGGCCTCGTCAGCCGCACCGTGCCGCCGGGCGACCTGATGGCGGAGGTGCTGGCGCTGGCGGGCGAGATCGCCGAGGTCGATGCCGGCTTTCTCGCCGACTACAAGCGGCTGATGAACGAGGGTTACGACCTGCCTTTCGGCGAGGCGATGGCACTGGAGGCGGAGTGGTCGCGGCGCCACAACAGCGCCCTCGCGCCTAACGATCTTGCCGCCCGCCGGGAGGGCGTCCAGTCCAAGGGCCGGTCACGCTGAGCGGGGCCGGGCCTGCCGTCATCATCACGTCACGCGAAGAGGGTGTTGACGGAAGGGTCGCGTCGTGTCCAAGAACGCGCCGCTATCACATCCGGGTCCCGGCTTAGCCGCCGCGGACCCGTTTTCAGTTTCCATGCAAGATCGGAGACCTCGCATGAGCTCATGGCCCGTCCATCATGAAATCACCGGACCGATCGTCATGATCGGCTTCGGATCCATCGGCCGCGGCACGCTGCCGCTGATCGAGAGGCATTTCAAATATGATCAGGCGCGCCTGACGGTCATCGATCCGGTCGACACCGACCGCAAGCTCTTGGACGAGCGCGGCATCCGCTTCTTGCAGGCGCATGTGACGCGGGAGAACTACAAGGAGCTGCTGACGCCGCTGCTCACCGCCGGCGGCGGCAAGGGCTTCTGCGTCAACCTGTCGGTCGACACCTCCTCCGTCGACATCATGGAACTGTGCCGCGAGCTCGGAAGCTTCTACATCGACACGGTCGCCGAGCCCTGGGCCGGCTTCTATTTCGACGAGAGCATGGGTCCTGCCGAGCGCTCCAACTATGCGCTGCGCGAGCGCGTCCTGGCCGCCCGGGACCGCAATCCCGGCGGCATCACCGCGGTCTCCTGCTGCGGCGCCAATCCCGGCATGGTGTCCTGGTTCGTCAAGCAGGCCCTTTTGAACATCGCCACCGACCAGGGCATCGCCTTCACCGAGCCGAAGACCAAGGCGGAATGGGCGGCGCTGGCGGCGAAGGTCGGCGTCAAGGGCATCCACATCGCCGAACGCGACACCCAGCGCTCAAAGAAGCCGAAGCCGGCCAATGTCTTCGTCAACACCTGGTCGGTCGAGGGCTTCGTGTCGGAAGGCCTGCAGCCGGCCGAACTCGGCTGGGGCACGCACGAGACCTGGATGCCGGCCAATGCCGGCACGCACGAGACCGGCTGCGGCGCCGCCATCTATCTGCTGCAGCCCGGTGCCAATACCCGCGTCCGGTCCTGGTGCCCGACGCCGGGTGCCCAGTACGGCTTCCTCGTCACCCATAACGAGGCCATTTCCATCGCCGACTACCTGACGGTGCGCGATGCGGCCGGCAAGGTCACCTACCGGCCGACCTGCCACTACGCCTATCATCCGGCGAATGACGCGGTGCTGTCGCTGCACGAGATGTTCGGCGCCGCCGGCAAGCGGCAGGATAGCTGGCACATCCTCGACGAGAACGAGATCGAGGACGGTATCGACGAGCTCGGCGTGCTGCTCTACGGCCATGCCGGCAACGCCTACTGGTACGGCTCGCAGCTCTCCATCGAGGAGACGCGGCGCATTGCTCCCTATCAGAACGCCACCGGGATGCAGGTGACCTCGGCCGTGCTCGCGGGCATGGTCTGGGCGCTGGAGAACCCGGAAGCCGGCATCGTCGAAGCCGACGACATGGATTTCCGCCGCTGCCTCGAGGTGCAGAGGCCCTATCTCGGGCCGGTCATCGGCACCTATACCGACTGGACGCCGCTCGATGGCCGCCCGGGCTTCTTCCCGGAGGACATCGACACCTCCGACCCCTGGCAGTTCCGGAACATCCTCGTTCGCGACTGAGCGGAGCGAATTGCATGCGAAGGGCGGGCCATGGGCCCGCCCTTCGTGTTTTTTGGGTTTCATTGAAGGAATGCCCCACCCGCACCCTCCCCTCTGGCGAGGGGAGGGGACTATGACGACCCGAACCGTCCGGGGCCGTCGAGCCAGGCTCGACCGGTGATAGAAGGCGCGACGCGGTAGTCCCCCTCTCCTCGCGCCAGCGAGGGGTGGGTGAGGGTGGGGCATGTCCGGCCTGTTACCGTCCCTCAACCCCGGCCTTCCAGCACATCCTCGAACAGCCCGAGCGCCGCGGCAGCGAAGGCGCGCATGTTGGCGCCGCGGTCGGCCGATCCGGTGTGCAGCGTCACGGCTTTCAGCACCGGTCCGTCGAGGCCGAGGCAGGCATGGCCGGCGGGATCACCGTAGCGGTTGCCGGTCGGGCCCGTGGCGCCGGTCTCCGACAGACCCCAGGTGGCGCCGTGGCTCTCGCGGATGGTCTTGGCCATCAGCGCCGCCCAGGGCTCCGAGGCCGAGCGGATGCCGGATTCCACCATCTGGCGGGTCGAGATGCCGAGCAGGGCGTCGCGCGCCTTCGGCGTGTAGACCACGGCGCCGCCGAGATAATAGGCCGAGGCGCCGGGGACCGAGAGCAGGGCCGCGGAGATGAGCCCGCCGGCGGAGGATTCAGATACCGCCACGGTCTCCTTCCGTTCGACGAGCAGGCGGCCGATGCGGGCGGCGATGGCGTCGAGATCCATGGAAGTCTCCGATCGAAGGCAGGCCGGCGAACCCTGCCCGAGCCGGCAGGAAGGCGCAACGCGGCCGTCGGAGGGAACCGCCAAGTCCCGCCGGGCGGTCTGATGGGCGGTCTCATGATCGGCTCCCGTCCGTCGCCTGGCATCGTCGCTTGGCATCCGTCTTGCCACGACGAAGCGACATTCAGCGCCGCTGCGTCGCCCAGCCAGGATTTGCCATGTCCCTCGCCCTCGCCGCCGTCGCTCCCGTCCATGACGACGACGCGGCTGCCCACAAATCAGGCATGTCGCCGCTGGTGTCGCATACCCGGCCCTTCATCGAGTTCGAGAAGGTCTCGGTGCGTTTCGGCAAGGGCGACAGGCAGGTCCAGGCGCTGGCTGAGACGAGCCTTTCCATCCACGAGGGGGATTTCGTCGCGCTCGTCGGCCCCTCAGGCTGCGGCAAGTCCACCCTTTTGAAGCTGGTCGGCGACCTGCTGAAGCCTTCTACCGGCCATGTCTTCGTCGGCGGGCGCGAACTCGGCGCGACGCCGATCCGCATCGGGATGGCCTACCAGAACTCGACCCTGCTGCCCTGGCTCACCATCCGCGACAACGTCATGCTGCCGCTGAAGATCGTGCCGCCATTCCGGTCGCAGTTCCGGGCCAAACGCAGGGGCGAGTTCCGCGACCGGGCCGAGGCGCTGCTGGCGCAGGTCGGCCTCGCCGGCTTCGGCGACAAGTTTCCCTGGCAGCTCTCCGGCGGCATGATGCAGCGGGCGAACCTCTGCCGCGCCCTCGTCCACGAGCCCGATCTGCTGCTCCTCGACGAGCCCTTCGGCGCCCTCGACCAGTTCACCCGCGAGGAGCTCTGGCAGATCATGCAGGAGCTGTGGATGGCGAAGAAGACCACGGTGCTCCTCGTCACCCACGACCTGCGCGAGGCGGCCTTCCTCGGCAACCGCATCTGCGTGATGAGCGCCAGGCCCGGTCGCATTCTCGACGATTCACCCGTGAGCTTCGCCCGGCCCCGTACCATCGACATGACCTACGAGCCGGATTTCGTGGCGCTGAACCAGCAGCTGCGCCGCCTTATCGTCGAGGCCCGCGGCGGCACCGGCATCGTCCAGGCGGGAGGGCACTGACATGGACGGCATCATGGATCTGGTGCGGCGCAAGTCCGCCTCCATCGCGCTGATCATCGGCGTCTTCGTCTTCTGGGAGCTCGCCTGTCTCGTCGGCGGCATTTCCGACATCGTGCTGCCGCGCCCGACCCAGATCATCGCGTCGCTGATCGAATATTGGCCGGCGATCCAGCCCCATGCGGCGCAGACGCTGTTCACGACGCTGGTGGGCTTCGCCATCGGCGTCGTCATCGGCATCCTGTTCGGCGTCGGGATCGGCTCCTCGCGCCTCGCCTATGACACCGCCTATCCCCTCCTCGTCGGCATCTCGTCGATCCCCAAGGTGGCGGTGGTGCCGATCTTCGTCCTGTGGTTCGGCGCCGGCACCGTGCCGGCCATTCTCACCGCGGCGATCATCTCGATCTTTCCGATCGTCGTGAACGTCGCCACCGGCATCGCCACGGTTGAGCCGGAACTCGAGGATGTCATGAAGACGCTGAAGGCGTCGAAGTGGGACATTCTGTGGAACGTCTCGCTGCCGCGCTCCATGCCCTATTTCTTCGCCTCGCTGAAGGTGGCGGTGACGCTCGCCTTCGTCGGCTCGGTGGTGGCCGAGACGGTGGCCTCCAACCGCGGCATCGGCAATATGATGATGGTCGCCTCCTCCACCTTCAACGTGCCGCTGGTCTTTGCCGGCCTCTTCATCCTCGCCGGCCTCGGCGTCGGGCTCTATGCGTTGTTCTCCATCGCCGAGAGCCGCGTCACCGGCTGGGCCCACCGCAAGGATCTGGCGGTGACCTGAAGGGCCTCACGCCCTGTGGCAGTGCCGGCCCTTCCGCCCGCGGAGACCCTCATGCGCATCATCACCTGTTCCGCCCTGGTCGACCGCGACGGTACCCGCGGTCCCGCCCGCCTGACGCTCGACGGCGACAGGATCGCGGCGATCGAGGCACTGCCGGCGGGGGCGCCCCATGACGACCTCGTGGTCATGCCGGCCCTCGCCAATGCCCACGACCACGGCCGCACCATCCGCACCTCCTCCATCGGCGGCTTCGGCCGGCCTCTGGAGGTCTGGCTGCACCGCCTGAGGCTCTTCGCGCCGCTCGACCCCTATCTCGCCGCCGCCGCACCCTTCGCTCGCGCGGTCGCCGGCGGACAGGGGGCGACCATGGTCCATTACACCGGCGTGCAGGGCCTGACCCCTTACGTCGACGAGGTCCGCGAGGTGGCGCGGGCCGCCGCCGATGCCGGGCTGCGCATTGCCTTCGCCATTGCCATACGCAACCAGAACCCGCTGGTCTATGGCGACAGCGCGCCGGTCCTCGACCAGCTCTCGGCAGCGGCGCGGGCGGAGGTGGAGAAACGCTTCCTGGCGGCGGCGCCGCTGTCGGTGACGGCTCAGCTCGAACGGGTCGATGCGGTAGCCGAGGCCATCGGCGGGCCGATGGTCGACGTGCAGTATGGCCCGCAGGGTGTGCAATGGGCGACGCCGGAGCTTCTCGCGGCCATCGCCGAGGCCTCGGCGACGACGGGCCGGCGGGTGCACATGCACCTGCTGGAGACGCGCTACCAGCGCGACTATGCCGATCGCACCTTTCCGCAGGGCATCGTCACCTATCTCAAGGAAATCGGCCTGCTGTCGCCGCGCCTCACCCTGGCGCATTGCGTCTGGGCGCGGCCCGACGAACTGGAGCTCCTGGCGGAGGCCGGTGTCACGGTCTCGGTCAACACCTCCTCGAACCTGGCGCTGCGCTCGGGCCTCGCGCCGGTCGCGGCCATGCTGAAGGCCGGCGTGAAACTCGCCATCGGCATCGACGGCCAGGCCTTCGACGAGGACGACGACCTCCTGCGCGAGATGCGGCTGATCTGGTCGCTCCATGCCGGCTGGGGCTTCGACCGCGCCCTGAGCCCGGACGACGTGCTCGGCGCTGTGCTCGCCACCGGTCACCGGACCCTGAATTCGCCGGTCACCGGCCACCTCGTCTCGGGCGCGCCCGCCGACCTCGTCGTGGTCGACCGCGCGGCGCTCGACGCCGACGCGCTGATGGCCGTCGACCCCGTCGAACTGCTGTTCGCCCGCGCCACCGCCCGCCATGTCCGTGAGACGATCGTCGCCGGCCGCACCATCATGCGGGACGGCAAGCTGACGGGGATCGACGCCGAAGCCGTCCATCAAGAGGTGCGAAGCCGGCTCCGCGCCGGCATGGCGGCGGGCGAGCCGTTCCGGACGGTGCTGCCGGAGCTCGAGACGACAATCTGCCGCCACTTCAGCGAGCGGCTGGGCTGTTGCTAAACGGGCCGCTTTGCCTAGATTGCGGCATCCCTTTCCCACTGGTTCAAGGATGGCATCATGGTCCTGCGCTTCCTCGCGAAACTCGCCGTCGCCGGCGTCGCGACACTCGGTCTCGCCGCGGCCGCTGCCGCGCAGGCGCCCAGGGAGCTGCGGATCTTCAACTGGTCGAACTATATCGACGAGCAGGTGCTGCGCGACTTCGAGCGCGCCTTCAACGCCAGGGTCACCTACGACACCTATGATTCCAACGAGGTGCTGGAGACGCGGCTTCTCGCCGGGCGCACCGGCTACGACATCGTGGTGCCCTCGGCGCCCTTCCTCTCCCGGCAGATCGCGGCGAACGTCCACCAGCGGCTGGACATGTCGAAGATCCCGAACCGGGTCCATCTGTGGCCGGAGATCCAGCGCCGGGTCGCCGCCTATGATCCCGGCAACGCCTATTCGGTGACCTATCTCTGGGGCACCACCGGCATCGGCTACAACGTCGCCAAGGTCCGCGAGCGGATGGCCGACGCGCCGCTCGATTCCTGGAAGCTGGCCTTCGATTTCGACACGCTGGCGAAGTTCCGGGATTGCGGCATCCACTTCCTCGACACGGCCGAGGATTTCCTGCCCTCGGTCATGCGCTATCTCGGCCGCGACCCGAATTCCAAGCGCGCCGAGGACTGGGAGGCTGCGGCCGCCCATGTGCAGAAGCTGCGCACGCTCGTCACAAAGTTCCACTCGTCCGAGTATGTCTCGGCGCTGGCCAATGGCGACATCTGCCTCGCCGTCGGCTATTCCGGCGACATCTTCCAGGCGCAGAAACGGGCGAAGGAAGCCGGCAACGGCGTCGACATCCAGTACGTCATCCCGAGGGAAGGCGCCCAGATGTGGTTCGACCAGATGGCGATCCCCGCCGACGCGCCGAACGCCGATCTCGCCCACGCCTTCATCAACTATCTGAACCAGCCCGAGGTCATCGCCAAGGTGGCGAGCTTCGTCTCCTATGCCAGCGGCAATCTCGCAGCGCGGCCGCTGGTCACGCCCGCCGTGCGCGACAATCCATCGGTCTACCCGCCGGACGAGGTCATGGCGCGGCTCTTCACCGTGACCAGTCCCGATGCGCGTCTGCAGCGCGTCATCACCCGCGCCTGGACGCGGGCGAAGACCGGCCGCTAGCGCCGTGGAGCCTCCCGAACGTCCTTCCCGCGGCACCTTCGCGCCCTGGGATGAGCCGGCCGCCCAGCCGCTCGTGCTCTTCGACGGCGTGACGAAGCGCTTCGGCGCCGAGACCGCCGTTTCCGACCTGACCCTCGCCGTCTACGAGCGCGAGTTCTTCGCGCTGCTGGGGCCTTCGGGCTGCGGCAAGTCCACCCTGATGCGGATGCTCGCCGGGTTCGAGACGCCGAGTGCCGGCCGCGTGCTGCTGGCCGGACAGGACCTCGCCGGCATGCCGCCGCATGTCAGGCCCGTCAACATGATGTTCCAGTCCTATGCGCTCTTCCCGCATATGAGCGTGGAGAAGAACATCGCCTTCGGGCTGGAGATGGACGGTCGGCCGCGCGACGAGGTCGGCGCCCGCGTCGCCGAGGCGCTGCGCATGGTGAAGCTCGAGGGCCTCGCCGGGCGTCGGCCGCACCAGCTCTCCGGCGGCCAGCGGCAGCGGGTGGCGCTCGCCCGCGCCCTGGTGAAACGGCCGAAGCTGCTGCTCCTGGACGAGCCGCTCGGCGCCCTCGACCGCAAGCTGCGCGAGGAAACGCAGTTCGAGTTGATGGCGCTGCAGGAGCGGCTCGGCCTCACCTTCATCATCGTCACCCACGACCAGGACGAGGCCATGACCATGGCGACGCGCATCGCCGTGATGGACAAGGGCCGGATCGCCCAGGTGGGAACGCCAGCCGTCATCTACGAGGCGCCGGCGACGCGCCATGTCGCCGGCTTCATCGGCGAGATCAACCTGGTGGAGGGGACGGTCTCGGGCTGCGATGGCCGCCGCGTCACGGTGGCGACGGCGGTCGGCGATCTGACCGTCGCCGATGCCGCGGACAGCGTTGCGGTCGGCCAGGCGGTGGCTGTGGCCTGGCGGCCGGAGAAGACGCGCATCGTGCGGGCAGGCGAGGCGATCTCCAATGGCCGTGCGGTCATTTCCGGGACGGTCCACGACATCGGCTATCTCGGAGGACGCACGACCTATCACGTGGACGTCACCGGCCTCCGGCTGAAGGCGGCGGTGGCGAATGCCGCGCGCAGCGTCGAGCGGCCGATCGGGACAGGCGAGGCGGTGAAGCTGGCGGTGGCCCCGGACGCGCTGTTGTTGCTGGTGCGGTGAGCCATGAGTGAGCGCGCCACCCGCCGCACCATCATCCTCGTGCCCTATCTGTGGCTGGTGCTGTTCTTCCTTGTGCCCTTCGCCATCGTGGCGAAGATGTCGCTGTCGCAGGTGGCGACCGCCATCCCGCCCTATGTGCCGACCTTCGGCCTTGCCGACGGGCCGGCCGGCTGGCTCGCCAAGGCGCGCGAGCTCTCCCTCGACAACTACGCGCTGATCGCCGGCGACCGACTCTATGTCGACGCCTTCCTCTCCTCGCTGCGCATCGCCGCGATCGGCACCGCGATCCTTCTCGTCATCGGCTACCCGATGGCCCATGCCATGGCGCGCGCGCCGGAGCGCTGGCGGCCGATCCTGGTCATGGCGGTGATCCTGCCGTTCTGGACGAGCTTCCTGATCCGCGTCTATGCCTGGATCGGCATCCTCAAGCCGGAGGGCCTGCTGAACGAACTGCTCCTCGGCATCGGGATCATCGGCACGCCGCTCCAGATCGCCAATAGCGAGACGGCGGTGCTGATCGGCGTCGTCTATTCCTATCTGCCCTTCATGGTGCTGCCGCTCTACGCGACGCTGGAGCGCATGGACCGGACGCTGCTGGAAGCGGCCAACGATCTGGGCTGCCCGCCCTGGAAGGCGTTCTGGCGCATCACCGTGCCGCTGTCGCTGCCCGGCATCGTCGCGGGGTCGTTCCTCTGCTTCATCCCGATCACCGGCGAGGTGGTGATCCCCGATCTCCTCGGCGGCTCCGATACGCTGATGATCGGCAAGACGCTGTGGACGGAGTTCTTCTCCAACCGCGACTGGCCGGTGGCCTCGGCGGTGGCGGTGCTGCTGCTGTTCATCCTCGTCGGGCCGATCATGGTCTACCAGCGCCAGCAGGCGCGGCAGATGGAGGCGGGACGATGACCTCTCAGCGCTCCCGCTTCCTCGATGCGACCGCCCTGACGCTCGGCTTCGCCTTCCTGTACCTGCCGATCGTCATCCTGGTGATCTTCTCCTTCAATGCCAGCCAGCTCGTCACCGTCTGGGGCGGGTTCTCGACACGCTGGTATGCCGCGATCTGGCAGAACCGCCAGCTGATGGACGCCGCCTGGATGACGGTGCAGGTCGCCGCTGCGTCAGCCGCCTTCGCCACCCTGGTGGGGACCCTCGCGGCGCTGGCGCTCACCCGCTACGTCCGCTTCCGCGGCCGGACGCTGTTCTCCGGCCTCGTCTATGCGCCGATCGTCATGCCGGAGGTGATCACCGGCCTGTCGCTGCTGCTGCTCTTTGTGTCGCTCGGCATCGACCGCGGCTTCTGGACGGTGACCGTGGCGCACGCGACCTTCACCTGCGGCTTCGTCGCGGTGGTGGTGCAGTCGCGGCTCGTCACCTTCGACCGGTCGCTGGAGGAGGCGGCGGCCGATCTCGGCGCCGCGCCCGCCCATGTCTTCACCCGCGTCACCCTGCCGATCATCGCCCCCGCCGTGGTAGCGGGCTTTCTCCTCGCCTTCACTCTGTCGCTGGACGATCTCGTCATCGCCTCCTTCACGACGGGGCCGGGATCGACGACGCTGCCGATGCGCATCTACAGCCAGGTGCGGCTGGGGGTGACGCCGGAGATCAACGCCATCTCCACCCTGATGATCGCGACGGTGACGGTGCTGGTGATTGCCGCCTCGCTGGCGACCAAGCGCAGCGCGGCGGCGCGCTGAGCCGCGGCTGTTGACCCGAAGGGTGCGACAGTGATTTCTGGCGGCAGACCCCGTCCGTTCCGCGAGCGCCCATGTCTGCCGTCGCCAATCTCCTTGGAATCCTCGACCTCGAACGCCTCGAGGTGAACCTGTTCCGCGGCAAGAGCCCGCAGGACGGCTGGCAGCGTGTGTTCGGCGGCCAGGTGATAGGCCAGGCGCTGGTCGCCGCCTGCCGCACGGTGGAGGACCGCCGGCCGCACTCGCTGCACGGCTATTTCGTCCTGCCAGGCGATCCCAAGGCGCCGATCATCTACGAGGTCGAACGGGTACGCGACGGCCGCAGCTTCTCCACCCGGCGGGTGAAGGCGATTCAGCACGGCGCGGCGATCTTCTCGCTGTCGGCCTCGTTCCATGTCGAGGAGGAGGGCGAGGAGCACCAGTTCGCCATGCCGGATGTGCCGGCGCCGGAGGCGCTGAAGTCGGAGGCCGACGTGCGCCAGCTCTTCCATGCCCATATGCCCGAGGCCATGAAGGCCTATTTCGCCCGCGAACGGCCCATCGAGATCCGCCCGGTCGAGTTCGGCCGCTATACCGGGGAGAGCCAGCCGGAGGGCAAGTTCCACGTCTGGATCCGCACCACCGCGCCCTTGCCCGACGACCCCGTCGTCCACCGCTGCGTGCTCGCCTATGCCTCGGACATGACGCTGCTCGACGCGGCCAACGTGCCGCATGGACGCTCGTTCTTCGACCAGTCGGTGCAGGCGGCGAGCCTCGACCACGCCATGTGGTTCCACCGGCCGTTCCGGGCCGACGACTGGCTGCTTTATGCGCATGATTCACCGTCGGGGCAGAACGCCCGCGGGTTTACCCGCGGCTCGATCTACACGCGACAGGGCGTGCTGGTGGCCTCCGTGGCCCAGGAAGGGCTGCTGCGGAAGAAGCGTATCTGAGAAAACTGCCTCATTTGCAGGCAAGAGTCCGGTCCAAAGACGGCTGAAGATGGGCGCCCCCCGGAGGCTGCCCAAAAAGGCGGCATTGCCCCCTCTCCAGCCAGACGAGGGCCTCCGGTCCCATTCTCAACCCTTTGCCAATGCTTCGAAATTCGCCGCGTTCCGACTGTGGCACGCGACTTGATTCTATGATCCCGGTTCGGACTTCGGCCTTCGGGATCGTGGCCCGCTCGCAGACACACACGCTTCCGCAGGACCTCGTCCCAACGGAGCCAATTCGGGGATGACGACATGAAGATCGTAATGGCGATCATCAAGCCATTCAAACTGGAGGAGGTCCGCGATGCCCTCACGGGGATCGGGGTCCACGGCCTGACCGTCACCGAGGTGAAGGGATATGGACGCCAGAAGGGCCATACGGAGATCTATCGCGGCGCCGAATATGCCGTG
>NZ_JAUYFA010000031.1 GCF_030691135.1 Phreatobacter sp.
GCCTCCTCCAGCCGCGCCGTCCCGCTCTCACGCTCCCCGAGCGTATCGAGCGCAACGCCAAGACTTGTGCGCATAGCACCACGATGGTCGAGATTGTCCGCCCGACTGACCGCCTCTCGCGCCAAGGCGATCGCGACCTCAAGCTCAAAGTTGAGACCTTTCTCCGAGCCTCGCTGATACCATTCGATGAAAAGTCCCCTGAACGCCTGATACCTTTTTTCCGTATCCGTAACCGCATCGAGTTCGAATCGCGCGACAAGGAAGCGGCGGGCGTTTCCGGCGTCACGGGTGAGGATAGCCTGGGCGATACCCTTGTCGTAGAGACGAGCGCGCGCGGCCTTGCGGCGTTCGTCTTCGGCATCCAGCTTCGCCAACTCCTCATCGAGGGCGACCTGACCGCCGTTCAGATCGCCACAGTCATTGAGCGCATCGATGCGCGCGACGACGGCATCGACAGCGCTGGAAATGTTAGATGGCAGGCCGCCGCGCTCACGCTCGTCCCGCGCCACTTCGAGGGCGCGTTCGAGACCAGCGAGCGCCGCCGCAAAGTCGCCGGGCGTGCCTTCCGCGTAGCGCCGTGCCAGCGCGATCAGCATTCCCTCCTTGATGCCGAACTCGCGGGCCTGATCCCGCAGTGCAGCAACTAGCTCGTCTTGCTGCTTCTTGATCTCGTGGACGACTGTGTTCGTGTCCTGCACTACCGCCGCGGCTTCGGGCCAGCGCAGGGCGGGTGGGATCTGCTCGGCGGCGATCTCGAGGACCCGCGCGACATTGCGCACCGTGTCGCGGGTGATGTTCGGCACCTTGCCGTTTTCAATCTGCGAGACGTAACCCTTGCGGTCCCGGTTCGAGAAGGCCGCTTCCGCGAGGTTTTCCTGTTTCCAGCCCCGCGCTACGCGCCGCTCTCGCACCAGTTGCCCAAACCTGACAACGTCGTCTCCGGCGCTGACTGGCACTTCGTCCACCCCCTTGAACAATCGCAGGTTACGCAGCGGCGTAACCTTGATGAAACGACGGCGGAGGCGCATTCAGCCAAAACACTCCCGTCGAGACACTCTAGATCAACCGCCGGGCCCGGCTCAACATCAAAGGACAACAACGATGTTCGAGCTTATGAAACTGAGAATTATCGTTCTTCGCTTTGCGAAGGCGTTTTACTGCCACCGGGCGATTTATGCCGGGTTGGCCTGTTGCCATGGTTCAGGGTGCTTCCTGACGGAGAAGCCGGAGCTCTATGGCCCGATGGCCGTACTCTATGCGGTTCTGGCGCTCAAAGGATGACGGGCGCAAAGCAGGCAAGCGACATGGTCGCGTAAGCTATCCTGTGGCTTGCCTGCCTCGCTGCGTACGGCGGGACACACTGGGCATAACTTTTGACTGGCGGCGATGCCCGAGGACCAGCAAACAGACATTCTCGCTGACCGATTTTGAGGCCCGGTGCCAGACTTTTTCGAACGCCCCGCCCCCTACCCGATCAGCGCATGCACCGAGCGCGGGCTCGCCGCGAAGATCGAGTAGAACGTGCCGCCCTGGTCGAGGAAGGCCTGGTTGCGGGCGACCACATTGTTCTCGTTGTTGATCGACAGGGCGAAGAGGCAGGTCTTCACGCCGCGCGCCACCATCTCGCCCGAGGGCAGGATCGGCAGGCGGGCGCCGGCGAGGTACAGGTTCTGCTTCTGCGGCGTGTCGTCGGCGACGAAGTCGATGAGGTCGGCGAGGCCGTGGAAATTGACGAAGTGGCAGGCGAGATGGCCGGCGCCGAACAGGGCGATCGGCCCCTTCTCGGCCCGCAGCTTGGTCAGCGCGGCGCGCAGGCCCGCCGTCCTGGCCGGGAAGGCCTCGGCATAGGCGGGGAGCAGGGTGAGCTCGGCGGCGACCTCGGCCGGCGTCAACGGCGCGGTCTGGGGCGTGCCGCGGCGGGCGAGCTGCACCAGCGAGTTCTCGAAGGGCAAGGGATAGATGTCGGTGCGGATCGGCTCGAAGCCGGCGCGCGCCAGGAGGCCCATGAAGGTCTTCGGCGTCAGGTAGAGCGAGTGCTCCTCCCAGACCATGCAATAGTCGTTGAGCTTCAGGCTGGTGGTGCAGTCCGGCACCTCGACCATGATGATGCCGCCGGGCTTCACCATGGCGGCGAGGCCGGCGAGGAAGCCCTGCACGTCCTCGGCATGTTCGAGGATGTGGCGCACGATCAGGATGTCGGCGGCACCGTGCCTGGCGGCGATCGCCGTCATGCGCTCCGCCGTGGTCAGCTTCTGCACCGTCTCGATATTGGCGGCGGGATTGTCGACGCCGAGATCGCCGCGGACGCTGACGCGCCAGGTTTTCGTGAAGCCCTTGCGGCGGAAGCGATCGACCGTGGTGTCGTCCTTGTAGGTCAGCGCCCCGACGACACAGTCCGTCGTCACGCCCGGCAGCGCCACGATGTTCTCCACCGTCTCGTCGAGATGCTCCTCCGGCTCGCGGGCGAAGAGCCAGTCATAGGGCGGCACCAGGGCGTGGTGCGGCACCGGCTGCATGGCCTGGATCGTGCCGCAATCGGCGCAGTCGCCGAGGGTGACGTTGTAGGCCGTCTCCGGCGCGTCCTTCGCCTTCAGGAAGAAGGAGGAGACCGGATGCGCGCCGAGGTCGAGGCGGGGCGTCAGACGATGCGAGTTGCAGACGAGGCAGGGCATGGTGGTCCTCAGGCGGTCGTGTAGCGGGCCTTGTGCATCTGCCGGATGCCCTCCGCCAGCGGGCGGAAGGTCACGCCCGGCAGGACGCGGCGCAGCGCGGCATTGTCGAAGACATTGTCGACCTTGGGCTTGGAGCGCGGCCGCGAGGTGATCTCCGGCAGCCGGCCGACGATGGCCTTCACCGCCTCCAGCGCATCGGAGAAGCGGTAGCTCTGCCCGGCGACGAGATTGAGCGGGCCGACATGGTCGGTGGTGACATAGGCGGCGGCCGCCTCCACCACGTCGTCGATATAGAGGAGTTCGCGCAGCTCCGAGCCGTCGCCCCAGAGGGTCAGCGGCCGGTTGTGGACGGCGGCGTCGAGGAAGCCGCTCGGGCCATAGGCGGTGGCAAGGTCCCCGGGCCCGTAGATGGTGGCGGGGCGCAGCAGGCCGAGCTGTGTCTGCGGCAGGCCGGCGACGGTGCGCTCCAGGATCCACTCCGCCGTGATCTTCGACTGGCCGTAATAGCTGCGCGCCACCAGCGCGCTCTCCTCGGTGATGGCGAGGTTCTCGATATCCTCGCCATAGACGGCGCAGGAGGAGAAATAGACCACCCGCCGCACCGGATGGCGCGCCAACAGATTGGCGAAATTGACGATGATGGCGGTGTTCTTGAGATAGATGTCGGCGGTATCGCCGAGCTGGCGCTTGATCGCCGCACACATGACGACGAGGGCATCGGGGTCGAACAGGGCTCCGAGCCGGCCCGCGCTCTCCGGATCCTCGAGGTCGAGGCCGGTCAGCGAGGCTCCCACCACCGGCACGTCCGGGTGCAGCTCCGTCAGCCGCGCCATGAGCCGCGACCCGATGAAGCCGGAATGGCCTAGGATGATGATCCTGCTGGGCTTCATGCCTGTCGTCCGTCCGTTGCGCCTTGTACATCTATGGGCGGCGCGGCCCGGTCAAGCGCGATCTTTGCGCATGACAAGGCGCAGCCGACCGGCTAGGCGGAAAGGAAACCGGGCCGGCGAGGCTTTGCTCTGACGAGGCGGGACATGGAACTGACGCGCGCGCTGGTCATCGGCGCCTCGGGCTTTTTCGGACGGCGCGCCCTCGCCGTTCTCGGCGACAGGGGCATCGGCACCTTCCACGGTCGCCCCTTCCCCGGCGGCCTCGCCTTCGACGCGCTGACCATGCGCATCGGCGATGTCATCGACCAGGCCGGCGTCCCCTTCTCCCACGCCATCATCCCCTATGGCGCCATCGACATGGAGGGCTGCGCCCGCGACCCCGCCGGCACCTCCGCCGTCAATGTCGTCGCCATGGTCCGCGTCATCCACGATCTCTTCGACCGCGGCATCATGCCCGTCTTCTGCTCCACCGATTACATCTTCGACGGCAGCAAGGCCCTCTGGCGCGAGACCGACCCGGCCTTTCCCAAGATGGCCTATGGCGCACAGAAGCTCGCCGTCGAGGCCTGGCTCGGCACCCGCACCGAACCCTGGCTGGTCACGCGCTTCTCCAAGGTCGTCTCCGGCGGCCGTGACGAGGCCGGCCAGCTCGGCCAATGGGTCAACGACATCATCGCCGGCAAGCCGCAGTCCTGCGCCGACGACCAGTACTACTCCCCCGGCTTCGTCGAGGACCTCGCCGGCGCGGTCATCCGGCTGACCGAGACCGGCGCCACCGGCATCTACCACGTCGCCGGCCCGGAGCGCTTCAGCCGCCTCGGCCTCCTCTCCCTGCTCGCCGGCAGGATCGAGGCGGTGAAGCCCGGCCTCCTGCCGCCGATCCGCGCCGCCAAACTCGCCGAGATGCCCTTCCTCGAAAAGCGCCCCCTCGACACCTCGCTCTCCATCACGAAACTCCAGGACCGCATCGGCTGGCGCTTCACCACCATGGACACGCTCTGCGAGCGCATCGCCCGCACGCATTTCGGCTGAGCCCCCTCAGCCGGCAAAGGCGAGCGAGAAGGCCCCGAAGCCGCTGTTCAGCAGGCTGACGCCGGGCGCGCTCACATAGGCCCGCACCTCAACATCGTCGCCCGCTTCCAGCGCCGCGAGCACGCTGGTCTGGACCGAGGCGAAGCCCGGCGCCGCGGCAAGGGTCGTGACCTGCTGCGAGCCCGCCAGCAGGGCGCCGCTGCGCCAGAGCGACAGATAGACACCCGCCGCCTCCGTCGCCGCATAGAAGGTCGCCGCCGCCTCGATGCGATAGGGCCCGGCCTCGGCCACCGCGAAGCGGCCTGTCACGACATCGAAAGGCGCGGCCTCATGGCCGAGACCTTCGCTCCACACGGTTTCCGTCCCGGTGATCGGCACCCAGACCGCCGGCGTCAGCGCCGCTGAGAGAGCCCCCGTCATCGCCCGGGCGGCGCAGGGATTATGCGGCCGGCGCACGAGGCCGGAGGTCTCCGCCCGCAGCGCCGTGCGGAACGTGGTGCCGTCACCGCTCACCTTGACCGCGAGATCATCGCTCCCCGCCAGCCCGATCTCGGCACGGGCGGAAAAACCGGTGCTGAAGACCTGCGAGGCCGTGTCGGCAGCGCTCGCGCGGTTGATGGTCATGCGATGGTCGCCGCCCGCGTGGGTGAACAGGCTGGCGGCGGAAGCCAGCGCCAGACGGTTCACCGCGTCCGCCGTGGCATTGATGCCGAGGCGCGACGTGCCGCGGATCTCCGCATCGCCCCAGGCCTCGCCGTCATGGACGATGAGGCAGCGCTCGCCCTCCACCCAGGCGAGCCAGCCGGCCCGGGGACTGAGAAAGCGCCAGTGCCCCTCCTCCCGCTCGGCCACCTCACCGGCATGACCGGCCCAGGCGCCGGTGGGAGCCGCCCCGACGATGTGCCGGTCGCCGGTCTCCGCATCCGGAGGCGGCCCGGCGAGGCCGCGGTCCTTCACGGCCAGATGCACCAGCGCATCGACCAGGCCGAGCGCCTCATTGTGGGTGACGTGTTTCTGCGCCTGCGCGGCGGCGATCAGCGGCAGGGCGAGGCGGGTGGTTTCGGACAGGACGGGCGAGGCAGACGACATGGCGGGTCTCCAATCGAGGGGCGATTGAATAGCAGACTATAGTCCTTTGTCAAGGATATATTTCCCAATAGCAGTTTCAGGCAGCGCCGATCCGGCCCCCTACCCCAGCCCCAGCTCCTTGTAAAAATCCCGGCCCGCCGCCTGCTCGCTTTCCGGCGGCGCCCAGGGCGCGCCCTCGCTGTCGGCGAGGTCGAAGGGGCCCTTGGTGGTCTCGACGAAGACCAGCCATTCCGAGCGGTAGATGAGGCCGTGGAAGCGGCCGACCGGCATCCGGTAGAAGAAGGGCCGGCCCTCGCCCGGCGCCGCCATGGAACAGACCTCGTCCACCGTGCCGTTCTCGTTGAACAGGATGGCGTCCACCGCCCCGTCCAGCACCAGGAAGGTCTCGGTCTTGCCGAAATGGCGATGCGGCCGGACATAGCCGGAGGCGTGCATGACGATGACCATCTCCTGCTGCGCGGCGGAGGGGTCGGGATGGCAGCAGATGCGCGCCCGGCGGCGCGGCGTGCCGGCGGCGATGGCCTTCAGCATGGCGATCTCGGCATCGCCCACCGTGACGAAGCTCTTGTCGCTGTAGAGCACCTCCGGCGTCACGAACCGGTATCCTGGAAGCAGCGTGGGATCGCTCATGCCGTCTTGCTCGCCCGTTCTGGCTCGTGGGTTGCCCGGAACGGGCTCGGAGCACCGTCAAATCACGGCCCACGCGCCGCGACAAGACCACACCCTCGGGACGCCGCGCCGCAAAACCTCGCCGGATCTGTGTGGAATTCCTGCGTCATCGCCGCCATTGCCGTCGATCTTTGACGCAGTGCGTCGATATCCACCGCGGTTTGGAAGGAAGTCGTCGCTTCGAGAGCCGACGGAAGGGCAAAGATGGCCGCCCGGAACATCGCGATCTGTCGCTCGCAATCTTTTTTTGCCCTTCAAACCAGGCTGACTGCCATCGAGACTGCACCAACTCAGTTTGCGTCACCCTCGAAAATCTCCTAAAGACCCGTCCGGCTGCCGGATGGTATGGCGGGGCCGGGCTTTCTGCGAGACGACAGGTCCCTCCGACCGGTCCGGATTGCCGCACCCGCGCAGCGGAAGCCGATGCACTGATGACAAGGCCGCCGACACCGATGCACCCGACGCCATCCCACCGCCCTGTTCGACCTGAGCCGGCAGGCGTCGGCGCCATGGGGTGCGTCCGATGAGCACCTGGTTGCGCGTGGCGGCTGCCGACCTCGACGCTTCGATCGCGCGTCGCGACCTCTGGATCCACCAGGGCTTCATCGACGTCATCAGGCGTTACCGGCGCACGGCGCTGGGGCCGCTCTGGCACACGCTGCACCTCGGCGCACTGATCCTGCTGCTCGGCTTCGTCTGGTCGGCGATCTTCAGGATCGATACGGCGGCCTATTTTCAAACCATCACGCCGACGCTGATCGTCTGGACCCTGATCGCCTCGATCATCGTGGAGGGCTGCGGCACCTTCGTCGCGGCGCAGTCCACCGCGCTGTCGATCCGGTTTCCCTACACCGCCTTCATCTTCGCCCATCTGTGGCGGATGTTGCTGATCTTCGCACACCATCTCGTGCTGCTGGTCATCGTCTATCTGGTGCTCGGTGTGACCCCGTCCCTGACCCTTCTCTTGGTCATACCGGGCCTGTCACTGATCCTCATCAACGGCTTCTGGATCAGCCTGCTGCTCAGCATCCTGACGCTGAAGGCCCGCGACGTTCAGCAGATCGTCGCCAGCGGCATGCAGATCGCCCTGTTCGCGACGCCGGTCTTCTGGCCGCGCGACCTCCTCGGGCCACGCTTCGCTTTCCTCATCGACTACAACCCGCTCTACCACCTGCTTCTGATCGGCCGTGATCCCTTCATCGGGCGGGCACCTCCCATCGAGTCCTGGCTCTGGGCTGGCGGCATGGCCGCGGTCGGCCTGACCGTCTCCCTCCTTGTGTTCGGTGCCGTGCGGCGCCGGCTCGCCTACTGGTACTGACCCATGCCCCGGATCCGATTGCGCGACGCCACCGTCGCATTCCCGGTCAAGCTCGCACCGCAAACGGCGGCGGCAGGCATCGGCCAGACCGGCGGCCGGATCGACGCCGCCACCCGCCAGATTGTCGCGCTGGACGGCATCACGCTCGACATTCCCTCGGGCAGCCGGATCGGGCTGATCGGTCACAATGGCGCCGGCAAGTCGACTTTGCTCCGGGTCCTCGCCGGGGTCTACGAGCCGATCAGCGGCGAGGCGGAGATCGACGGCACCATCGCCACCCTCTTCAACGCCACGCCCGGCCTGAACGTCGACAGCACCGGACGTGAAAACATCATCACCTGCGGCCTTCATCTCGGCCTCAGCCTGAAGGAGGTCCGGGCGCGTGCCGCCGAGATCGCCGAATTCACCGAACTCGGCGGCTATCTCGACCTTCCCGTGCGGATCTACTCCGCCGGCATGCTGATGCGGCTCGGCTTCGCCATCGCCACCTCGCTGGAGCCGGACATTCTTCTCATCGACGAAGGCCTCGGCACCGGCGATGCCGGTTTCACCGTCAAGGCCGAGACGCGGATGCGCGAACTGGCGGAGCGCGCCTCGATCCTCGTCGTCGCCTCCCATTCGATGGCGCTGCTCAATACCCTCTGCACCACCGGGATCGTCCTCGAACACGGCAAGATCGTCGCCATGGGGCCGATCGAGACCGTCCTCAGCGACTACCGCGCCAAGGTGGCCGCCGATGCCAGCACCGGCGACAAGAATGCCCGCCGCGCCGCCTATACGATGGCCCAGGAACTGGCCAATACCGGCCAGGAACTGCCTCCCGAACTGGAACTGCAGGCGCTGATCGAGGCCTTCACGATCCGCCCCGACGACCTCTCCATGCTGCGGCGCTACCGCTCGCTGCTGGTCATGCTCGGCAAGCCGGTCGAGCCGGCGCTCGACCTGAAGATCGAGCAGGCCACCCTGCGGCTCACGCCGGAGGACAGCGAGGTCATCATGCGCATCCTGGTCCTTGTGAAAGCCCATGGTCTCAGCATCGACGAGGACATTCAGGCGATCCTCACCAACCGCCTCAGGGAACTGACTGGGGCGGACCGCTGATGGCACCCGCCGGGGACGCGAGCCCGGACGGCAGCGCCCGGCACGGCGCCACCGTCCGGCCGGCCGAGCAGGCCGTGGTGCTGGTCGTCGCCTGGGGCAGGCTCTACATCGACCGTCTGGTGCAACACGCCTTCGTTTCGCTGCTGGCGCCGGGCAACCTGCCCCATGTCGCCAGGCGCATGCCCGTCACCCTGCAGATCATGACGCGGGCGGAGGACGCCGCCTATTTCGAAGCCCAGCCGCAGGTGCAGCGCATGCGCGCCTTTGCTTCCGTCGTGGTGGCGCCGATCGACGACCTCATCGTCCCCGGCCTCTACACGGTGACGCTGACGCTCGCCTATGCCCGGGGCATCGCCCTGCACGGCGAGGCGATGACGCGCACGGTCTTCTTCTCTCTCAACGCCGATTTCGTCCTCTCCGACGGAAGCCTGGCCCATGTGCTGGCGCGGATCGAGGCGGGGGCCACCTCGGTTATGGCGGCGAGCTTCAAGGCGGTGGCGGAAGAGGTGATCCCCAGGGTCGACGCACTCGCCCCGGCCGACGGTGCGCCGCTCGCCCTGACCGGCCGGCAGCTCGCGGCCATCGGCCTCGCCTCGCCGCATCTGACGACCGTGGGCAAGACCCTCAACCAGTCGCGCTGCTGGAGCCGGGCCGCCAACCATGTCTTCTGGCAGGAGGACGACACCGCCTGTGTCGGGCGCTTCCTGCAGATCTTCTTCCTCGGCATGCGCCCGACGCGGGTCGTCACGAAGGTCCACGGCTACTGCGACTATTCCTTCCCCGAGCTCTACTGCCCGGACGGACGGATGGAGGTCATCGCCGATTCCGACGAGGTCATGATCCTGGAGATGCAGGAGCGCGCCGCCGATGCCCGCTCGGTCGTCTATGGGTCGCGGCCGGCCGGGGTCTGGGAGCGCGACATCTCCGAATGGTACGTGCCCTGGCATCTGGAAGCCTCGCGCACGCCCATGCTGTTCCACAGCGGCGACCGCGACGCCCGCTCGCATGCGCTGCTGGAGCGCAGCACAAGCGACATGGCGGCGCTCGTCGCCGGCCTCGGCCCGCCGGTCCCCAACCGCGGCCACTATTACTGGGTCGCGGGCGTCGCCGCCTGGTTCCAGCGGCGCAGCGGCCAGGCGGCCCTGCCGCCCGAGCTCGACCTGACGCTGACCCTCGCCGACCTGCGCAACCCCTCCTTCGGCCCCAGCCGCCGGGCCCGGCGCTTCGGTGTCGGCAGCGGCCATCGCGGCGGACCGCGCGCCGTCGTCTCCCGCCTGCGCGAGCGCCTGTGGGGCGTGCCGCCGCGGCTCGGCCCGCTCAATCTCGGACGCGAGTCCTACGCGCCCGTGCGCGCGGCCGTCGAGGACCTGCGCCGCTCCGTCCACGCGGGCGCGCGCCTGCTGGTGGTCGCGCCCGTCGGAACCTGGCTCGACGGGATGTTCTCGCCCGAAGAGGACGGTGTCTTCTGGATCGAGCCGGATCATCTCGCCTGCTGGCGGCTGGCGGGCGACGACAAGGTCGATGCCGTGCTGGTCATGTGCCGGCATCCCGACGAGATCGATACCCAGCTCCTCGTCGACCATGTCCGCGGCGTCACGAACCCGGGCGCGCGCTGGACCTATGTCGCCCACAAGCCGATCTGGCTGCCCGATGCGGCCTGGGTCAGGGCACGCCTGGTGGACGCCCTGCTGCTCGAAAGTGCCATGAAGCCGAGCGCCGCCGCCATCGATATCGGCCGCCAGCCGCAGGGCCTGCACGACCGCGATCTCGGCCGTGTCGGCCAGGCCGGCAGTTCGCTGCTGCGCGCGCTGCGCTATGCGGGCCTTCTAGCCCTCTACGGCCTGCGGCAGACCATGCGCCGCGGCACCGCGAACAATGCCGAGCCGACCAGCGTGGTGGTGCAGGTGGTGGCGCCGCAGGATCCGCGCCCATGACCGGTGACGACGAAAGCCGCCACGCCGACTATGCCGCCTTCGCCGCGGCCCATCCGCGCTGGTTCTCGAACGAGCCCGACGGGATCACCGTCGTCACCGAGGCCGGCGCCATGGCCCGGATCGAGGCCGACATGGCCGAGCGCTACACGGCCCGTGGCCTGCCGGCGGAATGGGCCAAGGTCGGCGTGCGCTACGAAGACCCGTATCTGATGCTGGTGCGCGACGCGGTCATCTTCCCCGGTGGGACAACCGGTGTGCATCACCGCGTTCTTCGCCCCGGCGCCGAACCCTCCGGCGTCGCGGTCCTGCCGCTGTTCGACGGACGCATCGTCCTCGTCCGCCATTTCCGCCACGCGACGCGATCCTGGCACTGGGAGTGCCCGCGCGGAGCCACCGATCCGGGCGAAACGGCCGAGCAGTCCGCCGTTCGCGAGCTGCGCGAGGAGATCGAGGGCGAGGTCGCATCGATCCGCCTTCTCGGCCGCATCCACGGCTCGACGGCGCTGATGGGGATGTCGGTCGCGCTCGCCTGGGCCGAACTCACGGCGATCGGGCGCACGCAGGTGGCGGAAGGGATCGCAGGTCTGAGGCTCGTCACCCCGACGGAACTTGACGAGATGGTCCTGAACAGCGAGATCACGGACGCCTTCACCCTCGGCTGCGTCCTTCATGCGAGGCTCGCCGGCCTCATATGAGCACCGCGCAGCTTCGCCCCACCCCCGGCCCTTTCCAGGAGCCCCTATGGCAATTCATTGGTCCGTCATTCACAGCATGGAAGCCCTCGGCATGTTTCCCGCCAAGGGTTCGGTGCTGGATATCGGTTGTTCCAACCTCTACGGCGCAGAGGCTCCGGCGATCCTCGATTTCGTCCAGCGCCACAATCCGGGGACCTCTCAGGATCTCGCTTGGGCGACCGCACTGGCCTCGCGGTCCGGTTTCCGACCTGACGGTATCGCGCTCAACCAGGCCTTCGTCGGCGAGCTTCTGGAAGCGGCCGGCATGACCTACGAGGCGGTCGACATCGCGTCGAGCTATCGCACGACCATCCTGGACCTCAACCGCAGCGAACTGCCGGAAGCCTTCGTCGGCAAGAACGACCTCGTGATCAATGCCGGGACCACCGAGCACATCATCAACCAGGCCAATGCCTTCAACGCCATCCACGAGGCCACCAAGGTCGGCGGCCTGATGTACCATCAGGTCCCGGCGGCCGGTTTCGCCGCGCATGGCTACTTCTGCTATACGGGCAAGTTCTTCCTCGATATGGCAGCCTACAACCACTACGAACTGGTCGACTTCTGGTATGACGGCCCCGCGGGCCATGACAACCTAATCGACTCCGTTGAAGCCTATAAGGCGCATTTCCCGGTCCTCGGCCCCTACACGGCCAACCGCCAGGGCGTACGAGAGGCGCGCGTCAACGCGACGCCGGTTCCCAACATGGCCGTGAACGTGTTGTTCAGGCGTACCTCGGAGAAGCCCTTCGCCGGGCTGCTGGATGTCAGCACCAGTGTCGGAGCGGTCGGCCAGGACGTGTATCAATCCTACGGCAGGAGCCTGGGCGCCCGCATCATGTCGACGGTCAAGCGGGTCGCGACCCGCGACTGGCTGACGCGCAAGCTGAAATGAAGTGAGACGGCTGTGCCGGGGCTACGAAGCCCCGGCGGACCGGATCAGCCGTTGGCATAGGCGCCTTTGACGGCATCCGGAATCGCGCCGACGCTGGTCGAGGTCTCGACCATGATGCCGAACGGCTTGTCCTTCACCTTGCGCAGCACGACGTTGATGGCCACGGTCGGAATACGCAGGGACGCCACCCGCTTTTCACGATCCTCGACGCCGATGGCGGCAACGCGCTTGTCCACGTGGGGGAAGTACCGGGCATACGCACGCGTGGACGAATAGATGTCCTCGCTGTCGGTGTAGTTTCCGTCGAACCAGATATCCAGCAGCTCATACTCGTTATATGCGGCGAGATCATAGAAAAAGCGGCCGGTGTAGCAATAATAGGCGTGATCGACGAAACCGATGGCCGGCAACTGATGCATGATCATGCCGCCTGGCTTGCAGGCATCGTGGATCGACTTGAAGACGTTGGCCTGGTTCAGAATATGCTCGCTGGTGCCGAAGTTCAGCACCACATCGGCCGATTTGATGAACTGTTCCGGCAGCGCCTGAAAGTTCAGGTCGACGATGGTGGTCTTGTAGCCGTCGGCAATGTCGATGGCGTCATAGGTCATGCCCGCGGCTTCGAACATTTCACCGATGAAGGCGTGGTTCAGGGCCTGCCCGTCCGGACCGAGCTTCGAACCTGCCTCCAGCCGCTGCGCGAGTTCAGATAGATTGTCCGGGATCGTGGTCGCATAGCGGGCGACGAAGGCCTCGATCTGGGCCGCGGTCGCATGATACAGGTTGGAACTGCCGAAATCGATGACATGGGCGCCCGGAGAAAGAAGCCGAGCGTTTTCAATCGCATCCAGCGAGTTCCAGCTGATGGCCATCATGGAAACCTTTTCAAGGCCGCGGTGATTTCGGACGATCTAACTGACACGCCCATCACAACTTCGGCAGAGGACAAAACCGCTTGACGTACGGGTGGCCGACCTTTTACAGCCATCACTAAGCTAGTTCAAGCTCTTAATGCACTTTGCCGCACAACCGACATCGTGCAACCCCATACTTTTCGTGAACAGCGTAAAGACGATGTGAGCGTCTTGATCTGTTGACGTATCGGGGATCTAGAGCAGGGAAATACAGGCGCCCGATCGATGGGCTATTCGGGGAATTCTGGCGTGACACTTAACCCATCTATGTGGTCTGGGAAGTTCGTCTTTCATCTCGACCAAATGCCCCGGAATGCACCTTTTGCTATTCTGAAGGATGACAAGCTCGACGTCGAAGCCCTGCCGATCCTTCAGGCACGCACGGGGCAGAGCCATTTTGCTGGCTTCGTATCGTCCGCTGCCGAAACCCCTCCCGGCTGTCATCTCCTCATATCGAGCACGAACTGGCCACGCCTTGCCTCGGACGCGGCAGGATTGATCGCCCCGTCGCGGCTCATCGTCCTGCTTCATTTCGGCTTTGACCCGCACGGTTACTGGGACTTCGCCCTGTGCCTCAAGGACAAGCTCGAGCGCCTGGTCGCCGACCGCGACTTCAAGGCCGACACGTTCGAGCAGTCGACGGTTCACTCTGATTTCTGGATGTCCAGCCGCTCGGTCGGCAAGCGCATGTCGGGTGGCTCGCTGCATCTGATGCGGGACTATCCGGAGGTGCTCGCCGAAAAGAGCCCCAGCCTCGTCTACATTCTGTCCAAGCTGTCGGACCAGAAGAGCCGGGACACTTTCACGCGAATCCTGTTCGGTAATCAGGAACAGGTCATGCGTGGCTTCCTGGCCGATGCATTCGGGCCGCAGCAGTATATGGACGTGGTAAGGCTGATGCCCGGAGACACCGTCATCAATGGTGGCGTCGGCGCGGGATGGGAAATTCCCTATTTCATTTGCCAGATGAAAGGCGAAGGGCGGATCCACAGCTTCGATCCGGTCTTCCAACTCGAGGGCCACTGGGCCAAGCCGACATGGGACGCCTTCGACGGTGTCATCACCAAACACGAAGTCGCCCTGCTCGACAGCGACCGCACCCTGCGGCTGGTTTCGCAGGTATCGGGCATGGTCTATGGCGCCGGCGGCGAAGACGTGGACGCCGCGGCCGCCGCGGGCTCCATGGTGAAGGAGTTCAAGGGTCGCTCGCTGGATTCGCTGGTGGCCGAGGGGCTGGTGACGGCCTGCGATTACGTCAAACTCGATATCGAAGGCGGCGAGCCGGTCGCCCTCAAGGGCATGGAGCAGTCGCTGAAGCGCTTCCGGCCGAAGCTCTCGATTGCGATCTACCACGAGCCCGAACATTTCTTCGACATTCCCGAAGACCTGATGCGTCTTCTGCCCGATTATCGCTGGTATGTGCGTCAGTACAGCTGTGGCCGCTTTGAAACACTTCTCTACGGAGTGCCCAACGAGGACACCAACAGCCGCTCCGGCCATGAATTCGGTCCAGACATCGAGTCGCGCACGTCGGACAAGGACGTGCCCCTCCAGATCATCACCTACGTCCAGGACAAGGTCCCGCGCCTGACGCATCGCGGCCAGACCCTGATGCAGGTCGACCGCTTCAGCGGCGGCGACTGGGCCTTCGCGACGCTCGACGCCGTCGTGGAACTCGACGGGATCCGCGCGATCTCCATGGTCGATGACCATACCAGCGGCAAAACCTTCGTGGTGGCCCTGAGGGCAAGCGAAGGTGCCACTGGAACATTGTTCATCGGCCACCTCACGGTCCCGCAAGGTGTTCAATGGCTGGCGAGCCGCACACTCGCCGAGGGAGTGGCTGTGCCCCTGGTCGGCTTTGCCCCGGAGGCGGCGATCATCAGCGAGTTCCTGCCATCCCGGTCGCAGCTGTACATTTACGGGCTGGCTGAAGGCACGACCGCTGGCGTCGCCATCATCCCCGACCTTCCCGGCCGCCCCCTTTGCGTTCATCAGGGAGCGACCGCCGACAGCTTCGCGTTGCTGGTCAAGACTGAGTCCGGCCTGTGCCTGGTTGAGGCCCGACCGAGCAGCATCACGAACATCGTGGCACTCGACCCGGGCCCTGGTATGGAGTTCGAGGCGATTTGCACCGTCCGCGATCATCGCGAGCAAAACTCTCCGTTGCGCTACGCCTATGTATTCGTCGAAGCCGGCACGGGCGCCCGCGTAGTTCTCGGTCTCGACGCAAACGGCCGACTGGCGCCCCTGCGCGGAATGGCGGCTCCCGATTTTGTCGTCGTCAGCACCGGCAGTTCCGCGGTGTCCGTTGAGCCCTGGACGGTTCCGGTGCCCAACGAAAGCACCGTTCTCGATTCCGCCCGAGCCATGATGATTCCCGACCGGAGCATGCTCGTCGCAGAAGGATCGGCGAAAGATCCGCTGATCGATTACGCCCGTTGGGTCCAGGGCAAGTTTTTCATATAATCAATGCCGAGGAAGCGCGCGCCGTCAGTGCGCGCTTCTTCAAGTCAGCGTGACGCCGCCTGAAACGTCGACAATGATGTTGGACGCGTGCTCGTCATCGGGTTGGAACTGCAACTCGAGTTCCAGACTGACCGGCGCATCATCCGTGTGAGGTTGAATAGCGAGGTCTGCGCCAAAATCGATCTCGGCCATCGGCTCATGGCCATCAACGCGCTTGGTGACGCTGACGATTTTCGTGACCAGCCCGACCCCCGTGATGTGCATGTCATAGGGCACGGAATAGAGATTGGCACTCGCCGAGAGGGTCCCGGGGGCACCGGTCGGCAGGAGGGGCACGCGGACAGCGCCCACAGCCGTACGGCCCATGCCATAGAAATGAAACTTGTAGGGGATCTGGCTGACCTCGACCCCCCCGGGGCTCAGCAGGATCGCGCCCAAGGCTCCAGGAACAGATTCGGGAAATGCCGGATCGAGCGCTTCCCCCGACTGGCTGAACAGTCGCCACCCCTTGTAGCGGGACAAAAACGAAGCAACGGCCATGGACGGTCCGGCCTGCTCGACATTGTCGACGACGATCACGCCACCCGGCCGCAGATAGAGAGCCGAACTGAGAAGGTCGAACATGGCGTATTCGTAGGAATGATGCCCGTCGACAAAGATGAGATTGAAGGGCGCATGCTTGCCGGTCGCGGTGCGGGCCACTTCGAGCGATGCGAAATAGCTCATCGAATTGAGGGCGTGAAAGCTGGTGATAGCCGCCAGGGAATGCGGCCACCCTGCGATGATCCCCGGTAGCCTGTCACCCCCATAGGGATCGATGGTCACGAGAGACCCGGCACCGGCATCAGCGACGGATTGGGCTAGCACGCGCGTGGTATTGCCGAAATAGCTGCCGATCTCGAGAATGTTGGCCGGCGCCAGCAAACGCGCGAGGTGATAGAGCATTGCTTGCGAAACCGCTGGGGTGATCCTGCCCGGATCGGCTGTGAACCGCTCGACATGGTCGTCGAATGCAGCCGATGCGAAAGCCGCGCGAAGCCGATCTTCAGACAAGACGTCAACCATGAGTGCCCCCGTTGTCCGCGCGCGAACTTAAAGCGCAGCGCGGGATCATCAGCCACTGGCACCAATGCACAGGCCGCGCGCATCTCGCATTCCGAAACGTCGGGATTTCAGCGCGGCGCGATCTCACCTATTTCACCCATGCAGGTCAACACCGCGACGCCTTTGAATCGTATCGCCTTACCTCTGCCCGGGAAACGATTTGCCAGTTGTCATCGCCCATCACGCACGTTAAGTGAACGGGCGTTCGGGCAGGCGGTCGCATTCCCATGCGAGCCTGTATCACTAGGCGTTACCGTCGCAGGCTTTGGCAGACCACATCCTCCGGGTTTTCTCATGAAAATACTTGTCACGGGCGCGTGCGGCTACAAGGGCAGCGTGCTGGTTCCGAAGCTTTTGAAGGCTGGCCATCAGGTCGTCGGCTTCGACATCCAGTGGTTCGGCAACGAGCTCGAGCCGCATCCGGACCTGAACGTGGTGCAGGGCGATGTGCGCAACATCGACGAGGTGCCGCTCGACGGCATCGACGCCATCATCCACCTCTCCTCCGTCGCCAACGACCCCTGCGGCGACCTCGATCCCAAGCTGACCTGGGAAATCTCCTGCCTCGCCACCATGCAGCTGGCCGACCGCGCCAAGCGCCGGGGCATCAAGCGCTTCATCTACGCCTCGTCCGGGTCGGTCTACGGCGTGAAGGACGAGGAGCAGGTCACCGAGGACCTCGAACTGCTGCCGATCTCGGAATACAACAAGACCAAGATGTGCGGCGAGCGCATCATGCTGTCCTATTCCGAGGACATGGTTGTGCAGATCGTCCGGCCCGCCACCGTCTGCGGCTTCTCGCCGCGCATGCGTCTCGACGTCTCGGTCAACATGCTGACCATGCAGGCGCTGAAGAACGGCAAGATCACGGTGTTCGGCGGCGATCAGACGCGCCCGAACATTCACATCGACGACATCACCGACCTTTACATCTTCCTGCTCGACAATCCGCAGCACACGGGCATCTACAATGCCGGCTTCGAGAATATCTCGATCCTCGCCATCGCCGAGATGGTCGGCCACCATCTGGACGCCGAGATCGTGGTGACGCCGTCTAACGATCCCCGCTCCTATCGGGTCAATTCCGACAGGCTGCTGGCCACCGGCTTCCGGCCGAAGAAGACGGTCGAGGACGCGATCAAGGAACTGATCGGCCTCTACCGCCAGGGCGTGCTGATCGAGCAGGATCGCTGGCATAACCTCAAGTGGATGCAGCAGAAGGCGGCGCAGTGACCATGACGGCCTTCGCGAATCCCGGCGATCATTTCCGCGATTACGCCTCGCGCCTGGCAAGCGTCCTCGGCGGCTTCGACTGGACGCCCGTCGAGGCTCTGGGGCACGACCTCAGGGCCGCATGGAGCAGCGGTGCGCAGGTGTTCTTCGCCGGCAACGGCGGCAGTGCCGGCAATGCGGTGCACCTCGCCAACGACTTCCTCTATGCGCTGTCGAAGCAGGCCGGTTCAGGCCTCCGGGTCCACGGCCTGCCGGCGAACCAGGCGGTGATCACCTCGCTCGCCAATGACGAAGGCTACGACAAGGTCTTCTCGCTGCAGCTGGCGGTGATGGCGCGCAAGGGCGACATCCTCATCGTCTTCTCCGGTAGCGGCAATTCCCCGAACATCCTCAGGGCGCTCGAAGAGGCGAAGCGGATTGGCATGAAGAGCTATGCCGTGCTCGGTTTCTCCGGCGGCAAGGCCAAGGCCATGGCGGACGTCCCCATCCACCTCGCGCTCGATGACATGCAGATCGCGGAAGATTTCCAGCTGATCATGGGACACATGCTGATGCAGTGGCTTTCCCAATACCGCGACGAAGTGGCGGCTGAACTGGCCGGGAGGTCCTGAGCGTGGCGGCACCCATTCTCGTCCTCGGCTCCAACTCCTTCTCCGGCGCCAGCTTCTGCGATTTCGTGGCCGCGGCCGGCCGCGACGTCATCGCCACGTCCCGCTCCGACGAGCCGCACGAGGCCCTGCTGCCCTACAAGTGGCGCAAGAACCCTGGCTCGGTACGTTTTCATCGGGTCGACATCAACCATGATCTCGACGCGCTCGACGCCCTTCTGAAGGCCGAGAAGCCGACACATATCGTCAATTTCGCTGCCCAGAGCATGGTCGGCGAGAGCTGGACCAATCCCGACCACTGGATGATGACCAACGTGGTCTCGACGGTGCGCCTGCACGAGCGCCTGCGCCGCTACGACCGGCTGGAGCGCTACGTCCATGTCACGACGCCGGAAGTCTACGGTTCGACCGAGGGCTGGGTGAAGGAGGATTGCCCCTTCAATCCCTCGACGCCCTATGCGGTCAGCCGCGCCGCCGGCGACATGAGCCTGCGCACCTATTTCCAGACCTACCAGTTCCCGGTGCTCTTCACCCGCGCCGCCAATGTCTACGGGCCCGGCCAGCAGCTCTACCGCATCATTCCCCGCACCATCGTCGCCGCCGTGGGCGGGCAGAAGCTGAAGCTCGATGGCGGCGGCAAGTCGGTGCGCGTCTTCATCCACATGAACGACGTCTCCGACGCGACGCTGAAGATCGCCGAAAAGGGCACGCTGGGCGAGACCTATCACATCTCGGGCTATGAGCTGGTCTCGATCCGCGAACTCGTCGAGATGATCCTTGCGCGCCTCGGCAAGCGCTTCGAGGATTGCGTCGAGATCGGGCCGGAGCGCCCGGGCAAGGACACCGCCTATACGCTCGACAGCGTCAAGATCCGGACCGAGCTCGGCTGGCGGGATTCGATCGGTCTCGACCAGGGCGTCGGCGACGTCATCGCCTGGGCCACGCGCTTCGGCGAGGCCGTCGGCCAGCTGCCCGCGCGCTATGAACACAAGGCCTGACGGCCGCATGACTGGGACCCCCGACATGGTTGTTGCGAACGGCAAGAACGCGCCCGACAAGGCGGCGCTGGCGGCAGTAGCCGCAAGGCTCCGCGGCAAGGTGATCGAGATGAGCTCGGCCGCCGGTGCCGCCCATCTCGCCTCCTGCCTCTCCTGCTGCGACGTTCTGGCGGCCGCCTACTGGCACGTGCTGTCGATCGATCCGAAGAAGCCGGACTGGGCGGATCGCGACCGCTTCATTCTTTCCAAGGGCCATGCGGCTGCGGCGCTCTACGCGACGCTCGCCTTCAAGGGCTATTTCCCCGAGGCCGAACTGGCGACCTATTGCCAGGATGGTGGCCGCCTCGCCGAACATCCCCCGGCCAATCTCCTGCCTGGCGTCGAGGCCGCTACCGGCTCGCTCGGCCATGGCCTGCCCATCGGCGTCGGCATGGCGCTCGCGGCCCGCATCCACGGCCAGAGCCACCGTGTCTATGCGCTGCTCTCGGACGGCGAGAACAACGAGGGCTCGGTCTGGGAAGCGGCGATGTTCGCCGCCGGCCAGAAGCTCGAGAACATCTGCGTGATCGTCGACTACAACAAGTGGCAGGCGACGGCCCGTTCCAACGAGACGCTGATGCTCGCCCCGCTGCGCGACAAATGGGCCGCCTTCGGCTGGGACGCGCGCGAGATCGACGGCCATGACGTCGAGGCGCTGGCAGCCGCCATGGCCGACCTGCCCAATGGTTCGGGAAAGCCGGTGGCGCTGATCGCCCACACGGTCAAGGGCAAGGGCGTGTCCTTCATGGAGGACGACAACAACTGGCACTACCGCGCGCCGACCGCCGAAGAGGTGGTCAAGGCGCACAAGGAGCTCGGCCTCGCATGAGAAACGCATTCGCTGACGAACTGACGAAGCTCGGCGACGACGACGCGCGCGTGGTCATGCTCTCGGGCGATATCGGCAACCGCCTGTTCGACAAGTTCAAGGACAAGCATCCGAGCCGGTTCCTGAACTGCGGCGTGGCCGAGCAGAACATGATGGGCGTGGCCGCCGGCATGGCGATGTCGGGCCTGCGCCCCGTCGCCTACACGATCACACCTTTCGTGACGACGCGCTGCCTCGAGCAAATCCGTACCGATGCCTGCTACCACAACGTCCCGGTGACGGTGGTCTCCGTCGGCGCCGGCCTCGCCTATGCGGGCCTTGGTCCGACCCATCACGCCTGCGAGGACATTTCCTTCCTGCGCTCTATTCCGAACATGTCGGTGATCTGCCCGGGCGACCCCTGGGAGGTGCGCGCCGCGCTGCGCGCCGTCATGAAGCAGGATGGCCCCTGCTACATCCGCATGGGCAAGAAGGGCGAGCCGAACATCCACAAGGCGATGCCGGCCGACTTCACCATCGGCAAGGCCATCACCATCGAGGACGGCAGCGACGTCTGCATCCTGTCCACCGGCAATATCCTTCCCGAGGCCGTCGAGGCCGGCCACATCCTCAAGAGCCACGGCATCTCGGCCCGCGTGGTCAGCTTCCACACCGTCAAGCCGCTCGATACGGCTTGCCTGGCGGAAGCCTTTGGCAAGTTCCGTCTGGTCGCCACCGTCGAGGAGCATTCGCTGATCGGCGGCCTCGGTTCGGCCGTGGCGGAATGGGTCGTCGACAACGAGGTCCATCCCAAGGCCTTCCTGCGCTTCGGCACGCCGGACATCTTCTACAAGCTCGCCGGCGAACAGGAATACGCGCGCGAGCAGCTGGGGCTGACCGGCCACCAGATCGCAGACCGCATCCTCAAGAAGCTCGCCTGAGATCATCATCATGAAGACCGAAGCCGCCATCCTCGTCGAGACCGGCAAGCCGCTGGAACTGGTCACCCTGTCGCTGCCGGCCATCAAGCCCGGTCAGGTGCTGGTGGAGATCGGCTTTTCCGGCGCCTGCGGCACCCAGGTCATGGAGTGGCGCGGCGACAAGGGCGAGGACAAGTGGCTGCCGCACTGCCTCGGCCATGAGGGCGTCGGAACGGTCCTCGAGGCCGGCTCCGCCGTCACCAAGGTCAAGGCGGGCGACAAGGTCGTGCTGTCCTGGATCAAGGGCACCGGCATCGAGGCCGGCGGCGCCGTTTACGAATGGGACGGCAAGAAGGTCAACGCCGGCGGCGTGACCACCTTCCAGCGCCACGCCGTCGTCTCCGAAAACCGGCTGACGCTGCTGCAATCCGGCCTGCCACCCGAACTCGGCGTGCTGCTCGGCTGCGCCGCGCCGACCGGCATGGGCGCGATCTTCAATGTGCTCGACGTGCGCGCCGGGGATTCCGTCGCGATCTTCGGCACCGGCGGCATCGGCATCAATGCCGTGATGGCGGCCGCCTTTGCCGGCGCCACGCCGATCATCGGTATCGATCCGAGCCCGACCCGTCGTGCGCTGGCCAAGCTCTATGGCGCGACCCATGTCGTCGACCCCGGCGAAGGCGACGTTCTGGCTCAGATCAAGGCGATCGTGCCGCAGGGCGTCGATCGCGCGGTCGAAGCCTCCGGCCTGCCCATGGTCATGGACCAGGCGATCAACGCAACCCGCCAGCAGGGCGGCCGCGCCGTGGTCATCGGCAATGCCCGCTATGGCGCCGAGCTCACCCTGAACCCCGGCGTCTTCAACCAGGGCAAGAGCCTGATGGGCACCTGGGGTGGCGACAGCGTGCCGGATCGCGACTATCCGCGCTACGGCAAGCTGCTGGCAGGCGGACGTTTCCCCGTGCGCGACCTGCTTTCGGCACCCTATTCGCTGGCCAAGGCCACCGACGCCCTGGCCGATCTCGCCGCCGGCAAGGTCGGCCGTCCGCTGATCGACATGAGCCTGGCCTGACGGGCGGCAAGATGCGCATCGGGATCGACTTCGACAACACCATCGCCTGCTATGACGGGGTGTTCCACCAGGCCGCGCTCGAAAAGGGCCTGATCCCTGCCGGTCTCGGATCCAGCAAGAACGCTGTTCGCGACCACCTCAATGGCTCCGGCCGCAAGGACGAGTTCACCGCGCTGCAGGGCTATGTCTATGGCGCGCGCATGGACCTCGTCGCGCCCTATCCGGGCATCGTCGCCTTTGTCGACGCGGCGCGCGCGGCCGGGCACGATCTCTTCATCGTCAGCCACAAGACCAGAACCCCGATGATGGGGCCGGCCTATGACATGCATGAGGCGGCCCGCGGTTTCCTCGCGGCACAGGCGCTCTCGGGCCCTGCCCGCGTGCCCCATGAAAACATCTTCTTCGAACTGACCAAGGAGGCGAAGGTCGCCCGCGCCGGCACGCTTGGCTGCGACGTCTTCATCGACGACCTCCCCGAAATCCTCGCCATGCCGGGCTTCGCGCCGGCCACGCGGCTGGTCCTGTTCGATCCCGACGCCAACCCGCAATTCGCCTCCCTGCCGCATGAACGGCACGGTGACTGGACCGCGGTCCGCCACGCCATCCTGGGCGCGTGAATGGACGAGGTCCTGGCGATCGCGGCGCGTCTCTTTGGCAAGGCCGCGCTGGCGCCGCCCGTGTCGGCAGAGCGCCTCTCCGGCGGCAAGAACAACCGCGTCTTCCTGGTGAGCGATGCGGCAGGCGCCGCGCGCGTGCTCAAACTGTACCATGTCAGCGCCGCCGACAGCCGCGACCGGCTGGGCGCGGAATGGTGTTTCATCAGCTACGCCCGCGCGCGCGGCATCGACACCGTGCCGGAGCCGCTGGCCATGGACCGCGGCGATCATGCGGCCCTCTACAGCGTCCGCCCCGGGCACAAGCTGGCGCCGGGCGAGGTCGGCCATCTCCATGTCGAGGCGGCTCTCACCTTCATCATCGCGCTCAACAGCGCCCCGCGGGCCCTCGACGGGATCGCGCCCGGCTCGGAAGCCTGCTTCAGCCTCGCCGATCACCTGGCGACCGTCGCCCGCCGCGTCGCGCGCCTCGCCGACCTCGACCGCACGGCGCCGCATGGCGAGGCAGCAGCGGCCTTTGTTGCGAATGAACTCGTGCCGGCCTGGGAGCGCGTCCGGCAGCGGATCGCCGCGGCGGCCGGCGCGGAGGGAGACGCCGCCCTCCCGCAGGAGGCGCGGATCGTCTCGCCCTCCGACTTCGGCTTCCACAACGCCCTCGTCGCCGATGGTGCCGTCTCCTTCATCGACTTCGAATATGCCGGCCTCGACGACCCCGCCAAGCTCGTCGGTGATTTCTTCTCCGTCCCGGAGATCCCGACGCCGCAGGCGAGCCTCGAGCGTTTCATCGATGGTCTCCAGGCCGGGCTGTCCCTCGGCGACGGCTTCGGTCGACGCGCCCGGCTGCTGCTTGATGCCTACCGGATCAAGTGGGCTTGCATCATCCTCAACGACTTCCTGCCGCTCGACGAGGCGCGCCGCGCCTTCGCCCTCGGCACCGACCGCGCCGAGCGCTGCCGCGCCCAGCTCGCCAAGGCGCAGGCGATCCTCAAAGACCTGACCCCGTTCCACACCGGAGACCGCCATGGCCTATCGTGAATTCGTCAGCCTCGTCCACAAGTCGACGAAGCGTGACTACCTCGCGCGCGTCAACGAGATCGACAAGGCGGAGGTTGCCGAGAAGGCGATCCAGTTCGGGCAGGACTACTGGGACGGCAGCCGCCTCACCGGCTATGGCGGCTACAAGTACGATGGCCGCTGGCGCAAGGTCGCCGACGCCATGATCGCCGCCTACGGCCTGAAGCCCGGTATGAAGGTGCTCGATGTCGGTTCGGGCAAGGGCTTCCTGCTGCACGACTTCAAGGAGGCGATGCCCGGCCTCGAGGTCGCCGGCATCGACATCTCCCCCTATGCCGTCGAGCACACCATGGAGAGCGTCAAGCCCTTCTGCCAGGTCGGCAGCGCCGCCAAGGTCCCCTGGGCGGACAACAGCTTCGATCTCGTCATCTCCATCAACACCCTGCACAACCTCTACAATTTCGATCTCCATGCTGCCCTGAAGGAGATGGAGCGCGTCAGTCGCGGCGGCAAATACATCTGCGTCGAGGGCTACCGCAACGAGAGCGAGAAGGTGAACCTGATGTACTGGCAGCTCACCTGCCGCATCTTCCACACGCCGGAAGAATGGGCCTTCGACTTCGCCCAGGCCGGCTATACCGGCGACCACGAGTTCATCTATTTCGAATGATCCCGCTGCTCGCCAACGGCTGCTGGGCCGAGATCAGGGGCGCCAGGGGGGCCGAGGCCCGGCCCTGCCTTTTCCTTGATCGCGACGGGGTCGTGATCGTCGACCGCCATCACCTGGCCGACCCTGCCGGCGTTGAACTGGTGCCCGGCGCCGCGGCCCTTGTCGCCGCGGCCAACCGCTCGGGCTGGCTGGTCGGACTGGTCACCAACCAGTCCGGCATCGGCCGCGGGCTGTTCGACTGGCAGGCCTTCGCCCGGGTCCAGGCCCGCGTGGAAGCGGAGTTGCAGGCAGGCGGTGCGGCGCTCGACTTCATCTGCGCCTGTCCCCATCACGCCGGCGGATTGGCCCCCTTCGACGTGGCCGATCATCCCTGGCGCAAACCCAATCCCGGCATGCTCCTGCACGCCGCGACCGCGCTCGGCGTCGCCCTTCCCGCCTCCATCATGGTCGGTGACCGCGCCAGCGACATGGGAGCGGGAGCAGGCGCCGGGGTCGGCCATTGCTTCCTGATCGAAGGCATGAGCGACGAGGCGGCGACGGCCCGGGCGGCGGGTCTCGCCTTCCGGCCGTGCGACGGGCTGGACGAGGTCGAAAAGCTGCTCGTGGCCTAGGGCGCGGGCGGCCGGGCAAGCAGCGGGAAGCCCAGCCTGAGCTGGCCACAAGCCTCACCTCCGCGCGCCGCGGCGTCAGGAACAGCGCGCACTCCGAAAGCGGGATCGATCAACAGGCCGCGGTCGGCGGTGCGCAAGGCGAGGAGATCGGGTTCGGCGGAAAAGATGGCCGCCGCAAGATCGAGGGCCATGGCGCGCTGAACCGGGCCGGGCGTCGCGTCGGCCCCTAGCGTTGGCGTTTGCAGTTCGGCGATCATGTTGGCCGAGCCCCGCAGCGCGAAGGCGGGACAGCTTTCCCTGTGCACGGCCCCCGTGCCGACGCAGGCGAGCTTGCCGGCCAGAGCGCGTCCGAAACGCGCGGCCGCCTCCCGGTCCACCGTCGGCCGGGCACAGGACGGACCGCTGTTGCCTGCCACGAGGGTGCGCGCTGGAAGCACGACCGCGAGGCCAAGCCGGTCGACATCTGCCTCGAACCCGTTGCGCGACAGTTCGCGCGCGAGATCATCGAGGAAACGCATCGCTTCTGCGCGACGCGCCAACTCTTCCGCCTGCTCCGACCGGCTCTGCGCAGTGTCACCCTGCTGCTGGGCAAAGAACATCTGTGCGGCGATGAGGATCAGCAGGATGAAGATCACGCCGACGACAAGGTCGAAGAAGGGCTTGAAGTCGATGACGTCGTCGTCTTCGGCCTTCATGGCACGGCCCGCTCTGACAGCACGCTCTCGAGCTTCGCGACAGCGGCACGCGTCGCGGCCAGTTCGGTGGTGAGGCTCATCAGTGCAGCGGACAGCTGCGCAATCCGCTGCTCTTCCGCCCATTCGGAGCGCGCCGGTCTCAGCGGTTGGAGGAACGCGTCGATTTCCGTGGCGAGCTCCGCAGCGGCCGTGCCGAGCGATTGCGCGCCGTAGCGATGCAGGAGGCTGATCATCAGCGCGCTAAGCAAGGCGGCGACTGAGGTCAGGAACTTGAATGCCGACGCATTGAGCAACTGCACGATGGCCTGGCGCGCCTCACCCATATCTCCCGATCGGAAACCGCGCGCCGAGAAGTACAATGCGACGACAAGGCCGACGAAGGTCAGTATCAGACCGACAGACGTATAGTACCCAGGAAGCCCAACGAGGAGAGCCGTCTTCGCTTGCACCCCGACAGCACTCTGCGTCTCTACGACGGTAGCAAAACGGCGCTCGGGAATGCGCTTGCGTTCGACCACATCGGCGGCGAAGACAGTCCAGGCCGGCAGCAGTGCGTCATGCCGCTTGAGAACGCCATGGATGCGTTCGCAGGCCTTCAGCCAGTCGCCGGGGCCGGCTTTGCGCAGGGCCTCGATCTCGCGTCGGGCGCGGCGCATGCCGGTCAGTTGCGGAACGAGGACCCTGCTCGTGAACCAGCCGATGATCGACAAGGCCGAGAGGAAGACAAGGGCCGACGCGACATAGGCGAAGGATGGCTGGTTGATCAGGTTGACGAGCGGAACGACGACCGGACGCAGCAGTTGCGTCGCGAACTCGCCGATCGGGTCGAGAGCGCCTTGGGTCTGGCCCAAAGCGATGAGTGCCACCAGGAGCAGCACAAGCACAGTCGACAGGATGATGGTCATGGTGCCGTTCTCCCTATCCAGCGCTCAGATCCCGCCTATCACCAGGCCACGGCGCCGCTGGTCCAGAAACCATAGGCGTAGCAGTCGACCGGACTGGCGCTGCGGACGGGGTCGACCAGTTCCGGCTTGTCGAGCCTCACGATGAAGCAATCACCCGACTGGTGGAGGACGAGCTTGTAGTCGAGCCGGCTGCCCCGGTACAGCAGCCGATCCTTCGGCCCCTCCATCTGCCCGAGCCGCGTCTTCAGCGGCGGGATGGCTTCGGCAACCGCCGCAAAGGAATTCCAGGCATCGGCTGTCGTCGGGAAAGTGCCGGTGTTGCGCCGGTATTCCTCGACGGCGTCGCGAATGGACTGCACCATCTGCACGTTCTTTTCGCTCTGCGCACGACCCTCGCGATAATGGTCTTCGACCACCACCGCGGCGCTGCGCGTGACGCTCTGGAACGCGAACAATGCACCGGCACCAAGGCAGAGGCCGAGGAGCAAGGCCAGCGCCGGGATCACGACCCCATCCCGCCGTGCCGCCGGGGCGGCCTCCGGCGCGCGCGGCACGCCCGGTCGCACCATGGCGGGATCGCCCTTCTCCTTCCACGCGCCGGCGTAAGCGTCGCCGGAGCCGGCCGAAACCTGGTTCGGCGCCCGTGCAGAACCCGCGGATGCATATGGCTGACCAACATCCTGCTCGGCCTCGAACTGGCCGATCGCCGCTTCGAGTTCGTCCCGATAGCGCTGTGACTGCCGGCCTTGAGGGTCGCCCTCGATCGAAGACGCGAACTTGTCGACCCGCGCCCGAAGGGCGCCATAGAGTGCGCGCCGCTCATCGGGTGATGCGCCGTTCGCGTGGTCACGCAAGAGCTGGATGAAGTCCATGCCTGGTTATGTCCGGTTCCAGCAAAGCTGACACAGTAGGATAGGGGAGCAGCAGAGGACGGCGCCAGCCTGCCCTCGCGTGATCATGATATACACGGCAGCTTGCCTGACAATGCGCGCAAGAGCCATCGCCAACACGGCCGATCAGGCCGTGACCGGCTTCGGAAACTCGACATGCGCGCGCGCCAGACTGTCGAGATTGCCGATATCGCGATGATAACCGGCGGTCTCATGGGCGAGGATTCGACCGACGAACCGAGGAATGACTTCAGTCGACAGGTCGACGAAGGGCTTGCCCAGTTGCGCCGCGGCCTCGGTCACCTCCGGCTCGATGATATAGACGGCGGCGTTGGCGAGGTTGCCGGGCGGGTTCTCCACCTTCTCATGGAACGCCTGCACCAGATGCATGTCGTCCAGCTCGAGAATGCCGCAGGAGCGGGGATCGTCGGTGCGGAAGGCCAGCATGGTCATGGCCGCCCCGGGGGGGCGCCGCGCATGGGCCGACTGGAAGGCAGCGACGTCGAAGGTCGTCAGATTGTCGGCATGGGCCAGCAGGACGGGACCGGACCCCAGCGCGATGCGATTCGCCACCAGCGTGCCGCCCGTCCCCAGAAGCTCGGGTTCATGCACCAGCGTCACCCGGTCACGCCACGGTGACGCTGCCACATGGCGCTCGACCACGTCGGAGAGGTAATGCGTGTTGACGACCGCATGGCTGATCGCATCGTCGCGAAAGATCAGGTCGAGCCAGTAATCCATCAGCGGACGGCCGTGGATCGGCACCAGGCATTTCGGCACGGTGTCGGTAAGCGGCCTCAGACGGGTTCCGAACCCGGCCGCCAGCAGCAGCGCGCGCATGTTCAGGTCCTCCGCTCGCGCAGTTCACCCATCACTTCCTGATGCTGGATGGGCAGATTGCCGACCCGCGACACCTGGATGGCGGCCGCGATCGATCCGAGATAGCTCGAACGCCAGATGTCGACTCCGGCGCACAGCGCCATCGACATGCAGGTGAAGAGGGAATCGCCCGCGCCGGCCACGTCCTTGGGGTTGTTGTTGAATGCCGGGAGCCGGTCGAGCCGCTCCTCGCCCTGTTTTTCGCCGAGCACGATCATGCCTTCGGCGCCGAGCGTCACCACCACATTGACGGCGCGGGCCTTGTCCCGGAGCCGGGAGGCCACGACGGCGATGCCGGCTTCGGCATCCTGCACATGAAGGGCGAGCCTGGCCTCGCGCTCGGTCGGCGTGACCAACTGCATCCCCCGGAAACGGGAAATGTCAGCCATCTGGGACGAGGCCTGGCTGTCCGCCGACATCGGCACCTTGCGGGCCTGCGCGGCCTCGGCCACCGCATCGACCAGCGGCTGCGGCAGGCAGCCATAGTTGAAGTCGGAGAACAGGATCAGGTCCGTATGCTTGATGCGGGATTTGATCCAGCGCAGCATTTTCGACTGCAGTTCCTGCTCCACCGCATGCTGGCGCAGGTCATTGACCCGCAGCAGGGTCTTGCCGTTGGCCCGGTAGCGGGCCTTGACAGTCGTCGGACGCGTCCGATCCACCATGACGCTGGCGTTGACGTTGTAGCGCGCCAGATTTTCGCGGGCATAGGCCGCATGCCGGTCGTGCCCCGCGACGGTCAGGAACTCGACCTCTGCCCCGAGGCCGCGTGCATGGGCCGAAACAATCCCGGCGCCGCCGACGAAGGTCTTCTTGTTGATCGGCGTCACCACGATGGTGGGGTCTTCCTGCGACATGCCCAGGGGCTCGCAGTTGACGTATTCGTCGATGATCAGATCGCCGATCACCAGGACACGCATTCCGGCAAACTGCGGCAGGATTTTCGCCAGATCGCCGATCCGGAAACCATGGCGCTCCGGGAAGTCGGTCGGCCGCTGGATGTTGGGCCGGTCATTGCCGGCGAACTCCTTGGCGATCAGGTCGTCCGTGGAGAAGCGCAGCTCGCCGGCGCTGAACAGCAGCTTGCCGCCATAGCCATCAAGGACCGCTTCTTCGGGATTGTACTCCGTCGCGAACTCCTTGCCCTTCACCACCAGGTCGGGCCGGAGCCGGTCGATGAAGCGGCTCGCATCCTCGCGCATCTCGACGGCGTGGTGGACATAGGAGATCGCGTTCAGGGCCTCGAGCCTGAGAGCCATCGGCACGGTCACACCCTGGGCGCCGTCGGGCTTCAGGCCGATCACCAGCGTGTCGCAGGCCTCGGCAGCGAATTTGAGCACGCGCATGTGGCCGGCATGGATGACGTTGAAATTGCCGGAGATGAAACCGATGCGCTTGTGCGGGCCGACCTGCTGGCGGATCTGCTCGGGCGTGAGCGCGGGATCGCTGGCCGAGTCGAGGTTACGCAAATGGGCCATGGGGTTCCCCCGAGAAACGACGATGCCCCGATACGACGGGCGACGCGCAGGGTCCAGTAGAAAATCGGGTCGGAAAGTAACAGGGAAAAGAGCGAAATCAGCGGGTTGCTTCCAGGTGACCGACTTGCCCGCGGATCGGGCGAGGAGCTTTTTGCCGGGATTGGCATCGATGCAACGGCAAAACAGGGATGTTCGCCACCAGTGGGACCGCCGGTAGGATCACTTGTCGCGACGATAGTGGCGGCGCCTGCCCGCCATCGGTCACCGATCGAAAGACAAAGTGATTGGGCGGGCGGCGCGGCGGCCTCTAAGTGGCGCTGGTCGATTGCAAAATTCGGCCGTTTGAACCGATTCTGCGGCCTTCCACGGCGAGTGCCGGCATCGCCGTCCGACCGAAAGAAACCGAGCCCCATCCGCATGACTCAGAACCTCCCGCTCGCCTCCATTCCCTTGATCGATCTCGGCGCTCAGCGGCGCCGGCTCGGCGCGGCGGTCGATGCCGCGATCATGAAGGTCGTGGACCATGGTGCCTACATCATGGGTCCCGAGGTTTTCGCACTGGAGAAGGCGCTTTCGGAATTTTGTGGTGCCAGACATTCGATTTCCTGCTCGTCCGGTACCGATGCCCTTGCCCTCATTCTGATGGCGAAGGGCGTGAAGCCCGGTGACGCGGTCCTCTGCCCCTCCTTCACGTTCGCCGCCACGGCGGAGGTCGTCGCCTGGCTCGGCGCCAGTCCGGTCTTCGTCGACGTTCATGCCGAGACCTTCAACCTCGACCGCGCCTCGCTCGAGCAGGGCCTCGTCACGGCGAAGGCGGCCGGCCTGCGGCCCGTCGGCGTCATCGCCGTCGACCTGTTCGGCCAGTCCGCCGATTACGACGCCATCGAGCCCTTCTGCGCCGAGAATGGCCTCTGGCTGCTCGATGATGCCGCCCAGTCCTTCGGCGGTAGCTACAAGGGCCGGAAGATCGGCACGATCGGCATGGCGACGGCGACGTCCTTCTTCCCGGCCAAGCCGCTCGGCTGCTACGGCGATGGCGGCGCCGTCTTCACCGATGATGACGGAATCGCCGACGTGATCCGGTCGCTGCGCATCCACGGACAGAACAACGAGGACAAATACGATAACCAGCGCATCGGCATGACCGGCCGGATGGACACCATCCAGGCCGCCGTGCTGATCGAAAAGCTCAAGATCTTCGGTGACGAGATCGTCGCGCGGAACATCGTCGCGGCGCGCTACAACGAGGCTCTCGCCTCGCTCGTCGACGTACCGCGCGTGCCCGAGGACCTCGTCTCGGTCTGGGCGCAGTATACGATCCTGCTCCGCGGCCGCGATCGCACCGAATTCGCCGCCCGGCTGAAGGCGCAGGGAATTCCCACGGCCATCTACTATCCCCGCCCCCTGCATCAGCAGACGGCCTACAGGCGCTATCCCGTCGCCGGCAACGGCTTGCCCGTCTCCGACCGTCTCGCGGTCGAGGTAATCAGCCTGCCGATGCACCCCTATCTCGACGAGGCGCTGCAAAGCCGCGTGATCGAGAGCGTACGCGCGGCGCTGGCATGACGGCGGCCGCGGTCCGGTTCGCCTAACAGGCTTGCCGCGCCGATCGGGGCACGTCCTGCACATGGCTGCTCCACGCGTGCTCTTCCGGCCACAGACCCTGGGCATATCTCGCTGAATCGCCGGCAGGGCGGTTGACGGCGACCTTGGTCAAGGACGAGGGTATAAGCGTGCTAAAGCAGTGCAGCATGCGTTCAAGGCGTAGGTGTCGAGGAGTATCGGCGTGAATGTAGAGACCGCCTTCGAGTTGGCCGCGCTGGTTTTGGGTTTGGCTTCAGCCTGGCTGGTCGTTCGCGACCGTCTCCGCGCCTACTGATCCGACAGTTCGCCCCCCGGCCTTCCTCTGAAAATCCGGAAAGGTGCGTCGGGCTTGCGCTATAGCCCTCCCCTACATGCTGCATGCAGGTCGCATCGGATGCCGGATCGAATCGGCTAGCGTGACGTTCCGCCTCTCGGGGGCGGATGATCGGCACCAGCGCGGTCCTTCTCGACGATGCCAGCTTCCTCTAGTCTCCTGACGGCCGGCCTCGCATGTGCCGCCGCGTCCATCGTCTCCTGGCTGGCCATCGCCGCCTTGCGGCCCTGGCTGAGACGTGTCGCCGGCGCCAGACCCGACGCCCGCTCCTCCCACAAGGACGTGACGCCGCAGGGCGCCGGCATCGGCGTCGTGGCGAGCATCATCCTCGTCGCCGGCATGGCCGCGATCCTGGCGGGTGCCGCCGAGGTCCGCCTCCTCGCCCTGCTGGCGGCCGTCGCCGGACTGACGGTCCTCGGTTTCATCGACGACGTCCGCCCCATCGCCTGGGCGCCCAAACTCGCAGTGCAGGCGGTGGCGGCGGTGCTGGCGACCCTGAGCCTTCCCGCCGACGCGACGCTGGTACCGCCGGCACTGTTCTGGGCCGAACGCGCCGTAGCCGCCCTGGTGCTGCTCACCACGATCAACATCGTCAATTTCATCGACGGCATCGACGAGATCACCCTAGCCCATGCGGCGCCGGCCTTCGCCATGATCTGGGCGGCAGCTCTGCTGATGCCGATGGGCGGGGCGACAAGCGTCATCGCCGCTGCCGGCCTCGGCGCGATGGCCGGGTTCTGGCCCTGGAATCGGCATCCGGCATCGATCTTCCTGGGGGATTCTGGCAGCTTGCCGCTCGGCCTGCTGCTGGGTTGGCTGGCGCTGAACCTCGCCCTCCAGGGCCAGCCGGCTGCAGCGCTCCTCGTGCTGCTCTACCCGCTCGTCGATGGTGGCCTGACCCTCTTGCGGCGTTTCCTCGCAGGCCGAAGGCTCACCGAGCCCCATCGTGACCACGCCTACCAGCGCGCCGTCGACAATGGCCTGAGAGCGCCGCGGGTGGCGCTCACCGTCGCCCTGGTCTCGATCCTCTGCGGCGGGCTCGCCCTCGTCTCCATCCGCGCCGAAGGTGCCTGGGCTGCGGCCGCGATGCTCACCATCGGCACGGCCGTGGTGCTCCTGCCCGTCATCGCCTGGCTGCAGCGACCGAGGCGCAGCCCATGAGGATCCTCGTCACCGGCGCGAGCGGCTTCGTCGGCACGGCGCTCGCCGCGAACCTTGCCGAACGCGGGCACTTTGTCCGCGCAGCGGCGCGTGGCCCCCTTCCCGCCAGCATCGCGGGCCGCGTCACGCCCGCCGCCCTGCCCGACCTCGTTGCCGGCCAGGACCTCGATGAGGCCTTCGCGCGGCTTCTCGACGGCATCGACGCCGTCGTCCATGCCGCCGGCCTCGCCCACCAGCCCGCGGGGATCGACGAGGCCGTGATGCAGGCCGTCAACGCCGACTCTTCGGCAAGCCTCGCCCGCGCCGCGCGTCGCCAAGGCATAGGGGGCTTCGTGCTGATCTCGTCGATACGGGCGGTGAGCGGGCCGTCAGCCGCATGGCTCCTGACGGAGGCGGCGGAAGCAAACCCCACCGACGCCTATGGGCGTTCGAAGCGCGCGGCGGAATGTGCGGTCGCAGCGGCCCTGCCAGAGGCGACGATCCTGCGACCGCCGATCATCCATGGCGCCGGAGCAAAGGGCAACATGGCGCGCCTCGCCCGCCTCGCCCGCCTCCCCTTGCCACTGCCGCTCGCAGGGCTCGCGGGCCGCCGGTCGATCCTCTCCGACGCCAATCTCGCCAGTGCCGTCGCTTTCGTTCTGGACAATCCCGAGACGCGGGGGCGCGCCTTCCATCTCGACGACGGTGAGCCGCTGACCTTGCCGGAGATGGCAGCGTCGATGCGGCAGGCTGTCGGCCGTCCGCCGGGCATCGCAGCCCTGCCCTTCGCCCTCGCCGAGCGGATGATCGCGCGCCTGTTCCCCGGCATCGCCGGGCAGGTGCTGGGCGATCTTGTCGTGGACGATGGCGCGTTGCGCGCTCTCGGCTGGCGGCCGGTCGAGCCCTCGGGTGCGGGTCTCGGCCGGCTGATGCGGGCAACGGGCGCTTAGACGCGCTTGTAGTCGTCCTGGCTGCGGACGATGTCGTCCTCGCCGAGATAGCTGCCCGACTGCACCTCGATGAGCTCCAGCGGAATCTTCCCGTCATTCGACAGGCGGTGCCAGGCGCCCAGCGGGATATAGACGTTCTCGTTCTCGCGCACGATCTTCGAGACCTCGTCGACCTCGACGGTCGCCGTGCCCTTGACGACGATCCAGTGCTCGGCGCGGTGGAAATGCTTCTGCAGCGACAGCCGCGCGCCCGGCTTCACCACGATGCGCTTCACCTGGAAACGCTCGCCCCGGTCGACGCTCTCGTAGGAACCCCAGGGGCGCAGCACCCGGCGATGCTCCTCGGCGAGCCGGCGGCGCTGGGCATCGCCGCCGCGCAGATCCGCCACGAGTGTCTTGAGCTCACCTGCAACCTGGCGGCCGGCCACCAGGACGGCATCCTTGGTGGCGACCACGACGACGTCGTCGAGGCCGATCACCGCGGTGTGGACATCGTCGCTCGACACATAGGAATTGCGCGTTCCCACCAGCGACACGGCGCCACGCGCGGCATTTCCGTCGGCATCCTTCGCCGAGGCATCCCACAGTGCGTCCCACGAACCGAGATCCGACCAGGCGTAGTCGGCCTCGATGACGGCGGCGCGGTCGGTGCGCTCCATCACGGCATAGTCGACGGACTTCGCGGGAGAGGCGGCGAAGGCTTCGCGATCGATACGCTCGAAGGTGACGTTGCCGGTCTGGTCGACGCTCATCGACCCGGCGACGGCCTTGGCGGCTGCGGCGATCTCCGGCTCGAAACGTGCGAGCTCGGCGAGGAAGACGTCGGCGCGGAACAGGAAATTGCCTGAGTTCCAGAGATAGTTCTCGGCGAGGAAGGTCTTCGCCTTGTCCTCGTCGGGCTTTTCCACGAAGGCGGCGACCATCCGCACCCGGCCGTCCATGACGTCGCCGGGGCGGATATAGCCGTAGCCGGTGGCCGGATGGGTCGGGCGGATGCCGAAGGTGACCAGCGCTCCGGCCTCGGCCACCGCGAGTCCGGCCTCGGCCGTCGCGGCGAAGGCGGCGGCGTCGGTGACGAGGTGGTCGGCGGCCAGCACCAGCATGACAGCGTCCGGATCTGCGGCCGCGACGAGTTCGGCGGCCACCGCGATGGCGGGACCGGAATCCCGCCGCATGGGCTCGAGCACGATGCGACCGGGCGTGCCCGCGCGCGCCAGCTGGTCGGCGACGAGGAAGCGGAAATCCTCGCCGGTGACGATCACCGGATCGGTGAAGATGGCGCGGTCGCCGACGCGGGCCAGCGTCTCCTCGAACGTCGAGCGATCGCCGAGGAGCGGCAGGAACTGCTTCGGATAGGCCTCACGCGAGGCGGGCCAGAGACGCGTCCCCGCGCCGCCGGAGAGGATGACCGGAACGATCCGCGTCTGCTTCGGCATCGAAGGCATATCCTTCACTTTTCGCTCAGCATGTCGGCGCGTTACCTACCCTCTGGCCGTCCGACGCGCCACAGCCATCTGTCGGAATGGTCAACGCTGCGACGTTCAGGGCCTGGCGGGGACACCGAGGAACGGGCGGCTGAAGGAAGTGATCCCGACCTGCGCCTGATGCGCGGCAACCACCAGAACGAGGTAACCGGTGGCGAAGACCGTGTTGGTCTGGTCGTGGCTGAACAGGAGGTTGGTCAGGCCGAAGATCGCATAACTCCCCGACAGCAGCACCGCGAAGGCCCAGCGCTCACGCTGACGCCCGTCCCGCGGCGCCTGTCCGACGATGATGAGCGGCGCGACCAGCAGCAGCACCAGGGCGAGAAGGCCGACGATGCCGCGGCCGACCGCCACCGAGATGAACTCGTTGTGGAGATGGCGATAGGCCGGAATGGCGATCCCGGCGCGCGCGGCCCGCGCCCGCACCTCCGCCACGGCGTTCTGGCTGCCGTAGCCGACGAAGGGGCGATCGAGGAAGGCATCGAACCCATGGGTCCACAGCATGACCCGATGGGCCGTCGAGGGGTCGCGGTCGACGCCGAGGGTCTCGCTCTGCAGGGCCTGGCGCACCTCTTCGACGCGCTCCGGCACCTTCAGGGCAATCGCGAAGACCGCGAGCCCGGCGGCGAGAACCGAGGCCACCAGCACAGTCTGCCCGATCCGCACCCGGATCAACGGCCAGACATGAACCACGACCACGACGGCGACCAGCGGCAGCGCCAGCAGCGCGCCACGCGTCTGCGACAGGAAGCTGCCGCCGATGCCGCAGACGAGCGCAGCGAAAGCGAAAGCCTTCATCGCCGGCGACAGGCGGGTAAACCCGACCATCGACAGTCCGGCCGCGAGGATGGCCGTGCCCCCGAAGGGAATGGCGTTCGCCATTCCGGCGGTGGCGCGCGGGTGGCCGAGGAGGAAAACCTGCACCAGCGCGAGGCAGAAGGAGACGATGGCGGCGGCGCGGACCCCGTTCAGGAAGAGATCGAAGACATCGACCTTCGGCGTCTGCACGAGGGTGCCGACCAGGACGGTCAGCGCGAGGAAATGCATCGCGGTGCCCACATCAAGCCAACCCGCGGCCTTGTTGGCGAAGGCGAGCGGCGAGATCATCGTCACGAAGAAATAGCCGAGGGCGACGAGGCAAGCGAAGGCCGTCGTCGGCGGCCAGACCCAGGAGATGCGGCGGCCAAGAAAGATCAGGCCGATATAGATGCACGCCCCGAAATAGAAGAAGGTCGCGACGCTGCCGAGGGTCAGCGGCAGGAAGGCGAGCACCGGAATATAGAGATAGGCGATGCGGTTCGGGTCGTCGATCGTCGCCCGGATCCAGGCCCAGGCGGCAGCGACCAGTCCCCGTCGCGGCGAGGTGTTCGGCGGACCTTCCATTGAACTCATGACGACTGACGCTGCCTTATCGCTGCAGCCCCATCGAAGCTGTCAGTCCTCCATCGATGGAAAGGGTAGCGCCTGTCATATAACTTGCAAGCGGCGACAGCAGATAGGCGACGAGACCGCCGATTTCCTCGGGCCGCGCGAAACGTCCGGCGGGAATCTGGCTCTCCATCTTGTCGCGATAATCGGCATATCTGGCCATCATGTCGGTATCGACGAAGCCAGGGGCGACGACATTGACCGTCACGCCGCGTTTGGCGCTCTCGATCGCCAGCGTCCGGCAATAGGCGGCGAGCGCGGCCTTGGACGCCCCATAGGCGGCATTGCCCTGGTTGGAGCGCTCCGCCGTCACCGAGCCGATGGCGACGATCCGCCCGTTCCGGGCCCGCATCATCGGGCGCACCACGGCATTCACCAGGCGCGTGAAGGCGAAGAAATTGATCTGCATGACCGCCTCGGCCTTGGCCTGGTCCATGACCGCGGCGAGTTGGTCGTAGGGCTGCCCGGCATTGTGGACGAGGCCATAGAGCGCTTCGCCCTTTTCGAGCTCGGCGCAGAAGGCGTCGACCGCCGTCTTGTCGGCGAGGTCGAGGGTCGCGATCCCGACGTCACGATCCGGGTGCGAGGCCTTGAGCTCCGCCACAAGCGCTTCGGCCGCCGTGCCCGAGGAGCGCACCGTGAAGGTCACATCGTGGCCGGCGGCGACGAGCGCCCGGACGATGGCCGCGCCCATGCCCTTGGCGCCGCCGGTGACGAGGACGCGCCCCATCACGCCGGCTCCGCGGCGAGGACCAGGCAGACGTTCTGACCGCCGAAGCCGAAGGAATTGGAGATGGCGCGGGTGACTTTCGCCTTGCGGGCGACATTGGGCACGAGATCCATCCTGATCGCGGGGTCCGCCTCGGTATGGTTGATCGTTGGCGGAATGACGCCGCTGCGGATGGTCATCAGCGTGAACACCGCCTCGATGGCGCCGGCCGCCGACAGGGTGTGGCCGATCATCGACTTGTTGGACGACACGGCGATCCCCGCGAGATGATCACCGAAGACGGCGGCGAGGCCGACATATTCCATCTTGTCGTTCTCGGGCGTCGACGTGCCGTGGGCGTTGACATACTGGACGTCGGCAGGTGTGACGCCGGCATCGTCAAGGGCATTCCTGATGCAGCCGATGATCGGCGCGCCGTCCGGGCTGGACCGGGTGCGATGGAAGCTGTCGGCCATCTCGCCGCAGCCCTCGACGACGCCGAGAATGGTCGCGCCACGCGCCGTGGCATGTTCCCAGGATTCGAGCACCAGGGCCCCCGCCCCCTCGGCCATGACGAAGCCGTCGCGGTCCTTGGAGAAGGGCCGGGCCGCGGCGGTCGGGTCGCCGTTGCGGGTCGACAGCGCGGACAGGAGCGAGAAGCGCACCAGTGATTCCTGGTTGGCGGAACCGTCGGCGCCGATGACGAGCGCCGCTTCGGTCTCGCCGCGGCGGATCGCCTCGACGGCCAGCTGGATGGCGGTCGCCCCGGTGGCGCAGGCTGTGGAGATCGAGATCGGCGCGCCCTTGGTGCCGAAGCGGTCGGCGAGCGCATCGCCCACCGAGCCGAAGAGGAAGCGCGTCTGCATCGCGCTGAAATCCTTGGCCGCGGCGCCCCTGAGAATGTCGGTATAGGTGATGTCGGCGCTCTTGCCGGAGGCGCGGGCGAGATCCTGCCGCTGCGGCCATTCCAGCTCCACCGGCGGCATGCCGAGGAAGAGCGGGCCGGGGAAGGTGCCGGCATCGCCGATCCTCGCCTCGGCCACCGCCTCCTCGCCGGCCAGCGCCGCCATCTTGGTGGTGAGGTCGGGGGCATTGTCGAAGGGCACGAAATCGACGGTGCCGGCGATGGTGGTGCGCAGGCCCTCGATCGGGAAACGGGTGATCGTATGGATGCCGGACTGGCCGGCCGTCAGCTTCGACCAGTTCTCGTCCTTGCCCTGGCCGAGCGAGGTGACGACGCCCATGCCGGTGACGACGACGACCGGGCGGCCGTGCTTGTCCTTCATGTGAGCCATGGTGTCCTCCTCAGATCGCCTCGACGAGGGCCATGCCCTCGCCGCGCCAGTGCCCGACGGAGGTGACGACCGCCTGCTTGACCTTGCGGGTCATGCGCGCCTCGTCCTTGGAACCGCCGATCGGCGGGACGGCCTCGCCGCGCGCCACCATCATCGCCGCCAGCGCGACATTCGCCGGGAAGGTCGCCTCGACGCTGTGGCCGATGACCGAGCCGGTGGCCCGTGTCGGCACCCGCCGCTGGTCGAGAATGTCGCGCTCGATGGCCATTGCACCGCTGACGCCGGTGGCGCCGGAGACGACCACCGTGGCGCCGGGAATGAGGCCGGGCGAGATCTCGTTCCACTGCACGGCCATGGAATGCTCAGCATCCCCGTCCTTGCGGCGGGTGCGGTCGGAGGACACCCTGGCGAGCCTGGCGATGGGCTTGGCGCCGCGCTTCTCGGCATGTTCGCGCGCCTCGATCACGAGGAAGGCGCCGACCGAGCCGAGAATCGTACCGCCGCCGTCCTTCGGCCGCTCCCAGACCGGCACCCAGGGCCCGGTCCAGTTCATGTGGCCGAGCTCGAAATGCAGGATCGTGTCCGGCCGCTCCGCCGAATAGGCGCCGCCCACCAGGAAGATGTCGCCCTGCGCGGCATGGCAGCGGCCGAGGGCGACGCGCACCGCGTCGACGCCCGCCATCTCCTCGCCCATGAAGGTGCGAGAGGAGCCGACGACGCCATGGACGATGGAGATGTTGCCGGCGAGGAGGTTGGAGAGCTGGGCGAGGAACAGCGTCGGACGCAGGTCGTTCATCAGCCGCTCGTTGAGGAACTTGCCGGGCTCGTTGGAGGCCTCCAGCCCCGACAGGATCTGCCCGTCGACGGCATAGTCGCGCTCGCCGCCGCCGGCGGCGACGATCATGTGCATCGACTTCAACAGGTCGTCCTGGCCCTTGACCCCGGCATTCTCCAGTGCGAGGCCGGCGGCATAGGTGCCGAGGCGCTGCCAGCCCTCCATCTGCCGGCGGTCGCCGCGGTCAGGAATCTGCTTGGCGAGGTCCAGCGCGACGGCGGGATGGACATGATAGGGCGCATGGGTGGTCGAATCGAGTTTCAGCCACGTCTCGCGGTCGCCGTTCAGGGCGTCCCAGTGGGCATCGAGCCCCTCTCCGAGCGCGGAGACGAGGCCGATCCCGGTGATCCAGGCCTCACGTTCCGGGGCAATTGCCATCATGCACTCCCTTCAGGCCGTTTCCAGCTTCTCGAACGGGAACTGGAGACGTTCCCCCCACTCGCGGATCATCGAGGCGAATTTCGGATCGGGGAAGGTTTTCACCGCGAACTTGATTTCCGCCTCGGCGACCTTCTTGCCCTCGCGGGTGATGAAGGCCTTCGTGACCGCATAGCCCGACCCGTCGCCGATCATTTCCGCATGCACGACGAGCGGCGTCGAGGGCTGCACGAAGTCACGCATCTTGGTGCTGTTGGTGCCGACCAGAAAGGGCATGGCGGTGAGGCCGTTCAGACCGAGGATCAGCCAGCCCGAGGCCTGCGCCATCGCCTCGATCATCAGCACGCCCGGCAGGAGCGGATAGCCGGGGAAATGGCCCTCGAACACCGGACTTTCGGCAGGAACATCCGCCGCCGCCGTCAGGGTCCTGGCCTGCGCGTCGAAGGAGACGACGCGCGTGATCATCTGGAAGTATTCGAGCCGCATGGGAGGATTGATCTCCCGTGCCGGGAGGCTTTCGAAAGGGTTGGATGACGAAACCGGCCGGGGGGGCCGGCCGGTGATGCAGAATGAACTGTGGCGGGCCGGCGGACCGCCGGGATCAAGCGCCCTTGGCAGCGACCAGCTCGTCGATCTTGCCGCACAGCGCGCCGAGGACGAAATAGTCTTCCGTCTTCGCCTTGCCCTCGTTGACCTCCTGCGTCCACTTTTCGAGCGGCAGCTTGATGCCGAATGCCTTGTCGATGGCGAAGGCGATGTCGAGGAAGTCGAGCGAATCGATACCGAGATCGTCGATCGCGTGGCTCTCGGACGTGATCTTCTCAAGCGGGATGTCACACGTTTCCGAGATGATCTTCGAGACGGTTTCGAAGGTGGACGACATGGTGGCGCAATCTCCGTGGCGGCCGTCAGATGGTGATCAAAGCGGCACGAAACAAGGCAATCGCCCGTACAGGGCGCCCCGAATAGGAAGCTGCTGCTATAGATGAGGCGGCAGGCCGCATCAACCCTTCGTCTCGTGTCCCCGGCCACAGCGGCGGTGATGGTGCTGCACGCCGTCGGCGCCCGGGCGCGCGCGTCCTTCGGCGGGCGTCCTTCGGTTGACGAGCCCGCCCCGGGCCTTTAGGCACCGGCGCCTTGCATTCTTTGCTGGCGCGGCGGCCCGATCTGCCACACAGCGGGCTATTCCGCCCTGAAGAGGATCATCCCCATGCGCGCCCTTCGCCTCCACGGTGACCGCGACCTCCGCATCGAGGAGATCGCGGACGCCCCCGCCCCGGCCCGCGGCGAGGTCCGCATCAAGGTCGCGGCCGTCGCGCTCAACCATATCGACGTCTGGGGATTCCGCGGCATGGCCTTCGCAAAGCGCCAGATGCCGCTGGTGGTGGGCGCCGAGGCCTCCGGCACCATCGAGAGCATCGGCGACGGCGTCACCGCGTTCAAGGCCGGCGACAAGGTCGTCATGTTCGGCGCCAAGACCTGCGGCACCTGTCAGTTCTGCCGCGCCGGCCAGGACAACCTGTGCACCGACGTGCAGGGCATCATGGGCTTCCACATCGACGGGTTCGCGCGCGAATATGTGACGATGGAGGCCCGCCACGTCGTCCAGGTGCCCGCCGCCGTGTCGTTGCGCGATGCCGCCACCGCTGCGATCACCTTCTCCACCGTGGAGCACATGCTCTTCGACAATTGCCGGCTGCAGCCAGGCGAGACCGTCCTCGTCCAGGCCGGCGGATCGGGCATCGGCACTGTCGCGATCAAGGTCGCGAAGGCGCTCGGCTGCACGGTGATCACGACGGTCGGTGACGACGACAAGGTCGCCAAGGCGCTCGCCATCGGCGCCGACCACGCCATCAACTACCGCACCGAGCGGTTCGAGGGCGTGGTGCGCAAGATCACGAAGAAGAAGGGCGTCGACGTCGCCTTCGAACATACCGGCGCCGACACGTTCAACCAGTCGCTGTTCTGCCTCCGCCGCGGCGGCAGGCTCGCCACCTGCGGCGCCACGTCGGGCGCCACCATCACCTTCAACCTGATGCAGCTCTTCCAGCAGCAGTACAAGATCTTCGGCTCGTTCGGCGCCCCCATCCGCGCCATCGCCGACGGCCTGAAGCGCATCGAGGCGGGCGTCACCCCGGTGATCGACACCGAACTGCCGATGGACCGGTTCTCCGAGGCCCTCGATCGGCTCGAGGGCCGCAAGGTCTTCGGCAAGATCCTCGTCCAGATCTGACGGCGGCTAGCCGTGGTCCGCTGGATCCGCCACAACTACCCCGCCGCCATGCTGCCGTTCGACTGGGTCGTCGGCATGCTTGTGCTCGGCGCGCTGCGGGCCATCAGCGCGCTCGGCCCCGACAGGGCGAGCGACATCGGCGCCTGGATCCTGCCGCGGCTCGGTCGCCTGCTGCCGGTCAACCGCACCGGCTACGCCAACCTGAAGGCGGCCTTTCCCGAGAAGCCGGAAGCCGAGATCCAGGCGATCCTCGACGGCTGCTGGCAGAATCTCGGCCGCACCGCCTTCGAATATGCCTGCATGGACGATCTCTGGGACTATGATCCCGCAAGGCCCAACGACGGCCGCATCGTCACCGACGACGTCGCCCTCTACGAGCGGCTGCGCGACGACGGCAAGCCGGCCATCTTCTTCGCCGCCCATCTCGCCAACTGGGAGATGCCGGCGGTGGCCGCCGCCGCCCACGGTCTCGACACGACGGCGCTCTACCGCATGCCGAACAACCGGTTCGTCGCCCGCGCCATCCACCGGATCCGCGGCAAGACCATGGGCAAGCTGGTCGCCTCCGGCGGCAGCGGCGTGCTCCAGCTGGCCCGCGAGCTCGAGGCGAACAACCATGTCGGCATGCTGATCGACCAGCATCTCCAGCGCGGCGTCGACGTCACCTTCTTCGGCCGGCCCGCCAAGGCGAACCCGACCGCGGCCAGGCTCGCCCGCGAATTCGATTGCCCGGTCCACGGCGTCCGCGTCATCCGCCTGCCCGGCAACCGCTTCCGGCTGGAGGCGACGGAGGAGCTCGTCCTTCCCCGGGACGGCGAAGGCCGCGTCGACGTCAAGGCGACGATGCAGATGCTGACCGACATCGTCGAGGGCTGGGTCCGCGAACATCCCGAGCAATGGCTCTGGTTGCACCGCCGCTGGCGGTGACGGCACCGCCCGACGGCTCCGGCCAGGTCACGGACAGCCACCGGCGAGCCTCGTCCCAATGGGATGGTTAATGACCGTTTCCGATTGCACGCATTTTACGAAAACGTCGTAGCAATCTATCGCCCCTAAGGTCGTGGTTCGGAAACGTGCCCCAGGAGGCTGGCATGACCATCATGGACCAGGATCGTCTGAAGAAATTCGCCACCGACCGGCGCGGAAATGTCGCCATGACGCTGGCGCTGGCCGCGGTACCGCTGTTCGCGACCGTCGGCGGTGCGGTCGATTTTCACCGCGCGTCGCGGGACGCCGCCGAACTGCAGGGCGCCTTCGATGCCGCGGCGCTCGCCGGCGTGCGCCAGGCCGCCCTCGGTGATGCCGCGGTCAAGCAGACCGCCCAGAGACATATCGACGGCCACCTTTCCGGCCACCTGAAGAGCTATCCGGTGGCGATCGAAACCTCGGACGGCGGCAAGACGGTGCGCATCCGCACCGACGGCGCCACGATGCCGACGTCGATCCTCGGCGTCATCGGCATGCCGACCCTCAACGTCGTGGCGAAGTCGGCGGCGACCTCGACCACCTTTCACACCGTGACCAGCGCCAAGCCGATCATGGCCGAACTCGATCCGGAGGCCGGCGACTACAACCGCATGTATGTCTATTGCTTCGACAAGAGCCGCCAGAACCATGCCGATTTCGGCCGCTCGCAGATGACGGCCATCGCCGACAATGCCGGCACGAAGTACAATTTCAACATGCCCGCCTGCAAGCAGGGCGAGACGATCTCCTACCGCCTCTACAACGTCCGCAACGCCCGGACCAAGCCGCTTCTGTGGGACAACGCGACCCCCGGCACGCTGATCCCCAACAACCCGGCGGACTGGGCCTCGCCCTGGTCCAACAACCTCTCCTACAACTACTATTCCGACACGACCCTGACCGCCGGGGTGCCGACGCACAATTTCACCAATGCCGTTCCGATCCTGGAGACGGTGATCTGCGACAACCTCGGTCAGTGCAAGGCCAAGGGGCAGGGCGGCATCATTCCCGAAGGCAAGAACCGCACGCCGCAGCAGGCCACGAAGGCCTGCGAGCCCGGCAAGTTCATGTATTTCGGCTGGGAAGACCGCCCGCCGGGCTATGGCTGGACCGACGGCGACTATGACGACATCCGCGTCATCGTCGAATGCCCGAAGGTCAGCAGCACGGCCACAACCGTCGTCCGTCTGATCGAGTAACCCGGCGCGCGGCCGACCGGAGCCTGCCGGTCGGCTGCAGCGGGAGAACAGCCGCGCGGGGCGGACGCTTTCCTCGGGCTCGGGCCCGCCCTAAGAAGAGGGCATGCTCCTGCCCATCACATCCCCTGCCCCCGCCCCATGACAGACTGGTCCATTGATGCCGTCGTGATCGGCGCCGGGGTCGTCGGCCTCGCCGCCGCCCGCCGCCTGGCGCTCGCCGGGCTCGACACCCTCGTCCTCGAGGCGGCCGACGCCATCGGCACCGGCACCTCCTCGCGCAACAGCGAGGTCATCCACGCCTCGCTCTACTACCCGACCGGCTCGATCAAGGCCGCCGCCTGCCTGCGCGGCAAGCAGCTCCTCTACCGCTACTGTGCCGACCGCGGCGTGAAGGCGAAGGCCTGCGGCAAGCTGATGGTGGCGACGTCGGAAGACCAGTTGCCGAAGCTTCAGGCGATCTGGGACCAGGCCCATGTCAACGGCGTCGAGGGCCTGTCCTGGAAGACGGCGGACGAGGTGCGCGCCCTGGAGCCGGAAGTCTCCTGCATCCGCGCCTTCTTCTCAGCCTCGACCGGCATCGTCGACAGCCACGGCTTCATGCTGGCGCTGCAGGGCGACCTCGAGAATGCCGGCGGCATGGTCGCCTTCGAGACCCCCATCCTCGGGGCGAGCGTGACGGCGGACGGCATCGTGCTGCGCACCGGCGGCGCCGAGGCGGCCGAGATCACGGCCCGCATCGTCGTCAATGCGGCGGGCCACTACGCCCCGAAATTCCTGGCGGCGCTGGAGGGCTTCCCCCCGCAGCACAGGCCGAAACAATGGTATGCCAAGGGCAACTACTTCTCCCTCGTCGGCCGCCAGCCCTTCTCCCGCCTCGTCTATCCCATGCCCGACGGCGCCGGGCTCGGCGTCCACGCCACCATCGACCTGCAGGGCCGCTGCCGCTTCGGGCCGGACGTGGAATGGGTGGAGAGCGAGAACGACCTCGTCGTCGATCCGCGGCGCTCCGACGGCTTCTATGCCGCCATCCGCGCCTATTGGCCGGATCTGCCCGACGGCGCCCTGCAGCCGGACTATTCCGGCATCCGGCCGAAGCTGCATGGGCCGGGCATGCCGATGCCCGATTTCCGGGTCGATGGCCCCGAGGTTCACGGCATCCCCCGCCTGGTCAACCTGCTGGGCATCGAGAGCCCGGGCCTGACCGCCTCCCTCGCCCTCGCCGACCTCGTGGCAGCCCGCCTGGGCCTGCCCGCCCTGGAGACCGTGCCATGACCGAAGCTGCCACCGTCCTCGCCGCCGGCGCCGTCGTCACCGCCGAGGCCATCGCCGACGGTCGCACCAGCGCCCGGGCCGTGGTCGAGACGACGCTGGCGCGCATCGCCGCCGGCAACACCCGGCTCCATGCCTTCATCACGGTCCTCGCCGACGAGGCGCGTGCCGAGGCCGACATGCTCGATGCCCTCCAGGCCCGCGGCCAGCGCCGGGGACCCCTGCATGGCGTTCCCGTCGCGGTGAAGGACATCATCGACGTCTCCGGCCAGCGCACGCGCGCCGGGTCCATCACCCGCGACCACCTGCCGGCCGCCGCGGCCGACGCCTGGTGCGTGTCGCGTCTGCGGGCCGCCGGCGCCATCGTCGTCGGCAAGACGCACACGGTCGAATACGCCTTCGGCGGCTGGGGCACGAACCCGGTCGCCGGTACGCCGGTGAACCCCCATGACCGCGAGACCCACCGAGTCCCCGGCGGATCCTCATCCGGAACGGGCGTCGCGGTAAGTGCCGGCCTGGTTCCCATCGGCTTCGGCACCGATACCGGCGGCTCGGTCCGCCTGCCGGCCGCCTGGTGCGGCACGGTCGGCCACAAGACCTCGATGGGCCTCATCAGCCGGGCCGGAGTCGTGCCGCTGGCGTTGCATTTCGACACGATCGGCCCGCTGGCGCGCAGCGTGCGCGACGCCGCGGTGATGAGCCAGGTCATGCTCGGCTCCGATCCGGCCGATGCTTCGACCGAGGGCGCTCCCGGTCTCGACCTCGTCGCCGGACTGGAAGCCGGCGTGCGCGGCCTGACGCTGGGTGGCCTCGCCCTCGATCCGGACATCGCCGTCGACCCCGCCGTCGCCGCCAGCTTCAACGCAGCCGCCGCAGCCCTCGAAAAGGCCGGCGCCCGCCTCGTGTCCTTCGCCCTGCCCGACAGCCTGCGGACCTATGCCCAGGACGCCGGCGAACTGATGATGGTCGAGGGAGCCCACCACCACGGCGCCCTCGCGCGGGAGACCCCGTCCCGTCTCGGCGACTGGGCGGCGCGGCGCATCGGCGGCGGTTTCGACATTGCCGCCACGCGCTATTTCGCCGGGGTCGAGACGCGCCGGATCCGCATGGCCGCGGCGAACGCCTTGCTTGCCGACAACGGCATCGACGCCCTGATCCTGCCGACGACGCCGGCGCCCGCCGTGCCGCTGTCGCAGGTGGACGAGGCGGCGGCGCCCGGCATCTTCACCCGTTTCGCCAATTACCTCGAATGGTGCGGCGTCTCGGTGCCTGTCGCACCGACCACTGCGGGTCTGCCCGTCGGCTTCCAGATCGTCGCGCCGCAGTTCCGCGACGCCATGGCCCTGCGCATCGCCCGCAGCGTCGAGCAGGCTGTCGGCGGTCCGCTGCCGCTGCCGGGCTGATCGCCGCGCGCCCGTCTCCCAATTGCACCGACGACACGACGCGGCAGAGTGATCATTTCCGCGGCGCTGGGCATTTGCGCATCTTGGTCTCTCCGTGAAATTGCTCAGAAATCGGGCAATCTGCACACCTGTACGGCATTTCTGCGTCGGCGACTGAAAGTCAGGCGCCAGGAAGCCGGATCAATCGGCTCTTTGGAATGGCTGGCATGTGCCTTGCCAGTCCAGCCGAGGAAGCACCAGGGAGACTTCGTATGCGAACCATTTTCCGGCCGGCATTGATCGCCGGCGCCTTTGCCCTTGCGGGCGCGCTGCTGACGCCGGGCTCCGTCATCGCCCAGGAAAAGGTGCTGCGCATCGGCATGACGGCCGCCGACATCCCGCGCACCCATGGCCAGCCCGACCAGGGTTTCGAGGGCAACCGCTTCACCGGCATCCCGATGTATGACGCGCTGGTCCATTGGGACCTGTCGAAGGCCGATGCCGCATCCGTCATCACGCCCGGGCTCGCCCTGTCCTGGTCGGTGGATCAGGCCGACAAGAACAAGTGGACGTTCCGTCTGCGCCCCGGTGTGAAGTTCCACGACGGCGCGCCCTTCAACGCGGCGGCCGTGGTCTGGAACGTCCAGAAGGTGCTCGACCAGAACGCCGCCCATTTCGACCAGAGCCAGGTCGGCGTCACCGTCTCGCGCATGCCGAACCTCGCTTCGGCCCGCGCCATCGACGATCTCACCGTCGAGCTCACGACCCGCAACCCCGACTCCTTCCTGCCGATCAACCTGACCAACCTGTTCATGGCCTCGCCGGCCCACTGGCAGAAGCTGCTCGGCGAGGTTCCGGCCTCGGTCACCGATCCGAAGGCGCGTGCTGCCGCCGCCTGGATCGCCTTCGCCTCCACACCCTCGGGAACCGGCCCCTTCCGCGGCGTGCGCCTCGTGCCACGCGAGCGCTTCGAGATGGTCGCCAACAAGGACTACTGGGACGCCGCCCGCCGGCCGAAGGTGGACCGCGTCGTCCTTCTGCCGCTGCCCGAGCCGAATGCCCGTACCGCAGCCCTCCTGTCCGGCCAGGTCGACTGGATCGAGGCGCCGGCCCCGGATTCGGTGCCGCAGATCCGCCAGCGCGGCTTCACGCTCTACACCAACGCCCAGCCGCATGTCTGGCCCTGGCAGTTCTCGTTCCGCGAGGGTTCGCCCTGGCTCGACCGCCGGGTGCGTCACGCCGCCAACCTCTGCATCAACCGCGCCGAGCTGAAGGAACTGCTGGGCGGCCTGATGGAGATCCCGGTCGGCACGGTTCCCCAGGGCCATCCCTGGTGGGGCAATCCGTCCTTCCAGATCAAGTACGACCTGCCGGCGGCCCGCCGTCTGATGCAGGAGGCCGGCTTCTCCGCCGCCCGCCCGCTCAGCGTCAAGGTGCTGACCTCGGCCTCGGGCTCCGGCCAGATGCAGCCGATCGTCATGAACGAGTGGCTGCAGCAGGCGCTGAAGGAGTGTTTCTTCAACGTCGAGCTGGAAGTCGCCGAGTGGAACGCCGTCTTCACCAACTGGCGTGAGGGCGCGGGCCATGCCAATGCCCGTGGCGCCAACGCCACCAACGTCACATTCGCGGCCATGGACCCCTTCTTCGCCATGATCCGCTTCGTGACGCGGCAGACCAACCCGCCGGCCTCCAACAACTGGGGCTTCTTCAACTCCGACGAGTTCGACCAGCTCGCCGCGACCGCCCGCTCGACCTTCGACGATGCCGGTCGCGACAGCGCCCTTGCAGCCCTCCACAAGCGGATCGTCGAGGAGGCGCCGTTCCTCTGGGTCGCCCATGACGTCGGCCCCCGCGCCATGTCGCCGCGCGTCACCGGGGTCGTCCAGCCGCGCTCGTGGTTCATCGACATCGCGCCGATGGACATCCGCCCGGGCTCGTAATCCCGATCGATCACATAGGGCCGGGCGGCCCCTGCGGGTCGCCCGGTTCCTCCCTCCGATATCCTATGAGGCTGAGATGCGTTCATTCGACAGGCGACAGGTTCTCGTCGGTGGTCTTGCTGCAACCACGGTGTCCTTCCTCGACCTGTCGCAGGTCAGCGCCCAGGGCTCGGGCGTCCTGCGCATTGCCATGACCGCCTCGGACATTCCGCTGCCGAACGGCCAGACCGACCAGGGCGCCGAGGGCATGCGCTTCGTCGGCTTCAACGTCTTCGATTCCCTCATCCTCTGGGACCTCACCAAGGTCGACACGCCCGGTGGTCTCATCCCCGGCCTCGCGACGTCATGGCGCGTCGATCCGGCCGATCCGACGCGCTGGACCTTCGTCCTGCGCCCCGGCGTCACCTTCCATGACGGTTCCGCCTTCGACGCCGCCGCCGTCGTCTGGAACTTCGACAAGATCCTCAAGGCCGATTCACCCCAGCACGACCCGCGTCAGGCGGGTCAGGGCCGCACCCGCATCCCCTCGGTGAAGAGCTATCGTGCGCTCGACCCGATGACCGTCGAATTCGTCTCCAACACGCCGAACGCCCTGTTTCCCTACGAGATCTCCTGGATTCTGATGTCGTCGCCGGCACAGTGGGAGAAGGTCGGGAGAAGCTGGGACAGCTTCATCCGCAGTCCTTCGGGAACGGGACCCTGGAAAGTCGATCGCTACACGCCCCGCGAGCGGCTCGAGCTGATTCCGAACGCCGCCTATTGGAACCCCGCCCGCCGGCCGAAGCTCGACCGTGTCGTGCTGGTGCCGATGCCGGAGCCGAATGCGCGCACTGCCGCACTCCTCTCCGGGCAGGTCGACTGGATCGAGGCGCCCGCCACCGACGCGCTGCAGCAGTTGCGGGCCCGCGGCATGCAGATCACCTCCAACGTCTATCCGCACAACTGGACCTGGCATTTCTCGCGGGTCGAGGGCTCGCCCTGGAACGACATCCGCATCCGCAAGGCAGCCAACCTCGCCGTCGACAGGGCCGGCATGGTGGAACTGCTCGGCGGCATGATGCTGCCCGCCAAGGGCATGGTGCCGCCCTCCAGTCCGTGGTTCGGAAAACCCTCCTTCGACGTCAAGACCGATGTTCCCGCGGCCCTCAAGCTGATGGCTGAAGCGGGCTACAGCCCGGCGCGACCGCTGACCGTCAAGGCGATCATCTCGCCCTCCGGATCGGGCCAGATGCAGCCGCTGGTGATGAATGAACTCATCCAGCAAAATCTCGGCGAGATCGGCATCAAGGTCGAGTTCGAGGTGATGGACTGGAATGCGCTGGTCAGCTCCTGGCGTGCCGGGGCGAAGCACCCCTCCTCGCGCGGCGCCCATTCGACCAATTCGTCCTATTTCAGCCAGGACCCTTTCACCGCCCTCATCCGCCATCTCGACGGCGGGCTCCTGCCTCCTGCCGGCACCAACTGGGGCTACTATGTCGATCCGGACATGGATGCGCGACTGGCCAGGATCCGCTCGTCCTTCGATCCGGCGGAGCAGCTTGTCGCGATCCAGCGCGCCCATGAGAAATTCGTCGACGAGGCGCTGTTCCTGTTCGTCGCCCACGACGTCGCGCCGCGCGCCATGTCGCCGCGGGTGAGGGGCTTCGTCCAGGCACAGAACTGGTACCAGGACATCAGCCCGGTCACCGTCGGATGACGCGGCTCGCAGGACGCTCCGCATGCTAGTCTATCTCGGCAAACGCCTCGTCTACACGATCCCGATCGTCATCGGCGTGTCGGTCGTCTGTTTCGGCCTCGTCCACATCGCTCCGGGCGACCCGCTGGTATCTGTCCTTCCCCCGGACGCCTCGGAAGAGCTGAAGCAGCAGATGATGCGGGCCTATGGTTTTGACCGGCCCTATTACGAGCAGTTCTTCCTGTGGTGCGTGCGCGCCCTGCAGGGCGACCTGGGAACCTCGATCGCCACCGGCCGCTCCGTGTCCAGCGAGGTGTTCCGTGCGGTGAAGAACACCCTGCTCCTGTCCTTCGTCGCCACCCTGATCGGCTTCTTCTTCGGGCTGCTCTTCGGCTTCGTCGCCGGCTATTTCCGCAACAGCCCCATCGACAAGATCGCCTCCATCCTCTCGGTGATCGGCGTTTCGGTGCCGCATTACTGGCTCGGCATGGTGCTGGTCATCATCTTCTCCGTGCAGCTCAACTGGCTGCCGCCGACCGGCGCCGGCCCCGGCGGTTCTGCCGACTGGCAGCCGGACTGGGCGCATTTCCGGCACCTGATCCTGCCCGCCGTCACCATGAGCGTCATTCCCATGGGCATCGTGGCGCGTACCATCCGCGCGCTGGTCGCCGACATCCTCAGCCAGGACTTCGTGCCGGCGCTGCGGGCCAAGGGCCTCTCGGAACTCGGCATCTTCGGCCATGTCGTGAAGAACGCCGCTCCCACGGCCCTCGCGGTCATGGGCCTGCAGCTCGGCTACCTCCTCGGCGGCTCGATCCTCATCGAGACGGTCTTCTCCTGGCCCGGCACCGGGTTCCTCCTCAACGCCGCTATCTTCCAGCGCGACCTCCCCCTCCTGCAGGGGACGATCCTCGTCCTGGCGCTCTTCTTCGTCCTCCTCAACCTCATCGTGGACGTCATCCAGACGGCCATCGATCCGCGCATCCAGAGGAGCTGACCCGATGACCTCCGTCGCCTCGCTCCTGCCCCAGGACCCCGCCAAGACCGTCGCGCCGATCGAAAGGTCGCCTGGTTACTGGTCCGGCGTCGGCAAGCGCTTCAACAAGGACAAGCTGGCGATCGCCGCCGGCATCCTCGTGCTGCTCCTCGTCCTCATGGCCGTCTTCGCGCCGCTGATCGCCCCGATGGACCCCTATGCGGGGCGCACCATACGCCGTCTCAGGCCGGTGGGCACGGAAGGCTTCCCGCTCGGCACCGACGAGCTCGGCCGCGACATGCTCTCGCGCCTGATCTACGGCGCCCGCTATTCGCTGATGATGGGGGTCACCCCCGTGCTCATGGCCTTCGGCGTCGGCAGCCTCATCGGCATCGTCGCCGGCTATGTCGGCGGCAAGACCAACACCGTGATGATGCGCACCATCGACGTGTTCTACGCCTTCCCCTCGGTGCTGCTGGCGGTGGCGCTGTCCGGTGCACTCGGCGCCGGCATCCAGAACGCCCTCGTCTCGCTCACCATCGTCTTCATCCCGCCGATTGCCCGCGTCGCCGAGGCCGTGACGACGCAGGTGCGCAACCGCGACTATGTCGAGGCCGCCCGCGCCTCCGGCGCCAATGCCCTGACCATCATCCGCGTCCATGTGCTCGGCAACGTGCTCGGACCCATTTTCGTCTATGCGACGGGCCTCATCTCGGTCTCGATGATCCTCGCCTCTGGCCTGTCCTTCCTCGGCCTCGGCGTCCGTCCGCCCGAGCCCGAATGGGGCCTGATGCTCAACACCCTGCGCACCGCGATCTACAACCAGCCGCTGGTCGCAGCCCTTCCCGGCGTGATGATCTTCATCACCTCGATCTCCTTCAACGTCCTGGCCGACGGCCTGCGCAACGCCATGGATGTCAAGGTATGAGCCTGCCCCTGCTCACCGTCCGCGGCCTGGTCAAGCACTTCCCCATCGCCGGTGGCCTGTTCGGCCCGAAGAAGGTGGTGCGGGCCGTCGATGGCATCGATTTCGACGTGATCGACGGCGAGACGCTCGGCATCGTCGGCGAATCCGGCTGCGGCAAGTCGACCACCGCCCGCCTGCTGATGCACCTGATGGACCCGACGCAGGGCGAGATCCTCTTCGACGGCGCCAAGGTCGGCTCGCCCGACCTGTCGCTGACCGAGTACCGCCGCCAGGTCCAGATGGTCTTCCAGGACAGCTACGCCTCGCTCAATCCGCGCCTGACCATCGAAAGTTCCATCGCCTTCGGGCCGCAGGTCCACGGCGTGCCGCAGCGCGAGGCCATCGAGCGTGCCCGCGACCTGCTCGCCAAGGTCGGCCTCGAACCCTCACGCTTCGCCGGTCGCTACCCCCACGAGCTGTCGGGCGGCCAGCGGCAGCGCATCAACATCGCCCGGGCGCTGGCGCTGCAGCCCAAGGTCGTCATCCTCGACGAGGCCGTCTCCGCCCTCGACAAGTCGGTGGAGGCACAGGTCCTGAACCTTCTCCTCGACCTCAAGGAGGAGTTCAAGCTCACCTATGTCTTCATTTCCCACGACCTCCACGTCGTCCGCTACATGTCGGACCGCGTCATGGTCATGTATCTCGGCAAGGTCGCCGAGATCGGCCCGTCGGAAGCGATCTTCGAGGACCCGTTCCATCCCTATTCCGGCGCCCTCACCCGCTCCATGCCCACCATGGACCCCGACAACCGCACCGAGAAGGCGCCGCTCTTCGGCGATCCTCCGAACCCGATCGACCCGCCGCCAGGCTGCCGTTTCCACACCCGCTGCACCTTCGCCGAGGGCGTCTGTTCCCAGCGCGATCCGGTGCTGACCCGCGCGGCGACGCTGCACGATGTCGCCTGCCTGCGCTCCGAGCCCGGTTCCGGCCATACGATGGCGCCTGCTGCCGCGGCGGCGGCGTGAGGAACCAGAGATGCTGACTACCCCGCCCCTCGTTGATATCCGCAACCTCAAGGTCACCTTCACCGGCGGCCCCAAGCCGATCTGCGCCATCAACGGCGTCGATCTCGCCCTCGACCGCGGCGAGACCCTCGCCATCCTCGGCGAATCCGGGTCCGGCAAGTCGGTGACACTGCGCGCCATGCTCCGCCTCAACCCGGAGAAGCGCACCAGGGTCGAAGGCTCCATCACCGTCGGCGGCAAGGACGTGCTGGCGCTCGGCCCGAGGGACCTGCAGGCCTTCCGCGGCCGCGACGTCTCGATGATCTTCCAGGAGCCGGCGCTGGCCCTCGACCCGGTCTATACGCTCGGGCACCAGATCGCCGAGACCATCGTCAAGCACGACGGTGGCGCCTATGGCGACGCGAAGAAGCGGGCGCTCGACCTCTTCGAGCGGGTGCGTATTCCCTCACCCGAGCGCCGCCTTGACAACTACCCCCACGAGATGTCGGGAGGCATGCGCCAGCGTGCGATGATCGCCCTGGCGCTCGCCTGCAACCCGAAGGTCCTGCTCGCCGACGAGCCGACCACCGCCCTCGACGCCACCGTCCAGATCCAGATCCTGCTGCTGATCCGCGAGTTGCAGCGCGAGTTCGGCATCGCCGTCATCTTCGTCACCCACGACATCGGCGTCGCCGTCGAGGTCGCCGACCGGGTCGCGGTCATGTATGGCGGGCGGATCGTCGAGACCGGGCCGATCCGCAGCATCCTGCGCAACCCCCGCCATCCCTACACGATCGGCCTCCTGAAGAGCCGCGCCCACGACGCCATGACCAAGGGCACCCGGCTCGACGCCATTCCCGGCTCGCCGCCCGACCTCGCCAACCTGCCGCCAGGCTGCTCCTTTGCGCCGCGCTGCAAGCTGGCGCTGCCCGCCTGTTCGGAGACGACTCCCGAGCCCGTCGCCGTCGGTGGGGGCCACGAGGCCCGCTGTTTCCGGACGGACGCGACCGCGCCGGCGGCGGCATGATCGGCTAGGCTGGTCGAACCCTCGCCGAACCGGACCCCGTCGTCGCCATGCATCTGACCATCGTCAATCCCAACACCACCGCCTCGATGACCCACGCCATCGGCGAGGCGGCGCGCGCCGTCGCCGCCCCCGGCACGACCATCGAGGCGGTCAACCCCGACAGCGGCCCGGCCTCCATCGAGGGCTATTACGACGAGGTCTATTCCATTCCGGGAATGCTGGCGGAAATGCGCGCGCGGCCCGGCTCGGACGGCTTCGTCATCGCCTGTTTCGACGATACCGGCCTCGATGCCGCCCGATCCCTGATGGCGGTGCCGGTGGTGGGCATCGGCGAAGCCGCCATGCATGTGGCGACACTGCTCGCCACGAAATTCACGGTCGTAACGACACTGGCCGTCTCGGTCCCGGCGCTGGAGCACAATGTCCATAAATACGGCTTCGCCCACCGCTGCGCGCGGGTGCGCTCCTGCGAGGTGCCGGTGCTGGAGCTCGAAAATCCCGCCTCCGACGCCCGTGCGCGCATCTCGGAGGAGATCGCGCGGGCGAAGATCGAGGACCGCGCCGAGGCGATCGTGCTGGGCTGCGCCGGCATGGCGGACCTTGCGGCAGCGCTGTCGGCCGAGCACGGCCTGCCGGTCATCGACGGCGTCGCGGCGGCGGTGAAGCTCGCCGAGAGCCTGCATGCCCTCGGCCTGAAGACCTCCAAGGCCGGCGGCTATGCACCGCCGCGGCCGAAGGCCTATCGCGGGCAGTTCGCGTCGGCGGCCGTCTCAACGGACGGTTAAGGGCTGTGCAATAGTCTGGCGTCGACGCTTCCGTCAGAAACGGGTTGCAAGCCGTGTCGACCACCGCAGTCACCGAGCGCCGCGCGATCCCGCGATCGCGCACCTTCTGGAAGGGAACGGTCCTGTTCCCCGGTGGCCTGCGCTCGACCGAATGCACCGTCCGCAACTTCACGCACCGCGGCGCACGGCTCGACTGCGGCGGCGTCGGTGATCTGCCCGATCACTTCCAGTTGAAGATCCCCCAGAAGGGCGAGACCTTCGATTGTTCCGTCACCTGGCGCCGCCCGCCCGATATCGGCGTGGCCTTCGTGGCAGAGAAGCCATCGGGCACCGATTCGCTGTCGGACAAGCTGAAAGCGCTCGAACTGCAGAACCGCAAGTTGATGCGGCGCCTCAACGAGCGCGATTCCGACTGAACCACCTGCAGGTCACGTCACCGGCCGGGTGCCCTTGCCAGAAGGTACGGCGATCGGCAGTGATCCGGGCCAATCTCCGGAGCCTGCCATGCCCCCGAAAGCCGCCATCATCCAGCCGATCCTGATGGCCGCCGTCATGGCGTTCCTAATGACCGCGCTCATCACCTGGCTCAATCTCGGCTTCCCGCCCGACTATCTCCGCCGCTGGCTGACCGCCTTCGTCATCGCCTGGCCGGCAGCCGCCTTCTCGGCCTATATCGCCATCCCGATCGCGCGGAAGCTGACCGGGCGGATCGTCGCCTGGATGGAGGCGAAGGGCCTGTGACGTTGCTCGGTGCCGCAGAGGCTCTCGCCAGCCGTGCCACCCCTGCCCGCCTCGCAGCAGCGCTGGCGGCGGTCCTGGCCTGCTACCTCGCCGGTATCCTCGTCCATGCCCCCATCGAGGCGGCCCTGCGCGCCGCCCCCTGCGACGGGCTTTCCTGCCTGCGGCCGCTCCGGCCGGACACACAGCATGGCGGCTACAGTGCCGCCGCGTTCCGGGATTATCTCGACGCCGTCTGGTCGCTGCGCGGGCGGGGTCTGGCCGGAGTGCTCGTCGACCTGCCGCTGATCGCCGCCGTCACCACCAGCCTTCTGCTGGCCGCGGGGTTGGTCACCCGCGGCGTGCCGGTCAACGATCGCACGCATCGCCTGCTTCTGGCCCTGCCTATCGCCTATGCGGCGATCGACCTGACCGAGAATGTCCTGCTCGCCGTCGCCTATTCCGGCATCGGCGACGTCGCCGTCATCCTGCCCTGGGCATCGGCGATGAAATTCGGCACAGCCGTCGCCAGCGGCGCCGTCAGCCTCATTCTCGGTCTCATGCGGGCAGTCGCCTGAGCCGGGCGATCAGGGCGTTCGGGCGAACCCTGCCAGCAAGGCGTTGACCCCGACATCGAGCAGTTCTTCGGGGCTCTCGAGCCCGCCCGGCACGGCGATCGACCCTGGCGCCGACAAGGAAGCGAGGCCATGGGTCAGAGCGAAGACCAGCGTCGCCGCAACCTTGACCCGCCGGGGATCGGAACTGCCGATGGACCGTCCGACAGCCTGCTGGAGCGCGGCAAATCCCGGGTCATCCGCCGACCCGCCGCCGCCGGGATGGCCGGTATTGAACATGGCGGCGTAATAGGCCGGTTCCTCGCGCGCAAAGGCGAGATAGGCCCGCCCCATGGCGACAAAACCGTCGGGACCGCCGGCCTCGGCCGCTGCGCGGAGCCGCCGGCCCAGGGCTTCGAAGCCGGCGACGGCGATCTCCTTCAGCAGGGCCTCGCGATCCTTGAAATGGCGGTAGGGCGCGGCCGGCGAGACCCCCGCCAGTTTCGCCGCGTCAGACAGGGTGAACCCTGCCGGCCCACGCTCGGCGATCAGCCGGCGTGCCGCCTCCAGCAGCGCCTCGCGGAGGTTGCCATGGTGATAGCCACGGCGCTCGGACAGCTCTGAATCGGGGAGGCGTACCATGATGTGAAGTGGCCTGACATCTGCGCCGCCACCCGTCAAGGGCTTCGGCCGCTGCGGACCTGGGTCCGATTCCCGGACGAAGCGGCACCCGCCCGCCGGCCCTCCGCATCGAAGGGTCAGGAACCCTCACCCAATCAGCCGCGTTGATCGCCGGAGTTTCCGCAATCGTGTCAATCAGGATCCCGGCCGTGCTGCGAGCGATATGCCACGACCAGGGGATATCGCCAGATTTCGCTTGGCGTTCCGCGCTGAGCCGGCATAACTTTGGGAACCCGGTTTCTTCATGGGAGATCAGCCGTGGAACTCGTGCGTCACGTCAACATTGTTTACGCGTGCGCCGCATTCGCCTTTGTTGGGGCCATTCTCTTCGGCGCATTCTGACGACACCTGCCCCGACCGGCGCGGCACGGCCTTGTGCCCATCGCTGCGCCGGACCTCTGCGCGACATGTGTCACGGCAGCCCCGCAGCCGTGACATTTTCGCGCAACATCCTGTCGCTAGGGTCTATCCACTCTGATCGTCAGCCCGGGCTCTGCGCCGGGGCGGCGAGGCACGAAGTCATGCCCGTGCTCGTACTGCGTCGCTCATCGAGGGTGGACCGATGACCTCTCACGCGCTGCCCCTCCCGATGATGACGGCTACCGTGGTCGCGGCCCTCGTCATGCTGCTGCCCCCCGCGCCGTCTCTCGCCCAGGACCGGGACGAGTTCTATGCCATAGCCCGCGGCGAAAACGGCCGGCGCGCGGCCGCCCCGGAGGCCTCCGGCCGCGGCCTCGGTTTCTTTTCACTGTTCGGCGGCGCACGTCGGCGCGACGTGCCGGAAATCACCGTCCGTCCCGGCGACGACATCCGCGGTTCGCCCCGCGGCAACGGCGAGCAGAGCCGCTCGACCTCCGGCGAGAATGTCGGCGGCCCCCGCGCCTATTGCGTGCGCACCTGCGACGGTTTCTTTTTCCCCATGGGCCCGGCGACGACCGGCGGAGCGCAACAGGCGCAGCAGCAGAGCTGCGCCTCCATGTGTCCAGGGGCCGAAGTGGCGCTCTATTCGGTCAGCCGCCAAGGCAGCATCGAGGATGCAGTCAATGCCCGCGGCCAGACCTACGCGGCCTTGCGCACCGCCTTCCGCTTCCGCCAGGGGCTGGAGCGAACCTGTTCATGCCAGGGCGCGGCCGCCAATGGCCTCGCCCGCCTCCCCATCACCCACGATGTCACCCTGCGCGCCGGCGATGTCGTCGTGACCGAAACCGGTGTCCAGGTCTTTCGCGGTGCCACGCGGTTCCCCTATCAGCCGCAGGATTTCGTGGCGGCGCGGTCCTATGGTCGTTTGCCCGCCGACGTCCGCCGCCGGGTCGAGGAGATCCAGGCCGGCATCCAGGCCGGCGACAGTGGCGCCGCGGCCCCGGTCGGGCGCCTGCCGCGGGCCACGCGGGCAGCGGCCGCCGGCCAGACGCGGGACGTCGCCGCGCCCGTGGCGGTCTCGATCCCGGTGAACGCCGAGTCGCCCGTCGTTCGCGTCATCGATATCACCCAGAACCGCGAAACTCTGATGCGCTGAGGACCCGCCGGGTCCCCATTGATCCGGCAATGGGGGAAGAGTAGAAGCTGCGCTCGGAAGCCCTCCGTTTCCTGCGACATCGACGAGATGGTCCGCGGTGATCGGTCGCTTCCAACGAATGACAAGGCCGGTGTACCGTCCTGATTTATGTCGGCAGAGAGAAGGCTCAGCCTCCGTTGCGGGAAGCGCGCGCTCTCAGGAACTCCCAACAGACCGTCCCGAAGGTTGCGATCCGATGGCAGAAGATACGGCGGCCGGTTCCCCGCATCCGGCCGTGGCCGATGGTGGCCCGGGACATGACAATCGCACGGAAACGCGGACGCCTGCCGCGAACGGCGATCACGGTCATGGCCAAGGCAATTCCCAGGCGAGCTTCTGGGGCCTGCTCGTCGGCTCCATCGGTGTGGTCTACGGAGATATCGGCACGAGCCCGCTTTATGCGTTCCGCGAGGCCGTCGTGGCGGCCACAGGCCATGGCGCGGCGGGAACTCCGAGTCGCGAGATCGTCCTTGGCGTGCTCTCGCTGATTCTCTGGTCGCTGATTCTCATCATCACCGGCAAATACGTCCTGCTGCTGCTGCGCGCCGACGACAAGGGCGAAGGCGGCATCCTGACGTTGGTCGCCCTCGCCCAGCGCGCCATGGGCAAGCCCAGCTACATGATCGCCCTTCTCGGCATGGCCGGAGCGGCCATGTTCTACGGCGACGCGGCGATCACGCCGGCGATCTCGGTTCTGTCGGCGCTCGAGGGTCTCAAGCTGGTGACACCGGTCTTCGAGCCCTACATCCTGCCGCTGACGGTCATCGTGATCATCGGGCTCTTTGCCGTGCAGAGCCACGGCACGGCCAGCGTCGCGCGTTATTTCGGGCCGATCTGCATCGTCTGGTTCCTCGCCATGGCCGTCACGGGAGCCATCCACATTGCCGACGATCTCGGCGTCTTCCATGCCTTCAATCCCTATTACGGTCTGGTCTTCCTCGCCAACAACGGCACGATCGGCCTCCTCGCGCTCGGCGCCGTCTTCCTCGCCGTCACGGGCGGCGAAGCGCTCTACACCGACCTCGGCCATTTCGGCCGCAAGCCGATCCAGTGGGCCTGGTTCGGCCTCGTCTTCCCGGCCCTGACGCTGAACTATCTCGGCCAGGGCGCCATGGTGCTCGCCGACCCTTCCAAGCTGACCAATCCCTTCTATCTACTGGCGCCGTCCTGGGCTCTGCTGCCGATGGTGATCCTGGCGACCATGGCGACCATCATCGCCAGCCAGGCGGTCATCACAGGCGCCTTCTCGCTGTCGCGACAGGCGATCCAGCTCGGCCTCCTGCCGCGCATGGCCATCCGCCACACATCCGAGGAACAGGCCGGGCAGATCTACATGCCTGCCATCAACTGGGGCCTGCTGATCGGCGTCCTGACGCTGGTGCTGCTGTTCAAGTCCTCGTCGAGCCTCGCCTCCGCCTACGGCATCGCCGTCACCGCCACCATGTTCATCACCGCCCTGCTCGCCTGGTTCGTCGTCCGCCGGCTGTGGAAGTGGAACATGCTGCTCGCGCTCGTCGTGATGGTTCCGCTCATCGTCATCCACCTGATCTTCTTCGGCGCCAACATGCTGAAGCTGGTGGATGGCGGTTGGGTGCCGCTCGTGATCGGCGCCGTGATCATGTTCCTCATGCTGACGTGGCGGAAAGGCACGGCGATCCTCGCCGACAAGACCCGCCGCATCGAGGTGCCGCTGGTCGACCTCCTCAAGAGCTTCGACAAGCGCCCCCCGCATCAGGTCGCCGGCACGGCGGTGTTCCTGACCTCCGACCAAGCCTATGCGCCGGCCTCGCTGCTGCATAACCTGAAACACAACAAGGTGCTCCATGAGCACAATGTCTTCCTCGCCGTGAAGACGGTCGATGTTCCGCGCCTGCCGGATGCCGAGCGCATCTCCTACGAGAAGATCAACGAGCGGTTCTCGCGGCTGACGGTGCGCTTCGGCTACATGGAGACGCCGCACGTCCCCAGGGCTCTCATCGCGTGCAAGAAATACGGTTTGAAGTTCGACATGATGTCGACCTCGTTCTTCCTGTCGCGGCGGCACCTGAAGGCATCCGGCAAGCTCGGCATGCCGCTCTGGCAGGACTACATATTCATCGGCATGGCGGTGAACGCCAATTCGGCGTCGGACTATTTCCACCTGCCGACGGGACGGGTGGTCGAGGTCGGGACGCAGGTCACGATCTGACCTCGGGCCATGGCGAATAACAGCTGTCCGGGACGGCGCGCCATGGCGCGCCGCGCCCTGCGGGGACGAGGTGGATAGGGCCCGTGGGCCGCCCCCTCACTCCGCCGCCTGGCTCATGCTCCTGAGGATGGCCGGATCATAGTTCAGCACCGGGGCGAGCCAGCGCTCGGCCTCCTCCACCGTCCAGCCCTTGCGCCGCGCATAGTCCTCGACCTGGTCGCGTTCGACCTTGCCGACGCCGAAATAGGCGCTGTCGGGATGGGCGAGATAGAGGCCCGAGACCGACGAGCCCGGCCACATGGCGCGGCTCTCGGTCAGCGTCACGCCGATGGACCGCTCGACGTCGAGCAGGCGGAACAGCGTGTCCTTCTCGGTATGGTCGGGCTGGGCCGGATAGCCCGGCGCCGGGCGGATGCCGCGATATTGCTCGAGGATCAGCTCCTCGGCCGAGGCGCTCTCGTCCGCCGCATAGCCCCACAGCTCCTTGCGGACGATTTGGTGCATGCGCTCGGCGAAGGCCTCGGCGAGGCGGTCGGCCAGCGCCTTGGCGAGGATCGAGGAATAGTCGTCCTTGGCGTCCTCGAAGCGCTTGGCCAGCACTTCCTCGCCGATGCCGGTGGTGACCACGAAGCAGCCGATCCAGTCGGGCCTGGTCCCGGCCGGGGCGACATAGTCCGCCAGCGCGATATGGGCGCGCTCGCGGCCCTCGCGGCGGGAGATCTGCTGACGCAGGGTATGCAGTCGGCCGATCTCCTCGGTCCGGGCCTCGTCACCGTAGAGCGCGATGTCGTCGCCGATCGTATTGGCCGGCCACAGGCCGACCACCGCCTTGGCGGTCAGCCACTTCTCGCCGACCATCCTCTGCAGCATCACCTGCGCGTCCTTGAACAGGTTGCGCGCGGCTTCGCCGTACTTTTCGTCGTCGAGAATGGCGGGATAGCGCCCCTTAAGCTCCCATGTCTGGAAGAACGGCGTCCAGTCGATGACGCTGACGAGGTCGGCGAGATCGAAATCCTCGTAGACGCGCGTGCCGGTGAAGCTCGGCTTCGGCGGCTCGTAGCCTTCCCAGTCGAGCTTCAGACGGTTCGCCCGGGCATCCGCCAGCGGCATGCGCAGCTTGGCCTGCTCGCCGCGCAGGTGGGCCTCGGCGATCTTGGCATATTCGGTCTTGATGTCGGCGATATAGGGACCGCGCTGTTCTTCCGACAGGAGCGCCGAGGCGACGCCGACGGCGCGCGAGGCGTCCAGCACATAGACGGTCTGGCCGCGGCTGTAGTTCGGATGGATCTTCACCGCCGTATGGACGCGCGAAGTAGTGGCCCCGCCGATCATCAGCGGCACGGAAAAGCCCTCCCGCTCCATCTCGGCGGCGACATGCACCATCTCGTCGAGCGACGGCGTGATCAACCCGGAGAGGCCGATGATGTCCACATCGTGCTTGCGCGCCTCGTCGAGGATGCGCTGCGCCGAGACCATGACGCCGAGATCGATGACCTCGTAGTTGTTGCACTGGAGGACGACGCCGACGATGTTCTTGCCGATGTCGTGGACGTCGCCTTTGACCGTCGCCATCAGGATCTTGCCGGCGGCGGGCTTGTCGACCAGCCCCATCTCGCGCTTTTCCTGCTCAAGATAGGGCTGCAGATAGGCCACGGCCTGCTTCATGACGCGGGCCGACTTCACCACCTGCGGCAGGAACATCTTGCCGGCGCCGAACAGGTCGCCGACATGGTTCATGCCGGCCATCAGCGGGCCTTCGATGACATGCAGCGGCCGCACCGCCTGCTGGCGGGCCTCCTCGGTATCCTGCTCGATGAATTCGGTGATGCCATGGACAAGAGAATGGGTCAGGCGTTCGCCGACCGCCTTCTCGCGCCAGGACATGTCCTTCTTGTTGTCCTGCTGGGCGACGCCGTCACCCTTGAACCGTGCCGCGGCATCCACCATCCGCTCGGTGGAATCGGCGCGGCGGTTGAGGATCACGTCCTCGCAGAGCTCGCGCAACTCCGGATCGATCTCGTCATAGACCGGCAGCGCGCCGGCATTGACGATGCCCATATCCATGCCGACCTTGATGGCGTGGAACAGGAAGACCGAGTGCATGGCAGCGCGCACCGGCTCGTTGCCGCGGAAGGCGAAGGACAGGTTCGACACGCCGCCGGAGACATGGGCATGCGGCAGGTTCTGCCGGATCCACTTCGTCGCCTCGATGAAGTCGACACCGTAATTGTTGTGCTCCTCGATGCCCGTGGCCACCGCGAAGACGTTGGGGTCGAAGATGATGTCCTCGGGTGGGAAGCCGACCTGGTCGACGAGGATGCGGTAGGCGCGCTCGCAGATCTCGATCTTGCGCTGGAACGTGTCGGCCTGGCCGACCTCGTCGAAGGCCATGACGACGACCGCGGCACCGTAGCGGCGCACCTTCCTCGCCTGCTCGATGAATTTCTCCTCGCCCTCCTTCATGGAGATCGAGTTGACGATGGGCTTGCCCTGCACGCATTTCAGCCCGGCCTCGATCACCTCCCACTTGGAGCTGTCGACCATCACCGGCACGCGGGCAATGTCCGGCTCGGCCGCCATCAGGTTGAGGAAGGTGACCATGGCATGTTCGGAATCGAGCAGGCCCTCGTCCATGTTGACGTCGAGGATCTGCGCGCCGCTCTCCACCTGCTCGCGCGCCACGTCGAGCGCAGCCGAGTAGTCGCCGTTGGTGATGAGCTTCCTGAACTTCGCCGAGCCGGTGACGTTCGTTCGCTCGCCGATATTGATGAAGGATGCGACGGGGGTGGTCATCGGACACTCACGAAAAGAGAAGGACGGACGCGGCGCGTCAGGCTGCGAACTCGAAGGCCTCAAGGCCGGAGAGACGCAGCTTCGTCTCGATGGCCGGGATGGCGCGGGGCTTCACGCCCTTTACCGCTTTCGCGATGGCGGCGATATGGTCGGGCGTCGAACCGCAGCAGCCGCCGACGATGTTGACGAGCCCGGCGGTGGCGAACTCGCCGACCATGGCCGCCATGGCTTCCGGGCTCTCGTCGTAGAGGCCGAACTCATTGGGCAGGCCGGCATTGGGATAGGCGCAGACCAGCGTGTCGGCCACCTTGGCGAGCGACTGGATATGGCCGCGCATCTCCTTGGCACCGAGCGCGCAGTTGAGCCCGATCGAGAAGGGCGAGGCGTGCCGCAGCGAGTACCAGAAGGCTTCCGGCGTCTGGCCCGACAGGGTGCGTCCGGAAAGGTCGGTGATCGTGCCGGAGATCATCAGCGGCAGCCGCAGACCCTTCTCCTCGAAGACCTCCTCGATCGCCATCAGCGCCGCCTTGGCGTTGAGCGTGTCGAAGATCGTCTCGACCAGCATGATGTCTGAGCCGCCGTCGATCAGGCCGCGCGCCTCGTCGGCATAGGCCTCGCGCAACTGGTCGAAGGTGGTGGCGCGGTAGCCCGGATTGTTGACGTCCGGCGAGATCGAGGCGGTGCGGTTGGTCGGGCCGAAGGCACCGGCGACGAAACGGCGACGGCCGTCCTTCGCCTCGGCACGCTTGGCGGCGTTCTTGGCCAGCCGCGCCCCCTCGTAGTTGAGCTCGTAGGCCAGCGCCTCCATGCCGTAATCGGCCTGGGCGATGGAGGTGGAGGAGAAGGTATTGGTCTCGACCATGTCCGACCCCGCCTCGAAATACTCGAGATGGATCGCCTCGACCACGTCGGGACGGGTCAGGATCAGAAGGTCGTTGTTGCCCTTCAGGTCATGGTTCCAGTGGGCGAAGCGCTCGCCGCGGAAATCGGCCTCCGAGAACTTGTAGCGCTGGATCATGGTGCCCATGGCACCGTCGAGGATCAGGATGCGCGCGGCGGCGGCCTTGGTCAGGGCAGCGAGAACCTCGGCGCCGTCGGCGTGGAGGTGGGGAAACTGGGTCATCGGGCAAGCTCCTTCCGGAGGAAAGCTGTCAGGATCACGCCGCCACCGCGCTCGGCGCGGCTTCCTTGGGACGCATGCCCAGCAGGTGGCAGACCGCATAGACGAGATCGGCGCGGTTCATCGTGTAGAAGTGGAACTCGGTGACACCGCGATCCACCAGGTCCAGCGCCTGCTCGGCGGCGACCGCCGCTGCGATCAGCTTGCGCGTCGCCGGGTCGTTCTCCAGCCCGTCGAAGCGCCGCGCCAGCCAGTCGGGCACGCTCGCACCCGTCCGCGCGGCGAAACCCGCCGTCTGCTTGAAATTCTGCACCGGCACGATGCCCGGCACGATCGGGATGGTGATCCCGGCGGCGCGGACGCGGTCGAGATAGCGCAGGTAGACGTCGTTGTCGAAGAAGAACTGGGTGATGGCCCGCGTCGCGCCGGCATCGACCTTGCGCTTCAGCATCTCGATGTCGGTGTCGAGCGAGGGGCTCTCCGGGTGCCGCTCGGGATAGGCCGAGACCGAGACCTCGAAATCGCCGATCGCCTTGATGCCGGCGACGAGCTCGGGCGAACCCTCATAGCCACCGGGATGGCTCTCGTATTTCGTGCCGACGCCGCCGACGGGGTCGCCGCGCAAGGCCACGATGTGGCGCACGCCGGCCGACCAGTAATCGCGGATCACCTCGTCGACCTCCGGCTTGGTCGCGGCGACGCAGGTCAGATGCGCCGCCGGGCTGAGCGAGGTGTTCTTGATGATGCGCGACACGGTGGCGTGGGTCCGCTCGCGGGTCGAACCGCCGGCGCCATAGGTGACCGAGACGAAGGAGGGCTCCAGCGGCGCAAGCCGCTCGACCGATTCCCACAGCGTCGTTTCCATCTCTTCCGTCTTCGGCGGGAAGAACTCGAAGGAGACCTTCAGGCGGGAACGCGAGACATAGCGGCTGGGCTTGTAGGCGGAGGACATCAGGCGACCTCGATGGCAGGAGCCGCCGGCAAGGCCGGGGCGTCGTTGACGATGCGTGGGTCGCGACCGACCCAGATGGAGACGGTGAGCTTGTCACCGCCGGAGATGTCGGGCGCGAGACTGTGGAAGCGGACCGGCGTCAGGCCGGCCGCGGACATCCAGCCTTCGATCACGTCACGCGCGAAGCCGAGGCGACGGTGCGCCTGGACCTCACGCAGGAACTCATGCACGTGCGGGGCGAAATCGACCACGACGAGTCGTCCACCGGGACGCAGTACGCGGGCCGCCTCGCGGATGGCCCGGGCACCGTCGTCGAGGAAGTGCAGCACCTGGTGGATGATGACGCCGTCATAGGCGTCACGCGGCAGGGCGAGTGAATAGATGTCGCCGGTGCGCACCGAGCAGTGGCGGATCCCGGCGCGGTCGAGGGCGGCACGCGCCAGCGTCAGCATTTCCGGGCTGGCGTCGATGCCGAGGCCGCGATCGATATCGGGCGCGAAGAGTTCCAGCATCCGTCCGGTGCCCGTGCCGAGATCGAGAAGCGAGCGCAGCTTCGTGCCGGACAGCGCGTCGCGCACGGCCTTCTCGACACGCTCCTCGGGAACATGCAGCGCCCGCAGCCGGCCCCAATCCGCGGCATGGCGGCTGAAGAAGGCCTGCGCCTCGGCCGAACGCTTGGCGCGCACCTCGGCGAGCCGCTCGCGGTCGCTGGCGAGAATGGCGTCGCCGGGATCGACGAGAGCTGCCAGCGCCACGACGGTGCGGGCGCCTGCGCCCTCGCCGGCAGCGCGGAAAAAGGCCCAGGACCCCTCCTTGACCCGCTCGACGAGCGCTGCTTCCAGGAGGAGCTTGAGATGGCGGGAGATGCGCGGCTGCGACTGGCCGAGAATGTCGACCATGTCGGTGACCGTCAGCTCGGCCTCGGCCAGCAGCGCGAGCAGGCGCAGCCGGGTCGGCTCGCCTACGGCGCGCAGGACCGCCACGGCGTCGTCGAACGCGTAGGCGGCCGCAGGGGCGCGTAGGGGTTTGCCGAAAGAAAGGGTCACAGGCCTCACTCACATATAAAGATATCTTTATGCCCGTTTACCCGCCGTGGCAAGGGGCATTCGGAGCCGCCGAGGCGGCGCTCGTCAAAACAATGTTCCTTTTTTGTTCTTGAGCGCCCCCCGCCTCTCTGCTACCCCTGACGTCATGGCCCGTCCCCGTCCCTCTCCGGTTCCCGACGATCTCGCGACCCGCCTGAACGACGGTGGAATGGAGGCTGCGGCGGCCCGGATTTTCGGTCTGACCACGGCCGGTGCCCTCGACACGGCCGCTGGCCCGGCGGTCGGCGAGGCCCGGCGCCGCGGGCGCGGCACGCTGACCAACGCCTCCGGGCGGTTCGAGACCGAGCGCCGGGAAGCCGTCGACGACGGCTGGGGCTCTCTCGAAGAACTGCCGGCCCTCGCAACCACGGTGACCGAGGAAAAGGCCAAGCGGATCATCACCCGCAACGATTCGCCCGATCTGTCCTTCGACCGCTCGATCAACCCCTATCGGGGCTGCGAGCACGGCTGCACCTACTGCTTCGCCCGCCCGACCCATGCCTATATGGGCCTGTCTCCCGGCCTCGATTTCGAGACGCGGCTGTTCGCCAAGCCAAATGCGGCGGAACTCCTCGAGAAGGAGCTGGCGGCACCCGGCTATCAGCCGCGTACCATCGCGCTCGGTACCAACACTGACCCCTACCAGCCCGTCGAGAAGCAGTGGATGCTGACGCGGCGCATCCTCGAAGTGATGGAGGCGGCGAACCACCCCGTGGGGATCGTCACCAAGAGCCACCTCGTCACCCGCGACATCGACATTCTCGCGCGGATGGCGGCCAAGGGTCTCGCCAAGGTCGCGCTGTCCGTGACGACGCTCGACGGCAAGCTCGCCCGGGCGCTGGAGCCGCGCGCCGCCACACCGGCAAGGCGGCTGGAGGCGATCCGCCTCCTCTCGGAGGCCGGCATCCCCACGGCGGTGCTGGTCGCCCCGATCATCCCAGCCGTCAACGACGCCGAGATCGAGCGGATCCTCGATGCGGCCTGGCACATGGGCGCGCGCGAGGCGGGCTATGTCCTCCTGCGGCTGCCGCACGAGATCCGCGACCTCTTCCGCGAATGGCTGGTGGCGAACCGGCCGGACGCGGCGCGCCACGTGCTCTCGCTGGTGCAGCAGACCCGCGGCGGCAAGGATTACGACGCGACCTTCCATCTCCGGCAGAAGGGCACAGGCCCCTTCGCCTGGATGATAGGGCGCCGGTTCGAGGTGGCGCGCGAGCGCATCGGGTTCAACAAGCGGTCGCTGCGGCTGGAGACGGGGCATTTCACGCCGCCGGCGCGCAAGGGAGCGGCCGCCGCCGAGCAATTGTCACTGTTCTGAAGGGACGCCGCATGACCAAAGCCTCCGCCGCCATCGCCCTGATCACGCTCGGTGTCGACGATCTGCCCCGTGCCACCCGCTTCTACAGCGACCTCGGCTTCGAGAAATCCGTCTCGCAGAGCCAGACCTCGGTCAGCTTCTTCCGGGCCGGCGGTGTCGTCCTGTCGCTCTTCGACCGCCGCGCCCTCGCCGATGACGCGGGGTTGCCCGTCACGCCGCGCTCCCCCTTCGGCGGCATCACCCTGGCGCGCACCCTGCCCTCCCGCGAGGCGGTCGACGACGCCTATGCCCATGCCCTGGCGAGCGGGGCGACGCCGCTGAAGCCGCCGCAGGAGGTCTTCTGGGGCGGCTATTCCGGTTACGTCGCCGATCCCGACGGCCACCCGATCGAACTCGCCTGGAACCCGTTCTTCCCGATGCGGGACGACGGCTCGATCGAGCTCCCGATGTAAAAGGCTGCGATGTGAAAAGGCCGCCGGCCCCGTCAGTTCCCGGCGGCCACCCCGTCGCCGAACATGTAGCGCAGGCCGATGCGGAACTCGTGCGCTGCGACCGTGGTGCGGTAGGCGCCGCCGGCGGTGTCGGCGAAGCGCAGCGCGCCCATGTGCATGTAGCGGTAGCCGAGATCGACCTTCGTCTGCGGCGACAGGTCGATCGTGACGCCGGCCATGGCCGCCCAGGCGAGGGTCCATTTGACCGTGTTGACGAGGTTCGGCGTGCGCGTCGTCTCGCCGAGCAGGGCGGCGGCGGGTACCGGCGTCGAGACATAGCCGGAGGCGGCGAGGCGGGCCGTGCCGACGCCGACACCGACATAGGGCGTCACGCCGCCCCAGCCGCCGAGGTCGACATAGGCGTTGACGAGCACCGAATGGGCGGTGACGCCGAACCGGTCGTTGCGGGCAGGCACCGGCAGCGGCCCCGCATAGGCCCAGTTGCCCTCTGGTGGGGCGAAGCCGGAGAGGCGCGCCGTCGAGCGGATGTCGAACGTCGTGTCGAGCCGCAGCCACTTGTACTTGAAGCCGGCGCCGAGGCTGCCGCCGAAACCCGTGCCGGCGCGGGTGTCGCGCAGGTCCACCCAGGCGCCGGGGACGACATTGACGGCGTCGAAATAGCGCGCGGCAGGCCGGCGGAAGAGGCTGGCATTGAGGTCGCCGCGCACATACCAGCCCGACGAGAAGTCCTCCGCGAGGACCGGCGGCAGCAGCGGAGCGGCGGGCGCGGCGCCGCGCGTGTCGGCAGCGAGGGCCGGTGCGGCGGCGAGCATCAGGCATGCCACGGCGACGGCCGAGAGGCGGGTTCCGATACGCAGCCACATGGTCGGACTTGTCATCGACTCGTTTCCTGCAACGCTCGGGGAAAGCCCGGCAGTCAGACGCGGGGGAAAGCCGGACCAGTGTCGGAAATGCGGGTTAAGGTCGCCTTAAGGTTAAAAATTAACCGTGCCGCGGCCCTGCCCGCCCGACGAAAAACGGCGCGGGCCAGGCCTGCGCCGTCTTCGCACGATCGCGAAGGTGGGATCAGTAGCGGGCGACGATCGGCTCGGCCGGAACCGCGCAGGCGCAGTTGAGCGACCAGCGCATGCCGATCTTGATCTCGTGGGCGGTCAGGCGGCTGGCCTGGATGGTCTCCCGACCGGGCCGGGCCGCGCCGGTGGCCGGGTCACGCAGCAGAAGGCCCGGCATGTCGCCGAGCGAGAGGTAGCGGTAGCCCACTTCCAGCGTCAGCCGTTCGTTGACCTTGTAGCCGATGCCGGCCATCAGCGCCCAGGCGAAGCTGGTGCGCGACACCGAGCTGGCATAGCCGCCGAGCGAGCCGGTCGCACCCGTCACCGTGTTGAAGCCCGTCGAGGTATCGGTGAAGCCGCTCACCGTCGTATGGGCGAAGCCGAAGCCGGCGCCGAGATAGGGCGTCAGGCAGCCGATCTGGCAGAAGGTGCCGAGATCGACGTAGAAATTGGCGAGACCGACCATCGAGCGGCTGTTGCCGTGATAGAGATTGGTCTGCGCGGTCGTGCCGCCGTTCTGGTCGAAATTGACATAGTCGAGGCCGCGCAGCTGGCCGCCGCCGCGGAACTCCCCGGTCACGTCGAGGCGGAACCAGGAGTTGAACTGGTAACCGACGCCGACGCCGATCGACACGGTTTCCGAATGCGACTTCATGCGCAGGGCATAGTCGTTGACGCCGCCGGTGCCGGCACGGACCTGCGTGCCATTCTGCATCACGGCGAAATTGCCGATCGCATGGGCAGCGACGCCGATGTCGCCGCGCAGATACCAGCCGCCGCTCTCGGCGGGCTGAACCACGGGAACCGACTGGCGGAAGACCGGCGCTACGTCTGCGGCGGTGGCGGCGGTGGAAATGAGCGCCGCCGCGGCGGCGAGGACGGCTGTGGAGTGGCGGCGCATGGCGATGTCCTGGCGGGGGCCGCGCCCTTCACGGGGTGGCCGGAGGTTCAACGCCGGAAAAATCGCAGAGATTGTTTAAGGGCGGCTTAACCCTAACGAACATGGTCAATATCGCATGAAGGCACCAGAACCGGCGCCGGCGCGTGACTCAGGCAGCGGCCTTGGCCACGGCCGCGACGATCTGGTCGACGACAGTCTCGACCAGTTCCCGGTCGTCGCCTTCCGCCATGACGCGGATGACGGGTTCGGTGCCCGAGGGGCGGATGACCAGGCGGCCATGAATGCCGAGCTTCAGCTTGGCATCGTCGATGGCGGTGACGACGCTCGTAGCCTCCAGCGGCTTGCCGCCCTTGAACCGCACATTCTTCAGGATCTGCGGCAGCGGCTCGAAACGATGGCAGACCTCGGAAACGGGCCGGCCCATCTTGAGCACGACGGCCAACACCTGCAGAGCCGCGACGAGGCCGTCGCCGGTGGTCGAATAGTCCGACAGGATGATGTGGCCGGACTGCTCGCCGCCGACGTTGAAGCCATGCTCGCGCATATGCTCCAGCACATAGCGGTCGCCGACCGGGGTGCGGGCGAGTTGCAGGCCGAGACCGCCGAGGAATCGCTCCAGCCCGAGATTGGACATCACGGTGGCGACGATCCCGGGCTGGGAGAGGCGCCCGTCCTCAAGCCAGGACTGCGCGACGACGGCCATCAACTGGTCGCCGTCGACGATATGGCCCTTCTCGTCGACGATCAGCACGCGGTCGGCGTCGCCGTCGAGGGCGATGCCGATATCGGCGCGCATCTCGCGCACCTTCTCCACCAGCGTCTCCGGATGGGTGGAGCCGCAGGCGTCGTTGATATTGAAGCCGTCCGGCTTGTCGCCGATCGTCACGACCTCGGCGCCGAGTTCCCAGAGTGCCGCCGGCGCCACCTTGTAACCGGCGCCATTGGCGCAATCGATAACGATGCGCAGACCCGAGAGGTCGAGGTTGCGCGGCAGGGTCCGCTTGGCGAATTCGATATAGCGCGCCTGGGCGTCGTCGATGCGCTTGGCGCGTCCGAGAAGCCGCGAGGCGGCGAGTTGGCGCGACAGGTCCTGGTCGAGCAGCGCCTCGATCTCGTGCTCGACCTCGTCGGAGAGCTTGTAGCCGTCGGGCGCGAAGAGCTTGATCCCATTGTCGTCGAAGGGATTGTGGGAGGCGGAGATCATCACGCCGAGATCGGCCCGCATCGAGCGTGTCAGCATCGCCACGGCCGGCGTCGGCATCGGGCCGACCAGCAGCACGTCCATGCCCACGGAGGTGAAGCCGGCGACCAGCGCGTTCTCGATCATGTAGCCCGACAGCCGCGTGTCCTTGCCGATCATCACCCGGTGGCGATGGCTGCCGCGCTGGAACGCGACACCGGCCGCCTGCCCCACCTTCATCGCGAATTCGGGCGTGACGGGAAAGGCGTTGGCGCGGCCGCGGATGCCGTCTGTACCGAAATACTTGCGGGGCATGGGCGAACTCTCGTGCGGCTTCGGAAGGCCTTGGGCTGCGATTCGCGGAAACGGGCCGACGGACACCTTATAGGCGCAGGCGCGGCCGATGTCCCCGAGCGCGGTTCACATATGGTAAGCGACCGTGACAGAGGCCCTGCCCGGCCGTAAGCGCGGCGTCGTCGACAGTCGCCCGGCGCGGTCAGCCCTTGAAATAGGGCTCGACCGGGCCGGTCAGCTTGATGGTCAACGGGTTGCCGAACCGGTCCTTGGCCGCACCGGCGGTGACGCGGATCCACCCTTCCGAGACGCAGTATTCCTCGACATTGGTCTTCTCTGCACCCTTGAAGCGGATACCGACCTCCCGCGACAGGACGGCCTCGTCATAGAATGGGCTGTTGGGATCGGTCGACAGGCGGTCCGGCAGGGTCGGCGCATCGGTCAAGGCTGGGTCCTCGCGGGCTGGCAGGATCTTTCATCCGACATAGACGCCCTCCCGCGCCCTGCCAAGGCCGCGGATGCCGGGCATCGGGCCGGGGTCGCGGCGAGGAAACGCCGGCAGTGGGACCCATGACACGACATTCTGCTCATCCGCGCGCACAGACAGGCTGAGGTCGGCAACTCACATTACGCGCTACGGAAATACAATGCGAAGCCCCGGAGCATCATCGACGAAAGCCTGCTGTGGCACGTCAGTATTCGTATGCTGCAACGCAACATGACGATATCATTACGCTTGGTCAGGCCGGCAGGAATAATGCTTTGCAGGCGGACGGGACGTGCTAGCATCTGGGCAGGGCGGCATGAATTGAGGAGAGTGACATCATGGATCGTCGGTTTTTTCTGTTGAGCCTCGCCGGCGGCGCCTTTGCGGCGACTGTCGTCGGGTCGGCGGCGGCGGAAGCGGCGCCTGCAGCGACACCCACGCTTGACGGCGTCCGCGGCGCGCTCGGCGCCGGCGAGACGCTGGAGATGCAGGGCGGTGGACGTGGCGGTGGTCGCGGCGGCGGTGGTCGCGGCGGCGGGTTCCGTGGCGGCGGTGGCGGGTTCCGCGGCGGGTTCCGCGGCGGCGGGTTCAGGCCCGGACGTGGCTATCGCCGCGGCTGGGGCGGTCCGGGCTGGGGCGGTCCGCCGCGCCGGTGCTTCGTCAACCGTTGGGGTGAGTGGGTCTGCCGGCGTCCGGCCTGGTAACGGCTCTTCCCGCATCACCAAAGACATCAGGAAGCCCGGCCTCGCGCCGGGCTTTCTTCATGGCGCCCACAGGCCGTCGAGACCCTGCAGGACTAGCGTGCAGCCGTAGGTATGGCCCGCGCCGCACCCGCACCGGACGACGACTGGGCCCAGAGTGATCATTGCCAGCACCATGAGATAGCCGGCCGCGAAATCGGCGATGCGCGCCAGGGCGGGATGATCCTCCGCATGGAGGCGGGAGCGCCGTCATCGCCCCCGAAAACCGTGGGCGCGTCCGCCCGACCGCCCTCGGACGTTCACGCCCTGTCGTTCGCCCTCTCCATCTGTCCGCGCCGCTGCAGCCACAGCGCCACCAGCCAGCAGAACAGGGCCCAGGCCGCCCCGAGGCACCAGCCGGCGAGGACATCAGTGGGCCAGTGGGCGCCGAGATAGACCCGGCTGATGCCGATCATCACCGTCATCACCACCGCCACGGCGAGGAAATAGGCGTGGATGCGGCGCGGCGCGTCGAGGCGCGTCAGCAGCACCCCGAGCGTCAGATAGGTCACGGCGGAGACCATGGCATGGCCGCTGGGGAAGCTGGCGGTCAGCTCCAGCGGCGCATTGGGGATGAGGTCGGGACGCGGCCGGTCGAAGAGCATCTTCAACCCGTGGCTGAGCAGGGTGCCCCCCGTCACGGCCAGTACGACGAACAGCGCCGCCGCCCGCTTGCCGACGAGCACGAGATAGACCGCCGTCACCGTGACGACGAGCGTGAGGACCGCGAGGCCGCCGAGCGCGGTGATGTCGCGCATGATCCCCGGCAGCCATCCCGGCCCCGGTCCCTGGGCGAGATTGGCGGGATCGCGAAACAGCAGCAGCAACGCCCGGTCGAAGGCCTCGCTCTCGCCCTCGGCCACGACATCGGCAAGCCGCAGGAAGGCGAGGATCCCGCCGGCGATCACCACCAGCGCGACGACGAGGCCGATCTCCTCGCGCAGCAGGCGGAAGAAGCGCGGGCCGAACCGGGAGGCGAGTTTCATCATCGCCGTGACGTGGCGGCGGCGCGGCGCAGCGTCAAGGTCGGCCCTTTTGACAAATCGGCGGACGCCGCGGGAACCAGAGGCCCTCCGGGGTGTTGGACTGCAGTGTGGGGCTGCTCATGCGAAGAGGAAGCGACATGGAACGCAGGACTTTCCTGACGGCACTCGCCGGCGGCCTGGCCGTCACCGCCACGACAGGAATCGGCCTCGCCGAAGCCGCGCCGACCAGTCCGGCTGCCGTATCGGACATCGCGGCTGTCAGGTCGGCGCTGCAGCCGGCCGCACCGCTCCCCGATTCGCCCGAGGAGATGCAGCGTCGCCGCCAGCGCAGGCGCGGCCGATGGGCTCCCCGCCGGCGCTGGATGCGCGGTCGTCGCCGCCGCTGCTTTATCAACCGTCGCGGCTTGCGCGTGTGCCGCTGGTCCTAGTCCAGCCACCTGTGTGAGTTGACGGAGAACGGACCGGCTGCCCCCTCGGCCGGTCCGTTTTTCATTTTCACACCCATGCTGTCCTACGGGGTTTAACGAAGGTTCAAAGAAGTCCGCGCCATGATGGCTCGCACGGCGGATGAACCTCGCACGTTCACCCGTGGCCGCCCAAGGATCGCAAGTGCACGAGTTTCTCAGCCCCCGAACCATTGCCTTGGCGGTCGTCCTGATCGCCTTGACGACGGGTGCGCTGCTGCTCGTCTCGGCGCGCCAGAACAGCGACCAGAAGAGCCTGGCGACGTGGGGCGTCGCCAACATCCTCGGCGGCATCGGCGTATGCATCGTGGCCCTGCGCGGCTTCGTGCCGGATATCTTCTCCATCGTCATCGGCAATGCCCTGATCATCCTGTCCTACAGCCTCAACGCGAAGGGCACGCTGGACTTCTGCCACCGCAAGGTCGGCTGGGCCTGGGTCGCGGCACCCGCGGGCCTGTGGCTGGCGCTCAGCTTCTGGCCCGCCTTCATCTCCAGCGTCGAGTGGCGGCTGATCGTCGGCTCGGCGTTCGTCACCGCCGCCTCCTTCACTGCGGCCTTCGCGCTGTGGACGCTGAAGGACGAGCATCTCGTCACCCGCAAGCCCGCCGCCTTCTGGCTCTTCTGCCACGGCTGCATCTTCGTCATCCGGATGATACCGCCCTTGCTCTCGACGGTGCCGGCGTCGAGCGAGATCACCGCCTCGCCGCTGGTGACGCTGATCATGGTGGAATCCCTCGTCCACATCACGCTGATCTCCTTCCTGCAGCTCTCGCTGATCAAGGACCGCGCCGAGGAACGCTACCGCCGCGTCGCCGAGACTGACGTTCTCACCGGCCAGCCGAACCGCCGGGCCTTCATGGAAAGGGCCGACAAGCTGGTGCGCGAGAGCGACCACTGGCCGGCCTGCATGCTGGTCATCGACGTCGACCGCTTCAAGTCCATCAACGACTCGGTCGGCCATGCCGGCGGCGACGCGGTGCTGGTCAAGGTCGCCGAGACCATCCGCGCCCATCTGCGCCCCACCGACACGTTCGGCCGCATCGGCGGCGAGGAATTCGCCGCCCTCCTCCCCAACACGACGCTGCAGTCCGCCGCCGTCCTCGCCGAGGGCCTGCGCGCCCGCATCGCCGGCCTCGCCATCCACGCCGCGGGCGAGACGGTCCACGTCTCCATCAGCATCGGCGTCTCGGCCGTCGCCGGCGGCAAGCCCGACCTCGACCACCTCATCGACCGCGCCGACGCCTGCCTCTACGAGGCCAAGCGCACCGGCCGCAACCGGGTGGTGGCGCGCGAAGATGGCATGCGTCTGGCCGGGTGAGGCCGCGGGGCTTGACCCCGCCCCTGCGATCGCGGCGAACTCGGTGCGAGCCCCGGCCACCTGGCACGCCTGCGGAGTTGCGATGCGCCCGACGATCCTCGCCCTCGCCTGCCTCTGCCTGATCGCCGGCCCTGTCGACGCGCTGGCCCAAGCCAAGGGCAAGACCGGCGCCGAGACGCCGCCCGGCGCGAATGAGCAGCCGGCCGACGGGCAGCCCGCCGACATCACCGGCACCTGGACAGGCACCTATACCTGCCTGCAGGGGCGCACCGGCCTGACGCTGACCATCGACGAGGCGGGCCCCGAGCGCGTCCGGGCGACGTTCCATTTCTACGCCGACCCGAGCAATCCCTCGATCCCCTCCGGCTGCTTCAGCCAGAACGGCCGCTATGACCCTGCGACCCGCCGCCTGACGCTGGCCGCTGGCCGCTGGATCGTCCGCCCGCGCGACTATGAGACCGTGGGGCTGACCGGCACGCTGGACCGCGCGGGGGCTGTCCTCTCCGGCCGGGTGACGCAGGCCGAGGGCTGCACCACCTTCCGGCTGGAGCGCCGGGCGCATCCCGAGACGGCACCGGTGGGCTGCGGGGTGAGCGCGGGGTTGAGGTGAACCGCGCCCGCGCCGTATTCTTCGGCCTCGCCTGAGCCCCCTCACCCTTCCCGCGACACCCTTCACTCCAGCGGATAGGCAGGGTCGGTATAGCCCAGCATCGAGGCATGCCCGGCGAGCACCGACCGGTCAACCAGTGCCTCATCGCCCCATGTGGAGGCATAGGCAGGCGCATCGAGATCGTCCTCGTGAAGCGCTAACCGTTTCCAGGCCAGGCGGAGCTGGAATTGCCCGGGGTTAAGGCTCATGCCGGCGGGGTGCCGGAGGGCCGTTCATAAGCGATATCAGATACTGACCTCCCACAATTCCGTTTGGCCTTGCAACTAGGTAAATCAAATAGGCGAACTTCGTAAAAATACGAAAAAAAACAATAAAGACGCAATTGCATATTATAAATTCCTCCACCATTGCAAGTATAATAAAATTTTTCTATGCAACGTTCGGTCAAACTATCAGTCGATAGCGCTGCACGACAGCAAATTTACGGTTATCAGCCAAAAGAGGGGACGTGGAAATGTCATTCAAGAATCTCTCTTTGACTTGGAAGGTGGTCAGCCTCCTCCTCCTCCTCGGGGTCGTGAGCCTTGGCGGGGCCTATTACGCGGTCAACAAAATCCTTTGGATCGATGACGCCTATTCGATTCTGCTCGATCGTCAGCAGACGGCAGCTTTGCGACTAGCCCGGGCGGGCCGTTTCATCGACCAATACAGCAGCGCGGTCTACCAGAATACGACGACAACGACCGATCAGGAAAACAAGGATGCGCTTGCCAGGCAGGCTGAGGCGCTGAGGTTTTTCAATGAGAACTTCGCCCAGGCCATAGCGCTTCTGCCCCAGGCCGCGGGTGACCTTGAGCCGATGCGATCGGCCATGCAGCGCGCCGTCAACGGTCCCTGCCAGGAGACGATCCGCCTTGCTCAGGGAACGACGGTGGAGGAAAACGCCGCTGCTGCGAAGCTGATGAACAGTGCCTGCAATCCCGCCCTCGACGCGATCAACGCGGAGATTGAGAAATTCAATGTGAGACTATCCACCCAGACCGAAAGGGACAGCGCCGCGCTGACCGTTACGTCGCACCAGACCTTCTGGGCAACGCTACTGTCGATCTTTGGCGCCATCGTCGCGGTCATCACGCTCGCTGTCTTCGCTGTGCGCTTCGGCGTCGTCGCCCCTATCCAGGCCGCCATTGGCGTGATGGCCTCGCTTGGCAAAGGCGAGCTTCATGTGGACGTGCCGGGAGCGGAGCGTGGCGATGAGGTTGGCACCATAGCACAATCGCTCATGACGTTGCGCGGCCAGTTGCAGGCAGCCGAGACAGCACGTCAGCAAGCCACCACAAAAGAGGCTCATGAGCGCGAACAGCTTGCTCGCCGTGAGAGATTGGCGGCCGACTTCGTTGGCCGCATGCAGAACCTCGCCACCGGCTTCGCCCGCTCGTCCGGCGAAGTGGCAGATGCCGCCAAGAACCTCTCTGCGACCGCCGAGGAAACGTCCCGGCAGTCGCAGGCCGTCGCGGCCGCCGCCGAGCAGGCAGCCGCCAACGTGCAGACCGTTGCCGCTGCGTCCGACGAGATGGCTGCCTCGGTCAGGGAGATCGGTGGTCAGGTCACGCAGTCGGCCAAGGTTGCCGATACCGCCTATTTGGAAGCGGAAACATCCAACACCCGCATCGCAGCACTGGCGACTGCCGCATCGGCGATCGGTGCGGTGATCGACCTCATCAAGAACATTGCGTCGCAGACCAATCTCCTGGCCTTGAACGCCACCATTGAGGCGGCACGCGCTGGCGAGGCCGGCAGGGGCTTTGCTGTTGTCGCGGCGGAGGTCAAGCAACTGGCCGATCAAACCGCACGAGCGACCGACGAAATCTCCGCCAAGGTCGGCGAAATCCAGTCGGCCACCGGCGAATCGGTGAAGTCGATGGGCGAGATCGTCCGCGTTGTCGGCAGCATCAAGGAAACGGCTGCCGCCATTGCCAGCGCTGTCGAGGAGCAAGGTGCGGCGACCATGGAGATCGCGCGAAACTGCCAGCAGGCCGCGACCGGTACGCAGGAGGTGACTCAGAACATATCCGGTGTTGGTCAAGCTGCCGAGATGACGGGCACAGCCTCGACCCAACTCATGGCACTCTCCACCGGCCTGTCGAGCCAAGCTGTTGACCTGAGGACCACCGTCGAATCCTTTGTCAGGGACTTCGCGGCCGCTTGAGACCAGGACGAAAGGCCTTTCCACCTTACCGGGAACCGGCCCCGATGCCTTTGGCCGTCAGGGCCGGTTCAGTCAAAGGCGACGATCCTGGAGGCCATGGGTCCTGGAGCAGCCGGCTCGCGGGGTGAGGCGGCGGTTCACCCGGCCCGCGCCACCCTGCCCTCCAGCGGATAGGCGGGGTCCGTATAGCCCGGCGTCGAGGGATGCCCGGCGGGCACCAGCCGGTCCACCAGTGCCTCATCGGCCTTCGTGAACCCGTATCCCGGCGCGCCGAGATAGTCCTCCAGCTGCGCCATGGTGCGCGGGCCGGCGATGGCCGCGGTGACGAGGGCGTTGTTCAGCACCCAGGCGGTGGCGAACTGCCCCGGCGTGATGCCGCGCTTCTCCGCGTGGACCTTCAGCTTCTGGGCGATGACGAGCGATTCCTTGCGCCATTCCGTCTGCAGCATGCGGGCGTCGGCGCGCCCGGCGCGCGAGCCCTCCGGCGGCGGCGCCTTGGGGTCGTACTTGCCGGAGAGGATGCCGCGGGCGAGCGGCGAATAGGGCACCACGCCGAGCCCGTAGAAGCCGCAGGCCGGCAGATGCTCGACCTCGGGCATGCGGTTCATGGCGTTGTAATAGGGCTGGCTGACGACGGGGCGGTCGATGCCCATGCGGTCGGCGAGGTTGCAGATCTCGGCGATGCGCCAGGAGCGGTGGTTGGAGACGCCGTAATGGCGGATCTTGCCCTGGCGGATGAGGTCGCCCAGCGCCCGCACCGTCTCCTCCAGCGGCGTCCCGTGGTCTTCCTTGTGCAGGTAGTAGATGTCGATGACGTCGGTGCCGAGCCGCTTCAGCGAGGCCTCCACCGCGCGCATCATGTAGAGGCGCGACAGGCCGCGATCGTTGGGCCCCGGCCCGGTGGGATTGGCGAGCTTGGTCGCCAGCACCCAGTGCGAACGGTCGGCCTTGATGGCGCGGCCGGTGATCTCCTCCGAACGGCCCTCGGTATAGACATCCGCCGTGTCGATGAAATTGACCCCGGCCTCCTTGGCCCTCGCGATGATGCGGGCCGAGTCCTTCTCGTCCGTCGGCCCGCCGAACATCATCGTGCCGAGGCAGACCGGCGAGACCTTGAGGCCGGAGCGGCCGAGATTGCGGGGCGTCATGGGGCGTTTCCTGTTCTGGGGCTTTGGCACAGTAGGCCGTCACCACAGGCAAAAGAAAACCACCGCCCCTGCATGCGAGGCCCCGCGAAACGACGCGGGACCCGGCGGTCCTCACGCCGCCTGGGCCAGCGCCGCCTTGAGGAGTTTCGTCGCCTGGTCGGCGGTCATCGGCTCGCCGAAGGCGTAGCCCTGCGCATAGTCGCAGCCGAGCTGGAACAGCTCCACGGCGTCGGCGTCGCTCTCGGCGCCCTCCGCCACGACTTCCATGCCGAGATCCTGACCGAGCGCGATGATGGTGCGCAGGATCACCGGCCTGATGCCGCGCTGGTCGGCGCGCACGAAGCTCTTGTCGATCTTGATCGTGTCGAAGGGAAAGCGCTGCAGATAGGCGAGCGAGGAATAGCCGGTGCCGAAATCGTCGAGCGAAAGGCCGGCGCCGAGCTCGCGGATCCGGTGCAGCATCTGCGCCGCATATTCCGGGTTCTCCATGACCAGGCTCTCGGTCAGTTCGAGCTTCAGCGAGCCGCGCGCGACGGTGGAACGGGCGAGCACGCCCTTGATATCCTGCAGGAGGTCGTGGCGCAGCAACTGCCGGCTCGACACGTTGACGGCGGTGAACAGCGGCGGTTCCAGCGGCATGAGCTGCTGCCAGTTGGCGAGCTGGCGCGCCGCCCGGTCCATGACGAAGAGCCCGAGCTCGACGATGAGACCGGTCTCCTCGGCGATGGCGATGAAATCGGCGGGCGGCAGGCGGCCGAGGCGCGGATGGTCCCAGCGCACCAGCGCCTCGAAGCCGGCGAGCGTGCGGTCGGCGAGGCGGACCACCGGCTGGTAGACGATGGCGATCTCGCCGCGCTCCAGCGCCCGCCTCAGGTCGCTCTCCAGCGCCAGGCGGTCGCTCTTGTGCGCGCGCAGGGCCGGCTTGAAAACCTCGATGCGGTCACCGCCGAGGCGCTTGGCGTGATAGGCGGCGAGTTCGGCATCCTTCAGGAGGTCGTCGCGCTTCCTCTGCGTGCCGTCGGCAAGCGCGATGCCGATCGAACCGGTGAGGAAGATCTCGCGCTCGCTGAAGGCGATCGGCGCGCGCAGCGCCTTGCGGATGGTCTCGGCGAAGCCGGTGATGCGCTCGGGCGTGCGCTCCGACACGAGAATGATGCCGAACTGGTCGCCGTTGAGCCGCGCCAGCGTGTCCTGCGGCTTGAGCAGGCGGGACAGGCGCCGCGACACGGTGAGGAGAATCGAATCGCCGACCGAGATCCCGACGGAATCGTTCACCTGCTTGAACCGGTCGATGTCGAGGACGAGCACGGTCGGGCGGCGCGGATCGTCACCGTGGCCGCTCATCAGCGCGGCATCGAGCCGGTCGAGGAAGAGTTCGCGGTTCGGCAGGCCGGTCAGGTTGTCATGGACGGCGTCGTGCAACAGCCGCTCTTCCGCCGCCTTGAACTCGGTGATGTCGGCGAGCGTGCCGACGAGGCGCACCACCTCGCCGTCCGAGCCGACCACCGGGCGGGCGCGGAGCATGATCCAGACGAAGTGGCCGTCGGCAGAACGCAGGCGGAACTCCTCCACCAGCCGGCCGCGGCGATGCTCCACCACCGTGTCGAGGGTCGAGCGGATGCGGTCGCGGTCGGCGGGATGCAGCGCCTCGACGAATTTGGTGGCGACGCCCTCCAGCGACCCGCGCTTCAGGCCGAGCTGCGTCTCCAGTTCCGGCCCGACCCAGATGCGGTTCGTGCCCACGTCCCAGTCGAAGATGATGTCGCCGGCTCCGGTGAGCGCCAGCGCCTTGCGCTCGGTGTCGGAGACGAGGCCGCGCGGCACGCCGGCGCCGGAAAAGGCGTGCTGCATCACGGTGAAGCCGATCAACATCACGAGCAGGACCAGCGCGCCGAGGAGGGCGGGTGCGGCGATCTCGTTGTTGAGACGGCCGGAGACCATCAGCAGCGCCGCCCCCGCCCAGACCATGAACAGGGCCCAGGTCGGCAGCAGGTTGATGGCGCGGTCGTAGCGCAGGAAGGACAGGTAGACGAGGATGATCGTGCCGAGGATCGTCACCGCCCCGATGCCGAGCCGGGCAATGCCGGCGGCGATCGGCGGGTCGAACCAGGCGACCGTCACCATGCCGCCGGCGAAGGCGAGCCACGCCGCCATCAACACCGTGTACCGCACATGCCAGCGGTTGAGGTCGAGATAGGCGAAGAGGAAGATCATCAGCGTCGCGGAGAGGATCGCTTCTGCCACCGCGCGCCAGAAGGCGACCGACGCCGGCCCCAGTTCCATCACCCGTGTCCAGAAGCCGAAATCGAGCGCCAGCGTGCCGAGCACGGCCCAGGCGAGGAGGGCCGCGGCCGGAAACATCAGCGAGCCCTTGACGACGAAGAGGATGGTCAGGAACAGCGCCAGCAGGCCGGAAATCCCGAGAATGATGCCGCGATAGAGCGTGAAGGAGTTCTCGCGCTCCTTGAAGGCGTCCGGCTGCCACAGCGTGATCTGCGGAATGCGCGAATCGTGCAGCTCGGCGACGAAGGTCACCGTCGTTCCCGGATCGAGGGTGATGAGGAAGACGTCCTGGTCGACCGCCGTCTGGCGCTCGGGGCGGAAGCCCTGGCTCGGCGTCAGCGACACCAGCCGCTGGGCGCCGAGATCGGGCCGCAGCAGCCCGGACCGGATCAGCCGGTAATGCGGCACGACGATCAGCCGGTCGACCTGCTCGTCGGTGGCGTTGGCGAGGGTGAACACGGCCCAGACCGCGCTCGAATCGGTGCGCGTCTGGCGCACCTCCATGCGGCGGACGATGCCGTCACTGCCCGGTGCCGTAGGCACCGAAACGCGGTCACCCTCGCCCGGCACGAAGGTCACCGCCCGGCCGAGATTGATGGCCGGCGATCCCGACGTGACGGCCACGGGGTCGCCGGCGAACGCCTGGCCGGCGGCGAACGGCAGGCCGCAGGCGAAGGCCAGCGCGACCATGAGGGCGCGGAAAAGGACGATAGTTTTTCTCACGAGCGACGGTCGGGGCTTTGTCGTGACCACTGGATCTGCAACAGGCGTCACGCCATGAGCCCCGCTTGTGGCGCCATTGCGGCGCTCGTTCACATGCATGTTCCTCTGACTTAGCCGGGTGACGCGGCGCGGAGCAAGGGTAGCGCGACGGTTTTCACCCGCGGTCCCGTGATTTCGCCGCTCGTGGCCCATACCGTCCGCCGAAACGAAAAAGGCGGGCACGCGGCCCGCCTTCCCCTGAAGCTGATCGCGGCTCACGCCTGCGGTTGCGGTTCCAGCCCGTCGTCGTTGGCGGGACGGCGGCCCTTGCCGGTCGAAGGCACGGCGGAATGGCGCGTCTGGTTCTTGTCCGGCTCGGCATCGCGCACCGGCGGCTTGCCGATGAGCAGGTCCTTGATCTCGTCGCCGGACAGCGTCTCATACTCAAGCAGCGCCTCGGCGACCTGGATGAACTGCTCGTGGTTCTCGGTGAGGATGCGCTTGGCCTCCTCATAGCCTTCCTGCACGAGCCGCTTCACTTCCGTGTCGATTTTCTGGGCGGTCGATTCGGAGATGCTCTGCTGACGGCCCATCGACATGCCCAGGAACACCTCCTCCTGGTTGTCGCCATAGGCCACCATGCCAAGCTCCTCGGAGAAGCCCATGCGGGTCACCATGGCGCGCGCCATCTTGGTCGCCTGATCGATGTCGCCGACGGCGCCGGAGGTGACGTTCTCCTTGCCGAAGGTCAGTTCCTCGGCCACACGCCCGCCCATGGCGACCGCGAGATGCGAGGTATACTCCTTGTACTTCATCGAGTAGCGGTCGCCCTCAGGCAGGAACTTGACCATGCCGAGTGCGCGGCCGCGCGGGATGATCGTCGCCTTGTGCACCGGCATGCCGGCGGGCACCTTCAGGCCGACGATGGCGTGACCAGCCTCGTGGTAGGCAGTCAGCTTCTTCTCTTCTTCCGACATCGCCATCGACCGGCGCTCGGCGCCCATCATGACCTTGTCCTTGGCGTCCTCGAGATCGGCCATGGTGACCATGCGCTTGCCGCGCCTGGCCGCCAGCAGCGCGCCCTCGTTGATCAGGTTCATCAGATCGGCGCCGGAAAAGCCGGGCGTGCCGCGGGCGATGATCTTGAGGTCGACATCAGGCGACAGCGGCACCTTGCGGGCATGGACCTTGAGGATCTTCTCGCGGCCGTTGACGTCCGGATTGGGGACGACGATCTGACGATCGAAGCGGCCGGGACGCAGCAGGGCGGGGTCCAGCACATCGGGACGGTTGGTCGCCGCGATGATGATGATGCCCTCGTTCGGCTCGAAGCCGTCCATCTCGACCAGCAGCTGGTTCAGCGTCTGCTCGCGCTCGTCGTTGCCGCCGCCGAGGCCGGCGCCGCGATGGCGGCCGACAGCGTCGATTTCGTCGATGAAGATGATGCAGGGCGCGTTCTTCTTGGCCTGCTCGAACATGTCGCGCACGCGGCTCGCGCCGACGCCGACGAACATCTCGACGAAGTCCGAACCGGAAATGGTGAAGAACGGCACATTGGCTTCACCGGCCACCGCCTTGGCGGTGAGCGTCTTGCCCGTGCCGGGCGGACCGACCAGCAGGCAGCCGCGCGGGATGCGGCCGCCGAGCCGCTGGAACTTCTGCGGATCGCGCAGGAACTCGACGATCTCCTGCAGGTCCTGCTTGGCCTCGTCGATGCCCGCCACGTCCTCGAAGGTGACGCGCCCGTGGGCCTCGGTAAGCAACTTGGCCTTCGACTTGCCGAAGCCCATGGCCTTGCCGCCGGCGCCCTGGATCTGGCGCGACATGAAGATCCACAGACCGATCAGGAGGAGGACCGGGAACCACTGCGCCAGGAGCGCGACGAACCACGGCACCTGCTCGCCGGGAGCACGGGCCTGAACCTGGACGCCCTTCTCGACGAGACGCTGGGTCAGCCCGGGGAACGGCGGCGAATAGGTCTGGAAGGTGCGGCCGTCGGTGAAATGCCCGGTCAGCTCCGGGCCCTGGATGGTCACGTCGCGGACGCGACCGGCATCGGCCTCGGTGAGGAATTGCGAGAAGGGAAGGTCCGACGACCCGGCGCGTTGCTGCGGGCTCTGGAACAGCGTGAACAGCGCAAGAAGCAAAAGAACGATGATCACCCACAGGGCGAGATTGCGGAAATTGGAGTTCATCGCGTGTCCATCCCTAGGGTATCGCCGCGCGCGAGGCGCCGAATGGCGCGCAAGCCATGCTCATGCTCATGTGTCGTGCGGCATAACCCTTACCGACCCAATGTAGGAGCGCGAGGGGGTCTTGCCAAGGAGGAGGCGACGTAACGACGCGAAGCTGTCGGCGCCATGGCCCCTTGCGGTCAGCCAATCCCTAGATTGTCCTACGGGGCGACTGGCGCGCCGGCTCCCGTGCCACAATGACGCGCCCTCCGGCAGTGACGGTCACCAGGGCGCCCTGGAGCGTCTGGCGCAGCGCCCCCCCCTCGGCGATCGCCATCAGCACCGCCCCGGTCAGCGCCTCGAGCGCCTCCAGCCGCTCGCGCGCCCCCTCCGGGACGACCTCCCGCAGCACCGCCGCCAGCAGTTGCTGGACGTCGACGAAAGGCTTGTCGAGCCAGCCCGAGCCGTCGAAGACGACCGTTTCCGGCACGACGCTGCGCTGGCGCGAGGCCGCATCCAGCACCGCGGCATGCTGGGCGAGCGCCGCCTCGATCATCCTCATCCGCCCGGCGAAGATCGCCAGGCGCTCGGAATCGAGGCCCTCCGCGACCAGGTGCGGCATCATCTGCCGGATTCGCACCCGGGTGAAGCGGTCGTCGCGGTTGGACGGATCATCGACGGGCGTGAGGCCGGCAGCCCGGGCGGTCGCGGCGAGCCGCGCCTTCGGAACCCACAGTAAGGGACGCAGGAGCGTGATCCCGTCATGGGCGCTGGCCGCCGCCATGCCCTTCAGCCCCAGGGGGCCCGATCCCCGGGTGAGCCGCATCATCACGGTCTCGGCCTGGTCCTCGCGGTGATGGGCCACCACGACGGCACTGGCGCCGATGTCCCGGGCATGGGAGCCGAGCAGCCGGTAGCGGGCGTCCCGCGCCGCCTCCTGCAGCCCGGTCGCCGGCTTGTCGCCGTCCCAGCGCAGCGTCGTCGCGGGCAGGCCGAAGCCCTCGGCGGCACGGACGACGCCGGCGGCTTCGGCTGCGGTTTCCGGCCGCAACCCGTGATCGACACAGGCCACCGTCAGAGCAGGCACCGCTCCGGTGAGGTCGCGCCAGCGCGCGAAGGCGGCGAGCATCCCCATCGAATCGGGTCCACCGGATACGGCGAGGAGCAGGGCGGTCTGCGTGGAAAGGGAGTGGAAAAGGTCGCGGATCTCGTCGTCTTCGAGGGGCGCTGCCGCCTCGGCCTCAGCAGCTGGCACGGCGCTGCTCGTTCACGACGGCGGTCTTAGTGGACGCGTTGGCGTTCGGAAACTTGCGGTTGAACTCGGCATAGGCCGCACAGGCGGCCTCGCGCTCGCCGAGCGCATTCAGGGACTGGCCGAGGCGAAGGAGGCTCGACGGTGCGCGGGCGGCGCGCGGAAAATCGGTCGACACCTTGAGGAACTGCTCGGCCGCTTCGCGATACTGGCGGCGCTGGTACATCGCCTCGCCCAGCTGATGGGTGGCGTCCCCCACGAGGCGGTCGCGCGGATGCTTCTGCAGGAAGCCGCGGAAAGCGATCTCGGCCTGCTCGT
>NZ_JAUYFA010000035.1 GCF_030691135.1 Phreatobacter sp.
CCCTCCGGGACCGGGGGCGGCAAGTCCGGCCGCAACCGCCGGGGCCGCGCCTCCCCCCGGCCCGTAGTCATAATCTTGCGTGGAATCGGGCGATTTTATCCATTTCGACCGGACTTGAGCGACGCCCGGCAATAAACATGATCCCAACCCGACACGCAGGTCGTATTGCCGCTTGTGCCGCTGTTTGAAATCTGTCAAATAACGGCCTGAGAAAGGTCAGCATCGCTGCCCTATCCAACAGGACCCCGGAACAGGGGCGTCGGGGAGGACTTGAGGCCCCGAGTTTGCATGCCGGACCGGTTGCGGATTTCATCCGTCGCCCGTGCCGGTTTCCCGTGTCACGATCAGCGACCCATGTCGCAGAACGAGGTGGATGATGAGCACGCAGCGGATTGGTGCGATGTCGGGTGAGGGGATCGAGGCGCGGACGAATCGCGCCACGAAAGCCAATGTGCCCGTCCGCGTCAAAAACCGCACGCGCGCCGTGATCGACCCTGGCCTGCCCGAAGCGCAGGGCCTCTATGACCCGCGCAACGAGAAGGATGCCTGCGGCGTCGGCTTCATCGCCGACATGAAGGGCCGCAAGTCCCACAAGATCATCCAGGACGGCATCCAGATCCTTCTGAACCTCGAGCATCGCGGCGCCGTGGGCGCCGACCCGCGTGCCGGCGACGGCGCCGGCATGCTGGTGCAGCTGCCCGACGCCTTCTTCCGCAAGGAGGCGTCCAAGCTCGGCTTCGACCTGCCCGAGCCCGGCCGCTATGCCGTCGGCTTCATCTTCTTCCCGCGCGACCCCGAGGGCCAGACCATCGTCCGCGAGGCGATCGAGAAGGTCATCGCCGACGAGGGTCAGGTGCTGCTCGGCTGGCGCGACGTGCCGACCGACAATTCCTCCCTCGGCGAGAGCGTCAAGCCGACCGAGCCGCTGCACAAGCAGATCTTCGTCGCCCGCGGCGCCGACGTGGAATCGGAGGACGATTTCGAGCGCCGCCTCTTCGTGCTGCGCAAGGTCATCTCCAACCTCGTCTATGACCTGAACGACCCGCGCACCCGGGGTTACTACCCCGTCTCGCTGTCGTGCCGGACCATCGTCTACAAGGGCATGTTCCTCGCCGACCAGCTCGGTTCCTACTTCCCCGACCTGCACGACCCGTCCTTCGAGAGCGCCATCGCCCTCGTCCACCAGCGCTTCTCGACCAATACCTTCCCGGCCTGGTCGCTCGCCCATCCCTACCGGATGGTCGCCCATAACGGCGAGATCAACACCCTGCGCGGCAACGTCAACTGGATGGCGGCGCGGCAGGCGAGCGTCGATTCCGAGCTCTTCGGCAATGACATCTCCAAGCTCTGGCCGGTCTCCTATGAGGGCCAGTCGGACACCGCCTGTTTCGACAACGCCCTCGAATTCCTCGTCCAGGGCGGCTATTCGCTCGCCCATGCGGTGATGATGCTCGTGCCCGAGGCCTGGGCCGGCAACAAGAGCATGGATGAGCAGCGCCGCGCCTTCTACGAGTACCACGCTGCCATCATGGAGCCCTGGGACGGCCCGGCCGCCATCGCCTTCACCGACGGCCGCCAGATCGGCGCGACGCTCGACCGCAACGGCCTGAGGCCGGCGCGCTGGTTCGTCACCAAGGACGACCGCATCATCATGGCCTCCGAGATGGGCGTGCTGCCCGTGCCGGAGAGCGAGATCGTCCGCAAGTGGCGCCTGCAGCCCGGCAAGATGCTGCTGGTCGATCTCGCCGCGGGCCGCATCATCTCCGACGAGGAGATCAAAGCCGAGCTCGCCGCCTCCAACCCCTACCGGGAATGGCTGGAGCGCTCCCAGCTCATCCTCGAGGACCTGCCGCCCGTCGAGCCGCGCGCCTCGCGCACCGACGTGCCGCTGCTCGATAAGCAGCAGGCTTTCGGCTACACCCAGGAGGACGTGAAGATCCTGCTGGCGCCGATGGCCACCACCGGCCAGGAGGCCGTGGGATCGATGGGCACCGACACGCCGATCTCGGCGCTCTCGTCGAAGTCGAAGCTGCTCTACACCTATTTCAAGCAGAACTTCGCCCAGGTGACGAACCCGCCGATCGACCCGATCCGCGAGGAGCTCGTCATGAGCCTCGTCTCCTTCATCGGGCCGCGGCCGAACCTCTTCGACCTCGACGGCACCTCGCGTCGCAAGCGCCTGGAGGTCCGCCAGCCGATCCTCACCAACGAGGACCTGGAGAAGATCCGCTGCATCGGTCACCGCGAGGATTCCTTCGACACGAAGACCCTCGACATCACCTATCCCGCGACCAAGGGCGCCGCCGGCATGGCGGAGGCGCTGCAGCTCCTCTGCGACCGTGCCGAGGCCGCCGTCCACGGCCGCTACAACATCATCATCCTGTCCGACCGCATGGTCGGTGCCGACCGCATCCCGATCCCGGCGCTGCTCGCCACCGCGGCGGTGCATCATCACCTCATCCGCAAGGGCCTGCGCACCGCCGCCGGCCTCGTCGTCGAGACGGGCGAGGCGCGCGAGGTGCATCACTTCTGCTGCCTCGCGGGCTACGGCGCCGAGGCGATCAACCCCTATCTCGCCTTCGAGACCATGGAGGAGCTGCACGCCAAGGGTGAGCTGCCCCCCGAGGTCGACGCCCACGAGGTGGTCAAGCGCTTCATCAAGTCCATCGGCAAGGGCATCATGAAGGTGATGTCGAAGATGGGCATCTCCACCTACCAGTCCTATTGCGGCGCCCAGATCTTCGATGCCGTCGGCCTGTCGGACGAGTTCGTGGCCAAGTATTTCACCGGCACCGCCACACGCATCGGCGGCGTCGGCCTGCCCGAGGTCTCCGAGGAGACGGCCAGCCGCCACACCTCCGCCTTCTCCGACGATCCGACGCTGAAGACCGCGCTCGAGGTCGGCGGCGAGTATGCCTACCGCATCCGCGGCGAGGATCACGTCTGGTCGCCCGAGACGGTCGCCGCGCTGCAGCACGCGGTGCGCGGCAACAGCCAGGACCGCTATCGCGAATTCGCCCGCCTCATCAACGAGCAGACCTCGCGGCTGCAGACCATCCGCGGCCTGTTCCGCATCCGCTCGGCGGAAGAGGTCGGGCGCAGGCCCGTGCCGCTCGACGAGGTCGAGACCGCCGCCGTCATCGTCAAGCGCTTCGCCACCGGCGCCATGTCCTACGGCTCCATCTCGCGCGAGGCCCATACGACGCTGGCAGTGGCCATGAACGCCATCGGCGCCAAGTCCAACACCGGCGAGGGCGGCGAGGAATCCGAGCGCTTCCAGCCCCTGCCCGACGGGCGCTCCATGCGCTCGGCCATCAAGCAGGTCGCCTCCGGCCGCTTCGGCGTCACGACGGAATATCTCGTCAATTCCGACATGATGCAGATCAAGATGGCCCAGGGCGCCAAGCCCGGCGAGGGCGGCCAGTTGCCCGGCCACAAGGTCGACGCGGTCATCGCCAAGGTGCGCCACTCGACGCCCGGCGTCGGCCTGATCTCGCCGCCGCCGCACCATGACATCTATTCGATCGAGGATCTGGCGCAGCTCATCTACGACCTCAAGAACGTCAACCCGCGGGCGGACGTCTCGGTGAAGCTCGTCTCCGAGGTCGGCGTCGGCACGGTGGCGGCCGGCGTCAGCAAGGCGCGCGCCGACCATGTCACGATCTCGGGTTACGAGGGCGGCACCGGCGCCTCGCCGCTGACCTCGATCAAGCACACGGGCTCGCCGTGGGAGATCGGCCTCGCCGAGACCCACCAGACCCTGGTGCTGAACCGCCTGCGCTCGCGCATCGCCGTCCAGGTCGACGGCGGCCTGCGCACCGGCCGCGACGTCGTCATCGGCGCCCTGCTCGGCGCCGACGAGGTCGGCTTCGCCACGGCGCCGCTGATCGCCACCGGCTGCATCATGATGAGGAAGTGCCACCTCAACACCTGCCCGGTCGGGGTCGCCACCCAGGACCCGGTGCTGCGCAAGCGCTTCAAGGGCCAGCCCGAACACGTCATCAACTACTTCTTCTTCGTCGCCGAGGAAGTGCGCGAGCTGATGGCCGAGATGGGTTTCCGCACCATCGACGAGATGGTCGGCCAGATGCAGATGCTCGACCGCCGCGAGGCCGTTGACCACTGGAAGGCCAGGGGGCTCGACTTCACGCGGCTCTTCCACAAGCCCGCCGTTCCCGCCGAGGTCGGCGTCTTCCATTCCGAGACGCAGAACCACCACCTGGAGGCCGTGCTCGACCGCAAGCTGATCGCCGAGGCGATGCCGGCCCTCACCGAGGGCAGGCCGGTCGTCATCGAGACCGCCATCGGCAGCGTCAACCGCTCGGTCGGCGCCATGCTGTCGGGCGAGGTCGCGACGCGCTTCGGCCATACGGGCCTCGCCGACGACTCCATCCACGTCAAGCTCACGGGAACCGCCGGCCAGAGCTTCGGCGCCTGGGTCACCCGCGGCGTCACGCTGGAGCTGGAGGGCGAGGCCAACGACTATGTCGGCAAGGGCCTGTCGGGCGGCAAGATCATCGTCTACCCGTCAGCCGAAGCCACCAGCCTCGACGTCGACAATTCGATCATCGTCGGCAACACCGTGCTCTACGGCGCCATCGAGGGTGAGTGCTACTTCCGCGGCATCGCCGGCGAGCGCTTCGCCGTGCGCAATTCCGGCGCCATCGCGGTGGTGGAAGGCACGGGTGACCATGGCTGCGAGTATATGACCGGCGGCGTCGTCGTCGTGCTCGGCCAGACCGGACGCAACTTCGCGGCCGGCATGTCCGGCGGCATCGCCTATGTGCTGGACGAGGAGGGCGACTTCGCCCGCCGCTGCAACATGGCCATGGTCGAGCTGGAACCGGTGCCGGAGGAGGACGACCTCCTGTCGCGCGTCTACCACCAGACCGGCGGCCTCGACAGCCACGGCCGCGTCGACGTCATGAGCGACATGAGCCGCTTCGACGCCGAGCGCCTGCATCAGCTGATCGCCAACCACGCCCGCTACACCGGCTCCAGGCGCGCCAGGGACATCCTCGACCGCTGGTCGGAGATGCTGCCCAAATTCAGGAAGGTGATGCCGGTCGAATACCGTCGCGCTCTTCAGGAAATGGAACAGGCCCAGCGTCCGCTCGCGCTGGCAGGAGAATAAGACCATGGGGAAGGTAACCGGTTTTCTGGAAGTCGACCGTCAGGACCGTCGCTATGCGCCGGCCGGCGACCGCATCCGCCACTACCGTGAATTCGTCATCCCGCTGAGCGAGGAAGGCACCCGCAACCAGGCGGCGCGCTGCATGAGCTGCGGCATTCCGTTCTGTCACAACGGCTGCCCGGTCAACAACCAGATCCCCGACTGGAACGACCTCGTCTACAACGGCGGCTGGCGCGAGGCCTCCGTCAACCTGCACTCGACCAACAACTTCCCCGAATTCACCGGCCGCGTCTGCCCCGCGCCCTGCGAGGCGGCCTGCACCCTGAACATCGAGGACACGCCGGTCACCATCAAGACGATCGAGTGCGCCATCGTCGACCGCGCCTGGAACGAGGGCTGGGTCACGCCGGAACCGGCCAAGGTCAGGACCGGCCGGAAGGTCGCCGTCGTCGGCTCGGGCCCCGCCGGTCTCGCCGCCGCCCAGCAGCTCGCCCGCGCCGGGCACGACGTCCATGTCTACGAGAAGTTCGCCAAGGCCGGCGGCCTGCTGCGCTACGGCATCCCCGACTTCAAGATGGAGAAGCGCCTGATCGACCGGCGCATCCACCAGATGGAGGCCGAGGGCGTCACCTTCCATTACAACGAGCATGTCGGCGCCACCCGGCCGGTCGACGAACTCACCGCCGCCTATGACGCGGTGCTGCTCACCGGCGGCTCGGAGCACCCGCGCGACCTGCCGATCCCCGGCCGCGACCTCGAGGGCGTCCATTTCGCCATGGACTTCCTGCCGCAGCAGAACCGCCGCGTCTCCGGCGAGCCCATCGGCACCAACGAGCCGATCCTCGCCTCCGGCAAGCACGTCGTCGTCATCGGCGGCGGCGACACCGGCTCGGACTGCATCGGCACCTCGGTGCGCCAGGGTGCCCTCTCGGTGACCCAGCTCGAGATCATGCCGAAGCCGCCGGAGAAGGAAAACAAGTCGCTCGTCTGGCCGCTCTGGCCTTTGAAGATGCGAACCTCCTCCAGCCACGAGGAAGGCGCCGAGCGCGACTTCGCGGTGATGAGCTCCGAGTTCACCGGCCAGAACGGCCGGGTGAAGAGCCTGAAGTGTGTCCGCGTCGACGACAAGATGCAGCCGATCGCCGGCAGCGAGTTCGAGCTGAAGGCCGATCTCGTCCTGCTCGCCATGGGCTTCGTCAACCCGGTCCATGCGGGCATGGTCGAGAGCCTCGGCGTCTCGCTCGACGCCCGCAAGAACGTCGCGGCCAACACCAACGACTACCGGACCTCGGTTGAGAAGGTCTATGCCGCCGGCGACATGCGCCGCGGCCAGAGCCTCGTCGTCTGGGCGATCCGCGAGGGTCGCCAGGCGGCCCATGCCATCGACAAGGACCTGATGGGCACGACCACCCTGCCGCGCTGAGCGGCGGGGCGGGATGGTCCACCCGGTCCGAAGGCCCCACCCGCACCCTCCCCGCTCCGCGGAGAGGGGGACTCTGGCCTCCCGCTTCCTGTCGACCGGTACACCTGGCGCGGCCGATTTTCAAAGCGGGGCCGGTGAGCCAGGCGCTCCGGACCCGACCAGATCGCGACGTCATAGCCCCCCTCTCCTCGCGCCAGCGAGGGGAGGGTAAGGGTGGGGCCCTTGGCTTCAGGGCATCCCCGGCTGCCCGCACATGCAGGAAAGCCTCTTGCGGCAGGCGCCCTCCCGGGCTTGTCATGCGGGTGCCTGCAGCCAGCCATCCGGAAGCCACACCATGTTCTTCGCAAGCGACAACGGCCTCGGTGCCTCCGACAAGGTGATGCAGGCGATCGCCGCCGCCAATGGCGGGGCGCGTCTCGGCTACGGCAACGACGACGCCACCAAGGCCGTGGTCAGCAAGCTCTGCGACCTCTTCGAGCGCGAGGTCGGCGTCTACATGGTCGCCACCGGCACCGCCGCCAACGGCCTCGCCCTCTCCACCCTGACGCCGCCCTGGGGCATCGTGCTCTGCCACGACGAGAGCCATGTCATCGAGGACGAGTGCTGCGGGCCGGAATTCTTCACCGGCGGCGCCAAGCTGGTCGGCATTCCCGGCCGCGGCGCCAAGATCACCGCGCCGGCGCTGGAGGCGGCGATCGTCGGCCTCGGCCGCCGCGTGCCGCACAATGCGCCGATCCATGCCCTATCCATCACCCAGTCGACCGAACTCGGCCAGGTCTATTCCGTCGCCGAGGTGACGGCGCTGTCCGCCATCGCCCGCGCCAACGGCCTCGGCGTCCACATGGACGGCGCCCGCTTCGCCAATGCGGTGGCCGCCCTCGGCTGTTCGCCGGCGGAGATCACCTGGAAGGCCGGCGTCGACGTGCTCTCCTTCGGCACCACCAAGGGCGGCGGCCTCGCCTGCGAGGCGCTGATCTATTTCGATCCGGCCAAGGGCGCCGAAATGGTCCGCCGCCGCATGCGCGCCGGCCATCTCCTCTCCAAGCACCGCTTCCTCGCGGCGCAGATGGAGGCCTTCCTCGACGGCGGCCACTGGCTCAACCTCGCCCGCGACGCCAATGCCGCGGCGGCACGGCTCGCCGCGGGCCTCGACGCCATCCCCGGGGTGCGCCTGCCCCTCCGCCCGCAGGCGAACGGCGTCTTTCCGATCATGCGGCAGGAGATCGTCGATGCGCTGAAGGCCGAGGGCGCCGCCTTCTACCCCTGGCCGGACAAGGGCCTGCCGGAGGCCGAGCGCGCGCGCGCGGGCGAGGTCATGATGCGCCTCGTCACCAGCTTCGCCACCCGCGACGAGGACATCGAGCGTTTTCTGGCGGTGGCGGCGCGGGCAGCGGCACCGCTCGCGGCGGCGTGACCGGCATCGACCACAACGGACACGCGCCCGCCCTGAAATCGCCGTTCTCCTTGCCGAAAGCTTGATGCGGTTCGGGGGAAGAAGGACACGATCGCGTGCGCCACATCATGTTCATGACGGCGGCCGCCGCCGCCCTCTCCGCCGGTCTCGGCCAGGCTGCGGCCGGCCCGCTCGCCGCGGGGCCCCTCGCCGCGCCCGTCCCCGCGACCGCCCTGTCCGTCCAGTACTGGGGCGGCGGCGGATGGGGCCCGCCGCGCGTCTATGAGTATGACGATGAGCCGCCGGTCTATCGCCGCCGCTATGTCGTGCCGGACGACGAGGACATTCTGCCGGCCTCCGAGGCCGTCGCCATCGCCCGCTCCATGGGCTACCGCGCCATCAGCCGGCCCCGGCTCGCCGGCCGCGTCTGGGTCGTCGAGACCGTCGGCGGCGCCGGCCAGCGCGCTCGCATCACCATCCACGCCTATAGCGGCGCGCCGATCAACATCCGCGAGTTGGAACCCGGCGGCCAGCGCTTCCCCACCCCGCCGGTCTGGTCCGACGAGCGGCCGGGTTTCGGCAATGCGCCGCGCCCTCCGGTCCAGCGCGAGGGTCGGCTCGATCCCGACAGCTTCGAGCGTCCCGAGCGCCCGGCCCGCCCGGTGCCGAACATCACCGCCCGCGTCGTGCCGGTGCCGACGCCGCGCCCGAACATCGAAGGCGATCTGACGCCGCGGCCGCAGATCGTCCCGCCTGTCCCGCCGGTGGCGCTCCCGCCC
>NZ_JAUYFA010000043.1 GCF_030691135.1 Phreatobacter sp.
ACGCTCGATCTCGGCGAGGCGGGTATCGTTGGCCTCCTTGAAGGCCTCGAAGATGCGCATGACCTCGGTATGCGTCACCTGCGCCTCGTGGGGCAGGAGCGTCTTGGTCTCGGGGGAGGCAGCAGTGTGGATCTCGGGCATGGGGTCCTCGGGGTTTGAGGGGGGTGGAACGCAAATGCCCCGCGCGATGGCGGGGCTCGGGGGGTGAAGGCACTTCAGGCGGACTTGTCAGGCGGCCACCCGCGTCACCCGCGCCCCGGCCAGCGCCGGGAAGGTGACCACCGAGACCTCCCAGAGATCGACCTCGAGGAGACGGCGCGGGCCGTCGCGGCGGCGGCGCTCGGCGCGCAGCGCCTTGAAGCCGATGGAAAGGCCGTCGACGGCACCGGCGGCCAGCAGCGCGCCGGCCTCGCGACCGCGGGCGGTAAGGGTCACCAGCCGGCCGATGACGCGCAGGCCGACCGGGTCCTCGGCCAGCGACAGCCAGCAGCCGATGGGTTCGGCCGGATCATGCTGCCACAGCATGCGAATGCCCGCGGTGCCGCGGCGCAGCAGCGAGGCCGTGAAGGCGCCGCGCTCGACCACGTCGTTCTGGGCGTCGGGAATGCCGAAGAGCGAGGCATAGCCGGTGAAGAGGCCGGTCGCGGGGTCGCTCCGCACCGGGGGGAGAACCGCCAAGGCGCTCATGACGGGCTCCGCGGCAGGCGGCCGGGCGCGGCGGCGAAAAGGTCGAGGGCGCGCACGCGGCCGCCGCCCGGCGGTTTCGGCGGCGTCTCCAGCGCCTCCAGGGCGGCGACGAAGCGACGGATCGGGTCGGCGGCGGGCGCGGTGGGGCGTTCCGGCCGGAGCCGGTCGAGAAGGGTGTGGATCATGGCGACATCCCGCGGATAAGCCCTCCCGCGGGAGGGCGGCTATTGCTCCAGAAGCAGCGTGTTCTGGGCGAATTCGAAGCGGCGCAGCTTCGACAGGAAGCTCATGCCGAGCAGGTTCACCGACAGCGCTCCCTGCGGCAGCACCACGGCCTCGACGGCGGCGACGGACAGCCCCTCCACCTCGAGGCGGGGGATGGTGACGCGCTTGCCGAGGACGCGGCCATTGGCCGTCTGCATCGGCGTGTCCATGGTCATGCCCGGCCGGACGAGGCCGAGGTCGAGGCCGGTCGTCCAGGTCAGAGCCACGATGGTGGCGCCGGTATCGACCAGCATCTCGAAGCTGCGCCCGCCCACCTGGGCCCGGGCGCGGACATGGCCGTCGCGGCCCGCCGCCAGGCGGCGCGAGGGATAGCCGCCATTGGGCGTGGCGGTCAGCGCCGAGGGCGTCGCCGGCGTCGCCGGGGCGGTGGCCGCGGCGGGCTGATAGCCGAGCATGGCCATCACGGTGCTGACACTGTCGGGCTGCGCCACGGCGACGACCCCAAGCGGCAGCATCAGGAGGTAGAAGGCCTTGGGCAGCATGGCGGCGCGGCTCCGGTTGTCCCGCCGCAAGCCTTAGGCCGGGACCGCTTGGCCCCTGGTTAAACCGGCCGGATGACCGGTCGCGAGGGTTAAGCGAAGCCTGCCGCAACCCCTCGCTTTCAAGGCTCCGGCCCCTCGCCGCGGCGGCGCGCCGCCCGCTCGTTGAACCGCGTGAGTTCGCGGACGAAGGCGTCGAAGCGGCGGTTGGCGGCGGCCAGCTCCTTCAGCGTCCAGACCAGCAGGCCGGTGGTCACCGCGGCCCACATGAACAGCGCCAGGGCGGCGATGTCGGCGCGCTCGATGAAGGCGCGGACGACGGGTTCGGCACCCTGGGGCAGCATGGCGGTCCTTTCGGGGTGGGGTCTTGAGCGACGGAGATGGCGACGCCCCACCCGCACCCTCCCCGCTGGCGCGGGGAGGGAGACTTCGACCTCGCGCCTCATACGGAGCGGTCGAGCCAGGCACGAGGGCGACGAACGGCCGTGGCGTGGTACTCCCCCTCCCCGCGCCAGCGGGGAGGGTAAGGGTGGGGCCTTCCCGCCCCCTCACACCGCCGGCTTCTCACGCGGATAGCCGAGCGCCTCGCGTTTCTCGCCCTCCGACAGGAAGCCGGCCTGCCCGATGCGCCGCCACAGGCTCTCGCGCTCGGCATGGAGGGCGCCGATGGCGTCCTCGTCGGGCGTGGCGTGGAGCGTGCCCTCCGGCACCAGCCAGCCCGCCAGCGCCCCGACGATGCGGCGGGCGAGCGGCAGGGCGGTGTCGCGGTGGAAGGCGCGGTTGGCCTCCTGATAGTTCGCATAGGTGGCATCGCCGGGAATGCCGAGGACCAGCGGCGGCACGCCGAAGGCGAGCGCGATCTCGCGGGCGGCGCCGTGCTTGGCCTCCATGAAATCCATGTCCCTCGGCGACAGCGACAGCGCCTTCCAGTCGAGCCCGCCTTCGAGCAGCAGCGGCCGCCCGGCATTGCGGCTGCCTGAAAAGCCCTCGGCGAGCTCGGCTTTCAGCCGCTCGTACTGGTCCTCGGAGAGGGTGCCGTCGCCGCCGGAATAGACCAGCGCGCCGGAGGGCCTCGCGGCGTTGTCGAGCAGCGCCTTGGTCCAGGCTGTCGCGGCATTGTGGATGTCGATGGCGCTGGCGGCCGCCGCCAGCGGCGCCAGGCCGAAATGGTCGTCGAAGGGATGCGGCAGGGTGAGATGCAGGACCGGCGGCACCGCGCCCTCCTGGGCAAAGCGCAGCGAGCGTCCGTCCAGCTCGTAGTCGTAAGCCGCGGGACGGCCGTCGGCGCCGGGCACCAGCCGCATGCGGTCGGGGCGGAGCACGTGCAGCTCACGCAGCCGCCCCTCGAGGCTCACCGCCTCGACATAGGCATTGCCGGTGAGGAGCAGGTGGCTCGCCAGCATCTCGGCCAGCGCCACGCGGTCCTGGCGCTCGTTGGGTTTCTCGATGAGCAGCGCCGCCGGATGGGCGGAGGCATCCGAGCCGCTTTCCGTGAACTGGAAGGGGATCTCGGCGCTGGCGCGGGCGACGCGGGCGACGGCGCGCGCCGCCACCGGGTTCTTCGCCAGGGCCTCGGCATGGAAGCGCTTCGGCTCGGGCGAGGACCAGTGCGGGCGGCCGAGGGGCGACAGCGCGACGAGCGCGGCCGTGCGCGACCGCTTCGCCTCGGGGGCGCCGAGGAGACGGGAGAGGAAGGACATGGGGGACTCCGCGTGGGGCGGGGTGGGGTGTCAGTCGAGGCCGATGATGACTTTGTCGGGCCACTCGGGATGGCTGAACCAGAGGCTCACCCGCGTCGTCACGTTCGGGACCGGCACGGCAAAGACCTCGGTGTCGTCGACCTCGACAACGCGGATGAGGCGTGACGGGGTGGGGATTTCCTTGACGAATTTCGGCTCGCGACCGGGATCGACTTCGGTACGGGAGCCGATGACGACTTCGGTCGGCCCGTCGGGCTCGGGCAGGAGCATGAAGCAGATGGAGGTGGCGGTCGCGCAAGCCTGGTTGGGAGCATCCTCCGGCATGAAGATGGGCACCTCGCCACCCTCTTGGTCTTCGATGAACAGGATTGAGTGCGCCGGGCGCACGATCGCCGTTTGCATTATCGTTCTCCTCTGTTCCTCAGCCAGCGAATATAGGCACCCTGCACATTGCTGCAGTGTCGGCACTGGGGCCAGACATCCTGTGGACGCCCCCACGGGTTCCAACCTGTGTTTGGCTGATGATCGAAATACCAATGACCTGAGATTGTACCGGGTGTTTTTCTCCCGCAAGTATTGCAGCCGTTACGGTCGCCGAAAGCATCGTTCAGTTCGCGTTCGGCTTGATTAAAGCGCCTGCCAATAGGGGCTGTGAAGGATTCAACTGCGAATCGACCCGGGCCGCCGATCCCCCAGCGGACCAGAAATGCCTCGTGGGCCTCCGCCGCTGTCGCGACCGCCCGCAAGTGTTCGATCCGGCTTTCGACCGTGCCGCTAATCAGGCTCTCCGGTCTCCGCCAAGTCGGATCACGATCTCTGATCCTTGCCGCTGCGGCATCAATTCTGGCGCGCAGAACCGCCATAGCGGCCTGTTGTCCGGGCGTCGCCTCGGACAACGGCGTGCCGCGGCGCCTGATCATCTCGCGCGGTGATGCGCCGCCACCACTGGTCCACTGTCCGCCGTCCGGGCTTCCGGCCGGGACACGCGGCTGGTTCGGGTCGTAGCGGCGGTGCAGGCCCAGCGCCGTTTTGAGGACGAGGATGTCCCAGCGCAGATCGGCGATGGCACGCAACAGCCGCGTGGAAGCAATCGCGCGGCGGCTGTCGCCCGCGGCGCGCCAGAAAGGCAGCGGTGTCATGAGGC
>NZ_JAUYFA010000047.1 GCF_030691135.1 Phreatobacter sp.
TCCTCACCGGCCGCTCCATGGTCATCGCCGGCGGCATGAGCGCCAAGCTCGTCATCTATCCGATCGCCGAGGGCCTCGCGCCCGGCCGCAAGCTGACCAACTGGGCCATAGCCGCCAAGATCGGCGAGAACAATACGACGCCGCCGCGCCGCGAGGACTGGTCGCGTCCGGGCCGCTTCGAGGACATCATGCCCTACCTCAAGCGCTTCTCGTTGCCCTATCTCGACGCCCAGCGCATGATCGAGGCGACGCCGGAATTCTGGGAATATCCGATGTGCGACCGCGATGCGCTGCCGCGCTGGAGCCATGGCCGCGTCACGCTGCTCGGCGATGCCGCCCATCCGATGTATCCGGTCGGCTCCAACGGCGCCTCGCAGGCCATCCTCGACGCCCGCTGCCTCGCCGACCTGCTCGTCTCCGCCGAACATCCCGTCCAGGCGCTCTGGGCCTATGAGCGCGAGCGCCTGCCTTTGACCGCGGAGATCGTCCGCATGAACAGGAAGGGCGGCCCCGAGGGCGTCATCGACGCCGTCGAGGCGCGGGCGCCCGACGGCTTCACCGACATCGAGACGGTGCTGTCCTTCGAGGAACGCAAGGCCATCGTGCGCGGCTATGCCTCGACGGCGGGCTTCTCGCAGGACAAGGTCAACCGCAAGGCGGCCTGACGTCCCGAGACGGTTTCGGGTCCGTCGCGCTCCCGGACGGACCCTGCATGATCGCCAATGCCCGCATGCGCGAGGCCGCACTCCTGCTTCTCGGCTGCGGAATCTGCCTCGGCGCGACCTTGCCGCTGCAGAAGCTGGCGGCCGCTGCCGGCGCGCCGCCGGCCTCCTGGGTCTTCGTCTCGACGCTCGGCGCCAGTATTCTCCTGACCATCGGCGCGGTGGCGCGGGGCCGGGCGCCGTCGCCGCGCCACCGGGTCTACTACCTCGTCGCGGCGCTGGTCTCTTTCGTCATCCCCAATCTCATCATCTTCGTGGTGATCCCGAAGATCGGCGCCGGTCTCGCGGGCATGATGTTCGCTCTCTCGCCGATCCTGACGCTGACCATTGCCTCGCTCGTGGCGCGACGCAGGCCGTCGCTCCTGGGCGTCGTCGGCATCGTGGTCGGCCTTGCCGGCGTGCTCGTCATCATCGCCTTCCGCGGCGACGGCGCCGGCAGCTACACCTCGCTCCGCTGGGTGCTGCTGGCGCTGTGCATCCCCGTCTGCCTCGCCTCAGGCAACGTCTATCGTTCGCACAACTGGCCGGCGGGCGCCGATTCCCTCTCACTCGCCTCCGCCATCAACATCGTCGCGACGGCGCTACTCTTCGCCGCCGTCTTCGCGTCGGGGGAGGGGTTTGAGGGCCTTATGGCGGTGCTCGGCATTCCCGCGCTCATCATCGCCCAGATCGTCGCCACCGGCGCCAATCTCGCCATGTTCTTCCGCCTGCAGCAGGTCGGCGGGCCGGTCTATCTCAGCCAGATCGGCTATGCCGCCGCGGCGGTCGGGCTCGTCGCCGGCACCTTCATCCTCGGCGAAAGCTATGCGCCCGCCACGTGGGCGGGCGCGGTCGTGGTCGTCGTCGGCGTCGCGCTCGTCACCTATGCACAGGCCCGGGCGCAGCGCGCCTGATCAGGCGCCGGGCGGCGGCGGCAGGAAGACCACCTCGTGCTTGGCGGAGAGCGCCACCACGGCGTCGGGGTTCTGCTCGGGCAGGGAATGGATGCCCCAGAACAGGTCGTAGAGCTTGCGCGTCGGCGCGACCCAGAAGAAGCACTTCACGGTCTGGTCGGTCTTGTTGAAGATGCCGTGGGCGAGGCCCATGGGCAGCCGGATGAGATCGCCGGCGGTCGCGACGAACTCCTTGCCCTCCAGCACGAGGTCGAAGCGCCCCTCGAGCATGTAGATGAACTCGTCCTGGGTCGGATGGATGTGCGGCGGCACGAAGGTGCCGGGCGGGAAGGTGGCGTGCCAGGACATGGAGGTCTCACTGACCTGCTTGGGCACATAGGTCTGGCCGAGAATGTTCCAGACGATCCCGTCCATTCCGGTTCCGGCCTTGGTGATGCCGGCGCTCATCGGCTGCATTGTCGTGTCCCCTCTGAAAGACGTCGGCGCGGATCAAACCGCATGACCCCGGCGACGGCAACCGCCGCCCGCCGTTAAGCTTAGCGGGCCTGCCTTGCAGTCCTGCGACGGGCGCAGCGCGTCAGGGGCCATGGCGGCGCGGCCTGTCTCGCGCTATCGGTCGTCGTCGCCCGTTCGAGGACCTCTCCCGCCATGCTGACCTTCACCCGCCACGTCGCCGGCCGCTCCGACCGCATCTCCGTCGAACTCGAGACCCTGGTGGTCGCCGGCTGGGCCGGACGCGACGAGGCGGCGATCCAGCACCACATCCACGAACTCGCCGCCATCGGCGTGCCGCCGCCCTCGTCCGTGCCGGTGTTCTACCGGGGCGCCGCAGCGCTGGTGACGCAGAGCCACCGCGTCGAGGTGCTCGGCCCCGATTCCTCCGGCGAGATCGAGCCGGTCATCCTGTCGCTCGCCGACGGGCTCTGGGTGACGGTCGGCTCCGACCACACCGATCGCAAGGCGGAAACCTACGGCATCGCCCTGTCGAAACAGATGTGCGCCAAGCCGGTCGGCACCATCCTGTGGAAATACGAGGAGGTCGCGCCGCATTGGGACGAACTCTTGCTGCGCGCCCATGCGGTGATCGGCGGCGAGCGCGTGCTCTACCAGGAAGGCCCGCTCGCCCAGCTGCGCCCGCCCTCCGACCTCATCGGCAGGTGGACCGGCCGGGACACGTTGCTGCCCGCCACCCTGATGTTCGGCGGCACGCTGGGGGCCATCGGCGGCATCCGGCCGGCGGCGCGCTTCGAGATGGAACTGGTCGATCCCGTCCTCAAGCGCACCATCGGCCATGCCTATGACGTGGTCGACCTGCCCGTCGTCAGCTGAGGGGCAGGGCTGGCTCGCGGCCTGATCCGTCATGCCCGGGCAGGAACCGGGGATGACGCGCAGTCCACTCAGCCGATGGTCATCGGCGCGTCACTTCGGCTCCTTGCGGGTCGGGTCGAAGTGCTTCTTCAGGTCCTTCCAGCAGTCCGTGTAGTCCGGCTGCAGCGTCGACAATTCGCTCGCCCAGCGCGTCACGCGCTGGGGAAAGCGCGTCTCGAACATGAAGGCCATGGTGCCCGTCAGCTTGGTCGGCTTGAGCTCGGAATTGCTCGCATGTTCGAAGGCCGGCGTGTCCGGACCATGCGGCAGCATGCAATTGTGCAGGCTCATGCCGCCGGGCACGAAGCCCACGGGCTTGGCGTCGTAGACGCCGTAGATCAGCCCCATGAACTCGCTCATCAGGTTGCGATGGTACCACGGCGGGCGGAACGTGTTCTCGCCCACCATCCAGCGCTCGGGGAAGATGACGAAGTCGATATTCGCCGTGCCCGGCGTCTCCGAGGGCGCCGTCATCACCGTGAAGATCGACGGGTCGGCATGGTCGAACAGGATCGGGCCGACCGGCGAGAAATGCCGGAGGTCGTATTTGTAGGGGTAGTAGTTGCCGTGCCAGCCGGCGACGTCGAGCGGCGACTGGCCGATGGCCGCCGCATAGAGCTCGCCGCCCCATTTGGCATAGATGGTCGAGGGCTCTTCGCGATCCTCATAGGCGGCGACGGGGGTGAGGAAGTCGCGGGAATTCGCGAGGCAGTTGGCGCCGATCGGGCCGCGGTCCGGGACCGTGAAGGCACCGCCGTAATTCTCGCAGACATAGGCCCGGGCCGGGCCGTCAACGAGCTCGACCTTGAACACGACGCCGCGCGGGATGATGCAGATCTCGCCCGGCTCGATCTCGATGACGCCGAATTCGGTGCGGAAACGCAGCCGGTTCTCCTGGGCGACGACGAGGAACTCGCCGTCGGCGTTGAACATGTACTCGTTGGTCATCGAGCGGTTGACGACCAGCACATGCGCCGCCATGCCGACCTGCGTGTCGGAATCGCCGGCCGTCGTCACGGTCCACAGGCCGTTGACGAAGGTCACGGGTTCGGTCGGGATCGGGGTCGGGTCCCAGCGCAACTGGTTGATCGGCAGGTCGCTCTCGTTGCGGGCCTCCGGGGCGGTGCGCAGCAGGCCCCTGTCGACCTTCCGGTAGCGTCCCGAATGTTTCACCGAGGGGTGGATGCGGTAGAGCCAGGAGCGCTGGTTGGTGGCCTGCGGCGCCGTGAAGGGCGAACCGGAGAGCTGTTCGGCGTAGAGTCCGTAATTGCACTTCTGCGGCGAGTTTCGCCCGATCGGCAGGGCGCCTGGCAGCGCCTCGGTCTCGAACGAGTTGCCGAAGCCCGACATGTACTGGAGCGTGCCGCCGCCGCGGCCATCGGTGGGCACGAAGCCCGTCACATATTGCAGGGTCATGGCGTTCCTCCGGTTCTTGTAGCCTCACCTATTTAGTTGCATCCGCAACTATCGTCAAACGGGTGGTCCGCCTCTCTCACGCGCAGAAGCGGCCTCAGGCGGTCGTGTCGTGACGGAAGCGGCGCTCCAGCATCACCATGGTGCCGAGCGCGACAAGCGCGGCACCGAAGGAGAGCATGAGGGTCGGCGTCGGACCCCAGTGGCGCATGACGAAGGCGTAGACGATCGGGGCGCTGGCGAAGACGAGGTTCTGCGGCAGGCTGAGCCAGCCGTTCATCGTCGCATAGGTCTCGCGGCCGAACAGGGCGAGGGGAGCGACGCTGCGCACCACGGTCATCGCTCCGGCCGATATGCCGTAGCCGATGACGAAGGCGCCGCAGAGGACGACGGAGTCGGGGCTGAAAACAGGCAGCAGCACCGCCACCGGCATCACGGCGGCAGTGACGACACCGACGGTGAGGATACCGGTCGTCCGTCCGAAAACGACCTCCGCAAGGCGCGAGATCACCTGGGCCGGGCCCATCAGGCTGCCGGCGAAGATGGCGAAGGCGACGGAGTGGCCATAGGCCTTGAGGATCTCGATGACCTGCAGTGGCAGACCCCAGGTGACGAAGCCCTGCAGCGAAAAGGCGATGGCCATCAGGATGAACGCCGAACGGCGTCGCTCTGCGTCGAGCGGCGGGGCAGACGGCCGCGGCGACAGATGCGGTCGCGCCGGTTCCTCGTCTGAGCGCGGTGCGAGGAAGATGGCGTGGATGGGGGCGCAGACGAAGAGGTGCATGGCGGCGAAGACGAGGCACATGGCGCGCCAGCCGATGGTGGCGTCGAGAAAGGCGGCCAGCGGCCAGAAGACGGTCGAGGCAAAGCCGCCCAGAAGCATCAGGAAACCGATGGCTTGCCGGGCGCTCGGGCCGGCGAGCTGCGACATCGCTGCCGCGGCCGCCTGGGTGAGCGCGAGCGGCGTACCGATGCCGATCAGCACCCAGGCCAGCACATAGCCGGCGAGCCCTTGGGAAAGCGACAGCGCGACCATGGCGAGGGCGAAACAGGCCGACCCCGCAGCCATGGCCCAGCGCGTCCCGCCGCCGTCGATGATCCGGCCGAATCGCGGTCCGAGCGCAGCGCTGACGAGCAGCATGATGGTGATTCCGCCGAATACCGCCTCGGAGGAGATGGCGAGATCGCGGATCAGAGGCCCGACCATGACGGCCGGCAGCCAGAATGTCGTTCCCCAGCCGATCATCTGGGTGATCGCCAGTGGCGTGGCCAGTACGAGCAGGTGAACGTTGTCGGACTTCGGACGGGCGGGATCGGACATGAATGAGACGGGGTACCGCGGCGCGTCGTCGGTTGAGCGGAGAGGACAGGCATGAAGCCGGCAACGGGACACCGCGGCAAGCGATCTCCGCGCACGGCAGACCGGCGCCTCTTGATCGCCGCGCGCAAATGTGGTCACTCGCCGTTTCGGCGCGGGTATAGCTCAATGGTAGAGCAGCAGCCTTCCAAGCTGAATACGAGGGTTCGATTCCCTCTACCCGCTCCAGCCTCCCGCCATCACCCGCAGCCTGCCGCGCGCTTCCCGCGCCAGATCGCGTTCATGCGGGCATGTCGATCCCGGCGGCATCCGGATCCGCGGGTGCGCTTGCGAGACCGCGGACCGCTTCACCGACGATGACGAGGACGGGGAGGGCGGCCGGCAGGCCTTCCACCAGGTCCGGCAGATCGGCGAACTCGGCGGTGACGTGGACCTCCTCGGCACGCGTCGCCGAGGCGATGGCGAGCGCCGGCGTCGTCCGGTCGAGGCCGGAGGCGAGGGCCCTGGCGGTGAAGCGGCGCAGCGTGTGCCTTGGCATGTAGATCACGGTGGTGGCGGCCGGGTCGGCGACGGCCGCCCAGTTGATCGAATCGGGCAGTTCCCCCTTGCGGCTGTGCCCGGTGACGAATTGCAGGCGCTGGGCGAAATCGCGATCGGTGAGGGACAGGCCGAGCGATGCTGCGGCGCCCTGCGCGGCGGTGATGCCCGGGATGATGGAAAGCGGGATGCCTGCGCTCCGGCAGGCCGCCATCTCCTCATTGGCACGGCCGAAGATGGCGGGATCGCCGCTCTTCAGCCGCACGACTGTCTGGCCGTCCCGGGCGAGCGAGATCATCAGGTCGTTGATGTCCGCCTGGCTGACCGAGGGACCGTGGCCGACCTTACCGACGGCGACCCGCCGCGCCTCACGACGGGCCAGTTCCAGCACCTCTGCGGTCACCAGGTTGTCATAAAGGATGACGTCGGCCGATTGCAGCGCGCGCAGCGCCTTGAGGGTCAGGTGATCGGGGTCGCCGGGACCGGCGCCGACCAGCAGCACGCGGCCGCGCCTGGGCGCCGCCTCCAGCCGGTCGAGATCGGCCATCAGCGCGTCGCGGTCGGCCTCGCCCGGCGCCTGGTCCGGATGGGCGAGGGCGCGATCGGTGAAACGCTGCCAGAAGGCGCGGCGGATGGCGAAGGGCGCCTCGCGCGCCTGCACGCGCGGGCGCCAGTCGCGGGCCGCCTTCGCCCACGCCTGCAGGCCGGGCGGCAGCAGCGCCTCGATGCGCAAGCGGATCGCCTGGCCGAAGACGGGCGCCGCGCCGTCGGTCGAGATGGCGACGAGCAGTGGCGAGCGGTTGACGAGCGCGCCGAACTGGGCGTCGCAGAAGGTCGGGCGATCGACGATGTTGACGACCGCGCCGACGGCATGGGCCGCCGCTGCGAAGGCCGCGGCTTCTTCGTCCGTCCCGACATCGGCGACCGCGAGGGCGGCGCCGGCGAGATCGGCCGGGGTCCAGGGCCGGTCATGCACGCTGACCGTTCCGCCCTCTGCGGCGGGGAGATCGCCGAACAGCCCGGCCGCATCCGGCGCGAAGACATGAAGGTCCGCTCCGGTCGCGGCGAGGAGCTCGGCCTTCCACGCCGCCCCCTCGCTGTCGCCCGCCAGCACCACCCGGCGCCCCTGCAGCTTGTGGAACAGGGGGAGGGTCGCGAGGGCGCCGATGCGCGGCGGCCTGGTTCCGCGGGGCGCTGCGGGCGCGGTCATGGCGGGGCTCTGACGGTGGCGTGACACAGAAGAGGGCCCGCGGCCTGGCGGGACGCGGGCGGCGGCGAGGCGATCCGGGAGCCGGCCCGGCCGGCCGGCCCTGCGATCTTGCAGAGCGTGCCGCGAGGGCGCAAGGCCCTGCGCCGGCTTTGCGGCGGGGCTGGTGGCCCCTGGCGTAGCAATGGCTGGGGAGTTGCACCGGGGCTTCTGCGAGGGCGCTGTGGCCGGACGCATCGCCTGCCTGACGCCGCCGGCGCGCCTTGTCGCGGTGGTTGTTCCAATTTGCACTTGAACAGCGCTGCGAAAACTCGTAACCGACCGCCCACCGCGGGCACGCCCGTATTTTGGCAGCCGAAGGACCACGACCGATGGCCAAGGAAAAGTTCAACCGGAATAAGCCGCACTGCAACATCGGCACGATCGGTCACGTCGACCATGGCAAGACGTCGCTGACGGCGGCGATCACCAAGGTTCTGGCGGAGTCCGGCGGCGCGACTTTCACGGCCTACGACATGATCGACAAGGCTCCGGAAGAGAAGGCGCGCGGCATCACGATCTCGACGGCTCACGTCGAGTACGAGACGGCGAACCGTCACTATGCCCACGTCGACTGCCCCGGCCACGCCGACTACGTGAAGAACATGATCACCGGCGCGGCGCAGATGGACGGCGCGATCCTGGTGGTTTCGGCGGCCGACGGCCCGATGCCGCAGACCCGCGAGCATATCCTGCTCGCCCGTCAGGTCGGCGTTCCCGCGCTGGTCGTGTTCATGAACAAGGTGGATCTGGTCGACGACGCCGAGCTTCTCGAGCTGGTCGAAATGGAGATCCGCGAGCTTCTGTCGAAGTACGAGTATCCCGGTGACGACATTCCGATCACCAAGGGTTCGGCCAAGGCGGCGCTGGACAACGTCAACCCGGCGATCGGCCACGACGCCGTCCTGGCGCTGATGGCGACGGTGGATGCCTATATCCCGCAGCCCGAGCGTCCGATCGACATGCCCTTCCTGATGCCGGTCGAGGACGTGTTCTCGATCTCGGGCCGCGGCACGGTGGTGACCGGCCGCGTCGAGCGCGGCATCGTCAAGGTCGGTGAGGAAATCGAGATCGTCGGCATCCGCGACACCCAGAAGACGATCGTCACGGGCGTCGAGATGTTCCGCAAGCTGCTCGACCAGGGCCAGGCCGGCGACAACATCGGCGCGCTGCTGCGCGGCACCAAGCGCGAGGACGTCGAGCGCGGCCAGGTGCTTTGCAAGCCGGGTTCGGTGAAGCCGCACACGAAGTTCAAGGCCGAGGCCTATATCCTGACGAAGGAGGAGGGCGGCCGCCACACGCCGTTCTTCACCAACTACCGTCCGCAGTTCTACTTCCGCACCACCGACGTGACGGGCATCGTGACCCTTCCCGAGGGCACGGAGATGGTCATGCCGGGCGACAACATCGCCATGACCGTCAACCTGATCGTGCCGATCGCCATGGAAGAGAAGCTGCGCTTCGCCATCCGTGAGGG
>NZ_JAUYFA010000055.1 GCF_030691135.1 Phreatobacter sp.
CCTGGCACTGGCGACGGCACTGGCCGGGGCCAACACCACGGTGATGTTCGCCACAGGCGCCATCGTCGGCGCCCAGCTCGCCCCGGTCCGTTCGCTGGCGACCCTGCCGATATCGATCTTTGTCGTCGGCCTCGCGGCGGCCTCGCTGCCGGTCGGCATGCTGGTGCAGCGCTACGGACGCCGCACGGCCTATCAGATCGCCACCGGCGCCGGCGTCCTGACCGGCCTCTTCGGCTATCTCGGCGTGATGTGGGCGAGCTTCCCCGTCTTCTGCCTGGCGACCTTCTGCGCCGGGTTCTATGCCTCGGCCGCCCAGAGCTATCGCTTCGCCGCAGCCGACACCGCCTCCGACGCCTTCCGGCCCAAGGCCATCTCCTGGGTCATGACGGGCGGCGTCCTCGCCGGTGTCGTCGGGCCGCAGCTCGTCGTCTGGACCAAGGACGCCCTGCCTCCGGTGCTCTTCGCCGGAACCTATATCGGTCAGGCCGTCGTGGCGCTGATGGCCGGCGTGATCCTGTCCTTCGTCGATATCCCCAAGCCCAAGGCGCCGCCGGTCGGTACCGTGACGCGCCCGACCTCGGCCTATTTCCGCGACCGTGCCTTCGTCACCGCGGTGATCTGCGGGGCTGCCACCTACATGCTGATGAACTTCGTCATGACGGCCGCGCCGCTCGCCATGATCGGTTGCAATCACTCGATCGACGATGCCGCCTACGGCATCCAGTGGCACGTCATCGCCATGTATGCGCCGAGCTTCTTCACCGGCAGTCTCATCACCCGCTACGGCGCGCCGCGCATCGTCTGGCTCGGCCTCGCCCTCACCGCCATTTCCGCAGTGGTGGCCCTGATGGGCATCACCGTCCCGCATTTCTACGCCGCCCTGATCCTGCTCGGGCTCGGCTGGAACTTCGGTTACATCGGCGCCAGCGCCATGGTGGCCGCCGCGGCCCGGCCTGAGGAACGCACCCGCGTCCAGTCCGTCAATGACTTCTGCGTCTTCGGCGTCATGGCGGTCGGCTCCTTCTCCTCCGGGCAGATCGTCACGACCTATGGTTGGGACATGGTGAACTGGGTGGTGTTCCCGATCGTGGCGATCGCGGCCGTGGCGCTGGCCGTGGGTTCGCGGCCGAAACCCGCCTTGGCCTGAGCCCAGCCGGTCGAAATTCGTCGAAAACCTGCTCTACAGCCGAAAGGACGAGCCGCGCAGCCCTCCCATCCGTTGCTTCCGACCCGGGACTTTGGCAGAAATGCGTCGGACTCGTCGTGGGCCGGGCGTCAGCCCGTCACCACTGCATAAGAAACGAGCGAGGACATCCGGTTCCACGGGGATTGGACGGCCGCCCCCAGGGGGCGCCGCGACAGAGGAAACATCGATGAATACAGCATTGTGGGTCATCATCGGCGCCGGGCTCCTGTCCGTCGTCTATGGCGCCTGGGCGACCAAGTCGCTCCTGGCTGCCGATGCGGGGTCGGCTCGCATGCAGGAGATCGCCGGCGCGATCGCCGAAGGCGCCTCCGCCTATCTCAAGCGCCAGTACATCACGATCGCCATCGTCGGTGCGGCCATCCTCCTTCTCGTCGGCTACCTGCTCGGAACGATCGTCGCGATCGGCTTCCTCATCGGTGCCGTCCTCTCGGGTGCTGCCGGCTTCATCGGCATGAACGTCTCGGTCCGCGCCAACGTGCGCACGGCACAGGCGGCTTCCAAGTCGCTCGCCGCCGGCCTCGACATCGCCTTCAAGGCCGGTGCGGTCACCGGTCTTCTGGTCGCCGGCCTCGCGCTCCTCGGCGTCGCCGTCTACTTCTGGGCCCTGACCGGTCCGGGCGGCCTCGCCCCCACCAGCCGCACGGTCATCGACGGCCTGGTGGCCCTCGGCTTCGGCGCCTCGCTCATCTCGATCTTCGCCCGCCTCGGCGGCGGCATCTTCACCAAGGGCGCCGATGTCGGCGCCGACCTCGTCGGCAAGGTCGAGGCCGGCATTCCCGAGGACGACCCGCGCAACCCCGCCACGATCGCCGACAATGTCGGCGACAATGTCGGTGACTGCGCCGGCATGGCCGCCGACCTCTTCGAGACCTATGCGGTGACGGTCGTCGCCACCATGGTCCTCGCCGCCATCTTCTTCGCCGGCACCCCGGCACTGGAATCGGCGCTGATCTATCCGCTCGCCATCTGCGCCGTCTGCATCGTCACCTCCATCGCCGGCACCTTCTTCGTGAAGCTCGGCGCCAACAACTCGATCATGGGCGCCCTCTACAAGGGCCTCATCATGACCGGCGTCCTGTCGATCGGCGGCCTCGCCCTGGCGACGCACCTGGTCACGGGCTGGGGTCCGATCGGCACGGTCGGCGGCAAGGTCGTCACCGGTTCGGCCCTCTTCGCCTGCGGTCTCGTCGGCCTCCTCGTCACCGGCCTGATCGTCTGGATCACCGAATACTACACGGCCACCGGCAAGCGCCCGGTCGTGTCCATCGCCCAGGCCTCGGTCACCGGCCACGGCACCAACGTCATCCAGGGCCTCGCCATCTCGCTTGAATCGACCGCGCTGCCGGCCATCGTCATCGTCGGCGGCATCATCTCAACCTTCCAGCTCGCCGGTCTCTTCGGCACGGCGATCGCGGTCACCACCATGCTCGGCCTCGCCGGCATGATCGTCGCGCTCGACGCCTTCGGCCCCGTTACCGACAATGCCGGCGGCATCGCCGAGATGGCCGGGCTGCCCAAGGAAGTGCGCCACTCGACGGATGCGCTGGACGCTGTCGGCAACACCACCAAGGCTGTCACCAAGGGCTATGCCATCGGTTCGGCCGGCCTCGGCGCCCTCGTGCTCTTCGCCGCCTACAGCTACGACCTCAACTACTTCATCACCGAGGCCAACAAGGCGGGGTCGACGACCTACTCCTACTTCAAGGGCATGTCGCCGGTCACCTTCGACCTGTCGGATCCCTATGTCGTCGCCGGCCTGATCTTCGGCGGCCTCATTCCCTACCTGTTCGGCGGCATCGCCATGACCGCCGTCGGTCGCGCCGCCGGTTCGGTCGTCGAGGAGGTCCGCCGCCAGTTCAAGGAAAAGCCGGGCATCATGGCCGGCACCGACAAGCCGGACTACGCCCGTGCCGTCGACATGCTCACCAAGGCGGCGATCAAGGAGATGATCATCCCCTCGCTGCTGCCGGTGCTGGCGCCGCTGGTCGCCTATTTCGGCGTGCTGGCCCTGTCGGGCTCCAAGGCCTCGGCCTTCGCCGCTCTCGGTGCCTCGCTCCTCGGCGTCATCGTCAACGGCCTCTTCGTCGCCATCTCCATGACGTCGGGCGGCGGCGCCTGGGACAATGCCAAGAAGAGCTTCGAGGACGGCTTCGTCGACAAGGACGGCGTCACCCATCTGAAGGGCTCCGAGGCGCACAAGGCCTCGGTCACCGGCGACACCGTCGGCGACCCCTACAAGGACACGGCGGGCCCCGCCGTCAACCCGGCCATCAAGATCTGCAACATCGTGGCGCTGCTGCTGCTGGCGATCCTCGCCCGCTGAGTGCCGCCGACTGTGTCAGAAAGCCCCGCGGGAGCGATCCCGCGGGGCTTTTTCATGCGTGGTGCTCAGTCCGAATAAAAAAGGCCCCGCCGGAGCGGGGCCTGAACGGTCCTGGACCCGATCAGATCGATCAGCTGCGCGGGCCCGTGATGATCTGCCGCAGGAGGTTCGCCTCCTCGCCGCCGGTGACCGTGGAGCGGGAGATGAAGTCGAAGACCCTGCCGTCCTGCAGCCCGTAATTGGCGACACGCTCCACCTGGCGGCGCGCATTGAAATAGACAGCCATCACGTTGCGCTCCACCGTCCGCGGCTCCTGGAAGGTGAACGTCCGCGTCTGCTTCTCGGAGATGTAATAGAAGACGTCGCCGTTGATGGTGGAGATCGTCGTCGGCGTACCGAGCGCGATCAACACCTGATCCTGGCTGTTGCCTTCCTTCACCTGGGCGAGGGACTCCTCCGAGACCACATAGCCGCGGTTGAAGGTCTCGCCGATGCGGAACTGCGCCGGCGTCGGCAGGCTCGGGGTCAGGGACGACACGGACGGTCCCTGGGAACAGGCAGACAGGAGAACCGCGAGACCTGCGACAAGCGCTGCCTTGGCGGGACGTGACGTTACGCGCATCATTCTCTGCCGACCTTCTCAATCCCGATCCCGCCGGCGAGGGCGGTAACCCGCCGCTTGAAGACGGCGTCGCGTTGACTTAACTCCCGTCCGCAACCATTTCAACCCGAAGGCGGCGAAACCGATGATTCTGAGCCTGTTCCGGCGCAAGAAGCAGGACGCGACCATCGAGACGCTTTACGGCGCCATCGTGGCGCAGGCGCGCAATCCCCTGTTCTACCGCGATCACGGCGTGCCCGACACATTCCACGGCCGTTTCGAGATGGTGGTGCTCCATGCCTTTCTGGTGCTTCACCGGCTGAAGGAAGAAACCGAGGAGCGCCGCCAGCTCGGTCAGGCGCTCTTCGATATCCTTTTCCTCGATTTCGACCGCGGCCTGCGCGAAATCGGGGTGTCCGACACCAAGGTGCCGAAGAAGATCCGCGAGATGGGCGAATCTTTCTACGGACGGGTGCAGGCCTACGACATGGCCCTGGCGGGCGGGGAGGGCGAAACCCTCGAAGCTGCGCTCGCCCGCAACGTTCTCGCCGATCTCTCGGGCGATACCCGTGTCCTCGCCGCCTATGTCCGTCAGGCCGCCGCCGCCCTGGCGTCTCGCCCTTACGAATCGTTTCTGTCGGGAGACATCGAGTTTCCGTCCGTGCCGGCGGGAGGGCGCCATGACGGGTGAACGTGCCGACGGCGGTCGGCGTCCCGGCGCGCCTCTGCCACGCTGGCCCATCCGGGTGGTCGATGTCTCGGCATCGGGCGTGCACGTGCGCCGCCGCTCGCTCACGCGGGACGACCTCGCCATCTTCGCGGCCTTCCTCGGCGTCGACGCCATGACGGCGTTCGACCTTGACGTCCACGTCAAGCCCTTTCGCGGTGACGGCCTGGCGGTCACCGGAAAGGTCAGCGCCACGGTCATGCAGACCTGCGTCGTCACCCTGGAGCCGATGGTCAACACCATCGCGGAAGAGGTCGAGGCGAGCTTCCGTCCCGAGGAGAAACTGAAGGTCCATCTGGTTCACGACGAAGAGGACGGCCTCGCCATCGACGCTTCGGTCGCGGCCGACGATCCCCTCGTCGGCGGCGTCATCGACGTCGCCGCCGTCGCCGCCGAATTCCTGGCCCTCGGCGTCGATCATTATCCGCGCAAGCCCGATGCCGATTTCCAGCCGCCGGAGGAGGGGGGCGAGGCCTCGCCCTTCGCGGGGCTTTCCAAATTGAAGCGCGACACCTAAACAGGCGCCGGTTCGGTGTTCGGCGTGCCTGCCCCTTGTGCAGGCGGTGCCAGACGCTATTGTCCCGGCTCCTCGCGCCGTCGGGGCTCGCGGTCCATCCGGGCCCCCGGCCTCGGGCGTCGGTCATACGGATAGGTGCATGTCCGAGAAGGTACGGCTGGCCCTCGACGTGATGGGCGGCGATTTCGGTCCCTCCGTCGTCGTGCCGGGCGCGGAGATCGCGCTCTCACGCCACGGCGACATCGAGTTCGTGCTGGTCGGCGACGAGCGGCAGATCACGCCGCTGCTCGCCGCCAATCCGCGCGTCAGGGGGCGCTGCGAGATCGTCCATGCCGACGTCGCCATCCGCATGGACGACAAACCCTCCAAGGCCCTGCGCTACGGCCGCCGCGTCTCGTCGATGTGGCGGGCGCTCGACGAGGTGAAGTTCGGTCGGGCCTCCGCTGCGGTGTCGGCGGGCAATACCGGCGCGCTGATGGCCATGGCCGCCTTCAATCTCAAGATCATGGAGGGCGTCGAACGGCCGGCGCTCGCCGCCCTCTGGCCGACGCTGCGCGGCGAGTCGATCGTCCTCGACATGGGCGCCTCCATCGGCGCCGATGCCGCCGCCCTGGTCGACATGGCGGTGATGGGCGCCGCCATGGCGCGCGTCGTCTTCGATCTCGAACGGCCGACGGTCGGCCTGCTCAATATCGGCGTCGAGGAGGTCAAGGGCCTCGAGTTCATCCGCGAGGCCGGGCAGATCCTTCGCGATGCCGACATGAAGACCCTGGATTATCGCGGCTTCGTCGAGGGCGACGATATCGGCAAGGGCATCACCGACGTGATCGTCACCGAGGGTTTCACCGGCAACATCGCCCTCAAGACCGGCGAGGGCACGGCCAAGCAGATCGGCGAATATCTGCGCTCCGCCATGTCGCGCACATGGCGGGCGAAGCTTGGCTATCTCCTCGCCCGCAACGCCTTCTCGACGCTGCGCGAGAAGATGGACCCGCGCAAGAGCAACGGTGCCGTCTTCCTCGGCCTCAACGGCATTGTCATCAAGAGCCACGGCGGCACCGATCCGCTGGGCTTTGCCAGCGCCATCGATCTCGCTTACGACATGGCCCGCTACGATCTTCAGTCGAAGATCCGCTCCATGCTGGACGCCTATCATGCTTCGCGTCCGGCGCCGCCGGTCGCCCCTCTCGAGGCCGCATCGTGACACTTCGTTCCGTGGTGCGCGGCGTGGGCAGCTATCTGCCCGCCCGCGTCATGACCAATGCCGAGCTCTCGACGCTCGTGGATACCTCGGACGAGTGGATCGTCCAGCGATCGGGTATCCGTGAGCGTCATATCGCCGCCGACGGCGAGACCACCTCCGACCTCGGCTTCGCCGCGGCCCAGGCGGCGCTCGCCGCCGCCGGCCTCGACGCCCAGGATATCGATCTGATCATCCTCGCGACGTCGACGCCTGACCGTACCTTTCCGGCCAGCGCCACGACGATCCAGGATCGCCTCGCAATCCGGCACGGCGCCGCCTTCGACCTTCAGGCCGTCTGTTCGGGCTTCGTCTTCGCCCTGTCGACGGCGGACAAGTTCCTGCGCTCGGGCAGCCATAAGCGGGCGCTGGTGATCGGCGCCGAGACCTTCTCACGCATCCTCGACTGGACCGACCGCACCACCTGCGTCCTCTTCGGCGACGGCGCCGGCGCCGTCGTGATCGAGGCACAGGAACAACCCGACGGTCTCGCCGGCCGCGGAATCCTGACGACTCATCTGCGCTCGGACGGACGCCATGCCAACAAGCTCTATGTCGACGGCGGTCCCTCGCTCACCCAGACGGTCGGCCACCTGCGCATGGAGGGCCGCGAGGTCTTCAAACACGCCGTCGGCATGATCACCGACGTGATGAATGACGCCTATGCCGCCACTGGCACGACGTCGGCCGATCTCGACTGGTTCGTGCCGCACCAGGCCAACAAGCGCATCATCGACGCCTCCGCCGAGAAGCTGAAGATCGCGCCGGAGAAGGTCGTCATCACCGTCGATCGCCACGGAAATACCTCCGCCGCCTCGATCCCGCTGGCCCTCGACGTGGCGGTCCGCGACGGACGCATCCAGCCCGGCCATCTCGTCATGCTGGAAGCCATGGGGGGCGGATTCACCTGGGGCTCCGCACTGATCCGCTGGTGAAGCGAGGTCTTCCGCTCACAATGGGTTGACCGCTGCCGGGCGACGCCATAGTGATAGTAAAATCATAGTGATAAGAGCGGTTTCGGTGCCTTGGCCCGGAGCAAGGCCGCCATATCCGGGGCAAGTGTTGGGGGATCGACATGGCGGGCAAGACAGTCACGCGCGCTGATCTTTGCGAGGCCGTCTATCAGAAGGTGGGTTTGTCGCGGACCGAATCCGCACAGCTCGTCGAACTGGTGCTCAAGGAGATCACCGACTGCCTCGCCGACGGCGAGACTGTGAAGCTGTCCTCCTTCGGCTCCTTCGTCGTCCGCTCCAAGGGTGAGCGGGTCGGGCGCAATCCCAAGACCGGGCAGGAGGTGCCGATCGCGCCACGCCGCGTCATGGTCTTCAAGCCCTCCAACATCCTCAAGGCCAAGATCAACGGCCAGAGCCTTGAGGGCGTGCGCGACTGACGGCGACGCGTAATGCCGTTGCCGCAGCGTCACGAATCCGCCACCGTGGCGTCGCCCGATGCCATGGCGCCATCGCGCATCCTCACACAGAGCCGGGATTGTGGTGGACAAGGCCCCTGACGCATATCGCACGATCAGCGAGGTCGCCGACGACCTCGATCTGCCGCAGCATGTCCTGAGGTTCTGGGAAACCCGTTTCAGCCAGATCAGGCCCCTGAAGCGCGGTGGTGGCCGTCGCTACTACCGCCCCGACGACATCGACCTGCTCAAGGGCATTCGCCATCTGCTCTATGGCGAGGGCTACACGATCCGCGGCGTGCAGCGGATCATCAAGGAGAGCGGGGTCAAGGCGATCCAGGCGATCGGCCGCGGCGAGGGGGCCGCGACGCTGCCGAAGCCCAAGGGCCCCGACATCATCGACCCCGCACTGGACGAGGACGAGGACGAAACGGCCGACGGCCGACCTCTCGCCATGGCGACCGGCAGTTCCCCGGCCTTTGCCGCCGCGACCTACGGCGAGCCGCCCTTTGCAGCGGCCCCGACGCCCGTTGCCGAAGACGACGACTTCGATGATGCAGGATACGATCCTGCCGTGCTCGAACCCGCCTTCGAGCCGCGCCCGGCGCCACGGCCTTCACTGGCAGCCCAACCGCTGGTGCAGCGCGCCATACCGGTACAGGAGCAGCGGGCAAGACCGGTCTTGCGGGCGCCGACGCCCGTCGCTGTGCCCGAGCTCCCGACGCCGGTCCGCCCCGCCGTGGAGATGCCTTCGATGCGCGCAGCCGCACCGTCGCTGCCGGCGTCGCCGGCCGTGCCGCCGGTCGCCCGGCTCGCCGCCGACGATGTCCGCCGGCTGCAGGCGGCGCTCTATGAACTTCTGGAATGTCGCAAGCGGCTCGACGCGGCCTTTGACGGGCGCTGACCGCCTAGCGGCGCCAGCTCGGGGTCGGTGACGGCGGTGGCGGCGGCGCCTTGGCGGCTTCCTCGATGCGGCGGCGCATGTGGTCGGCGACGTCCCGCACCGGCTCGAGGCCGCGCTCCAGCTCGCCGGACTGGACATTGGCGAATTCGAGTTCGGAAATGATCTTGTCGATTTTCGCCAGCGCCTCCGGATCCGGGCGCGTCACCCAGTCGCTGCCGAACAGGATGAGGAGCGGCCCGACCGGGACGAAGAGAAGCAGCCCGATGGTCACCTGCCACAGAAGGCTGCGATCATCGAAGGTCGTGGCGTTGAGCGCCCCGACATAGGCGGCGCCGATGGCCGGCGGCAGCAGCAGCACCACGGCGATACCCAGCCATCCGCCGATCCGTGGCCTGAACCGCGTATTGAGCTGCATCGCCGATCCCGTCCGACTGCCTCGATGATGCAGTGTGGGACGAGGACAGGGTCAGCGGCAAGACCGTTGAGTTTAGCCGTGACCGCAGAGCCGCCGCTGGTCGGGGTCGGCGGCCAAAGGTGCGACTTCATTCATCGCGGCGGCTGGACAGGCGTCGACTGCGCCCGTGGCACGCCGCCGGAGGCGGGGCTGCGCGGATCGGTCGTCCGATCGACGGCGACAGCTTCGCGTCCGCGCCTTGCATTCGCGCGGTCTGGCACCGTCCGGCCTTCCCGACCGGCCTCGACGCCCTGCGCCTGCTCGTCGTCGGCGGTCATGCCGCCACCGGACGATCCGCCGGCGGAACTTGCTCCGCCCATGCCGCCGTCGCGTTGGGCCGGGGGAACCTGGGCCAAGGCGGTCGGGGCGAAGGCGGTCTGGGCGAGGGTGATGGTCAGCGATGCGGCGGCGAATATGGCGGCACCAAACAGGCGTCGGGTGATCATGGCGGCTCCGGACAAGGGCGATGGCCGTCCGGGAACGCGTCTGGCGCGTCCCCGGACCAAGGAATGGAATCAGTGGGCAGAACGGCCGCGAGGTCGGGTTACGGCGACTGGCGCGGCGGCGTGGAGCCGGGCGTCATCGGTGCGGCCGCAGGCGGTATGGAACCCGGCGTCATCGGTACGGCTGCAGGGGGTGTCGAGCCGGTGGTGGTCCGATCGGCGGCTGGCGCCGTGGTCTGCGACTGGCCGCTCGGATTGCCGCCCATCATCGAGAAGATGACGATGCCGAGGACCAGGACGACGGCAAGGCCGCCGACCAGGCCCCAGTTGCCGTTGGTCATGCGCGAGACGCGCGGATCGGTCGGCGGGTCGAGATCTTGCCGCCGCCCGCCGTCCAGCCGGGTCGGTGTGACAGCGATGCGGTCGTCTTTGGGATCGATATGGGTCACGACAGGTGTCCTCCTGCCAGATGAACCTTCGGGGAGCGTTGCGGTTCCTAGCCGCCGGCGCCTCGGAGCCCGACGGGGCGCCAAAAAAAGTCCCGTGCGGGCGCCAGACAGCCAGGATCGGCCCGCTGGAAAGGGGTTTGGGCCAACAGATGAGCAATTTGGGGAAATTGGTCGGAGTGAGAGGATTTGAACCTCTGACCCCTTGCACCCCATGCAAGTGCGCTACCGGGCTGCGCTACACTCCGACCGTGGGGGGGATTTAGGACGTTTCGCGCGCCGCTGCAACCCGCTTGGTGATAGCCAGGCCCCAGAGCAGCCCTGCCAGCACCCAGAAATGCCGCCAGTGGTCGCTGTCGATGATCTGTCCTTCGAAGGCGAGGCCGCAGAACGTCGCGAAAACGGCGATGGTGAAGGGTTGCCAGGGCGTTCGGCCGAGGGCGGCGACGAGCCCGACCAGCAGCGTCGATCCCACGAGGACGATATAAGCGATGCCGCCCGTCCAGCCGCCGGCCATGAACGAGTTCAGATAGACGTTGTGAGGAGCCTCGGGAAAGAATCGGGTGAACTGCAGCGGCCCGATGCCCAGCGGTTCGTCGAGCGCCATCTGCCAGCCATAGGCGTGGCGACCGAATCGCCCCATCGGTCCGGAATCGTAACTCTGGTTGAAGCTCGCCCGCTCCCGCATCAGGTCTGCCACCTTGTCGATGCTGAGAAGGACGCCGACGAAGGCGATCAACAGGACGAAGCCCGCGGCGACGACGAGAAGGATGCGGAAGCGCTGCGCCGGTGTCTCCGCCGTCAGGATCATGAGCCCCGTCATGACCACCACCGAGAGGGCGAAGTGGATCCAGGCGCCGCGCGAGAACGACAGCAGCAGGGCGATCAGCAGCACGGCGAAGACCGGACCGGCCCGCAGCCATGAGACCGGCGAGGCGCGCAGGAAGGCCTGCATCGCCACCAGCATGGGCAGGATCAGGAAGGGGCCGAAGACATTCGGGTCGTTGAACGTGCCCTTGGCGCGGCCGTAGAGCGTGAAGAGGTCGAAGGCGCCGGGGAAGAGCCGGAAATAGCCGGCGATCCCGGCCAAGGCGGCGATCATCGCCGCGAGGGTCCAGGCACGGACGATCACCCGCATCCTGGCCTCGGTATTGTCGACCGCCACGATGGCGAAGAACACCATGGTGATCGCGAGATACCAGGAGACGGCCACCCAGGGGATCACCTGGGAAGCGCCGAGTACCGGAATCGCCGCGATGGTGAGGCCGAGACAATAGACGACGAGGACGATCAGCAGCGGGCCGTGCGCCGCACGCAGGCGCAGGCCGCCTGTCAGTGCGAAGGCCGCAATGGCGGCGAGCGCGCCGATCTCGTAGGGCGAGGGCTCGGCGAAGACGAAGGCGCCGCCGAGCATCATGAGCCAGAGGGCGGCGAGCCGGAAAGGCTCACCGCCGCTGAGGATCCCCGCGGCACGGGGCGCGGGGAGAGCGAGCGTCAAAATGCGTTCTCGCGGTGTTGGGCCAGCGAGATCGGGGTCTTCGCGAGGATGTAGAGGTCGAACAGCACCGACCAGTTCTCGATGTAGTAGAGGTCGTGCTCGACGCGTCGCTGGATCTTTTCCGGCGTGTCGGTCTCGCCGCGCCAGCCGTTGATCTGGGCCCAGCCGGTGATGCCCGGCTTGACCTTGTGGCGAGCGAAATAGCCGTCGACGACGTCGTCATAGAGCTTGTCGGCGGCCTTGGCATGGGCGGCGTGCGGGCGCGGACCGACGAGCGAGAGGTTGCCCTTGAACACGACGTTGAAGAGCTGCGGCAACTCGTCGATGGAGGTCTTGCGGATGAACCGTCCGACGCGGGTGACGCGCGGATCGCCCTTGGTCACCAGCTTGGAGGCGGTCGCATCGCTCATCTCCGTATGCATGGAGCGGAACTTGTAGACCTCGATCATCTCGTTGTTGAAGCCGTAGCGCTTCTGGCGAAAGAAGATCGGACCCTTGGAATCCAGCTTCACGGCGATGGCGGTGGCGAGGAAGATCGGCGACAGGGCGATCAGTGCGGCGCTGCCGACGATCTTGTCGAACACCCATTTCAGCACGATGTCCCAGTCCTGGATCGGCTTGTCGAAGACGTCGAGGACGGGGACGTTGCCGATATAGGAATAGGCCCGCGGCCGGAACCTCAGCTTGGCGGTATGGGCGGCGAGGCGGATGTCCACCGGCAGGACCCAGAGCTTGCGCAGCATGTCGAGCACGCGCTTCTCGGCGCTCATCGGAATCGTGACGATGACGAGATCGACCCGGGTGCGGCGGGCGAATTCCAGAAGGTCGTCGACCGTGCCGAGCTTCGGCACATGGGCGGCATGGGCTGGCGAGCGATCGTCAGTGCGGTCGTCGAACGTGCCGCAGATGGTCACGTCGGTATCAGCCTGGGCGAGAATGGAGCGGATCAGCTCCTCCGCCGGCTCACCGCCGCCGACGACGACAGCCCGGCGCTGCAGGCGCCCGGCGCGCGACCAGGTGCGCACCAGCTGCGCGAGCCCGACGCGCAGACCCATGAGGATGATGAGGCCGCTCAAATACCAGGAACCGAGCCAGATCCGCGAGAACGCATCGCCGGCCTTGGCGAAGAAGGCGAGCGCCATCGCGATCAGAAAGACCATGGTCCAGGTGAAGAACAGCCGGCTGAACTGCGCGACATGGGTGCGGAAGACGTGGATGTCGTAGAGGCCTGCTGCCTGGAAGCCGGCGAGCGCCAGCGCCGCGACGGCGACGAGGCCGAGGAGCGAGGGCCATTGCACCCCGTGCTGCGGAAAGACCCATCCCATGTAGATCGTCGCGCCGAGCGCCATGACGATGACGAATTCAGCGAGCCTGACCAGGCCGGAGAGCACGACCGGCGAATAGACCGTCCCGACCGTTTCGTCCGCAATGCGCGCGGCGAGATCGGAAAGCGGGCGGCGGCTTTCGTTGGCCGGCCGGCTGGTGCGCGCCGCTTCCGCCTCCTTGATGATGTCCCGGCCGGTAAATCCCAGCATGTCGGTATCTCCTTCCCGCCCGCGCAGCGCGTGACGCGTCCCTTCCGACAGCTTTAACCGCCAAAGGTTGCTTTTCGCTTGCCCTGCCGCGGTGTTCAGGCGGCGCGGCGCAGGGCGAGTGCCTCGCCATAGGCGGCGAGCACACCCTCGGCCATGGCATCCACCGAAAAGCCGTCGCGGATGCGGTCGCGCAGGCGCGCCGCCAGCGCCAGCGTCTCGTCGGGATCGTCGAGGGCGGCGGCGATGGCGCCCGCCAGCGCCCAGTCGCTGCCGGCCGGGACCAGCCTGTCGGCGTCGGGGCCGAAGATCTCGCCGATCCCGCCGACGGCGCTCGCCAGCACCGGCAGGCCCGCCGCGCCGGCTTCGAGCACCACATAGGGCAGCGATTCCGCGCGCGAGGGCACGACGAGCAGGCGGCCGCGGGCGAAGGCCTCGCGCGCGGGCAGCGCGCCCGCGAAGGTCACGGCGCGTGCGAGTCCCGATTCCACCGCCTTCTGCCGGAAAAGGCCTGCATCAGGGCCGTCGCCGACGATGGTCGCGGTCACTGCGCGCCCGCGCCCGCGCAAGAGGGCGATGGCGTCGAGCAGCACGTCGATGCCCTTCAGGTGGCGCAACTCGCCGATAAACAGGAGGTCGGTCGCATCGGCGCGGAGCGGGACGGGCGAGAACTCGCCGGCGCTGACGCCGTTGTGGACGACGCGCACGGCGCCGCGTGGCTTGCAGACCTTGGCGGCGAAGGCGTTGAACCCGAACAGGCTCTCGAACAGGAACAGGTCCGTGCGTGCCGCGAGCAGGCGCTCCAGCGTCAGATAGACGAAGCCGACCGGGGTGGCGCGGGAATAGTGGAGACTGCCGCCGTGGGGAGTGTAGACCTTGAGGCGCGCACCACCGGCGAGGCGGGCGAAGGCGCCACCCTTCGACCCGTGGCCGTGAACGACGTCGACGTCCTTTTCCGCGATGATCCGCGCGACGCCGCGCCCGGCTGACCAGTCGGCCGGGCCGAGTTCGCGGCTCATCGGCAGGCGGGCGAGGCCCAGAGCGAGCGCCGGCTTCAGGCCCTCGAAGACCGCCGCCGCCCGATCGCCGCCGGTCGAGGCGTCGGCGACGATGCCGACGCGGTGGCCGCGGGCCGCCTGTGCCGCCGCGAGGTCGACGACGTGACGGAACAGCCCGCCGACCGGCGCGCGCATGACATGGAGAATCGACAGGCTCGGTGCGGACAAGGCGTCAGAACCAGCGCTCGCGCACCACGACGGTGTCGCCGGGGGCGAGGAGATGGGTCAGCGGCACGTCGGCGCGGTAAAGCTGGCCGTTGACCTTGCGGGTGACCTCGATGTTCCCGCGGTTGGCACGCGGCGTAAAGCCGCCGGCGATGGCGATGGCGTTCTGTGCCGTCATGCCGGTGACGAAGGGAAACTGGCCGCCGGCGGTCACTTCGCCCATGATGAAGAACGGGCGGTAGGTCTCGACCTCGACGGAGACGCTCGGCTCGCGGATGAAGCCGCCGCGCAGCTTGGCGGCGATGTCCCGCGTCAGCATGTCCGTCGAGCGGCCCGCCGCCGGCACCAGGCCGATCAGCGGCATGGCGATGGAGCCGGTGGCGTCGACCGCATAGGAGTTGGTCAGGCCTTCCTGCCCGAAGACCACCACCCGGAGACGGTCGCCGGTATCGAGGAGATAGGGACCGCGCGGCATGATCTGCTCGTGCGGCACCAGTGCGCCCTCCGGGCCGACGGGCCCGACCGTGCCGCGGGTCGTATCGACGAGCGTGCCGGGACCGGCGCCCGGGCGACCCGCGCACCCAGCCAGAACCAGCGCCGTCGCCGCAACGAGCAGGATGGAGCGCATCACGGCCGCACCTCGAAACCTCTTGTGATCATGGCGGTGATCATCGGCCAGCGTGGTTAAGAAAGACTGACCGGGAGAGGCGTCCGGGCCTGTGGATTAACCCGATGGCAACCCTAATGATTTCTATTCAGCCTGCGTGGACGTTGCAGGAGATGGCGGCATCATGGTCGGGGCAGGAGACACGACACAGGCGGGTCGCGACAGGGCTTCCCTGATCGATCTCGACCTCACGGGTCTTGCCCGCGCCCTCTGGGGATCGCGCGTCTGGATCATCGTGCCGACGCTTCTCGCGCTCGCGCTCAGTTTCGCCGCCGTCAGCCTGACTGCCCCGACCTACCGCTCGGAAGCCCGCATTCTCGTGGAGAACGGCGAGAGCTCCTTCACCCGCCCCGAAAGCGACCGTTCCGGCGGCACCGACCGGGCGGCGGTCGATCAGGAGGCTGTTCTCAGCCAGGTCCAGCTGATTCTCTCCCGCGACGTCGCCAAGGCCGTGGCACAGAAGCTCGACCTCGCCCGCAAGCCGGAATTCGATCCAGCCCTGCGCAGCTTCAATCCTGTCAAGCAGGTGATGATCTTCCTCGGCCTCGCCGAAAATCCGATGCGCATGACCGCCGAGGAGCGCGTGCTGCGCTCCTATTTCGAGAAGCTGACGGCCTATCAGGTCGACAAGTCGCGCATCATCGCCATCCAGTTCGATACGCAGGACCCGGCGCTGGCGGCCGAGGCGGCCAACATGGTCGCCGCCCAGTTCATCGAGGCCCAGCAGGCGAACAAGCGCAGCCAGACGCGCAATGCCAGCCAGTGGCTCTCCGGCGAGGTCGACGGCCTGCGCCGCAAGGTCGAGGAGGCCGAGGGCCGCGTCGAGAGCTTCCGGGCCCGCGCCAATCTGTTCGTCGGCACCAACAACACCAGTCTCACCGCCCAGCAGCTCGCCGAGGTGAACAGCCAGATCGCCGCCGCGCGGGCCCAGCAGTCCGATGCGCAGACCCGCGCCCGCCTGCTTCGCGACTTCCTGCGGTCCGGCCGCCCGGTCGAATCGGGCGAGATCGTCAATTCCGAGATCATCCGCCGCCTCAACGAGCAGCGCGCCGCCGTGCTCGCCCAGCTCGCCGAACAATCCTCGACCCTCGGCCCGCGTCATCCGCGCATCGCCGAGCTGCAGGCCCAGCGCGTGAATCTCGACGGCCAGGTCCGTTCGGAGGCCGAAAAGCTCGTCAGGGTGCTCGAGAACGATGCCCGCTTCGCCGGTGCCCGCGTCGAGGCCCTGCAGCAGAACCTCGACCAGGTGAAACGGCAGGCGGGCAATGCCAGCGAGCAGGAGGTGCAGCTGCGCGTCCTCGAGCGCGAGGCCAAGTCGCTGCGCGACCAGCTGGAGACGCTGCTCGCTCGCTACCGGGATGCGACGGCCCGCGATACGCTCGCATCCCTGCCGGCCGATGCCCGGGTCATCTCTCGCGCGCTGGTCTCCAATGTCCCGGCTTTCCCGAAGAAGTTGCCGACCATCCTGATCGTCACCCTCGGCACGCTGATTCTGGCGATCACCGTGGTGGCGACGCTGGCCCTGCTGATGGGAACGCCCCCCGCCGATGCCGCGACCGGCGCCGATCATGCCGAGGACGCCGTGGCGCCTGCCCGGACTGCCCCCGGCGAGATCGTGGCACCGCCGCTTGCCGCTTCCGCCGAAGATCCGGACTTTCCGGAGGCCGTCACGCCTGCGACACCCGAAAGCATCGCGGCGCTGGCAGAACTGCTTGACCCCGGCGCCGGCGCGGCAGGCGGCCGGCGTACGCTGGTGGTCGCCACCCGGGACGGCCTCGCCGCAACGGGCGTCGCCCTCGCCCTCGGGCGGGAACTGGCGGCCGCCGGCCGTCGCGTGGTGATGATCGATCTCGACGGCGACGAGGCCCTCCTGTCCCATGTTGTGGGGTTCCAGGCAGCCGGACTCTCGGATTTTGCCGCCGGAAGCGCCGGCTTCGGCGACATCATCCATACCGATCCGCAGTCGCCCGCCCATATCGTGCCGGCCGGCATGATGGGCTCACCCGCCGCCGACATGGCGGCCTTCGCCGTCGAGGCCCTGTCGCACGGCTATGATGCGATCGTCCTGTCCGCAGGCATCCTTCCCGCCGGTGCGGCGGCGTTCGACGATCTTGTCGCCCTCGCCGGCGACGCGGTTGTGGTCAGCGAAGGCGAGGTCGGAGATCCCGGCGTACAGGGCGTCTATGAACGGCTGACCGGTGCCGGCCTGCGGCCGGTCGTGGTCATGTTGGCGACCGACGAAGAGATGGCGGCCGCCTGATTCAGCCCGCCGTATCGCTGGCGACCCGTCTGGCGCGCAGGCGGCGCAGCTTCCCGACCAGCGACCACAGGAACGGCGACTGCTTGACCCGTCGCTTGGCATGACCCAGCGCTGCGAGCGCCGCCGCCAGTGCGGCCCCCTTGGCGGTCGTGGCGATCGCCTGATCGAAGAGCGGGTCGATGCCATCGCAGATATGCGACTTGTAGTCGGCCTCGCCGGCACCGAGGTCGAAAACCGCGAGACCGCGGGCGCAGCAGTCGCGGATCAGATGGTGGAGCAGCAATTCGCCGGGGCTGTCCTTCTGGATCGGTCCGGGGATCATGGCGTTGAACATGCCGGAATAGCGGCCCTGGGTAATCGTGCCGGCGAAGAGCGCAACCGGCTCGTCGCCCACCATGAGGGCGCAGAGCTCGAGGGCCGGAGCCTCGCCTGAAGCGGCGTCGACAATGAAATCACGCATGCCTGCGACTGCGAAGACATTGGCGATGCCGAGTTCGGCGAAACGTGTCGCCTTGTAGGCGAGAAACGTGTCGGTGAACCGGACGATGGCGGCGGTGTCGCGGGCCGTGACGAAGGACAGCGGCCCGCTCTCAGCGAGCGATCGCTCCTTCCGGCGCAGCTTGCGGCGCGACGACGAGGACACGACGCGATCGAGCACCGCATCCGCATTGGGACCGAGCGCGAGGTGATAGCCGAAGGACGGCGAGGGGCGATGCGGCAGCAGCGCGAAAGGGTTGGCGAGGCCGCCCCAGGAGACCGGCTGGTTCGTCAGTGCGAAGAGGTCGATCGGCACCGGCGACTGCCGGGCGATCTGGCGCAGCGCCGCTTTCAGGTCGCCGGCGGCGAGGCTGCGGGCGAAGGCCGGCCGCCACAGACCCATGCCGAAATTGGAGTGCTTGCCGCCGATGAAGGTGGCGGTGGCCATGCCGGCCCGGCGCGTGACGACGAAGGGCAGCAGCGCCTGGGGCCTGCCGGCCGCATCGTCGAGAACCGCCAGGCAGGGAACCTCGCCATCGCCGAGATGGCGCAGGAAGGCCTCCTGCCATGCGAGGCGCTGGTAGCCGCTGTGCGGAGCCTCGTCCTCGAGGGTGAGCCAGTCGGTGCGGACCGCGTCGAAACGGTCGAAGACCCGGACGGCGATGGCAGGAGGCGACGTCTGCAGGCCGGCCTGCGGCGCGGGCTGGGTCGACATCGTCTCGGCGATCGAATTCATCTGCGGCGCCTCGCTCGGAACCGGGAGGTTGTCAAAGAAGTCTCAAGAAATGGTTGGCACTCTGGCCTCCGTGATTTTGCGAATGGAATGCAGGGTCCAAGGGGAGCCAAGGCATGAGCGGCCTGCGGATGAACGTCTTCAAGGCCGGCCTGGAAGCGCTCTATCTCACCAGCGCCCATCGCCTGATGCGCCCCTATGTCGGCGGTGTCGGCGCCATCCTGATGCTGCACCACGTGCGTCCGGCGCGGCATCAGGATTTCGCTCCCAACGCGCTGCTCGAGGTCACCCCCGATTATCTCGAGGGCGTGGTCGAGCGGGTGCGCGCCGGCGGCTTCGACATCGTCACCCTGGACGAGGCCCACGACCGGCTGCTGGCGGGCGAGGAGGGCCGGCCCTTCGTCGCCTTCACCTTCGACGACGGCTACCGCGACAATGCCGAGTTCGCCTATCCGGTCCTGAAGAAGCACGGCGTGCCCTTCACGATCTATCTGCCCACTTCCTTCATGGACCATGAGGGCGAACTCTGGTGGCTGGTGCTCGAGCACACCGTCCGCACCCAGCGCGCCGTCACCGCCTTGATCGCCGGCCAGACCGTGCATTTCGACTGCTCGACCGCCCAGCTGAAGCGCGAGGCCTTCGGCGAAATCTACTGGTGGCTGCGCTCGCTGCCCGAGACCGAGTTGCGTGCCTATGTCCGCGACCTGTCGGCCCGCCACGGCATCGACTTCCGCGACATCTGCCGTGACCTGTGCATGACCTGGGACGAGGTGAGGGCGCTCGGCGCCGATCCGCTCGTCACCTACGGCGCCCATACGATCGACCACCTGATGCTCGCCAAGTTCCCGGAGGCGACGGTGAGGCGGGAAATGGTCCAGTCGCGGGAGCGCATCGAGGCTGAACTCGGCCGCAAGATCGCGCATTTCGCCTTTCCCGTCGGCGACCCGACATCAGCCGGGCCGCGGGAATTCGCCATGGCCCGCGACCTCGGCTTCAAGACCGCCGTGACGACCCGCCCCGGCCTCATCTTCCCCGAGCACCGCGACCACCTCACGGCGCTGCCGCGTGTCTCGCTGAACGGGCACTTCCAGTCGCTGCGCTATGTCGATGTGCTGTTGTCCGGCGCCGCCTTCGCCGTTTTCAACAGGTTTCGGCGGGTCAATGCGGCGTGAACCGGCCCCGCCCGTAAATTCCGCCGCGTCCCCGTCGCGAGAAGGCCTGAATCAGATAGTTTGTGTCGGCTGACCCGCGCCCTGCGGTTCAACCCCATGATTGGTCGATGTCAGAAGCCACCGGAACACGTCCCTTTTCCGCTTTCGAATGGATGCTCTCGCTGCGCTACCTCCGGGCGCGCCGCAAGGAGGGCTTCATCTCGGTCATCGCCGGGTTCTCCTTCGTCGGCATCATGCTGGGCGTGGCGACGCTCATCATCGTCATGGCCGTGATGAACGGCTTCCGGAAGGAACTGCTCGGCAAGATCCTCGGCGTTCAGGGCCACATGGTGCTCCAGCCCATCGACACGCCGCTGACCGACTATGTCGAGGTGGCCCAGCGGCTGATGCGCATCCAGGGCGTCCGGCTGGCGGCCCCGGTCGTGGAGGGCCAGGCGCTGGCCTCCTCCGCCTTCAATGCCGGCGGCGCCATCGTGCGCGGCATGCGGGCCGAGGACCTGCGCCGCCTGCCGCTGATCTCCACCAACATCAAGCAGGGCGGGCTGGAGGATTTCGACACGAGCGAGGGGGTGATGGTCGGCCAGAGGCTCGCCAACCAGCTTTCGCTCCGGCTCGGCGACAACCTGACCCTGGTCTCGCCGAAGGGCTCGTCCACGCCGATGGGCATGACGCCGCGGATCAAGGCCTATCCGATCGTCGCGATCTTCGAGGTGGGCATGACGGAATATGATTCCGCCTTCGTCTTCATGCCGTTCACCGAAGCGCAGGCCTATTTCAACCGCGACGGCGACGCCTCCTCGATCGAGGTCTATACCGACAATGCCGACCGGATCGAGCAATACCGCCGCGCCGTCTCGGAGGGCGTCGAGCGGCCGGTCTTCATCGTCGACTGGCGGCAGCGCAACGCCACCTTCTTCTCGGCGCTGCAGGTCGAGCGCAACGTCATGTTCATGATCCTGACGCTGATCGTCTTTGTCGCGGCTCTCAACATTGTTTCCGGCCTGATCATGCTGGTGAAGGACAAGGGGCGCGACATCGCCATCCTCAGGACGATGGGGGCGACGCGCGGCGCCGTCATGCGCATCTTCCTGATCACTGGCGCCTCGATCGGTGTGGTCGGCACCATCGCCGGCTTTGTCCTCGGCGTCGTCGTCTGCCTCTACATCGAGAAGATCCAGGAATTCGTCTCCTGGCTGACCGGCACCACCCTGTGGGACCCGACCGTCCGCTTCCTCACCCAGATCCCGGCGGACATGTCGACGGGCGAGACCCTGACGGTGCTGGTCATGGCCCTGATCCTGTCGCTGCTCGCCACCCTCTACCCGTCCTGGCGGGCGGCCAAGCTCGATCCGGTCGAGGCGCTGCGCTATGAGTGATGTCGTGACCGCGAAAGCGCCCGTGACCGAAGCCGCCGAGGATGCCCCGGTCCTGTGGATGGAGAAGGTCGAGCGCCGCTATGCCGAGGCGGGCGCTCCGCTGGAGATCCTCAAGGGCGCCGATTTCGCCATCTGGCCCGGCGAGACCGTGGCGCTGATCGCGCCGTCCGGCACCGGCAAGTCCACGCTTCTGCACCTGGCCGGCCTGCTTGAGGCGCCCGACGGCGGTGAGGTCTATATCAGCGGGCGCGCGACCTCGAAGCTCGCCGACAAGGACCGCACCCGCATCCGCCGCCTGGAGATCGGCTTCGTCTACCAGTTCCACCACCTCCTGCCGGAGTTCTCGGCGCTGGAGAACGTCATCCTGCCGCAGATGATCCGTGGCCTGACCTACAAGGAAGCCAAGGCACGGGCGAGCGAGCTCCTGACCTATCTCGGACTCGGCGAGCGCCAGACGCACCGTCCCGCCGAAATGTCCGGCGGAGAACAGCAGCGCGTCGCCATCGCTCGTGCGGTGGCCAATGCGCCGCGCCTGCTTCTGGCGGACGAACCGACCGGCAATCTCGACCCGAAGACCGCCGACCTCGTCTTTTCGGCGCTCGGGCAACTGGTCCGCGCCTCGCGCCTCGCCGCCGTCGTCGCCACCCACAACATGGACCTCGCCGGACGCATGGACCGGCGGGTGACCATCCGCGACGGGCTCATCGTCGAGCTGTGAACACCGTAACGGTCCGGTAACCAATCGTGTTCGGCATTTGTTCTTTGCGCTTGCCATGAGAACAAAAATAGAACATAGTGCCCCCATGGTCGGAAACACGGGAGGACACCATGATCCGCAGCTTCATTGAGGATGCCGCCGCCCTGGTCGCGCTGGGACTTTTCACGGGCATGATCACGGTGTGGGCGCAGGCGCTTCAGGGGTGACGGGCCCGTCCTGTGCATAGCGGTGAGGACGGCCGCGCCGCTCTTGCGGGCAGGGTCGGCAAGCCGCAAAGGTCGATGGCTCCGCGACTCGGCGCGGGCTGGTTACGGGTGGGGGGCACGAAGCGGATGGCAGGACAGGCTTTCGTGCATCTGCGGGTCCATTCGTCCTTCTCGCTGCTGGAGGGCGCGCTCTCGATTGTCAAGCTCGCCAAGCTCGCCGGCCACGACCGGATGCCGGCGCTGGCCGTCACCGACACCAACAATCTCTTCGCCGCCCTCGAATTCTCCGAGAAGATGAAGGGCGAGGGCATCCAGCCCATCGTCGGTCTTTCCCTCGGGATCGATTGCGGCGACCGGACGGTCGATCCCAAGCGGCCCAACCTGCAGGCGGCCAAGCCCCGCATCGCACTGCTGGCGGCGAGCGAGGAGGGCTACATGAACCTGATGGCGCTGTCGTCACGGGCCTTCATGGAGAGCGCCGATGTCGGCGATGCCAGTGTCCCGCTCGCCGTCCTCGCGGCCCATGGCGGCGGACTGATCGCCCTCACCGGCGGGCCCGGCGGCCCGGTCGACCAGGCCTTCCGGAACAGCCAGGCGGACCTTGCCCGCGGCCGTCTCGATCGGCTCGCGGCGATCTTCGGCGACCGGCTCTATGTCGAGCTGCAACGCCACGGCCTCGACGAGGAAAGGGCGGTAGAGCCCGACCTGATCCAGGAGGCCTATGGGCGCGGCCTGCCGCTGGTCGCCACCAACCAGTGCTATTTCGCCTCCCTCGGCGACTATGAGAGCCACGACGCGCTGATCTCCATCGCCGAGGGCCGGGTGCTGGGGGATTCGGAGCGCCGGCAATTGACGCCCGAGCACCGGTTCAAGACCCAGGCGGAGATGGTGGCGCTGTTCTCCGACCTGCCGGAGGCGGTGGCGTCTACCGTGGAGATCGCCCGCCGCTGCCATTTCCGCCCGCGCACCCGCAAGCCGATCCTGCCGAGCTTCACCGAGGAGGCCGGCGGCGCGGTGCTGGACGAGGCGGCGGCGCTCGCCCGCCAGGCCAGTGAGGGGCTCGAACGGCGGCTCGCCGTCCACGGGCCAGCCCCCGGCCTCACCGAGAAGGACTACCGCGACCGTCTCGACTTCGAGCTCTCGATCATCGCCGGCATGAAGTTCCCCGGCTATTTCCTCATCGTGTCCGACTTCATCAAATGGGCCAAGGCGCAGAACATTCCCGTCGGCCCCGGCCGCGGCTCCGGCGCCGGGTCGCTCGTCGCCTATGCCCTGACCATCACCGATCTCGATCCTCTGCGCTTCGCGCTCCTGTTCGAGCGCTTCCTCAACCCCTCGCGCGTGTCGATGCCGGTATTCGTAATCGACTTTTGCCAGGACCGCCGCGACGAGGTGATCCGCTACGTCCAGGAACGCTATGGCCGCGCCCAGGTGGCGCAGATCATCACCTTCGGCACGCTGCAGGCGCGCGGCGTGCTGCGTGACGTCGGCCGCGTCCTCGAACTGCCCTATGGCCAGGTCGACAAGCTCTGCAAGCTCGTGCCGCAGAATCCGGCGGCGCCAGTGACGCTGGACAAGGCCATCGAGGGCGAGCCCAAGCTCCAGGCGGCGCGCGAGGAGGACCCGGTCGTCGCCCGGCTCTTCGACATCGCGACGAAGCTGGAGGGGCTCAACCGCCATGCCTCCACCCACGCCGCCGGCCTCGTCATCGGCGACCGGCCGCTGGTCGAACTCGTGCCGCTCTACCGCGACCCCAAGACCGACATGCCGGTCACCCAGTTCAACATGAAATGGGTCGAGCAGGCGGGCCTGGTGAAGTTCGACTTCCTCGGCCTCAAGACGCTGACCGTGCTGCAGAAGGCGGTGGAACTGATCGCCCGGCGCGGCATCGCCGTCGATCTCGCCACCATCCCGCTCGACGACGCGAAGACCTTCGACATGCTGGCGCGCGGCGAGACGGTCGGCGTGTTCCAGGTGGAAAGCGCCGGCATGCGCAAGGCCCTGGTGGAGATGCGGGCGAGCCGTTTCGAGGACATCATCGCCCTCGTCGCCCTTTACCGGCCGGGACCGATGGCCAATATCCCGGTCTATTGCGCTCGCAAACATGGGCTCGAAAAGGCCGAATATCCCCATCCGCTGCTCGAACAGGTGCTCTCCGAGACCCACGGCATCATCGTCTACCAGGAGCAGGTGATGCAGGCGGCGCAGATCCTTTCGGGCTATTCGCTCGGCGAGGCCGACCTCCTGCGCCGCGCCATGGGCAAGAAGATCAAGGCGGAGATGGACAAGCAGCGCGAGCGCTTCGTCTCCGGCTGCGTCGAACGCTCGATCCCCAAGGCCAAGGCGGACGAGATCTTCGACCTTCTCGCCAAATTCGCCGATTACGGCTTCAACAAGAGCCACGCCGCCGCCTATGCCCTGGTGTCCTACCATACGGCCTATCTGAAGGCGAATTACCCGGTCGAGTTCATGGCGGCCTCCATGACGCTCGACCTCTCCAACACCGACAAGCTGTCAGAGTTCCGCCGCGAGGCGGTGCGCCTCGGCATTCCCGTCGACCCGCCGAGCATCAACCGCTCCGGCGTCCATTTCGAGGTGGCCGAGGGCCGTATTCTTTATGCCCTGGCGGCTGTGAAGGGCGTCGGCGCCCAGGCGGTCGAGGCGGTGGTGGCGGCGCGCGGCGACCAGCCCTTCCGCGACCTCGGCGATTTCGCCCAGCGCATCAACCCGCGCATGCTGAACCGCAAGACGCTGGAGAACCTCGCCTCCGCCGGCGCCTTCGACGATGTCGAGACCAACCGCGCCGCAGCCTTCGCCGCCATCGACCAGGTTCTGGCGGAAGCCCAGCGCCAGGCCGAGGGGCGGGCGCTCGGCCAGGACGAGCTCTTCGGCGGCTCCGGCGCGCCGCTCATCCGCGTGCCGAACGTCGAGCCCTGGCTGCCGGCCGAGAAGCTGGACGAGGAATACAAGGCGATCGGCTTCTTCCTCTCGGGCCATCCGCTGGACGATTATCTGCCGGCGCTGAAGCGCCTGCGCATCGAGCCCTTCCTCGACTTCGCCCGCAGCGTCCGCCAGGGCGCCAGCGCCGGGCGCCTGGCCGGAGTCGTCACCGCGCGGCAGGAGCGGCGCACCAAGACCGGCAACAAGATGGGCATCGTCACCTTTTCCGATCCCTCCGGCCATTACGAGGGGGTGCTGTTCTCGGAGGGGCTGGCGCTCTACCGCGACCTGCTGGAGCCGGGAAAGGCGGTGCTGCTGGCGGTTGGTGCGGAATTGCAGGGCGACGACGTGCGCGTACGCATCCAGTCGGTCGAGCCGCTCGACGCCGCCGCCGTCCGTGTCCAGAAGGGGTTCCGCGTCTTCGTCGGGGACCTCGGCGCCATCGACAGCATCGCCCGCCGCCTGCCGGCCAAGGGCGACGGCGAGGTGAGTCTGGTGATGCGGCTCGCCGATGCCGGCAGCGAGGTCGAGGTAAAGCTGCCGGGCCGCTTCGCCGTGTCGCCACAGATCGCCGGCGCCATCAAGGCCGTGCCCGGCGTTCAGGCTGTGATGGAGATGTAGCCCCTCAGGGGGCGAGCCCGGCGAGGCGCTCCGGCAGGCTGGCGATCGCCGCTTCGTCGGCATTGGCGAAGGCGAAGCGCAGGTGGTCTTCCTGTCCGGGTCCGAAATAGGCGCCCGGCAGGCCGAGAACCCCGCGCTTGCGGGCCAGCGCTTCGGCGACCCGTTCCGCGCCGATCCCTGCGAAGGGATGGCGCACATAGGCGAAATAGGCGCCGATGGACGAGATCGTCCAGCCCTCGCAGGCCTTCAGCACGGTCTCGAAGGCGGCGATCCGCCGGTTGATCGTGGTGCGTGTCGACGCCCGCCAGTCGGCGACACCGGCGATCCCCCAGGCGAGGGCATCCTGCGCCGGACGGGCGGCGCAGATCTGGAAACTGTCGAGGACCTTGAGAATCTGCCCCATCGCGGCCGGTCCGGCGACGATCGCGCCGATGCGGTGGCCTGGAACCGCATAGGATTTCGAGAACGAATAGAGCTGGATGACGCTGTCGCGCCAGTCGGGGGCGGCAAGGAGGCCGTGCGCCCGGTTGGTCCCCGCCGCGAGGAAATCCCGGTAGGTCTCGTCGATGATGAGGGCGAGCCCGCGGCGACGGGCGAGAGCCGCGAAGGCGGCGATGACGCCTTCGGGATAGATGGCCCCCGTCGGATTGTTCGGCGTCACCAGCACGATGGCCCGTGTCGTCGCGTCGATCAGCGCCTCCGCGGCGGCGGGATCGGGCACGAAGCCGGCCTCTGGCCGGCAGGCGAGGGGCTGGACGCCGATGCCGAGCATCTGCAGCGTCATCTGGTGGTTGAAGTACCAGGGCGCCGGCAGGATCACCGACGTGCCCGGCCCCGCCACCGCCAGCACGGCAGCGAGGAAGGCGAGGTTGCAGCCGGCGGTGATGGCGACATCGGCGGCCGAGGTGTCGCTGCCATAGAGGCGGGCGACCTCCTCAGCATAGGCCTCGCGGAGCGGCGCATCGCCGAGGATCGCGCCATAGCGCGCGATGTCCGGCCGGCCCGCAGCAGCGGCGAGCCGGTCGAGAAGGGCAGGGGGCGGCGGCGACCCCGGTGCGGCCTGCGACAGGTCGATCGGCGGGCCGGCGGCGCCGTCATAGGACGCCATCCAGGCGCGCGCCGCCGGAATCGGCGGCGTGCCGGTGTCGAGAACGTTGACGTTGAGCGGCAGCAAGCGGATTACCAGACGCCAGTGTTCGCCATCGAGGCCCATGGCTCGGCGGCGGGCTTGGCCTCGCCCTTCTGCAGGATCTCGATGGAGACGTTGTCGGGCGAGCGCACGAAGGCCATGCGGCCGTCGCGCGGCGGACGGTTGATGGTGACGCCGGCCTTCTGCAGCCGCTCGCAGGTGGCGTAAATATCGTCGACCTCATAGGCGAGGTGACCGAAATTGCGCCCGCCGGTATAGGCTTCCGGGTCCCAGTTGTAGGTCAGTTCGAGCATCGGCGCGTCGCGCCGGCCGCTCGCGATGTCGGCCTCCGCCGCCGCCTTGTCCTCCGGCGCGCAGAGAAAGACGAGCGTGAACTTGCCCTGCGGAAAATCGTTCTTGCGCACCTGAACCAGCCCGAGCTTGTTGCAGTAGAAGTCGAGCGACTGGTCGAGATCGGTCACACGGACCATGGTGTGCAGATAGCGCATGGGGAGCCCTCGTTCTTGCCGGAGGTGTCGATGACGGAAGCGGAGTTGAAGACTGCCACGGACGATCTGGCAAGTCTCATCGGGCAGTCCAGCCGCGCGGTGGCCTTCACCGGCGCCGGCATTTCCACCGAGAGCGGCATTCCCGATTTCCGCTCGCCCGGCGCGCTGTGGACCCAGAACAAGCCGATCCCCTTCCAGGCCTTCATGGCGAGCCGCGAGGCGCGGGCGGAAGCCTGGCGGCGCAAGTTCACCATGGACGACAGCTATCGCGGGGCGGCGCCGGCGCGCGGCCATCTCGCCCTCGCGGCGATGATCGACGCCGGCAGGCTGTCCGGCATCATCACCCAGAACATCGACAACCTGCACCAGGATTCGGGCGTCGCCGACGCCCATCTGATCGAGATCCACGGCAACGGCACCTATGCGACGTGCCTTTCCTGCGCCCGGCGCCACGAACTGGCCTGGGTGCGGCAGCGCTTCGAGGCGACGGGCGGCGAGCCGCCGGACTGCGAGGCCTGCGGCGGCCCGGTGAAATCGGCCACCATCTCCTTCGGTCAGGCCATGCCGGAGCTGAAGATGCGCCAGGCCGCCGCCTGGTCGACCGATTGCGACCTGTTCCTGGCCATCGGCACCTCGCTCGTCGTCTACCCCGCCGCCGGGCTGCCGCTCGCCGCCCGCGACAGCGGTGCGCGGCTCGTCATCATCAACCGCGAGGAGACGCCGCTCGATGCCGCCGCCGATCTGGTCGTCCGTGCCGATATCGGCGCGGTGCTGGCCGGCGTCGCCGGCAGGCTCGGCATCGGGCGCCTCTCCTGACCCCTGTGGATAGACCATCCACCAAAGTGGTGGGGAAGACGGACAAGGCTGCATTTTGGGCTTTGCCGGCGCCGGACGGGTGCTATCCTTTGTTGCAAGAATCAGGTGGGGCGGGATCGAGGCCACGATCCCGAGAGCACGGCGGTGAGAGTGATGACGTCGGACGGTTCCGATGCAGACGGCCTCGGCGGCAAAGGCGGGCTGACGTTGCGGGCGGAAGCTTCGTCCGCACCGGAAGCAGCACCCACCGATCTGGTCGAGATTTCCGGCGCCATCAAATGGTTCGATGTCGCCAAGGGCTACGGTTTCATCGTTCCCGACGAGGGCGGATCGGACGTGCTCCTGCACGTGACGACGCTTCGCCGCGACGGTTTCCAGACCGCCCATGAGGGCGCCCGCATCATCGTCGAGGCGACGGCGCGGTCCCGCGGCCTCCAGGCGTTCCGCGTCCTGTCGATGGACGATTCGACCGCCATCCACCCGGCGCAGATGCCGCCGGCCCGCACCCATGTCGCCGTGGTCCCGACCAGCGGGCTGGAGCGCGCCGAGGTGAAGTGGTTCAACCGCCTGCGCGGCTTCGGTTTCCTGTCGCGTGGACCGGGCACGCCGGACATCTTCGTCCATATGGAAACGCTGCGCCGCTACGGCATGACCGAGCTCAGGCCGGGGCAATGGGTCCTGGTCCGGTTCGGCGACGGCTCCAAGGGGCTGATGGCCGCCGAGGTGCGTCCGGACGGAGCGCCCTTTCCAGCCTCCCACTGACGGGCTAGAACAGCGGCCATGATGATCGATCGCCGCAATCTTCTCGCCGCAGCCTTCGTCCTGCCGGTCGCCCCGGCCTTGGCGCGCGGCGATACCGCCCGCCTGACCATCGTGACGCGGGCCGGCGTCAACCATCCCTTCGTGCTGGAGATCGCCAACACGCCGGAGACCCGCTCGCGCGGGTTGATGTTCCGCCGCGAACTGCCCGACGGCCGCGGCATGCTCTTCGATTTCGGCACCCGCGAGACCGAGGTCACCATGTGGATGAAGAACACCTACATCCCGCTGGACATGATCTTCATCCGCGCCAACGGCGTCATCAACCACATCGCCGAGAACACGACGCCCCTGTCGGAGGCGACGATCTCGTCCAACGGCCCGGTCAAGGGCGTGCTCGAGGTCATCGGCGGCACGTCGCGGCGCCTCGGCATCGCGGCGGGTGACCGGGTCGAGCATCCCTTCTTCCGCGGTTGAGCCGAC
>NZ_JAUYFA010000071.1 GCF_030691135.1 Phreatobacter sp.
GTCTCGTTCGCGTATGGATGGACGCCGGATGCCGCAGCCCAGCCAGCGATACAATCGCGCCCAACTCGCCCAGGAAGCCAATCTGAGGGCTCAGGTTCCAACCGGAGCCCTCACCTTCGCGTGGCGCGGCCGCGCCGGGACGCGCACGCTCTCGCTGTCCTTCGCGCTGAGCGGGACGCTGCTCGTGACCGCCCTCGCCCTGTCGCTGTGGGGCGTGGCCGTCACCAGCTATCTCGCCTTCAAGGACGACATCATCGGCGGCGTGATGAGCCGGCAGGCGGCCCTCCAGCACGGTTACGAGGACCGAATCCGCGAGTTGCGTGGCCAGGTCGACCGCATGACCAGCCGCCAGATGGTCGACAAGACCGAACTGGAGCGGCGCGTCGATCAGGTGGCTCGCCGGCAGGCGCTCCTGGAGACGCGGCAGGCCATCGTCAGCTCGCTGAAGGAATCGGCCGGCGCGCCGCCGGCACCCACCCGGATCGGCGCGATGGTTCCGGGTCGGAGCGCGGCGGCATCGCCCGCCCCTCGGCCGGCGGTCGCCGGTGATACGGTGCGCCTGACCCCGCCGGTTGAGCGCCAGTCGCGCCTCGAATCGCGCGTCGTCGTCGCAGCAATTCCGCAACCGACCTTCGCCCTCGCCGCGGAACCGTCGCATCTCGATGTCGTCGCCCGCGTGGAGCGCTCGCTCGATCGCGTCGAACAGAGCCAGCATGGCCTGCTCCAGGGCCTCGAGACCCGCACCGAACGGCGCGCCAAACGCATCCGCGCCATGCTCGCCGAACTCGGGCTCGCGGAAACGCGCCTCGCTCCGGCGGCACGGGGCGGTTCGACGGCGGGGACCGGCGGCCCGCTCATTCCGCTGTCGGCTCCGATGCCCGATGCCTCGCCCTTCGAGAAACAGGTGTTTCGCCTTCAGACGGTCATCCGCGACCACGACAGGCTGAACCGCCTCGTCGCCAGCATCCCGATCGCCCGTCCCCATTCGGGGGAACTCGAACTGTCGTCGGGCTTCGGCGCGCGCCTCGATCCGTTCCTCCGGACCTGGGCCATGCATTCGGGGATCGACTTTCGCGGCGCCACCGGCGAGCCGGTCTTCGCCTCCGGCAGCGGCCGGGTGAGCCATGCCGCCTCGCTCGGCGGCTATGGCCTGCTCGTCGAGATTGACCACGGCAACGGCATCAGCACCCGCTACGCCCATCTCTCCCGCATCGAGGTGAAGGAGGGCGACCTGGTCGGCGTCGGCCAGCGGGTCGGACGCGTCGGCTCGACGGGCCGGTCGACCGGGCCGCACCTGCACTACGAGACCCGGGTCAACGGCGAGGCCGTCGATCCCATGCGCTTCGTGCGCGCCGGCGTGAGGCTCGCTTCCGCCGACTGACGCGACCCCGCTGCGGGTCGGACGTGCATGAACATCGTCATTCCCCGCGCGGGACAACTCGGGAGAGGATCCGTGACGGATCTGTTTCTGGCCTATCGGCGATCGGACAAGAGCCGCGTCGACATCGTCCGGCAGGCGCTGGCCGATCTCGCCGTCTCCATCCAGCCTGACATCGAACCCAAGGGCCGCGGTGCAGCCAAGGCCCTGCGCGAGGCGGCGGCCGGTGCGCGCGCCCTTCTCGCCCTCTGGCCGGCCGAAATCCTCGACCCGACCGAGAACCATGCCGGCCTTTACGGCCTCGCCCGCGGCGCTCACGACGGCGGACGGCTCGTCGTGGCGCGGCTCAGTCTCCTGGCGACGGACAAGCTGGAACCGCCGTTCGACGCCCTGCCGACGCCGGACCTGTCGGGCTGGCTCGCCAGCCCCGACGCGAAGGATCCCGCCTGGCAGTCGCTGCTGGTGACGCTCGGCGCCAAACTCGACCGGCCGGGCCTTGCCGAACTCGCGCTCGCGATCTCAACCGACCGCGAGGCGGAGGGCGAACCGGCACAGGTGGCCTTCGCCCGCCGCCATCCCGACGACCCGGCGACGCCAGCGATCTGGGCTCGATTCGAGGGCACCGAGCGCGAGCATTTCGCCGCCGAATTCCGCAAGGTCCATGGCGTGCTGCAGGAACGCAGCACGGCGGCGCAGGACCGGCTGAAGGCGCAGCTGGAGGCCTTCGCCGCCTATCTCAAGGCGGTGCGGACCGATGCGCAGGCGATGCCGCCCGACCCGCGCGCGGCGATGGCGGACGGTGCCGCGGCGCTGCGCGACAGCGTTGCGCGCCTGTCCGGCGAGAACGAGCGGTTGCGGACCGCACTCGACCGTGCCGCGGCCGCTCCGCCGCCCGCACCGGCCAACGGCAATCTCCCGCTCAAGTGGATCGGCATTTCCGCCGCTGCCTTTCTCGTCGGCAGCATGGCGGCGGCCGGTGTGACCGAATTCGCCGGCCCCCTGCGCGGCGATTCCCATCCGCGGATCGCGGCGCTAGCGAAGGCCGCCGGCGAGAAGGCGCAGGTCGCCTCGAGCGCCGCGGCGGAACTCGCCCGGCTGCGCGAGCAGTCACGGACGGCGGCGCGCCGAGCCGAGACGGCGGAAGCCAACCTGCGCATTGCCCGCACCCAACTCGCCCACAGCCAGACCGAACTGATCCAGCGGCAGACCCAGACCGCGGATGCGACGGGCCAGGCACGCCGAAGCCAGACAGACCTGCAGGCCGCGCAGGCCGCCATCACCGTCGCCGAGAAGAAGGCTCAGGAGGCCGCAGCCCGGGTCGCCAGCCTGGAGGGCGAGGTACAGTCGCTCCGCCAGATCGCGACCACCGCTGCCGACAATGCCGTCACCACCGGCTCGGTCCGGCCGCGCCCGGCGCCAGACGCCGCGACACCGGCCCCGTCGGCCGAGACCCCGGCGGCGCCGCAGGTCGCCCCGATGCCGCAGCCCCGCCCCGACGGCGATGTCACCGGGTCGGTGCCGCCCGCTCCGCCTCCGGCGGTCGAGGGTCCCTATCGCCACCGAAGGGACCGCTGGTCCTTCGCCATTCCCGACGGCTTCCGGCTCGACAGCGACAACGACCTGCCGGGGCCGGTCAATTCGGTGCTGGTACACGAACAGAACCGCGATGCCGTCGTCGTGGTCAGCGCCAACCATGCACGCGGCGCCTGCACGGCGCAGGCCTGGTACTGGGACACGATCATCGAAGGCGCCCGGCCGCGCCGCGGCGACGTGATGAGCGATGCGGGCCTGCCGCCTGGCGAAGGCGGCTTCCGCGGCTTCTCGGTCCGCGGACGCGGCGTATTGCAGGGCGACCGCTTCCGTACCGATCTCGACTACTACGACCTCGTGGCGCAGAAGCGGAACGAGCCCGGCGTGGTCTATCTGGTCCAGGCCCGCTTCCCGCGCGCTATGGCAAGCGAGATGATCCGCTCTGTCAACGAGATGTGGCGGGATTTCGAAGTGACCGGGCCGCGGGCCTATCCCACGCGGTGCTGAGGCGAACCGAACACCGGACAACACAAAAAGGCCGCCCCGAGGGCGGCCTTTCCGTTCCGCACTGTCGGCAATGATCAGTAGCGGGCGACGACCGCCGAGGGGCCGGTCGAGAACAGGTATGTCACGCCGACACGCACTGCATGCGAGCGCGGGTTGTGTCGGTAGGTGAAGCCGGGGAAGGCGACGAGGCTCGCGTTGGAGACGCGACCATAGTCGGAATAGCGGTACTCGAGCCGGGCGGTCCAGTTCGGCGTGAAGGCATATTCGACACCGGCGCCGACGGTCCAACCAGCCTGGGTTCGGGTGAAGTTCTCGATGATGGCCGGGGTAAAATAGCCGTAGCGCAACTGGGCCACGCCAAGACCGCCGGTCACGTAGAACACGGCGCGATCGACCGCGATACCGCCACGCAGACGCAGCGAACCCTGGAAATTCGACCGGAACCGCGTTCCATTGCCGCCGAGCAGCGTATAGCCGCCGCTGACGCCCGAGGCCTCGATATCGCCTTCGACGCCGAGG
>NZ_JAUYFA010000024.1 GCF_030691135.1 Phreatobacter sp.
CCGAAATCAACGAAGTGGTTCTGGTCGGCGGCATGACGCGCATGCCGAAGGTCCAGGAAGTCGTGAAGCAGTTCTTCGGCAAGGAGCCGCACAAGGGCGTCAACCCGGACGAGGTTGTCGCCATCGGCGCCGCGATCCAGGCCGGCGTGCTGCAGGGCGACGTCAAGGACGTCCTCCTCCTCGACGTGACGCCGCTCTCCCTCGGCATCGAGACGCTGGGCGGGGTGTTCACGCGCCTCATTGACCGCAACACCACGATCCCGACCAAGAAGAGTCAGGTCTTCTCCACCGCCGACGACAACCAGAACGCGGTGACGATCCGGGTCTCCCAGGGCGAGCGCGAGATGGCGGCCGACAACAAGATGCTCGGCCAGTTCGACCTGATGGGCATTCCGCCGGCACCGCGCGGCATCCCGCAGATCGAGGTCACCTTCGACATCGACGCCAACGGCATCGTCAACGTCCAGGCCAAGGACAAGGGCACCGGCAAGGAGCAGCAGATCCGCATCCAGGCCTCCGGCGGCCTCTCCGACTCCGACATCGACAAGATGGTGAAGGAGGCGGAACTCCATGCCGCCGAGGACAAGGGTCGCCGCGAGCTCGCCGAGGCGAAGAACCAGGCCGACGGCCTCGTTCACTCGACCGAGAAGGCCCTCTCCGAACATGGCGCGAAGGTCGCCGAGGGTGACCGAAAGGCCATCGAGGATGCCCTCGCTGCCGTCAAGGAAGCGGTCAAGTCCGAGGATGTCGAGAGCCTCAAGGAGAAGACCAACACCCTGGCGCAGGTCTCCATGAAGCTCGGCGAGGCCATGTATGCGGCCCAGCAGGACGCCGCCGGTGCCGAAGGCGCCGCGCCGAAGAAGGACGACGTCGTCGATGCCGACTTCACGGAAGTGAAGGACGACAAGAAGAAGAGCGCGTAAGGCCCGCAGGGTCTTATCCAGCGGGCCCCCGGAGCCATTCCGGGGGCCTTCGCTTGAACGGGGGCAGAAGCTGGGTCGATGTCCAAGCGCGACTATTATGAAACTCTGGGTGTCGGCCGCGATGCCGACGAAGCGGCGCTGAAAGCCGCCTTCCGCAAGAAGGCGATGCAGTATCACCCGGACCGCAATCCCGACAACGCCGACGCCGAGGCCCAGTTCAAGGAGTTGAACGAGGCCTATCAGGTGCTGTCCGACGGCCAGAAACGTGCCGCCTATGACCGCTTCGGCCACCAGGCCTTCGAGAATGGCGGCGGTGGCGGCCATCCCGGCTTCGGCGGCGATTTCGCCTCCTCCATGTCCGACATCTTCGAGGAGCTGTTCGGCATGTCCGGCGGCCGCCGTCGCGGCGCCGGCGGGCGCGAGCGCGGCGCCGACCTGCGCTACAATATGGACATCACGCTGGAAGAGGCCTTCGCGGGCAAGGCCGCCCAGCTGCGCATTCCCACCACCGTCTCCTGCGAGGTCTGTTCCGGCACCGGCGCCAAGCCCGGCTCCAAGCCGAAGACCTGCGGCACCTGCGGCGGCCAGGGCCGCGTGCGCGCCTCCCAGGGGTTCTTCTCGGTCGAGCGCACCTGCCCGACCTGCCAGGGTCGCGGCCAGGTCATCGAAGACCCCTGCGGCAATTGCGCCGGCGCCGGCCGCACCACCAAGGAGCGCGTGCTCTCGGTGAATATCCCCGCCGGCGTCGAGGACGGCACCCGCATCCGCCTCGCCAACGAGGGCGAGGCCGGCTTCCGCGGCGGCCCGCAGGGCGATCTCTACATCTTCCTGTCCATCGAACCGCACGCCTTCTTCCAGCGCGACGGCCAGGACCTCTATTGCCGGGCCCCGGTCTCCATGGTGACGGCGGCGCTCGGTGGCGCTTTCGAGGTGCCGACCATCGACGGCGGCCGGGCCCAGGTGAAGGTCCCCGAGGGTACCCAGTCCGGCAAGCGCTTCCGCCTCTCCGGCAAGGGCATGCCGGTGCTGCGTTCGAAGGCGGTCGGCGACCTCTATGTGCAGGTCGACGTCGAGACCCCGCGCGCCCTCACCCGCCGGCAGAAGGAACTGCTCGCCGAGTTCGACAAGGAGAGCTCGAAGGACACCCAGCCTGAGACGGCCGGCTTCTTCGCCAAGGCCAAGGCCTTCTGGGACGGGCTAGCCAAGGAGGGGGGCGGCCCCCGCTGAGCCGGGTCACGGATGGACTGCACGACCCAAGTGCGTCCTTCGAGGCCCGCTCAGGACCAATGGCCATCAACCCGCCGAGCCCTCACTCCGCCGCCAGCGACCCCTTCAGCGGCAGCTTGGCGAGCGGCGGCGGGGCCGTCGCCTCGTCGAATTCCAGCGCCTCGATCCGCCCGCCGCGCTTGGCGATCTTGTCGGCCGAGGTGAGGATCTGCCCGAGATCCTCGTGCGCCTGGCCGAAATGCTTCTGCAGGTTCAGCACCCGGTCGGTCAGCCGCGTGACGTCGTCGAGGAGGTGGGAGACCTCCTTCTGGATGACGCGGGCCTCCTCGCGCATGCGCTCGTCCTTGAGCAGCCCCTGCACCACCTGCACTGCGAGCATCATCAGCGAGGGTGACACGATGATCACCCGGGCCCGGAAGGCCTTCTGGACGATGTCGTCGAAATGCTCGTTGAGGTCGGCATAGATCCCCTCCGAGGGCACGAACATCAGCGCCATGTCCTGCGTCTCGCCGGGGATCAGGTATTTCTCGGCAATGTCCTTGATATGGACCGTCAGGTCCTGGCGCAGCCGCTGGGCGGCGAGGCGCCGCACCTCCTCGGCATGGGCCTCGCGCCACATCGTCACCGCCTCGAGCGGAAACTTGGCGTCGACGACGAGGCCGCGGCTGTCGCCGGCGAGGCGGATGACGGCATCCGGCCGCTTGCCGTTGGTGAGCGTCGGCTGGAAGGTGAAACCGGTGCGCGGCAGGCCGTCTGACAGGATCGCCTCCATCCGCCCCTGGCCGAAGGCGCCGCGCGCCTGCTTGTTGGCGAGCACATCCTTCAGCGTCACCACCTGGCCCGCGAGGTCGGTGAGGTTCTTCTGGGCGCTGTCGATGACGGCGAGGCGTTCGTTGAGTTTGCCGAGATTGTCCATCGTCGTCTTGGTCTGTCCCTCCAGCGACTGGCCGATGCGGGTCGACATGCCGTCGAGCCGGTCGCCAAGCTGGCGGGCGAGGTCGTTCTGGCGCGAGCCGAGCCCCTCCGCCATGGCCTGCAGGCGGCCGGTGAGCTCCGACTGGATGCGGGTCATCTCGCCCATCCGCTCCTCGATCTCCTGGGCGTGGATAACGGCGCGCTCCGCCTCCAGCGCGCGGGCGCCCGCCTGCCGGCGCAGCGCGACGAACAGCACTGCGAGCATCAGCACGGAGAGGCCGAGGAGGCCGAGAGCGAGTTCGCCGGCCGTGATCGCGCGGCCGCCGACGACGAGGACGATATCGGTCATGCGACGAGTTTAGGCGATTCGCGCGTCTGCGCCGAACGAAGAGGGAACGGTAGGCGCCGGTCCTACATGAAGCGGCGCAGGTCCGTGGCGGCCCTCGCCGGTTCGCGGGTGACGTCGAAGGTCGAGACGAACTGCCCCTGCCTGTCCATCAGATAGACGAAGGTGGTGTGGTCCATCGTGTAGCCGCCACCGTCCAGCGGCACCTTGCGGCCATAGGCGCGATAGGCGCGCATCGCCTGCGTCACCTGCTCCTCGCTGCCGGTGAGGCCGCGGATGACGGCGTGGAAGCTGCCGAGATAGGTCGACAGCAGTTCCGTCGTGTCACGGGCCGGGTCGACGGTCACGAACAGGACGTTCACCTTCGCCGCATCCGGCCCCAGCGTGTCGAGCAGCTGGGTGATCTCGAACAGCTTGGTCGGGCAGATGTCCGGGCAATGGGTGAAGCCGAAGAAGACGAGGCTCGGCTTGCCCTGCAGGTCCTTCTCGGTGAAGGGCTTGCCGTTCTGATCGGTGAGGCTGAAGGCGCCGCCGATCGCCGAGGAGCTGGAGGCGAGCTGACCCCCGCGCGGCATGGTGAAATGCACCACGGCCGCCAGCACGCCGAGGCCCCCGACCAGCACCGCCAGCGACAGGATGAGAGCGACCGGGCGCGGGCTCTTGCGCGACGTGGCGGGCTTGTTGGACTGCGTCATGGAGGCCTCAGAAGCACCAGGCGAGGCCGGCGGCGAGCGTCTCGAGGAAGACCTTCGAGCCCTGCGTCCACCACAGCACGCCCGAGGCCGCCATAAGCGCGGCGGTGCCGAAACCCGCCGCCCAGAGGGCGAGGCGCGGCGTTTCGGATGAAGGCTGCTGAACCGTCTCGGTCGACATGGCGTTTATGTAGTCCAAGATGCGCCCCGAGGCAAAAGCCGGAGGCGACAGCCCCGATCCCCTTTTCGTGAAGGCGGCCGATGCCGATATGGTCCTGATGCGCCCGGACGATCTTCTCCAGCCGACGCCGCGGGGCCTCTACTGCCCGCCGGCCGACATCTTCATCGATCCGGTCCGGCCGGTGCCGCGGGCGCTGATCACCCATGGCCATTCCGACCATGCCCGCGCCGGCCACGACCACGTCATGGCCACCGCCACGACGCTGAAGATCATGGCGATCCGCTACGGCGCCGATTTCGCCGGCACGACCCAGGCCGCCGCCTGGGGCGAGCGAATCGCGATCAACGGCGTCACCTTCACCTTCCATCCCGCCGGCCACATCCTCGGCTCGGCGCAGATCGCCGTCAGCCACCGGGGCCTGACCATCGTCGCCTCGGGCGACTACAAGCGCGCCGCCGACCCCACCGCAGAGCGCTTCGAGGTCGTTCCCTGCGACGTCTTCATCACCGAGGCGACCTTCGGCCTGCCGGTCTTCCGCCATCCCGTCGCCGCCGGCGAGGTGGACAAGCTCCTCGCCTCCGTCCGCCTCTTCCCGGACCGCGCCCATCTCGTCGGCGCCTATTCGCTCGGCAAGGCGCAGCGCGTCATCGCCCTGATCCGTGCCCGCGGCTACGACGCGCCGATCTACCTCCACGGCGCCGTGGAGAAACTGACCCGGTTCTACCAGGCCGAGGGCTTCGATCTCGGCGACGTCCGTCTGGCGAAGGAAGCCGACAAGAAGGCGCTCGGCGGCGCGATCGTCATCTGTCCGCCGGGCGCCATGAAGGATCTGTGGGCGCGCCGCTTTCCCGATCCGGTGACCGCCTTCGCCTCGGGCTGGATGCGGATCCGGGCGCGCGCCAGGCAGGGCGGCGTCGAACTGCCGCTGATCGTCTCCGACCATTGCGACTGGGACGAGTTGCAGCAGACGATCCGCGACACCGGCGCCGGAGAGATCTGGGTCACCCATGGCCAGGAGGACGCCCTCGTCCACTGGTGCGGCACGCAGGGACTGAAGGCGCGGCCGCTGCGGCTGGTCGGCTATGGGGATGAGGGTGAGGGCGATGTCAGTTCGACTGGGAATCCTTGAAGAACATTTTGACCAACTCTAGCTCTGTCGAGTCAGATATATTCCCAGATAGGTATCGGTAAATCAGATGCGCCCTAAAATCGAGCTGGCTCTGAAATTCAATATTGTTAAACTTATCTCCGATCGATGGGCCGTACCTGGTAACAGACTCTGCATTTCTTGCGGCTTTTCTAAGGACAGTTATTGGAATTGTGGAAGGATCAACTCCCATGGAAACGAGGCGCTTCTTGATCCAATTCGCGCCGATATACTCTTTGGGGCCGAATATCCCTATCGCGAGTGTTGCCGCAATATAAAGAACAGCAGCACCCCCGACAAAGGCCAGAGCAAAAACAAAATATTCCATCGTAAGCCTCCAACCGTAGAGCTTTTTAGCTCACGGAGTTCTGCTTTTTCAACATGAACCGCTTCGCCGCCCTCCTCGACCGCCTCGCCTATGAGCCGCGGCGCAACGCCAAGCTGGCGCTCATCGCCGACTATTTCCGCGCGACGCCTGATCCCGAGCGCGGCTGGGCCCTGGCCGCGATGACTGGCGCCCTCTCCTTCCGCAACGCCAAGGCCAGTCTCGTCCGCGGCCTGATCGCCGAGCGCACGGACCCGGTGCTCTTCGCCCTTGCCTACGATTATGTCGGCGACCTCTCGGAGACGGTGGCGCTGATGTGGCCGGCGCCCGGAGGCCCGGCGCGGAACGAGCCCCCGCCGGCCCTGTCCGAGGTGATCGCCGCCCTCGGCACGACGTCGAAGACCGCCCTGCCGAAGCTGGTCGCCGGCTGGCTCGACCATCTCGACGAGACCGGCCGCTGGGCGCTCCTCAAGCTGATCACGGGGGGGCTGCGCATCGGCGTCTCGGCGCGCCTCGCCAAGACCGCCGTCGCCGCCCTCGGCCCCCGCGACCCCGACGAGATCGAGCTCGTCTGGCCCGGCCTGAAGCCGCCCTATGTGGAGCTCTTCGCCTGGGTGGAGGGCAGCGGCGAACGTCCGGAAGCGCTCGATCCCGCCCCTTTCCGCCCGCCCATGCTCGCCCACGGCATCGAGGACGCGGATTTCGACCGGCTCGACCCCGCCGATTTCGCCGCCGAATGGAAATGGGACGGCATCCGCGTCCAGGCCGCCGCCGGCACGCTTCCCGACGGGCGGCGCGTCGCGCGGCTCTATTCGCGCACCGGCGAGGATATTTCCCCGGCCTTTCCCGACCTTGTCGCGGCCCTCACCTTCGACGGCGCCATCGATGGCGAACTGCTGGTCCTGCGGGAGGGGCGGGTACAGAGCTTCAACGTGCTGCAGCAGCGCCTCAACCGCAAACAGGTCACGGCGTCGCTGCTGGCGGAATTTCCCGCCCACATCCGTGCCTATGACCTGCTCTTCGCCGGCGCTGATGACCTCCGCGACAGGCCCTTCACCGACCGCCGGGCGGTGCTGGAGACCCTCGTCGCGACCATGGCGAAGCCGCGCATCGATATCTCCCCGCTCGTCCCGTTCGAGACCTGGGATGGGCTCGCCGCAGCCCGCCTCGATCCGGCCGCGGCGGCCGCGGGCGACGATGCCGAGGCCATCGAGGGACTGATGATCAAACGCCGCGACGCGCCCTATCTGCCCGGCCGCCCCAAGGGTCCGTGGTGGAAATGGAAGCGCGATCCCATGGTGGTGGACTGCGTGCTGATGTATGCCCAGCGCGGCCACGGCAAGCGCTCCAGCTTCTATTCCGACTTCACCTTCGGGGTCTGGCGGGCAGCGCCGGCAGGCGACGAACTGGTGCCGGTGGGCAAGGCCTATTTCGGCTTCACCGACGAGGAGCTGGCGCAACTCGACCGTTTCGTGCGCAACCATACGGTCAACCGCTTCGGCCCGGTCCGCGAGGTCATCCACACCGCGCGCGCAGGGCTGGTGCTGGAGATCGCCTTCGAGGGGCTGCAGCGCTCCACCCGCCACAAGTCCGGCATCGCCATGCGCTTTCCACGCATCTCCCGCATCCGCTGGGACAAGCCGCCCGGCGAAGCCGACAGGATCGAGGCACTGGAGGTGCGGCTCAAGGGGTGAGGTTGAAGGGATGACGTTTCCCGGAATCCGGCCGGCGCCTCCCGTGCTGCGATGAAACGCCTCGGCAGGCATGCCCGGACGGCTTTGCCTGCCGGCGCACTTCATGCGAAGCGGAGCGCGATGCCCCGCATAGCCCCCATCGTCGATTTTCTGAAGAGCTTCGTCCTGCCTTGTCTGATCGGGGCCGGCGGCGGCTATGCCTTCGACCGGCTCGGCATGCCGGCCGCCTGGCTGTCGGGATCGCTGGTCGCAGCGACACTCCTGGCGCTGGGCGGTGCGAAGGTTGTGGTACCCGGCCCTATCGCCACCGCCACCTTCCTCCTGCTCGGCACCATCATGGGCGCGGCGGTGACGCCGGAGACCCTCCGCCTGATGCTGTCCTGGCCGGTCTCGATGGCGGGCCTCGCCGTGCTCGTCCCGGCCATCGTCCTCGCCATCACGGTCTATCTGGTGCGCATCGAGCGGTTCGACCGCGAGACCGCCTTCTTCGCCTCCATCCCCGGCGCGCTCAGCTATGTCATGGCCATGACGCTCACCTCACGCGCCGATGTGCGGCGGGTCGCCGTCATCCAGAGCTTTCGCCTCGTCCTGCTGGTCGCGGCGCTGCCCGGCCTCCTGTCGCTCGCCCGCATCGGCGGCACGCCCGTCCCGGCACCGGCTACGGCCGGTCTCGGACCATGGCCCGAACTCCTGCTCCTGCTGGTCCTCTCGGCCAGTTGCGGCCTCGGCATGGAGCGGCTGAAGGTGCCCGGCGGCGCCACCGTCGGCGCCATGCTGGCGAGCGCCGTGCTGCACGCCACCGGCCTCGTCACCGCCCTGGTGCCCGAGCCGGTGATGATCGTCGGCTTCGTCGTCATCGGTGTGCTGATCGCCGCCCGCTTCGCCGGCACCTCACTCGCCGAACTGCGCCAGTTGTTGCGCGCCTCCGTCGGCGCCTTCCTCGCCGGCATCGCAGTCACCCTGGTCGTCGCCGCGGCGGTGGCCTGGATCACTGGCCTGCCGCTCGGCAAGGTCATCCTCGCCTATGCCCCCGGCGGCATCGAGGCCATGGCGGTCCTCGCCTTCGTCCTCGACATGGACCCGGCCTTCGTCGGCGCCCACCATATCGTCCGCTTCGTCGGCATCGCGCTGCTCCTGCCGCTGGCCGCACGGATCGTACTCGGACCGCAACGGGCCGCAACGGACCTGTCGATCCCGCCAAAGGACGTTGCATAGGGCGGTTTTCTTCCGCTATCGATAGGGGATCAGCGACCTTGAGGTCCGAGCATGATCGCCCTTCGCCTTCCGCAAGCCGCAGCGGTCGCCCTCTGTGCGGTGCTCGTGCTTCCCGCCTCCACATTGGCCGCCGTCGCCAATTGCACGGTTCCCTCCGTCGCAGCGGCGACGACCGGCGGAACGCTGCCCCGCACCACGGCACGGCTCAAGACGCGCGAGCCGGTGCGCATCCTCGCCATCGGCTCGTCGACCACGGCGGGGGTGGGCAGCGGCGGCGCCGGCTTCGCCCACCGGCTCGGTCCGAGGATCAAGGAGCGCTGGCCCGACAAGGCGATCGAGGTCATCGTCTCCGGCGTCTCCGGCGAAACCGCTTCGGGCGCTGCCGGACGGCTCGCCCGCGAACTCGCCGAGCACCAGCCGACGCTCGTCGTCTGGCAGCTCGGAACCAACGACGCCAATTTCGGCGTGTCGGCCGAGGCCTTCCGCGCCACCATCGGCGCCGGCCTCGCGGTCATCCGCCGCGCCAATGCCGACGCCCTCCTGGTCGACCCGCAGTTTTCGCGCTGGGCCGAGGGAAGCACGCGCACGGCCGAATTCGCCGGCATCGTCGCCAGCGAGGGTTCAAGGGCCGGCGTACCCGTCGTCCGGCGCTACCAGGCGATGTTCCAGCTCGCCGTCTCCAACCGCAGCGCCTTCGACGGGCTGATCTCCTTCGACGGGCTCCACCTGAGCGCGGCCGGCCACGAGTGTATGGCCCAGCAGGTCGCTGGCACGATCCTGCGCACCGCTCGGCGCTGACAACTCCCGACCGTCTTGCCTTTGTGACACGCCACCACCACATTGACGGCGCCGGCGGCGGGCCGGTTCTGGCCTCATGAGCGTAGCGATGAACACGACCACCACGCCGACGACGACGACCACCATCATCCCCTCCCCGATGCAATATCTCGATCGCGCCACGGGGGTGCTGCGCGATCTCGGCCTGATGCCGGCGAAGATCGAGGAGCAGCCGATCATCGCCCTGCTGCAGAAGATTTCCGATCTCGACCAGGACCGGGTGATGATGATCGCCCGCACGCTGAACCAGGTCGGTGTGTTCAACGAGGTCGTCCGCAATCAGGTGGCCGGCATGGAGATCGGTGAGCGCTACGAACTGATCACCCAGGGCTTCAACTCGATCCGCGACGACGCCAAGCGCATGGTCGAGCAGCTCTCCGACGGCAAGCTTTCGACCTTCGAGCGGCTTGAGAACGTCTGGACCAAGGTGCGGCGCGGCGACATCGCCACCCGCTTCGACTCGATCCGCAACACCTATCTCGACGTCGCCCGTGCGACCAAGGACCAGATCCAGCGTGAGGTCACCATCCTCGACGCCTATCGTGACTTCCGCGGCGCGATGAAGCAGGCCGAGGTCCAGGCGCTCGAAGTGCTGGAGAAGGCCAACGACAAGCTGCTGGCGAAGCAGGCCGAGCTGAAGGCCTCGTCGGAAGCCGTCGCCGCCTATGCCGGCACGGTACCCGCCGAACGGGCCAATCTCGAGCTCATCCGCGACACCAAGCTGCGCGAGATGCAGGACGAGGAGAAACGCTTCCAGATCGCCAAGGACCTCTCCGACAACCTGACCATCGGCTACAACACATCCGAGGTCATCATGGCGCGTCTGATGCAGACGACCAACGCCAAGGAGCGCGTCTATTCGCAGGCGATCTCGTTCTTCTCCACCAACGACGCCGTTCTGACCGCGCTGAAGGCCTCCTTCACCGGCCTGCAGGGCCTGCACGAGTCGACGCGGACCCTCAACGAGATGAAGGAGGGCGTTTCCAAGTCGCTCGAGACCCTCTCGGAGATCGGCGACAAGGTGCAGGAGGAAGCACTGCGCGCCGGCTACGGCCCGACCATCCGCGCCGACGCCGTGAAGAAGCTGGTCGAGAGCGTCGTCTCCTTCCAGGAGAAGTCGGGCGAGATCATCTTCGAGATGCGCAAGCTCTCGACCGAAAACTCCCGGGAGATCCGCGACGCGGTGGAGGACGGCAAGAAGCGCCTGTCCGCACTCGCCGAAAAGGGCGCGGCGCTCGGCATGTGAGGGCTCCGGCCGGACGGCCGGCGCCACCTCGTCCGAAGCGCCCCGGCGCATCCCGCAGTCTGACCGGAGGGTCATCCGATGACCGATACCGCCGTCGCCGCCCCTCCGGCCACGCTTCCGGTCGAGAAGCAGTCCGCCAAGCTCGACGACATCATGCTCGCCATGGATGTCGTCGACACGCTGCGTCACGACCAGAAAATCACCGAGCGTGAACTCGCCGAGGGCGACCGGGCCGAGGACCTGATCGAGCGTCTGCGGGTCGTCTACCGCAACCAGGGCATCGACGTGCCCGACGAGATCCTGCGCCAGGGCGTCAAGGCGCTGCGCGAGGAGCGCTTCGTCTACAAGCCGCCGCGCGACAGCCTGTCGGTGAAGATGGCGCGGCTCTACGTGACGCGCGGCCGGTGGGGAAAATGGGCGCTGGCGGCGGTCGCGGCGCTGGCCCTCGGCTTCGGCACCCTCGCCTATCAGGGCTATTCCGAACAGGTCGAACTGACACGCACCATTCCCACGGCCATCACGCGCATCTCCGGCGACATCACCCGCGAGGCGACCGCCGAAAACGTGCGCACCCGCGTCGCGGCGCTCGTCTCGGACGGGCAGACCGCCGCCCGCGACGGCAAGACCGCCGCCGCGCGCACCGCCGTCGCCGACCTCGAGCGCCTGCGCGAGGACATCCGCACCGAATATGACGTCCGCATCGTCTCACGGCCCGGCGAATCGACCGGCGTCTGGCGCCGCCCGCGGCGCAATCCCAATGCCATGAACTACTATGTCATCGTCGAAGCGGTCGGCCGCGACGGCCGGCCGCTGTCGCGCTCGGTCACCTCGGAGGAGGACGGCACCACGCGCGTCGTGACCAAATGGGGCGTGCGCGTGCCGGAAAGCCTCTACCGCGTGGTCGAGGCCGACAAGCGCGACGACGGCATCGTCCAGAACGCCATCCTCGGCCGCAAGCAGCGCGGCCAGCTCGACCCGACCTGGCGCGAAGCGCTGCCGGGCGGCGCCATCACGAGCTGGTAGGAGCATCGCGCATGATCCCCGGACATTCCGCCCTCGGCGGCATCGAGGGTGCCCTCGCCGAAATTCGCCAGGCCGAGAACCAGGTGAACCAGCGGCTCGACAAGGCCAATCGCGGCCAGGCCGAGGCGCGCGCCGAGGAGGCCGAGCGCTTCCGCGATCTCGCCGCCTTCCGTCTGACGTCCGAGAGCGGGCTCGGCGGCCGCCTGACGCAGGTGGCGACCGAAGTGCGTGCGCTTCTGGCGCTGCGCCTCAACGACCGCAACAGGCTGGATCAGGACATCGCCGCGGTCGAGGCCGAGATCGGCCGCGTCGCTGCCGAACGGCAGGACTTCGCCCGCCGGCTCGACGAGGCGGAAGAGCGCCGCGAGACGGTGGCGAACGAGGCGCAGATCGGCCTTGCCGGCAAGAGCGACTATCTCGCCGCAAAGACGGCGGCGGACGGCGCCGTGCAGGTCGCGCAGCAATCGGAAAAGAAGGCGGCACTGGCGGAACAGGAGCTCGAGGAGAAGCGCAAGCCCTACGAGGACGACCCGCTGTTCATGTATCTGTGGAACCGCGCCTATGCCACCCAGGCCTACGAGGCCGGCAACGTGGCACGAATGCTCGACGGGTGGGTGGCCGGCATCGTCCGATACAACGACGCCCGGCCGAACTATGCGCGCCTGACCGAGATCCCCAAGCGCTTGCGCGAACATGCCAATCGCAGCGCCGCCCTCGCCGTCGACGCGCACGAGCGGGTGAAGGCGCTGGAGAACGGCGCCTTCCTGGGAACGGGCGGCGACGCCGCCGAGGCCGAAATTGCCACCCTCCGCCAGCGCCTCGCCGAACTCGACGCCGCCCGCACCGCCGCCGAAGACCAGCATAAGGATCTCGACGCCCGCGCCGCGGCCTTCGCGCGCGGCGAGGACGACCGGTTCCGCCAGTCGGTGAACCTGCTCGCCGAAACGCTGCGCCGCGAGGACATCGACCGGCTCTATGCCGAGGCGCTGAAGACGCCGGCGCCCGACGACGAGGCGATCGTCGGCCGCATCCGCACGCTGCGCGACGCCCAGGAGCGCTTCGAGATCGACGCCCGCCGTGTGCGCGCCGAACTGGCCGACCTGACGCGCCGGCGCGCGGAGGTCTCGCAGGTGGCCACCGGTTTCCGGCAGCGCCGCTACGACGCCGACGGCTCGGTCTTCAACAACGACGTCGTCGGCGCGCTTTTGCGCGGCCTCGTCACCGGCGTCATCAGCGGGTCCGATTACTGGTCGCGCATGGAGCAGGGCCGGCGCGGCAGCCGCTCCGACAACGGGTCGTGGGGCGGCGGCGGCGCCTGGGGCGGCGGCGGATCATGGGGCAGCGGCTCGTCCGGCGGGAGCTGGAGCGGCGGTGGCGGTTCCTCCGGTGGAGGCTGGAGCGGCGGTGGCGGCTCTTCCGGGGGAGGTTCCTCCGGCGGTGGCGACGGCTTCGACACCGGCGGGCGGTTCTAGCCGCCTGCCTCCATCACAGTCTCAGCATCACCAGGAAGGCGGTCAGGTCGTCGGTGAGGAAATCGACGTGGTCGTCGTCGCGTCCCTCGAACTCCCAGGCCTCGCGGAACACTTCCCGGGTGCGTTCCGGCACCACCAGCACCGTCTTCATGCCGAGCGCATGCGGCGCCTCGAGGTTGCGGGCGAGATCCTCGAACATCGCGGCGCGGGACGGCACGACCCCGTGATCGGCGAGGAACTTCTCGTAGGTCGGCCGGTGGGGCTTCGGCAGCAGCCCGGCATCGACGATGTCGAAGACGCCGTCGAAATGGTTCTCGATGCCGAGCCGGCGCGTCACCGCCGCGACATGCGAATGGGTGCCCGACGTGAAGACGAACTTGCGGCCCGGCAGCGCCGCGATGGCGGCGCCGAGTTCAGGGTTTGCCTGCAGCGGCGAATGATCGATGTCGTGCACATAGCTGAGGAAGTCGTCCGGGCTCATGCCATGTTCGATCATCAGGCCGCGCATCGACGTGCCGTAGCGCCGGTAATAGTCCTTCTGCAGGACGAAGGCCTCCTCGGTGGAAATGTCGAGGAGCCTGGCGACATAGGCCTTGATGCGTCCGTCGATCTGCTGCCACAGCGACAGGTGAGCCGGGTAGAGCGTGTTGTCGAGGTCAAAGATCCAGGCGTCGACATCGGCGAAGGCGGGTCGGATTGCGGCGGCACTGGGCATTATGGCTCCCGGAAACGGAGGGACGCGCGGCGGCGTCCATCGAAGGTGACGACCAGAAAATTTGCCGGCGATCCACCATGGGCTGCGCAGTCCGTCGATCCGCTGATCTCGAACTCAGTCGTACGGATGCAGGCCGGAACCGCACCGCCGAAGACCAGCGGCCGCCCGTCCCGCGCCACTGGGCGGCCTTCGGCATCGACCGCCTCGGCAAAGGACAGTACCCGAGCCGGAGTGCCCTCCAGCGGCGGCTTCAGGCAGGCGCCCGGTTCGATGCGGAACCAGCCACGCGTGACGATGCGCCCGGCATCATCGGTGCCGAGCGCCGCCATGATGCGATGGCCGGTATCGTTGCACCAGGCGAAGCCGGGACCCTCGCCGGCCCTGAGAGCCGCCAGCAGCCGGTCGAAAATGTCCGGCAGCACGGCTGCATCGGCAGGCAGGTTGAGGTCGGTGACAAAGGCGCGCAGCGACGCGTCGGTCTTCGGGCCTTCCAGCCCGTCGATCGGCCCGGGGTCATAGCCCATGCGTGTCAGCAGGCGCTGGATGCCCGCCTTGCGCGCCTGCGGCAGGTCGTAATCCGCCTCTTCCGACAGGAACAGCACGCCGATGCCCTCGACGACCGTCGGCTTGACCTCGACGAAGGGGGCGAGACGGTTGGTCGGCTGGCGGCAGGTTTGCGCGCCGGCCACCAGGAAATCACCGTCGCCGATGCACAGGCTGAGATGCTCGGGCTGGCCGAGGCTGGCGCCCGGCGGCTCACCGAACGGGCGCGCATGTAGGAACAGGCGCCCGGGCACTTCCGCCGATTGCAGGATGGCGCGGCACTGACCCGGATCGAGCCTGAACCAGCCGCGGGTCGCGGCGGTGTCGCCGACGACCACGCCAATGGCCGCTTCGGTCATCACGCTCGTGCGGTTGCACAGGCGCGTTTCCGCCGCGGCGGGATATGCGAGGGTCGCGGCGGCCATGAAAGCCGCTGCGACCGCGCAGATCCGCTCACGCGTGAATGAGCGTGCCGGCGCCACCATCGGTCAGGAGCTCCACGAGAACGGCATGGGGGGTCTTGCCGTCGAGAATGACGACGCCCTCGACGCCGCGTTCGATGGCGTAGATGCAGGTCTCGATCTTGGGGATCATGCCGCCGGTGGCGGTGCCGTCGGCGATCAGGCGGCGGCAGTCCTCGACCGAGAGCGACTTGATGAGGTTCTTGTTCTTGTCGAGCACGCCCGGCACGTCGGTGAGCAGCAGCAGGCGCTTGGCCTTCAGTGCTCCGGCGATCGCACCGGCGAAGGTGTCGGCGTTGACGTTGTAGGTGTCCCCCTCCACCGAGGTCGCCACCGGCGCCAGGACCGGGACGAGGTCCTTGCCCAGCACGGTGTCGAGCACCTTGGTGTCGACCTTGTCGGGTTCTCCGACGAAGCCGAGATCGACCGCCTTCTCGATGTTGGAATCGGGGTCGCGGGCAGTGCGGCTGACCTTGCGGGCCTTCACCATGTCGCCGTCCTTGCCGCAGAGGCCGATGGCCTTGCCGCCGGCCGCGTTGATGAAGCCGACGATCTGCTTGTTGATGGAGCCGGCGAGGATCATCTCGACGATTTCCACCGTCTGCTTGTCGGTGACCCGCAGGCCGTCGACGAACTCGCTCTTGATGCCGAGCTTGGCGAGCATCTGGCCGATCTGCGGCCCGCCGCCATGGACGACCACCGGATTGATGCCCGACTGTTCCAGCATGACGATGTCGCGGGCGAAGGAGCGTGCCCCGCTCTCGTCACCCATGGCATGGCCGCCATATTTCACCACGACGATCTCGTCGTCGTATTTCTGCATGTAGGGCAGCGCCTCGTTGAGGACGCGGCCGATATCGTGGGCATCGAGCGGCGTATGCGACATGGGCGGCTCCGACGGATCGCGTCTTGATCGGGTCGCGTCCGGATGCGCGACGGTCGCAGCGTCTTTACCCGATTTGCCCGACCGGGTGAAAGCCGCAAACCGCATCGCGCCCCCGCGCCATTCGCCCGACATGATCGACCCGCATCATCTCGAAGGGTGACAGAGGCGGCGACACTGCCTATGGCATCCACCAACAGGCCAGCGCGCGGCGCGACGGCCGCGAGCAACCACGATCGGAGACCATGACTTCACTCCGTTCCAGAACCTTCGACATCCTTCTCGGCGGCTGGACCGCCCTGTTCGGCGCGCTTATCCCGGCGCTGCTCTGGGCGGATGGCCGGCGCCTGCGCGGCGTATCGCGTCTCTGGGTCTCAGGCGTGATGGGGCTCCTGCGCACGATCATCGGCCTCGACCATGTCGAGATCGGCAGCGCCAACCGCCCTGCCGGTGCCTGCCTCATCGTCTGCAACCACCAGTCGACCTGGGAGACCATCGCCTTCATCCGGCTGTTCCCGGACGTCGCCATCGTCGCCAAGGAGGAGTTGCTGAATATTCCGGTCTTCGGCTGGTACCTGCGCCATTCGCCGATGATCACCATCGATCGCGAATCGGGGACACAGGCGCTGCGCCGCATGGTGGAGGGCGCCAAGGCAGCCCTGGCCGAAGGGCGCCCCGTCTTGCTCTTCCCCGAGGGCACCCGCAAGGACCCTGACGAGGCCATCGCCTTCAAGCGCGGCGTCGAGCTGCTCTACGGCCGGCTCGACGTGCCTGTCCTCCCCGTCGTCGTCAATTCCGGCCGGTTCTGGGGCATTGGCCGCCCGCACAAGCGCCCCGGCACCATCACCGTGTCCTGCCTGCCGCTGATCCCGGCCGGCCTCAAGGCCGGTGAGATGATGGCGCGGGCCGAGCAGGTGATGGAAGAGGAACGCCGCAGGATCGGTTAGCGCGACGGAGATCTCACGGCTCGCGCGCGACGAGAATTTCGACCCGCCTGTTGCGCGACCGTCCCTCCGCCGTCGCATTGTCGCCGATCGGCTGGGCAGCGCCGCGCCCCTCGACGGCGATCCGTGCCGCGTCGGTGAGCCCGGCGGAGATCAGGGCCGAGACCGCCCGGGCCCGGGCGATGGACAGGTCCTGATTGTCCCTGAATGTGCTGGAGCCGGACAGGGCCTGATTGTCCGTATGGCCGATGATGCGCACCGGGCCCTGTTCGACCTCGACCACCGAGGCGATGCGTCGCCCGAGCGGCGAGAAGCCCGGCAGGACGGTGGCCTGGGCGGGCTCGAACGTGCCGAGATTGCCGATGCGGACGGCGATCCAGCCCTCGACCGGTTCAACGGTCACCGTGCCGCTGCGGATGTCGTCCGCCAGAGCCCGGCGCATCCGCTCCAGTTGATCGAGCCGCGGCGGCGGCGGGGGCGTCGGGGGCGGTGCAGCGCGCGGCAGCGGCATCTGGGCGAGCCGCGGGGTCTCCTGCGCGCCGCCGAACAGCATCGGAAGCAGCACGGCGAGAACGGCGACCATCGCGATCAGCAGGACGCTGTAGAGAGCGATCTGCGCGAACTTGCGCGAGACGTTGACCGGTTCGTCCATCTTATTCGGATTTGACATAGCGAAGCGGCCAAAGACTGGGGAGAAGCCATTGAGGCCGGCGACAGCGACATGGGCATGACAGCGACATGGGCATGACAGCGGCGCGCCGGCAGGAGGACCGCGAGCCGGGATGCCGTTGACATTCCCGCTGCACGGCAGAACGTGACGCCCCGAAGGAGAATGCCATGTCCATCCAGGCTCGTCCCTATCCCGACCGCTTCTACCCCGTCGTCGACAGCATCCGCACGCTGATGGATCTCGCCAATCTCGGCGTCGGCACGATCCAGCTCCGGGTCAAGGGTCTCGGCGAGGCACAGGCCGAGGCCCTCGTGCGCGAGGCCGTCGAATCGGTCGAGGGCCTGCCGGTACGGCTGGCCATCAACGACTACTGGCGAGCCGCCATCGCCGGTGGCGCCCGCCACCTCCATCTCGGTCAGGAGGACCTCGCCACCGCCGACGTCGCCGCCATCCGGGCGGCGGGGCTGACACTAGGCCTCTCCACCCACGACGAGGCCGAGCTCGACACCGCGCTCGCCCACGCTCCGGATTACATCGCCCTCGGCCCGATCTACGAGACGACGGTCAAGGCCATGCGCTTCGGACCCCAGGGCCTGGACCGAATCGGCCAGTGGAAGAAGCGGATCGGCGCCATCCCGCTGGTCGCCATCGGCGGCATCACGCTGGAACGTGCCGCTTCCGTCTACGCGGCAGGGGCCGATTCCATCGCCGTGGTCTCCGATATCGCCGGGGCCGACGACCCGGAAACCCGGGCGCGCGAATGGCTGGCGCAGGAGCCGGTGGGCGATTGAGGGGGGCACCGCCCCCCTCCCCTAGCCACGAGCGGCCGGGATGGCTAACTGACAGGGCGGCGGCATTACCCGCCCGGCCTGCCGAGACCTCCTGATGACCAACGCTCCGCCCGGTACGGGGGGCCCGGACGATCCCGGCTTCGGAATCTATGTCCACTGGCCCTTCTGCGCCTCCAAGTGCCCCTATTGCGACTTCAACAGCCATGTTCGCCACGTGGCGCCGGATCAGGCGCGTTTCGTCGCCGCCTTCGGCCGAGAACTGGCGACAGCGGCGCGGCGCACGCCCGGGCGCACGGTCTCGTCCATTTTCCTCGGCGGCGGCACGCCATCGCTGATGGAGCCCGCGACGGTCGGCGCAGTTCTAGACGCCATCGCCCGGCTGTGGACCGTCTCGCCCGATTGCGAGGTAACGCTGGAGGCCAATCCGACCAGCGTCGAGGCGGAGCGTTTCCGCGGTTTCCGCGCCGCCGGGGTCAACCGCGTCTCCCTCGGCGTCCAGGCGCTCGACGATGCCGATCTAAAGAGCCTCGGCCGCACCCATTCGGCCGACGAGGCGCTGCGCGCCATCGACGTCGCCCGAAGCCATTTCGACCGCTATTCGTTCGACCTCATCTATGCCCGGCCTGGCCAGACCGAGGCGGGATGGGAGACGGAACTGCGGCGCGCCATCGCGGAGGCGGCCGAGCACCTGTCGCTCTACCAGCTCACCATCGAGCCCGACACGATGTTCGAGGCCCTGCACAAGGCCGGCAAGCTGGCCATGCCCGATGCCGAGATGGGCCGCGTCCTCTACGACCTGACGCAGGCGATCTGCACCGAAGCCGGACTGCCCGCCTACGAGATCTCCAATCACGCGCGGCCCGGCGCCGAATGCCGGCACAACCTCATCTACTGGCGCTCCGGCGATTTCGTCGGCGCGGGTCCCGGCGCTCACGGCCGCCTGACGCTCGGCAACGGCCGGGTGGCGACCTCGACCGAAAGGCACCCCGAGACCTGGCTGGAACGCGTCGAGAAACAGGGCTCCGGCATCGTCGCGGAAGAGCATCTGGTGCAGATGGAAAATGCCGACGAGTTCCTCGTCATGGGGCTGCGCCTCGCCGAGGGCATCGACCTGTCCCGCTACGAGGCGCTGTCGGGCACGCCGCTCGACCCCGAGCGCATCGCCTTTCTCACCGGGGAGGGCTTCGTCCAGCCCCTGCCGGGTGGCCGGCTGAAGGTCACGCCGGCCGGCTTCCCGGTGCTGAACGCGGTGGTCGCCGACCTCGCGCAACCGGCCTAGCGACAGGCGCGACCGCCGCCGACGTCGAAGTGGAAGTGGTCGTAGTGCAGCGGGTTGTGATCCGGCGACAGCGTCACGTCGAACCAGACGCAGGCGGCGTCGCGGACGGCGCGCAGGAAGGCGGCGCGGCCGGGATCAGCCGACGACCAGTCGGCGGTCAGTGTCAGCCGTCGCCCATCCGCCAGTTGAAAGCCCGAGATGTCGATCGCGTCGGCCGTGGCATGGCGGCTGCGCCGTCCGGACGCGGCGTGGTTGATGTTGCGGCAGGCATAGGTGCCGAGATGTTCGATGCGCGTGACCGGCGTGCCGAGATGCCGGCGGGCCGCGGCGCCGAGGGCGTGGCGGTCGAGCATGGCGAGGGAGAGTGCCACCCGGCAGGTCACGATCACCGGCGACGCGAGGCGGGTCGCCCCGACCGTGGGGGTCCGGACGGCATCGGTGAAGCCGCAGCCCTCGCCCGTGACGCGGTCAGGCACCGGCTCGAAGGCGATCCCGCCGCGGGTCAGGGCGGCGCGGCAGAGGTCCCCGTCGTCACGCGCGCGGGCGAACTTGAACCGCGTCAGGAAACTTGGCGTTTCGACGATGTCGAAGGGCGCGAAGGGGTCCCAGCGCGGCGGCAGCACGATGCGCCCGGCAGCGACGAGCGCGCCGGTGACGAGAATGGCGAGGATCAGCGGCACGACGAGAAGGCGGGCGATGCGGGCGACCATGCGCCAGCCTAGCCGGATCGGGGGCCGCAGGCACCGCCTGGGGCGCGGCATGCCGCCGCTGTCGACCGGCGGCGCACTGCTTGGCTTTTGCCCGCGGAACCGCCTATTTTCGTCCGATGCCGAATGCCTTGCTTCCCTCGATGATCGATACCGCGCCGGCGATGCGCAGCCTGCGTCTCGAAACGCTCATCCGCCTGCGCTGGTTCGCCGTGGTCGGCCAGACCACCGCCATCGTCGCGGTCTACTGGGGGCTGAACGCCGACCTGCCGCTCGATCTCTGCCTTCTCGCGGTGGCGGCATCGGCCTGGATCAACATCACGCTGCGCCTGCGCTATCCGGCGAACCATCGCCTGTCGCCGCTGGAGGCCGGGTTCTCGCTGGCCTGGGACATCGTGCAGCTCGCCATGCTGCTCTATCTGACCGGCGGCCTCGAAAACCCGTTCTCCTTCCTGTTTCTCGGCCCCGTCCTCATTTCGGCGACGTCGCAGCCGCCGCGCACCACCTTGCTGCTCGGTCTCCTCACCGTCGTCTGCGCGACCTTCGTCGGCTATATCCACATGCCCCTGCCCTGGGAGTGGAAGAACGACCTCAGGCTGCCGCCGCTCTATCTCGTCGGCGTCTATGTGGCGCTGCTGATCTGCCTGTCCTTCATCGGCCTCTATGTCTGGCAGGTGGCCGAGGAACAGCGCCAGTTCACCGATGCGCTGACCGCCACCGAACTCGTTCTCGCGCGCGAGCAGCATCTCTCGCAGCTCGACGGCCTCGCCGCAGCCGCCGCCCACGAACTCGGCACGCCGCTCGCCACCATCGCCCTGGTCACCAAGGAACTCTCCGGCGTCCTGCCGAAGGACGGCCCCATTGGCGACGACATGACCCTGCTTCGCGAGCAGGTCCAGCGGTGTCGCGACATCCTCGCCAAGCTCAAGAGCCTGTCGAGCGGCGATGCGCCCTTCGACACGATGTCGCTGGCCCAACTGATCGAGGAAGTGGCCCAGCCGCACCGCTTCTTCGGCATCGCCATCACCGTCGACCTGCCCGACAAGCGCGAGGGCGAACCGCTCATCGCCCGCAATCCCGGTCTGCTCTACGGCCTCGGCAACATCGTCGAGAACGCCGTCGATTTCGCGCGGTCCTCGGTGGTGATCGCGGCCCGCTGGGACCAGGAGAGCGTGACGGTCACCATCATCGACGACGGTCCGGGACTTGCGCCCGACATTATCGAACGCATCGGCGAGCCCTACCTGACCCGCCGCGGCAAGGGGCTCGGCCGCAGCCGCCGAGCCTCCGCGACGGAGGATCCGGGCGAGGAGAAGGCGGGCATGGGGCTCGGGGTCTTCATCGCCAAGACCCTGCTGCAGCGCTCCGGCGCGCGCGTCACCTACCGCAACCGGCCGGGGCTCGAGACCGGCGCGGTCGTCGAGGTGACCTGGCCGCGCAGCGCCTTCGGATCGGCAGCGAGCGGCGGATCGTCGCGGCTGCAAGTGGCCGCGACGCCTTGAGGTGAGAGGCCCGCGACCCTACATCGCGTGTCGACGCAGTAGCCAGTGATAGTTCCCCTCACCGAGGAGAGAGACCGATGCTTCCGACCGAGTCCGGCACGCAGACGCCCGAGTTTGCGCTTCCCGCGGATCGCTCCCTCCTCCTTGTCGATGACGACAAGCCGTTCCTGCAGCGCCTCTGCCGCGCGATGGAGGCCCGCGGCTTCCAGGTCACCGCCGCCGAGAGCGTCGCCGAAGGGCTCGCCGCCGTCGCGGCCCGGCCGCCGGCCTTCGCGGTCGTCGACATGCGCCTCGGCGACGGCAACGGGCTCGACGTCATCTCCGCACTGAAAGAGGCCCGCCCCGAAGCCCGCGGCGTGATCCTCACCGGCTATGGCAATATCGCCACCGCAGTGACGGCGGTGAAGCTCGGCGCCGTCGACTATCTCGCCAAGCCCGCCGACGCCGACGAGGTCTTCGCCGCGCTGCTCGCCGTCGCCGGCAAGTCCGCCGACCTCCCCGAGAACCCGATGTCGGCCGACCGCGTGCGCTGGGAGCACATCCAGCGCATCTACGAACTGTGCAGCCGCAACGTGTCGGAAACCGCCCGCCGCCTCGGGATGCACCGCCGCACGCTCCAGCGCATCCTCGCCAAGCGCGCCCCGCGCTGACGAAGAAGCTGCCTGCCGGTCGCCGGGAGCCACGCGGGACAACCCCCTCGTTTCCCCTCAGAGATCCGTCAAGCCCCGCGCCTGCGGGTCGCAGAGAAGCGTCATCCGCCCTGCCGCAGCCCGCGCGAAGCGCAGCATCATCACCTTGCGCGTCGGCGCTGACAGCGCAAAGGCCTCGCCCTCGCGCATCAGGTCGGCACCATGGGCGTCGGCGAGAATGAGGCCGGCATCCTCCGGCAGCAGGTCGGCGGGAAAGTCCGGCGCGACGGCGAAGAGCACGCGGTCGGCATGGGCCCGGTAGTCGCTCCACTTGCGGTCGGCCCGGAAATCCTCGACCGACGACTTGATCTCGACGATCCACAGCGTGCCTTTGCGCGACAGCGCCGTCAGGTCGGCGCGGCGGCCGGACGGCAATGCCAGCTCCGGCACGACGGCGAAATCCATCGCCGCCAGCAACCGGGTCGCGCCACGCGCGATGGCGAGCGCGCGCTCGGACTGGCGGCGGTCGGCGGCCGGCACGATCGGCGCGGATTGGTTTCGATTCATGGCGCCATCATGCCTTAGGCCGCGAGCGGGCAGAAGACCGGCGCTCAATCCCGACCCGACCGCTTGCGGGCGTGATAGGTCAGGGCCAGCGCGATACAGTGGCGGAGCGCCGCCTCTGGCAGGGGCTCGTCAGCATCGAAGACCACGGCGCGGCGGCCGAGGAAGGTCAGCTCATCGGGGTAGAGCAGGCGGAAGCTGGCGATCAGATCGGTCTGGCAGTGGACATAGAGCGCATAGTGCCGGCCGGACGGCTTGAGCTGATCGATGCGGATCGTGGTACCGCTGCTGGGCTGCGTCGCCCGGTAGCTCGGCTGGCCCCATTTCAACGTCTCCTCGATCACGCCGACGCCCGGCGTTCCGGCGGCAGTCGCCAGGATGAGCGCGCGCAGCGCCAGCAGCCTGGCTCGGACGTCCTGCGGGTAGCGGTCGAAGACCGCATCGACAGCGCTGCCGTCCTTTGGCTGGGCGGTCCTTGCCGTCGCCGCCCCGATGGATCTGGTGGTCATGTCCGTCTCCGGCTGCAGCCTTGGCCAGACAAGCGGCGCCGCGCTTCCCTTTGGGCAAATTTCGTGTATAAGCCGCCCCTTCGGCAGCGCCTGACGGTGCCGCCGATCCGCGAGACCGATCTTCCAAACATTCTCCCGGACTCATCCGACCATGCTGGACGACATCCCGGCACGGCCGCAAGACCAACACCCGTCATAAGGAATGCCCGATGTCGATTTCCGACGCCCGCAAGGCCGAACTGATCCTCGAATATGCCACCAAGACCGGCGACACCGGCTCGCCCGAAGTCCAGGTGGCCATTCTCACCGAGCGCATCACCAACCTGACCGACCACTTCAAGACCCACGCCAAGGACAACCATTCCCGCCGCGGTCTCCTGAAGATGGTCTCCGCCCGTCGTTCGCTCCTCGACTACGTCAAGCGCAAGGACGAGGCCCGCTACAAGTCGCTCATCGAGCGCCTCGGCATCCGCCGCTGAACTGATCGGACCGGCCCCGGCGGACCACCGCACGGGGCCGAGCCGTATTCCGGGCTTCCGATTTTCGGGATGCCCTTCTTCCATCGCAGGCCGCGACCCGCGCGACCTGCGCGCCAACAAGGCCAATCCACTGGACGACACGACCGCCATGGCAGGATCGCAAGGGGCTCGGGATCGCTAGATCCTGAGAGCGAGCCCCTCGCCGTCTTGCGCATGGCCGTCGGCCGTCCGATCCGTCCGAGAAAGGAAACAAGATGTTCGAAACCCATCGCGAGGAGATCACCTGGGGTGGTCGCAAGCTCGTGCTCGAGACCGGCAAGGTCGCACGCCAGGCCCATGGCGCCGTGCTCGCCACCTATGGCGACACCACCGTGCTCGCCACCGTCGTCTCCAATTATGAGCCGAAGGCCGGCATCGACTTCTTCCCGCTGACCGTCAACTACCAGGAAAAGTATTTCGCCGCCGGACGCATCCCGGGCGGCTATTTCAAGCGCGAGGGTCAGCCGACCGAGCGCGAGACGCTGATCTCCCGCCTGATCGACCGCCCGATCCGCCCCCTCTTCGTCGAGGGCTACAAGAACGAGACGCAGGTCATCATCACCACGCTCTCCCATGACATGGAGAACGATCCGGACGTGCTCGCCATGGTCGCCGCCTCCGCCGCGCTGACCCTCTCCGGCGTGCCCTTCATGGGCCCGGTCGGCGCCGCCCGCGTCGGCTATATCGACGGCGAATACGTGCTGAACCCCTATGTCGACGACATGAAGGATTCCAAGCTCGACCTCGTCGTCGCCGGCACCGCCGACGCCGTGCTGATGGTGGAATCCGAGGCGCAGGAGCTCTCCGAGGAGATCATGCTCGGCGCCGTCATGTTCGGCCACAAGTACTTCCAGCCGATCATCAACGCCATCATCTCGCTGGCCGACAAGGCCGCCAAGGAGCCGCGCGAGTTCACCCCGCCGGACCATTCGGCGCTGGAGAAGGAAATCCTCGCCCTCGTCGAGAAGGACCTGCGTGCCGCCTATTCGATCCGGGAGAAGACCGCCCGCTACACCGCCGTCGGCGAAGTGAAGAAGAAGGCCCTCGAGACCTTCGCTGGCGAAGGCAAGAACGACAAGCAGGTCGTCGCCGGCGTCTTCAAGGAGATCGAGGCCAAGGTCGTCCGTTTGAACATCCTCGACACCGGCAGCCGCATCGACGGCCGTGACCTCGTCACCGTCCGCCCGATCGTCTCCGAGGTCGGCATCCTGCCGCGCACCCACGGCTCGGCGCTGTTCACCCGCGGCGAGACCCAGGCGATCGTCGTCACCACGCTCGGCACCGCCGAGGACGAGCAGTTCATCGACTCGCTGACCGGCACCTACAAGGAGAACTTCCTCCTGCACTACAACGTCCCCCCCTTCTCGGTGGGTGAAGCTGGCCGCATGGGCCGCGCCGGCCGTCGCGAGATCGGCCACGGCAAGCTCGCCTGGCGCGCCATCCATCCGATGCTGCCGGAAAAGCACGAGTTTCCCTACACGATCCGCGTCGTCTCGGAGATCACCGAGTCGAACGGGTCGTCCTCCATGGCCACCGTCTGCGGCGCCTCGCTGGCGCTGATGGATGCCGGCGTGCCGATCAAGCGGCCGGTGGCGGGCATCGCCATGGGCCTGATCCTCGAGGGCGAGCGCTTCGCGGTGCTCTCCGACATCCTCGGCGACGAGGACCATCTCGGCGACATGGACTTCAAGGTCGCCGGCACCGCCGAGGGCATCACCTCGCTGCAGATGGACATCAAGATCGCCGGCATCACCGAGGAGATCATGAAGGTCGCTCTCGGCCAGGCCAAGGGCGGCCGCGAGCACATTCTCGACGAGATGGCCAAGGCCCTGACCTCGGCCCGCGCCGAACTCGGCGAGCACGCCCCGCGCATCGAGAGCTTCAAGATCCCCACCGACAAGATCCGTGAAGTGATCGGCACCGGCGGCAAGGTGATCCGCGAGATCGTCGAAAAGACCGGCGCCAAGGTCAACATCGAGGACGACGGCACCGTGAAGGTGGCATCGGCCAACGGCGAGGCCATCCGCGCCGCGGTGAACTGGATCAAGTCGATCACGCAGGAGCCCGAGCTCGGCCTGATCTATGACGGCACCGTGGTGAAGGTCGTCGATTTCGGCGCCTTCGTGAACTTCTTCGGTTCGCGCGACGGCCTCGTCCACATCTCGCAGCTCGCCAACAACCGCGTCGGCAAGGTCACCGACGTGGTCAAGGAGGGCGACAAGGTGAAGGTGAAGCTGCTCGGCTTCGACGATCGCGGCAAGACGCGCCTGTCCATGAAGGTCGTCGATCAGGCGACCGGCGAGGACCTCGAGAAGAAGCAGAAGGAAGCCGCCGCCGAAGAGGGCGACGCCGCGGAGTGATCCTCGGCCTCACTGGCTTCAGGGAATCAGAAAGGGCGGCCCTCGGGTCGCCCTTTTCTCATGGCGGTCAGGCGCCGAAGAAAGCCGTGACGTCGTCGAGCACCGGCGTCCAGCGCATCAGCGGCGCCAGCGCCAGCACCGTGCCCGCATGGCCGACGCCGTCATATCTGCGCACGGTGACCGGTACACCGGCAGCGCCGAGGCGGGCCGCCAGCGCCTCCGTGTTGCGCGGCAGGACCGTCGTGTCGGCCGTGCCCGTGCCGAGGAAGATGCGCGGCGCCCCGCGCCGGGCAAAGGTGATCGGCTGCGTCTCGGCAGGATTGCGCACCGCGCCGAAGGCGGCCTGGGTGACGCCGCCCTCGAACGGCAGAAAGTCGTAGGGGCCGGACAGGCCCGCCGCCGCCTGCACCGCCGAACGCGGCACGCCGGCGCGGGCGAGATAGCGCGGATCGAGCGCCAGCATCATGGCGTTGTAGGCCCCCGCCGAATGGCCGGCGAGGAAGATCCGCCCGGGATCGCCGCCATAGCGCGCGATGTGGGTTTGCACATGGCCAAGCGCCCGCGCGCCGTCGTCGATGAAGGCGGGGAAACGGACCTCGGGCACGAGGCGATAGTCGGCGACGACCGTGACATAGCCGCGCGAGGCGAAGGCCTCACCGGCAAAGCCGTAGGTGCTCTTCGCCCCGCTCGACCAGGACCCGCCATAGATGAAGAACACCACCGGGCTGCGGGACGCACCGCCCCGTGGCAGATAGATGTCGAGGCGCTGGCGCGGATCCGGTCCGAAGGGAACGTCGCGGGTCGGCAGGTCCCGGCCGAGGGCCGGAGCCGCCGGCAGGACGAGCCCTGCGGTCGCACCGACAATGAGGCCCGACACGGCGCGACGGGAAAGAGGCGGATGCGTCATGCGGGCGGCTCCTGCTGCGGCGTCTGCTGCAGGTAACACCGCGGAGCACCATTTGGTTGCACCCTCACCCGGTCGTGGCGCGGAGCCGCCTCCTTCCCCGTCAATTGGCCGCGAAGCAGTAGATGCGGCCATCACCCCCGGTGGCGCGCAGCGAGGGCATGTCGCAGCCGCGCGAGCCGTGCGAGGTGTTCCAGGACAGCGCCGGCGGCTCGGTGTTGAGCCCCATGCGGTCGTGGTGGCCGACCATGGCCGAGCCTTCGCCGTTCTTCGTCCAGTTGCCGCAGGTCCGGTCGGCATCGCCGGCAAAGGCGGTGCCGTCGGCCTGGCTGCCGGTGAGGATATCGTGCTGGTTCGGCGTGTCGCCGCGGCCGTTCACCACTGCGCCGGCCTCGGTCAGCGCCGTCTGCTTGGTCAGGTTGTTGGTGCCGTGGAGCTCGGCGACGCTGGCGGCGATGACGACGCCGCGGGCATTGGCCCAGGGGCCCGCGCCGATGCGGTCACGCGCGTTGACCGCGCCGGCTCCCTGCGTCGACAGATAGGCACGCCAGGTCCGGTTGCCGGCCCCCGCCGCGGCGGCGAGCGTCTGGCAATGCCGGTCGGCACCTGCGAGCCCGCCCAGATTGCCGCCGTCGAGCGGCGCGGAGGTGATGAAGAACCCCATCGGAGCCTGCTGGGCCGCCGCCGGGCCTGCCAGACATACCAGCGCCCCGACGCCCATGAGCGCCATTCCTAACCGTGCTGCCATCGTGATCTCCTCGCCTCGGCGATGCCTTTTCCGGCTCAAGGCCCGGCATCTGCCGAAAGCCTAGGAAGCGTCGGACGGGCGACCAAGACACAGGTCGGTGAGACAGGTAACGCTGTAACGCCTCAGCTTCGCGCTTCCGCCAGCTTGCGCACCGAGGAACCGGCGACGACCTCACGGCGCTCGGCATAGGCCTCGTGGTTCTCCTCGATGCGGCCGAGATCGTAGAGGTAGTTGACCATCACCCCGTGGGACTGGCCAAGGCCCGCCTCCGACAGGTCGGCGCCGGCATTGATCCGCTCCAGCCGGGCGCCGTTGCCGAGATGGAAGCGCGCCACCGGGTCGAGCGGCCGGTTGCCGGTGGTCTTAGCGGTGAGGAAATAGCGCGCCGCGCACCGCGCCAGCAGCTTGTCGACCTTCTGGGCGCGGGCGCTGTCGGCGCGCCAGTCGGGGGCGTCCAGCGCCGTCAGAACCTGGCGGTCCTCCTCCAGCAGGAATCCGGTCTCGGTCTTGCGCTCCCTGGCGAGCCATTTGGCGAAGCCCGGCACCGGCGACAGCGTCACGAAGGTGGTCAGCTTCGGCAGTTCCCGCTTCAGCTCCTCCACCACCTGCTTGATCAGGAGGGAGCCGAACGAGATGCCGGCGAGCCCCGTCTGGCAGTTGGAGATGGAATAGAAGACCGCGACGCGCGCCTCGTCGGCGGCGAGCGGCGTGCCGCCTTCCGCGATCAGCGGGCCGATGGCGGCGGGGATGTCGACCGTCAGCGCCACCTCGACGAAGATCAGCGGCTCGTCGTCGAGACGCGGATGGAAGAAGGCGTAGCAGCGTCGGTCCACGGGCTCGAGCCGGCGGCGCAGCTCGTCCCAGTCACGGATCTCGTGGACCGCCTCGTAGCGGATGATCTTTTCCAGGATATTGGCCGGCGTCGTCCAGTCGATGCGCCTCACGACGAGGAACCCCCGATTGAACCAGGACGAGAACAGGTGGACGAGGTCGTCGTCCAGCACCTTCAGATCGGGATGGGCGGGCAGCGCGGCAAGGAGGTCGTCGCGCATCCGCACGAGGGCGGCGGTACCGCGCGGCGCCAGATTGAGGCGACGGATCAGCTCCTGCCGACGCGGTTCGGCAGCGGCGTGGAGGGTAGCGGCGGCAGCCGGAGAGGGATCCGCCTGGTAGGCGGCGATGGCGGCGTCGAGCTTGCCGCGGTCGGCACCGAACCCTTCGGCGAAGTCGCGCAGCACGGCGAGGCGTCCGGCGTCGTCGAGGAGACGGTAGCCGTCGAGAATGTCGCGCGCCACCGCTGTGCCGGAGGCCTCCCCCCGTCGCGACAGGAGCGCGCGCCCCAGCGCCACGACGTCGGACGCCTTGCGGGGCTGCAGTTCGGCCGGCTTCCAGCCGATGAGCTCACGGCTGCGGCGCGAGACGGTCGCCAGCATGTCGGTGACGAAGGTCATGGGGCCTCCTCGGCCGGGTCACGAACCCGGCTCCCGCCATGCTGCCACAGATTGCTGCGCCGCGGCGAGACCCACGAAGGACGAAATGACCTAGCCGACCGGTTGCCAGTCGATATGCAGTTCCTCGCGGAAGGCGAAGCGCTTGAGATGATCGGCGACCACGTCCTCGAGGGTCGGCAGCCGGTCGGCGGAGGCGTCGAGCTTCAGGCTCAGGACGTCGCCGTTGGCAGTCAGAATCAGCGCTGCCTCCTCGCTGAACGGCACCCTTCCGGAGTGCTCGTCGAAGGAGACGGCGAACTTGTGGCTCCAGTGCTTGCAGAGCTGCTGGAGATAGCGACTGGCGTTAGCCGTCGAGATATCGGCCAGGGAAACAGGCATGGTCACGACCTCCGAGGACGCCCTCGTTGAGGTCCTGATTGGCACCGATCGTGAGACAATTTGCACCCCGTCGGACCGCAGGGCACCTGCGCGCGACCCGAATGCCCGGCAGCCATGCCCATTTAGCGGTTCTTGAAGGCGGGCTTCCGCTTCTCGGCGAAGGCGGACATGCCTTCCTTCTGGTCGGCCATGGCGAACATGGCGTGGAACACCCGCCGCTCGAAGCGGATGCCCTCGGCCAGCGTCGTCTCGTAGGAGCGGTTCACCGACTCCTTGGTCATCATGACGGTTGGCATCGACATGTCGGCGATCTGCCCGGCGACCTTCACCGCTTCGTTGACCAGATCGGCGGCCGGGACGATACGCGAGACGAGCCCGACGCGCTCGGCCTCTGCCGCATCCATCATCCGCCCGGTGAGGCACATCTCCATCGCCTTCGACTTGCCGACGAAACGGGTGAGCCGCTGGGTGCCGCCGGCGCCCGGCATGACGCCGAGCTTGATCTCCGGCTGGCCGAACTTCGCGGTTTCGGCGGCCAGGATGAAGTCGCACATCATCGCGAGCTCGCAGCCGCCACCGAGCGCAAAGCCGGCCACCGCGGCGATCATCGGCTTGCGCCGCTGGCCGACGCGATCCCAGGCCGTGATGAAGTCCTCCAGATAGCTCTCCGGATAGGTCTTGTCCTTCATCTCCATGATGTCGGCGCCGGCCGCGAAGGCCTTCTCCGACCCGGTGACGACGATGCAGCCGATGGCCGGGTCCTTCTCGAACCCGTCGAGCACCTGGTTCATCTCGCCGATGAGCTGGCTGTTCAGCGCGTTCAGCGCCTTCGGCCGGTTGAGGGTGATCAGCCCGACCTTGCCGCGGGTCTCGACGATCAGGGTCTCGTAGGTGGCCATGGACGGTCCTCGCTGGGTCGGGTGTTGGGAAACAGCTAGCCGAGCCGACGGGGCCTGTCATCTCGTCCGATCGGGGATGCGGCCACAGGGCATGACGGCGCGGGGGGGCGCGACCCGGTCGCTCACACTCGCCTGAGGCTGACGCTCTCGATCTTGTGGTCCTGGGCCTTTTTCAGGATCAGCTTGGCGCGGTGGCGCGTCGGCAGGATGTTGTCCCGGAGATTGACGAGGTTGATGCCGTACCAGAGCGCCAGCGCCGTCTTCATCGCCTCGAAATCCGACTTCTCGGCATAGCGGCGGAAATAACTCTGCGGGTCGCGGAAGGCCGTCTCGCGCAGCCGCATGAAGCGGTCGAGATACCAGCGCTCCAGCACCTCCTCCTCGGCGTCGATGAAGATGGAGAAGTCGAAATAGTCGGAGACGAAGGGGATCGCCTTGCCCTCGCGCGGGGCGCGGCCGGTCTGCAGCACGTTGAGCCCCTCGACGATGAGGATGTCCGGGCGGTCGACCTCCACCGTCCCACCGGGCACGACGTCATAGACGAGATGCGAATAGACCGGCGCCCGCACATGCCGCTCGCCCGCCTTCACGGCGGCGAGGAAGCGCAGCAGCGCCTTGGTGTCGTAGCTCTCGGGAAAGCCCTTCTTCTTCATCAGCCCCTCGCGCTCGAGATGGGCGTTGGGGAAGAGGAAGCCGTCTGTGGTGACGAGATCGACCTTCGGCGTGTTGGACCAGCGCGACAGCAGCGCCTGCAGCACACGCGAGGTGGTCGACTTGCCCACCGCGACCGAGCCGGCGACGCCGATGACGAAGGGGATCTTCACGTCCCTGGCGCCGAGGAAGGATTGGCTGGCGCGCGACAGCTTCTGTTGCGCCGCCACATAGAAGGACAGGAGGCGCGAGATCGGCAGGTAGATCGCCTCGACCTCCTCGATGGACAGCTGGTCGGTGAAGGAGCGCAGTTTCGTCACCTCCTCCGGCATCAGCGTCATCGGCGTGTCGGCGCGCTTCTCGGCCCATTCGGCGCGCGAGAAGACCCGATAGGGCGAGGGATCGCCGTTGGGAGGCTCGACCAGGGCGGCGGCGGCGAGGCTTGCAGGCATCGGGCGCTCGTTCATTCAGGAGGACGTGGGACGCGATGCCTTTTCGGCATGGCCCGACTGGGACGTGCGGCGGGCGAGTTCCGCCATCACCTCGTCGAGGGTGATGCCACGGGCCTTCCAGACGACCAGCAGGTGGAAAAGCACGTCGGCGCTTTCCGCCACCAGGCCGTCATGGTCGTCCTGAGTGGCAGCGATGATCGCTTCAATCGCCTCCTCGCCGAATTTGCGGGCGCAATGGGCCGCGCCCTTGGCGAGCGACGCCGCGGTATAGCTCTCGGCCGCCGCCGCGCTGGCGCGCTTGGCGACGATCACCTCGAGGTCGGCGAGCGAAAAGGAACTCATCGGCACGCAGTCCCTGACCTTCGGGGACGGGGCCTGCCGCGGCGGACCCCGAAAGAGGCGGCATGATGCAGATTATGAGGCCGATGTCACGGTGGCAGAAGGGATGACGCGCTGCAGCAGGCGCTTCAGGTGAGGGCGCGCACCATGAAGCGGGCGTCGTCGCCGTAACTGGCGAGCTTGGCCGCAAGGCCCGGCATGTCCTCGCTGGCGAAGCCGTGGCGCTGCCAGAAGCCCATGGAGCCGTTGACCGCGACGAGGCTCATCGCTGCGAAGCCGGCGGTCGCGGCATGGCTGGCGAGCGCCGCGACGATATCGGTCGCATGCCCCGCCCCCCGCACCGCGGGAGTGAGAGCGACGTCGTGGATGTAGTAGCTCGCCGCATCTGCCGGCAGCGATCCGAGCAGCGCATTCAGCGGCGGGCAGGACAGGGCCAGCCAGGGATGGCTGACGACATAGGCGGCGAGCCCGTCTGCGCCGGCGAGCACGTGGCAGCCCTCCGGATAGAGCGCCAGCCGCTCAACGAAGACCGAGTCGTCCTCCGGAAAATCGGGATGGACCTCGGCGGCGATACCGCAGACGGCAGGCAGATCCACCGACGTCATGGCACGCCAGGACACGGCGATCAGGCCCGCGCCCGGCGCCAGCCCTTCTCGACCTGCGAGGGCTTGGCGGCGAAGGTCTTGTCGCCGGTGCGGGCGACTTCCCGGGCGAGACGGGTATGGCGTGCCGCGATCCGGACCTTCTTGGCGCGCCCGGCATCGTCATGGGTGATCCGCTGCGCCAGGAGCTCGAGATCGCGGATGGCGCCCATCAGTTCGCCGAGCCGGTCGAGCTTGCCCGCCTTCGGCCGGGCCGCGCGCGGCCTCACCTCGTCCAGCGCCTCAATGAGATGCAGGCAGTCCTTGATGCGCTTGCGGGCATCGTGCAGCGGCTCCTCGCCGGGCGCCGCCTCATAACTCCGGTAGGCCCGCCGGGCCTTGGCATAGGCCCGCGCGACGGCCTTGGCGAGATAGTGCCGGGGGGCGTCCTGCGGCGCGAGCCGGCCGATCACCCGCGCCTGGCGTTGCAGCGCCTCGCCGAGCGCCACGAGATCCACCCGCTCGCCACGCGGGGTACCGGGGCCGCGGGCGCCGACCGTTCGGGCAGCCTCTTCCAGCGCATGGGCGTCGCGCAGCGGCGCGAGCGCATGGGCGAAGGCGCGCAGGAAGCCGTTCTCCCGTGCCACCGCCTCCCGCGCCAGGGGCCGGAGGGCGCGCAGCAGGCTGCGGGCCCTCTTGATGTGGCGCCTGGCCATATGCACCGCGGCGACCTGGTCCTTCTCGGAGGCGAGCAGGCGTCCGGCGGCGCGGGCATGGGCCGCCGCCGCCAGCGCCAGGTCATGCGCCTCCGCCACCGCCTTCACGCGGCGACTCCCGTGCCGATCGGGCAGGAGACGCCGGTGCCGCCGAGCCCGCAATAGCCGTGCGGGTTCTTCGCCAGATATTGCTGGTGATAGGTCTCGGCGAAATAGAAGGCGGGCGCCGCCACGATCTCCGTGGTGATCGGTCCGTAGCCCTTCGCCGCCAGCGCCTGGCCATAGACGGCCTTGGAGGCCTCCGCCGCCGCACGCTGCGCCTCGCTCGTCGGATAGATGCCCGACCGGTATTGGGTCCCGACATCATTGCCCTGGCGCATGCCCTGGGTCGGGTCATGGCTCTCCCAGAAGGTCGCCAGCACCTGCTCGGTCGATACTGCCGCCGGGTCATAGACCACCAGAACCACCTCGTTGTGGCCTGTCAGCCCCGAGCAGACCTCCTCATAGGTGGGGTTGGGCGTGACGCCGCCGGCATAGCCTGCCGCCGTCACGAAGACGCCGGGCAGCTGCCAGAACTTGCGTTCGGCGCCCCAGAAACAGCCAAGGCCGACGGCCAGCGTCTCGAACCCTGCGGGATAGGGGGCCTGCAGCGCATGGCCGTTGACGAAGTGCCGCTCGGCCGTCGGTGGCGCCGTCGCCCGGCCGGGCAAGGCCTCGCTCGGGGTGGGCAATGCGAGCTTCTTCCTGAATCCGAACATGGAATACCTCCTCGATGCCCCTCATTCGCGATCCCGGGCTTCGGTGTTACCCGTGCGATCCTGACACGACAACATGGGTCCTCTGCCGGCGATCCACAACACGCCTGCGTGAGTGACCCGCGCCTCACTGTTTCGTGGGTTGCCCGGCGGGGCATCGTCTCGCCATGTCGGTCCGGGGAAATCATGAGGACGACCGCGATGACCGACGCATTCACGCCCTCCACGCGGCGTGCCATCACGCCTGCCGTTCCGGAGCGACACCCGCCGACGGACCGGGGAGTCCAGCCTGATGGTCTTCGCCGGAGCCTGCTCGCCGCACCCGCCCTGATCCTCTTCGCCGGCCCGGCCCTCGCGACGGGCATGGTGACCCCGCCGCAGATGCGCGGCCCCTATTATCCTGCGACCAAGCCCACCGATTCCGACCTCGACCTGACGCAGGTGGCGGGCCGCAGCCAGCGCGCCGAGGGCGAGGTGATCGAGATCACGGGCCGCGTCCTCGCCGCCCGGGGCGGCGCCCTCGCCGGTACCACGGTCGAGATCTGGCAGGCCGACCACCAGGGCCGCTACCACCACCCGCGTGAGAGCGCCGGAACGGCCGATCCGAACTTCCAGGGTTTCGGCACGGTTCGCACCACGCAGGCCGGCGCATTCCTTTTCCGCACCATCCGGCCGCGCTTCTACGGCAGCGGCTCGTTCATGCGCACGCCGCATATCCATTTCCGCGTCGCTGCCGGCGGCCGGGCCGATCTGGTCACGCAGATGTACTTCCCCGGCGAGGTGATGAACGCCCGCGATTCACTGTTCCGCTCGCTCTCGGGAGAAGCTGCGCGCGACGCCCTCACCGCCGTCCTGGAGCCCGGGACCCTGCCGCGCTTCCGCTTCGACATCGTCCTCGCCTGAAGCCTCAGCGCCGGCCGACGACGCCGATCTGTGGCGCGCGGCTGCGCCCGATCCACATCAGGACCGCGCCGAGCCCGAGGCCGACGGCTGCGACCGGCAGACCGATCAGGGAGATCAACACGGGATCCCAGACCCACGGCGGCGCGGCCTCGCGCAGCCAGGCCTCGGCCCGCGTCAGGCTGTCGAAATGCACCGCGCGCCACGTGTCCGAAACCTCGGTCGCGATCAGCCGCTGACCGGCGATCGAGCGCGTGCCGTCAATGACCAGCGCCACGAAGCCGGCGACGACCAGGAAAAACCCGAAGATACGAAACGGGAGGCGGATCATGTCTGTCCAGGGGAACGACCTGTCGTCACCTATCCCTGCGTCAGGCCTTCTGCAAGCCCGCCGCCCAGTTGATCGCCGTCTGTTGATGCCCGACGGAGCGCAGGACGAGCGGCGCGGACAGGATGGACCAGACCGGCCGTCGCGCGCCGCCGGCGCCGAGACCCCCTGCCGCGAAGGCCGGCGGGCGTACCGGCGCCCGATCCATGGATGCCCCGCAATCTCGAACCGCGAGGCGATTGCGGCGCGGCGGACGATCCGCTAAACACGTCCTGCGCGCCGCGCGGCATGCACCCGTAGCTCAGCTGGATAGAGCGTTGCCCTCCGAAGGCAAAGGTCGCACGTTCGAATCGTGCCGGGTGCGCCAGTTTATTCATCCGGCGAAATCAGCGGGTTGAAGTCGGCAGCATCACCGGGATAAAGCCTCGTCGGAACGGCCGGCCACAAACTGGTCGCACCATACGAAGGGCGGCGATGTGGCTTCGAACCGCCACGTCAGCCGACTGCCTCAACCGACAAACCCTGCATCGCGGCAGGAGCCTCGGTCGCCGTTGCGGCGAGCCGCCCGTTCGGGCGGGCGCCGAGGAGGCTCATGGGACCATATCAGCCGCCCCTGGGCTAAGGTCGTTCGCCCTTGCGAGCCAGTTGGGCGGCATACCCGGCGCCTTGCCCGTCCGGGCGCTCTCGACACATAGCCCGAGGCTGCCGAAGCGCATCCGGCGCCCGGTCAGGCCCGGCCCGTAATGCGCATATTTGCCGGAATTGGTCATCACAACGCGGGCCGTGGGTGGAAAGACCGGTTCCGAAATCGAGCACCAGCACAGGTCGGGAACGACCCTTGCACCGGAAGCCTGCAAACGGCCGAGCGTTCCGTCCTCGGTGAGTTCCGCCAGCGTGGCCCGGCCGACAGTCACGATGAGCGTGGTCATGAGACCGCGAGGACCTTCGAGCAGGCTTGCCAGCATGCGGCATTCCGCTGCCGAGGCGTGGGGGCTGCCGATGGCGATCAGGTCGACCTCCTCGGGAGCCGCATTGAACTGCGCCCAGAGCCTGCGGAAATCATCGAGGGTGAGCGTGACGTCGTCAGCCCCTTCGGCGCATGGAAGAGCCGCCTCCGGCGTATGCCCGGCGACGTGAAGCATCGGCGCCGCCGACGTCGTCCCGAATGCCGCGCAGAGGGCCTTAAGGTCGTCGGCGGAGGCGGTCAGCGCCTCGCATCCCGTGACGATCGGGATGCGATCGGGAGCAGCCTCGCCGACGAGCCAGCCAAGCATCGGCCAGAAGGCGTCATCCACGGAGGCCGGTGCCGCGACACGGATCACCCGCCGCGGACGTCGATTGTCCGCCAGGTAGACGCCGGAGAGCGGGGCACGGCCCGTCAGCGCGATGCAGAGATCGAGAAAATCGGGATGCTTGACCGTCCGGGCGCCCAGCACCGAATTGGCATAGATCACCGCGTTCGACTCGGACCAGCCGATATCCTCACCGGCCTTTGGCGGGTCTGGCAGGAGATAAGGCGCGCAGGTGAAGCTGGGCCTTGCCCCCATGGCGACGTAGGTATCGGCGAGACGGCTGGCCGGACCTCCGAAATCATCGGGCACGCCCTGCGCGCGCCAGTTCTGGTGATCGACCGAGATCGCATTGGTGGTTGTCGGCACCACGACCCGGGCGCCCATGGCGACCATCTCCTCGGCGAAGCGCAGATGGGCCGGGCTGGCATAAATGCAGCCGTCGATATGCGCGCGGGTGACGGTACACAGGGACGTCGCTCCCTGGCTCACCGCCATGGCGACGAGGATCTCCATCGCGCGCTGCGCGGCGAGGCCGTGCGCACCGGCGAGGAAGGCGCGGTCGCCGTCGGTCAGCAAGAGACCGCCGGCGGCGGGCGGGCTCAGGGCAATCGCCTCGCCGTCGGCAGTCAGCGTGGTTTCCGTGATGTCGACCCTGTCCGCACCTGCCACGCGATCGAATAACCGGCGGGAAAGCCGCACCACCGGTACGCCGCACCCAAAGAGTCGCGCGGCAACCAGCGCACCGAGGGTCAGCACATCCTCGGGCTCGCAGAAGATGAGCGCAGCGGGCGCTCGCCGGTTCAACGCGAGATCGAGGAGGACCCCGCTCCCCGTGCAGGAACCGCGACTGGTCGGCATCATCAGCACGGAACCGGCGACGCTCGCACCTTGCAGCGGGTGATGCACATCGATCACGCGAGCGTTGGCCGGATCGACACCGCCCCAGAAGCTCAACCCCTCCGGGGTCGCGACGACGGGACCCGAGGCGGCGCCGCCCAGCACGATCTGTGCAGTCATTGTCACCCCGCTGCCCCCTTGCGTGATGGGACATGAACCGCCCCTCGCCCGTCTCTTGCGCCACCGTCCAGTTCGGAAGGAGCGCGGAGCCATGAGGAGTTTAGCGCTGCCGGCGGTCCGATGTCGCTATTTCGCGAAGGTCGGGAAGGCGGCGAATTGCAGTTGCGCAACCAACCGCCACATATCGCGCCCCGGTCATGGGATGACGGGTGGAAATCAGCCGCATCAAGGCCCGCAGGCAGGGCCGCCCCCCAGAGGGGCCGCTGTCAGACGGCCAGCCCCATCTCCACCAGATGCCTTGCGCCCTTCTGCAGGTTGGCCTGGTCGCGGACTTCGAGCACCAGGCGGGGATTGGACGCCAGCCGGCCGAGCGCGCGGAAGACGGCGATCCAGTTGATCGTGCCTTCGCCGGGGAGCCAGTGGCGGTCGGCGAAACCGTCGGCGTCCTGGATATGGACATGTTCCAGCAGGTTGCCGGCTGCGATCACATGGACATCGACCGGCGGCCCGCCGGTGGAAACATGGGCGTAGTGGGCGTGGCCGGTATCGAGCGAAACCTTGACGTTGGGCGAGGAAAAGCTCTCGGCCAGCCGGACGCGGTCCATGGGGTTCTTGTCTTCGATGTTTTCGATGACCAGCGTGACGCCCAGTTCCTCGGCCCGCTTCACAACGGACCTGAGCGTCAGATGGACGCGTTCGGTCAGCTTCGCGGCCTCATCCGGGAAGACCTGCAGGTTGTTGTAGCCCCAGGTGGTCGCCGGGGAATGGATGACCATCTGGGTCGCATGAAGCTTTTCACAGACACCGAGAGCCGTCAGGAAGCGGTCGGTGACGACGCGGCGGATCGCCGGATCGTGGCTCGCGATCGAGAAGCCCCAGAACGGTCCGTGGATACCGAGCCGGCCGGTATGGCCGTCGAGCGTCTTTTTCGTCGAGGCGATGACGTCGGAAAAGTCGCCGTCCAATGCCTCCGGCTTGAAGAAGGCTTGCAGCTCGAGGTCACGCTGGCCCTCGATCAGCCAGTCGCGATGAAGGCCGAGATTCTCGTGGGCGATGGCGGCGCCGAGAGTCGGCAGGTTCGACAGGGTCATGATGTTTGTAATCCGGATCAGCGAAGGGTCGGGTCGAGACGGTCGCGCAGCCAGTCACCGACTACCGATACTGCGAGCGTGGTGAGGATGATGACAACGGCCGGCGACAGCAGGATCCACGGGGCGGTCTGGATGTACTCGCGACCATAGCCGACCATGTTTCCGAGTGACGTGAGCGGCGGCTGAACGCCGAGGCCGAGGAACGACAGGCCCGACTCGAGCAGGATGACCTCGGGAATGTTGAGCGTCATGGCGACGATGAGGGTCGAGGCGATGTTGGGAAGGATGTGGGCACCATAGACGCGAAACGGCGATGCGCCGATTTCGCTCGCCGCCGCCGCATATCCCTGTTCCTTTGCGGCAATGGCGAGGCCACGCGTGATGCGGGCAATCCGCTCCCAGCCATGCATTCCCATCAGGAGGATGAACAGCGTCAGCGTGTTGCCGAAAAAGGCCAGAACCGCGAGTGCGATGATCAGAAACGGGATCGCCGCCATGAAATCGATGGCCCCGAGGATGATCTGTTCGACCCAGCCACGGAAATGGGCAGCCAGAAAGCCGAGGCTGACGCCGATGCCCGCGGCGATCAACGTCGAGAGAAAGGCAATGACGAGGCTCATGCGGACCGACTCGATCAGCCGCGAAAGGACATCGCGGCCGAGTTCGTCGGAGCCGAGAAGATGGCGGAACGTGCCATCCATGAAGACCGGTTCGGCGAGGCGGTCGCGAAGGTCGAGCGCCATGAAGTCGTAGGGTTTGAGCCAGTCGGCGAAGATCGAAACGAGGGCGATGAAGGCGATCCAGGCGAGCGCCAGAAGAACAGCCGGAGGCCAGGCACGGAAGAACCGTCGCCGCCCGCTGGTCTCGACTTCGGTTGAGGGCAGCGAGGCGTCGCTCATGTTCCACCTCGCGCCGGGCCGCCCCGGGCGGTGCGCAGTCGCGGATCGACGAAGCCGTAGACGATGTCGACGATCAGATTGGCCGAGACCATGGTGACTGTCACCAGCAACAGGATCGCCTGCACCACCATCAGGTCGCGGTTGCCGACCGCCGAGACCAGCAGGCGGCCGACGCCCGGCCAGGCGAAGACGCTTTCGACCACCACGGCACCGGCGACCAGCGAGCCGATCATGAAGCCGGCGATCGTCAGCGTCGGAATGGCCGCGTTCGGGAACGCATGTCCGATGACGACCGCGCGCCAGACGAGCCCCTTGGCCAGTCCGGTACGGATGAACGGCTGGCCGAGGACTTCGAGCATGGCCGAACGGGTGAACCGCGCGAGGACCGCCGCACCGGCGACGCCGAGCGTGATGATCGGGAGGATCGCGTGGCGCCAGCTGTCCGCCCCGGCCGCCGGCAACCAGCCCAGCTGGACGGCGAAGACGAGCATCAGTGCCAGACCCAGCACGAAGCTCGGCACCGTGTAGCCGGTCACGGAGAAGGCCATTACCAGACGGTCGACCCAGGTGTCGCGCCAAAGGGCGGCGACGATGCCGGCGGAAATGCCGATCACCAGCTTGATGATCAGGGCCGGAATCGTGATGGCGAGCGTGACCGGTATGCGCTCCGAGACCACCGCCCAGGCATCACGCCCGTCGCGCATGGACCGGCCGAGTTCGCCATGGGCGAGGTTCCACAGGTAGCCGAGATACTGCTTCCAGAGAGGCGCGTTGAGCCCCCATTCCTCGCGGAACGCCTCGATGGCTTCCGGCGGCGCATCGGCGGAAAGAATCAGGATCGCCGGGTCGCCGGTGGCGTTGAGGATGAAGAACGCGAAGGTGAGCACGAGGAGAATGGTCACCAGGGCGCGAAAGGCGCGCGACGCGATATAGCCGAGCATGATCAGGCGGCCTCGCGAGCGGGCGTTGAAAGGACCGGGAAATGGCACGCGGCGAAGCGGCCGTCATCGAGAGGGCGCAGAAGCGGGGCCTCGCTGCGACAGCGGGCCTCGGCGCGCGGGCAGCGCGGGTGGAAGGAGCAGCCCGGGGGTGTGTTGATCGGGCTTGGCGGATCGCCCTGGAGCGCGGCTCGCGCGCGGCCGCGCGTCCGCGGAGTGGGGATCGCACCGACCAATGCCTGCGTATAGGGGTGGGCCGGGGCGTGAAACAGGGCTTCCGGGTCGCCGCGCTCGACAACACGGCCGAGATACATGACCGCCACTTCATGCGCGACCTGGCGGACCACTTTCAGGTCGTGGGAAATGAACAGATAGGTCAGCGAGAATTTTTCCTGCAGATCGACCAGGAGGTTGATCACCTGCGCCTGGATCGACACGTCGAGTGCCGAAATCGGCTCGTCGCAGACCAGAAGCTTCGGCGACAGGATAAGGGCACGGGCGAGCACCACCCGCTGGCGCTGGCCGCCGGAAAGCTCGTGAGGATAGCGGTCGAAGAAGCGCGACGAGAGGCCGACCGCGTCCATGATGGACAGCGCTTTTTCGTGTCGTTCCGCCGCTGCGCCGAGGCCGTGGACGAGCGCCGGCTCCATGACCTGCTTGCCGACGGTCAGGCGGCGATCAAGCGCCGAAAGCGGGTCCTGATAGACCATTTGCATGGCGCGACGCTGCGACCGCCACCGGGCATCGCGAACCGAGCCGACCGGCTCGCCGTCGAACATCACCTGCCCGTCGTCGCGCGCCAGCGTCCCGAGCACGAGGCGGGCTGTCGTGGACTTGCCGCAACCCGATTCACCGACGAGGCCGAGCGTGCGGCCGGCCGGAATTGCAAACGACACGCCGTCGACCGCCTTGAGGACGACAGGGGCACCGAAGAGACCGCCACCGCCGCGGACATGATAGTGCTTCACGAGCCCCTCGACTTCAAGGAGAGCGCTCACGCGGCGATCTCCCAGGGCGTCGCATGGCCGGCGCGAAAGCAGGCGGTCCGCCGATCGGCGGCGACAGCATCGAGCGAGGGAATCGCCGTCACGCAGCCGGAAATCGCGGCCGGGCAGCGTGGCGCGAAGGCACAGCCGGGCGGGAGCGCGGCCGGATTGGGCACCTGACCGGGAATGGCGGTGAGGCGGCGACGCGGGCCGGCGACATCCGGAAGCGCGGCCAGCAGTCCCTGCGTGTAGGGATGGCGAGGATCGTCGAACAAGGCGTCGACAGGTGCCTCCTCGACGATCCGACCGGCATACATGACGGCGACCCGGTCGGTGATGTCGGCGACGATGCCGAGGTCATGGGAGATCAACACGAGCGCCATGCCGGTCTCGCGGCGCATCTCGGCGAGGAGATCGAGGATCTGCGCCTGAATGGTCACATCGAGCGCCGTGGTCGGCTCATCGGCAACCAGCAGGTCCGGCTCGCCGGCCAACGCCATGGCGATCATGACGCGCTGGTTGGTGCCGCCCGACAGTTCGTGCGGATAATCGTCGAGCCGGCGGGCCGCCGACGGGATATGCACACGGTCCAGCAGACGCTTGGCCTCTGCGCGGGCGGCCGCGGCGTCGAAGCCGCGATGGAGACGGACCGATTCAGCGATCTGGGTGCCGACACGGTGCACGGGGTTCAAGGAGGATGTCGGGTCCTGGAAGATCAGCGCGACCCTTTTGCCGCGCACACCGGCCATCTGATCGCGGGTCAGACCCTGGATCGGCTTGCCGTCCAGAAGGACCTCGCCATCGATCCTGGCTTTGGCCGGCAGAAGCTTGGTGGCGGCGAGCCATGTCACACTCTTGCCGGAACCGGATTCTCCGACGAGGCCCAAAGCCTCGCCGCGCCGGATCGTGAGCGAGACACCATGGAGCGCACGGACCCAGTTTCCACCAACGGGAAAGTCGACCGTCAGGTCTTTCAGTTCGATGAGGGGGACGGTCATGCACGCTACTCCGGGTGGCCGGCCGCGCCAGACTCAGCGCGGCCGCTTGCAGGCGGTGCCGTGTCAGCGGGTGGCGGGAACGATGCGGAAGTTCGACGCCCGGAAGTCCATCGCCTGGGTCGGCGAGGGCTTCCACTCGATGTCCTTGCGCTTGCCGAAATAGAGAACCGAGCGATGCAGGACCGTGTAGCCAGGATCCTCACGCTCGATGATCTCCAACATCCGGCGGAAGGTCGACCGGCGCTCGTCGGGATTGGTCGAGGTTTCCAGCACCGTGCACAGCCGGTTGAAATCGGCGTTGGTCCACTCGCCGGCCTGCTGCTGCTGGCCACGCTCGCAATGCTGGTTGACGATCGACGACACGGGATCGTTGAACGGGGCCGAGTTCGACCAGTCGCGGATGGCGCGCGGGTTCTGCGGATTCGAGCGGTCGAAAATCTGCTGCCAGTTCTCGACCATCTGGAGCTGCACGTTGAGCCCGACGGCCTGCCACATCTGCTGCAATGCCTGCGCGGTCGGGACCTGGTTGGTGTAGTAGCCCGAGGCGACCCGATAGGGGATGACCTCGCCGCGGTAGCCGGCTTCCTGCAGCAGGCGGCGGGCAAGCGCCGGGTCAAAGGCCGGCACGGTCCAGTCGGCATGGAACATCTGGCCGTAATATTCCCACTGAAGGCCAGCGGGGACCGAGGTCTTCCCCTGGAAAAGTGCCTCGACGATCAGGTTCCGGTCGATGGCATGGGTCAGCGCGCGACGGATGCGGGGATCCTGAAGGCGCGGGTGGTTCTTGTCGAACACCAGGAGGCGGTGATTGAGGATCGCGCCGCCGATCACATCGTGACGTGCCGAACGCTCGATGGCACGGAACTGGTCGGGCGGCACGTCGGTGATGAAATCGAACTGACCGGACAGAAGCCCGTTCACCCGGGTGGCGATTTCCGGGACGACGACGAAGCGGAGCTCGCGGATCGGCGGGCGACCGCCCCAGTACTCGTCATGGGCCTCGAGGACGAGAATATTGTCCGGGCGGAATTCCTTGACCCGGTAGGGACCGGAGCCCACCGGGCGGCGGGCCCAGGCTCCCCAGTTCTCCGCGGCCTGGAAACCGGCGCGGGAAATGATCTCGGTGCCGTTGCGGGTCAGGCGGCCTTCCAGCGTCAGGTCCGCCACGCGGTTGGTGTAGCGCACCGTATAGGGGCCGACGGCCTCCATCGAACCGAAGGCGGGCAGGAGCCGGCCCGCGATGGCGACCGCCTCGCGCGGCACCGAGGTCGCGCCCTGCGCGCCTTGGGCGAACAGCGTCGCGGTGGGCTGGCCGCTGGTCTGGGGATTGGCCTCGCCCGTGCCCCACATGCGTTCGCGGCCGAAGGTGAAGACCACGTCCTCGGCGGTCATCTCGCGGCCGTCATGGAACTTGACGCCGCGGCGCAGCGTGAACTCGATGGTCTGGGGGTCGATGCGGCGGTAGCTCTCGGCAAGGCCGGGCTTGAGGCTGAGATCGCCGGTCTTGTCCACCTCGATCAGGTTCTCGAAGATGGAATCGAAGATGCGCGCGCCGACATTGGATTGCTCGCGCAGCGGCTCGAGCGCACCGGAAGTCACGATCTGCTGCACGGCGATGGTGATGACCGGCCGCGTGTCGGCAGGCTGGGCCGACAACGGCGCCGCGAAGGCGGCGACGATCGGCAGCGCGACCACAAGGCGGCGGGCGAGTTTGGGTATGCAGAACGGCATGGCGGACCTCCGACGGCTAACGAGCCCGACGAGTGCCACGGCGATGTGAAGGTGTGGTCGCCGTGCGATGACGGTTCAAAGACGGCTGTGGAGTAAAGCGCGCAGGTCTCCAGCAGGCACCGATGTCGAGGGGAAAAGTTACGAGCCGACGCGCGCCGGACAGCCCCGGGAACCACTTCGTCAGCGAGCTGCGCCGAGCCCCCGGGCCGTCACAAACAAGTTCCCGCTGGCATGTTGAAAGACATATGCACGGCTGACGGGGATCGTCCCGACGGGGCGCCGAGGCGAAAAGCCGCCGGCCACACGCGTCGATCCGACGGCTTCAAGAAGCGTCGTCGGAGAACAACCGTCCCGGAGCATGCCTGTTCCGCAAGGAACTGGCAGCACTCCATGCTACCATCATGATTCATGCAGTCGCGAACCCATGAGCCGAGGCAATTCCGATGTCGACGAGGCGTTTGCTGGGTTTTATCGGAGTTGGGATTTTAGCCGTCGGCAGCTTCGGCTCCCCGTCCGCCATGGCAGCGCAGGTCGGCCGCGTCACCGAGGGTCAGGGCCCGGCTTTTGCAGAGAATGCCGGCACGACCCGCTCGCTGGTCCGCGAAACCGGCGTGATGCTCAACGATCTGGTCCGAACCGAGCGTGAGGGCCGCGTTGCCATGACCCTTGGTGAGCGCACCACACTCCGCATGGGTGGCCAGGCGCGCGTCCGCATCGACCGCTTCATCGCCAGCCAGGGCGGCACCATCACGATCGGCTCCGGGGCGGTCGGCGTGGATACGCAGGGCCGCCTGCCGCGGGGCCTGACCGTGCGCAGCCCCTATGCACTTGTCGCGGTCAGAGGAACCCGTTTCGTCGTCGGGGCTGAGCCGACCCGCGGTTTTTCTGTTCTCGTCGATGAGGGGCGGGTCGATGTGCGGGCGGGGGGTGTGACGGTCAAGCTCGGACCCGGCGAAGGAACGACGGTGGCGCGGCGCGGCGAGAGGCCCTCGCCACCGGCACCCTGGTCGCGCGAGCGCGCCGCAAGTTTCCGGGCGTTGCTGCGCTGACGTCTCGACTGGCACCTCTGCCTGCATTCTGCCGGGCCTTCGCAGAACAAGAGCGGCGGCGGGGGCTGCCCGGTTAGAGTTCTTCAAACTGTGAAGACGGTTCTCGGCTCCGAGGCAGGGCTCGCCTGCCAGGCGCCCACCGGCCGCAGATCCTCCGCCTGGAGCCGGGCGGCGGCACCCGGCCCGATCAGGATCGACGTTCCGAAGGTCTTGTTCGCCGCCTCCAGCTTGGCGGCCGCATTGATGGCGGGGCCGTGGGCTGTGTAATCGAGCTTTCGGCCACCTCCGATATCGCCGAGGATCGCGGGGCCTGTCTCGATGCCGATGCGCGTGCGCCCGAGTTTGAGCTTTGCGCCCAGCGGTGAGGTCCTGAGCTGTTCGGTAGCGGCCAGCATCTGCCGCGCGCAATCGAGCGCCTTCTTCGGGTGGTCGTCGCAATCCATCGGCGCGTTGAAGAAGGCGTGGAGGGCGTCGCCGACGACCTTGTCGACCATCCCGCCATGGGCGATGACGATCCCGGCCGTCATTTCCACATAGGCGTCGAGGAGCGCGATGAGGTCCTTCGGCGATGCGCGCTCGGTCATCGCGGTGAAGCCCTCGATATCGGTGAAGAGCGCGGTGATCTCACGCTCTTCACCGTCGATCTTGATCCGCGAGGGATCGTCCGCGATTCTGGCCACAACCTCGGCGGGCAGGTGCTGGGCAAAGCGCCGCTCGATCGCCCGGCGCTCGCGAAGGGTTGCCGAGAACAGGATGAGGGCCGTCACCTGGACCGGGATGAGGCCGATGAGGGGCGGGCCGAGGGGATCGATCAGGAACCCGGCAAAAGCAAAGAGAGCCAGACAGAGACCGATCCAGCCTGCCGCGAGCACCAGCGAGATTGCGGTGGCGATGAAGGGGGAAGTGACGAGGACAGCAATCATCCCGCCGAGGGCGATGATGAATGTCATGGCGATCTCGGCTGACCGGCCATGGGGCGGCGTGACCGGAGCCTGCCCGCCGAGAATCTGTTCCACCGTTTCGGCGATGATCTGAACCGATGGCATGAAGGGGTCGGTATGGGTGGCGCGCAGGCCCCCGATCTCCGGGGCGCTGGCGCCGAGGAGCACGATGCGTCCTTTCAGGGCCGAGGAGTCGTCTCCTCGCAGGAGACGCGTTGCGGAGATGGTGCGGGCAACGCGGTCATCGGCTCGGCCGTGATGAAGGCGAAGCGAGAGGTCGCTCGTCAGCGGTACGGAGGCCTCACCCACCCTGAGGCGCCCGCCGGGAACGTCGATGATCACGCTCGACGCATCGAACCGGGCCTGGACGAGCGCCAGTCCTAAGCCGGCGAGGGGCTGACCCTGGGCGCTGACCACGAGCGGGCTCGCGGTGATCACCTGCCCGGACACCTCGTCTCCGGCAAGGAACGAGACGATGCCGATGCCCCGGGCGGCCAAGAAGAAGGGCTCGGGAGCAACGATCACTCCAGGTGCTTCCGGCACCTGAACGTCACGTCCATCGCCGACGACGACGATGGAGAGCGGCTGCACCACCGCCGCCGTGACCTGCTCGGGATCGAGCACCGCGCCGAGGATGGTGGGCACCTTGCCGATGGCCGCGGCGAGGAGGGGCGTGCCCTCATCATCCCGTCTGTCGGAGAGGACAATGTCGACGCCGAGTACCTGCGGCTCTGCGGCAGCGATCCTGTCGATCAGAGTTGCGAGCTTTTCGCGCGACCAGGGCCATGGCCCCATCAGGCTGAGGGACGCCCTGTCGATGTCGACGACCATGACGGGCGTGCCTGGCGGCGCGGTGCGCGGGAAGAACCGCCCGATGAGCGCATAGCCGTTCTCGCGAAGACGGCTCGCAGGCCCCGCCTCGACAAAAAAATAGATCGCCACGCCCATGATCGCAGCCAGCGCGCCGGCTGCGAGAGCCATCAGCCGCCTGCGGCGGGCTCCAGACAGGAACCCCTTCAAATCTCGTCCAACTGCGCAAGTTCCGCGAGCTTTTCGAGGTGGCAGGAATAGCCGGCCTTGGTGCGCACGAGGGCCCCCCGGTCAAGCAGTTGAGAAATGGCCTGGTTGACCTTGGGCCGCGTCGCGCCGACGAGGGACGCCAGTTCGCCCTGGGAATAGGGGAGGCTCACCTCGACCCTGCCACGCTCCTTGCGGCGATCGACGGCGAGGTGATGGAAGAGCCGGGCCACCCGCGTCTCGATGCTCATCAGGGCGATCGATTCGAGCTGGGCTGTCGTCTCTCGGAGTCGCGAGCAGAGCCCGCCGATGACGGCCTTCCGGAACGGGCTGGATGCCTCGATCAGGCCCCAGACATCCTCGCGCGCCAGCGTGAAGCCGGCCACCTTGGTGAGCGCGGTGGCATCGGTCGAGCGGGGCTCACCGTCGAGGATTCCGAGCTCGCCGAAGACCTCGCCAGCCGCCGCCATGCGGACGGTGACCTCGCGTCCTTCCTCGGTGATGAGCGACAGGCGGACGAGACCGGAGACGAGGATGACCAGCGTGTCCGCGTTCTCCCGCCGCTGGAAAATGGTCTGGCCGCCCGTCCAGGCCTTTGCCCGGGCCCGTCCGGCGAGCGACGCGAGCTGATCGCCTGCTTTTCCAAACCAGGGATGGCGCGACAGGATCTCAAGAGCTGGATTGTTTTCGCTCATCATCGATCCCGTTGGACGCCCGTCAATGCGCCGCCGGACCTTGCTCGCACTCTCACGCCACCTGCACCACCGGGCATCTGATTCTTCCGCTTCGACGATGGCTCCACGCATGAGCGACGTTGGCTGCCACCCTCGATCCCGGCATGATCAGCATGACGGTCTCAGCTTCAAGCAAATTCTTCCTGCCGACCAGGCCGCAGATCGTGCGGGCCGGAGAATCAGTCGATCTCCCGGATCAGCCGGAAGCCCGCCACCTGATCGCGAATGGCGGGCGCGCTGATGATGCGCGCATCGAGCATGCGCAGGCTCGGCGGGTCGGCCCAAGACCCGCCTCGCAGCAGGCGCGGGGCCTGAGGTTCACAATCGCGCGGCGGAAATTCCGCATCGGCCCGCGGCTGCGGGGCGCAGGTCGCGACCCATTCCCAGACATTGCCGTTGAGGTCGTGGAGACCCCAGAGCCCCGCGGCAAACCGGCCGACGGGCGCGGTATAGATGGCGCCGTCGGTGCAGCCCGTCGCCTCCCAATCGGGGAACACGGCGCGGGCAGACTGGTCCGCCCCGTTGCCGATCATGCACATCTGCGGACTGTCGCGCCTCAGCCACCGCTCGGCGGCGGCAAGGTAGTGCCACTCGGGATCGGTCGGCAGCCGATAGCGCTGCCCCGTCTTCTGCGACAGCCATGCGGCATAGGCCTTCGCATCCTCGTAGCTGACGCAGACCACCGGGTGATCGTCCCCCTGATCGAAGCCGGGCGATTGCCAGGATAGGACGGGATCGAGCCGCCAGGAAGGGGATCGCGCATGGCATCCCGGTGCGATCACCCTGCCGCTCTCCCTGACAAAGGTGGCGAAATCGCCGCGGGTCGTCTCATGGCGAGCGACCGCAAAGGGGCGCGGCAGATCGATGCCGATCTCGCGGCTCGCATTGGCGATCGAGATCTGCATGGTGACCCGGCCAGCCGGAACCACAACCAGGTCCAAGCAGGTGTCGCAGTCCCGGAAGCCCTCACCGTCTCCGGGCTTGCGGAATATCCGGGTTGCGCCGGCCTGGATCGGCACATAGCCGAGGGCCGCGATCCGGGTTTCGGCCGCGTTGCGATCGGCGCCACGGCCCATGAGGTCGACAAGCGCCTGAGCGCTCGTCGCGGTCTCGACCTCACGGCTCAGGATCTCGGCGGGGGTCGGTAGGGCCGAACTCGTCACCGGCGGCGCGAAGGCGATCGCCGGGGCGCGATCTTCCACCCCGGACGGCGGCGGCGGCGCGCCAGCCTGACCCAGAGCCGGCGTCGGGACGGGGGGCACGGCGAGGCCCGGCGCTCTCGGTGATGCCGCCGGCTCCCGCGTCTCGCGGGGCGGCTCGGGGCGCGGTGCGGGCGCAATCGCCGGGGATGCGGGCGTCTCGGCCACCGGCGGTGCGGCCGGCACGGCCGCAGGTTGAGGCTGCGCCTCATCCCGAGGCGGCGAAACAGGCGCCGGGCGCTCGGCGGGCGTGGCAGGAACCTGACCGGCGGCGCGGGGGGCGGCAGCGCTCGCGACGGGAGATGGCGCCGACGGGGGCTGGCGGAGGAGCTGGAGGGAGAGCCAGCCGGCAAGGCCGGCCAGCACCAGTCCGGTCAGGACGACCACGGGCATGACGGCGCGTCTCGGCCGATCGCCGGCGGGCACGGCCTTCGGCGGGTCCGACCGGGGCGTGCCGACGGCCGACACGGCAGGTTCAGACGGCCGCCGCTCACCCGATGGAAGCGGGGCGGCCGGCGCAGCTTTGGCCGCAGCCGCCGTCTCGCGCGGCGGCGGAACGAGGGCAACGCCCGCAAGTCCCGCCGTCAGCGCCAGAAAGTCCCGCGTCCAGAGGTCGGGATCGACAGGAATGGCCCCGGTTCCGATTTCCAGCACGGCATCCAGGGCTTCGAGGAGCGCGTCCGGATAGTCGCCCGCGGCAACGGAGACCGCGGCGAAGCGGGCATCGAGCTGACGGTCCCGCTCCGGCGGCGGCACGGCAAGCCCCGTCACCAGACGGTAGAGGACACCCGCCGCCGCGGCGAGATCGCCCGCCCGCGCCTCCGGGCCCGCAGCCTGGAGCAGCGCCCCCGCAAGCACGACGTCGGAGGGTTCGCTCAGTTGAACCTCGCGCGCCGACACGGCGCCATGGGCGAGCCCGAGGCGATGCAGCCCGGCGAGGCCATGCACGAGACGGTGGCCGATCATGGCGAGGTCGGCGGCGCTCGGCCGCCTCAGGAGGTCGTTGGCCCAGACATCCAGGGCCGGACGCGACGTGCCGGACGAGGCGAGATAAACCGTCCCGAAGGCCCGCAGCTCCTGTCGCGGCGCATCGATGGCAGGATCGGCGAGGGCCTGCAGGCCTGCGGCCCGTTCCAGGAAGGCCTGAAGCCTGGCATCGACATCCCCCTCCCAGCCCCGGATCGGCTGAACCGAGCCGTCGTCGAGCCTCGCCGCAAGACCGGCGGGGAAGAACTCGGTCAAGGTCACGCTCGCCTGGTCGGCGAGCCGCAATCCCTCGTAGCTCAGCGCCGCTGATCCGGAGGCGCGGTGTTTGAGGACGAGAAAATCGTCACCGACCCGGGTTCCCGGCGGCAAGGGACGGCGATCGTCTGCCGCCGGGGTGGGAGGGTTGACTGAACTCATGCGCAGCTGGCGGTCCTGAACTCGACACGGCGATCGATATCCGTGCTGCTATCATCCCGCGGCAGCCCGACCAAGACCTCGCGTGAGCCGACCCCCGCCGGTCTGAGGCGGGCGGCAAGACCGGGAGCACGCTCCGACAGCAGGGCGATGATCCTTTCCGCGCGCTCGCGCGACAGACGCTCGTTGAACGCCTCGAGGCCCGTCCGGCTGGCATGGCCGACGACCTCGAGACAGCCTTCCGCACTGCCCGCGCGGGTCGCGATCTCGTTGAGCCAGTTGGCATAATGCGCGGCGGCCGCCGTCTGCGAATTGAAGTTCGTCGTCCCCACCTCGAAAAGAAACAGAACCCCCAGCCGGCCAAGGTTGAGCCCGTTGCTGACGAGTTGCGAGAAGGCCTTTGCCGCCTCGTCCCTCTCACCGATGGCCATCAGCGCCAGGTAGAGACCGTTGAGGGCACGCAGCTGATCGCCTTCCGGCATGGCCCTCGCCTCACGGTAGAGATCGAGCGCGCGACGCGCATCGCCCGCCTCATAGGCGACGGTGGCCTCGCGGATTCGCGCCGCTGCGGGAAGCTGAGCCATATAGGCCGGGCTGACGGGATCGCCGGGCCGGGAGCGCTGGCAGGTCTCGATATAGGCGGTGGTTGCCGCGTCGAGCCCCCAGACGGGGGTATCGGCATAGAAGCGAGCCGGCGCAATATCGACGTCGGAGATGGTGGCTCTGGCGACCGATCGGGCGGCGACGGTTTTCGACGCCTGATCGATGAGGGCGAAGCAGATCCAGAACGCATCCCGCGGTCCGGCCGGCTGTCCCGCATTGTTGATGGTGTTGAACGTGCCGATGAAGATGAACTTGGCCTTGGCCAGGTTCTCGACCGTGAACGGCAGCACCTCGATGTGCTGGTAGCGTTCGGCGACCAGCGTCGCGATCCGACGGTCGAAGCCGCGCGTCGCCGCCGACTGGATCCCCGTGACCCCGTCGACCAGGGGATCGATGACGATAATCGTCTTCTCGGCGGTAACCGGGACGGTGTTGAAGAGGGCTGTCGCCGCATTCAGGAAGGCCCGCTCCAGGGGAACGAGCTGCGGCGGGCGTGGCATGGCCGGTGGCTGTCCGAGCCCCTGGGCGAAGCCTCCTGCGCTGAACCCGACGAGGCTTGCGCACACGAGAGCAGCAAGGATGGCGGGCCGGACCAAGGCCGAAGTGCCCTGCTGGCACCTGCGCCAGATCGCAGGGAAGGAGATGATGTCGTTCAACATGGCGGATCCTCGCATGAGAATTTTCGGAACATAAGCTCTCAGGCCGCAGAGCTCGTACGTGGGGACTGGACAGCTGCAACCTTGTTGCCGCGCATGCGGGCGATGACGTCGTCCCGGTCACCGAAGGCGAGTGCGGTGCCGAAGGACATCACCAGCACCTTGTCGACATAGGCGAGCAGCTGCGGGCGGTGGGTGACGACGACCACCGTGCGGCCCGCCTCCTTCATCGCGGCGATGGCCTGGCCGAGGGCGCGCTCGCCCTCCTCGTCGAGATTGGAATTGGGCTCGTCGAGGACGATGAGGCGCGGATCCCCGTAGAGGGCGCGGGCGAGGCCGACACGCTGGCGCATGCCGCCGGACAGCGCGAGGCCGCCCTCCCCGATCGGCGTGTCATAGCCCTGCGGCAGCCGCAGGATGACGTCATGGGCGCCGGCGGCCTTGGCGGCGGCGACGACTGCACGGCTGTCGACATCGGCAAGACGGGCGATGTTGTCGGCCACCGTCCCGGCGAAGAGCTCCACATCCTGCGGCAGATAGCCGACGCTCTTGCCGAGCTTGTTGCGGTCCCACTGGTTCAAGGCAGCGCCATCGATGCGGATTTCGCCGGCGCGCAGTTCCCAGACACCGGCCAGGGCCCGCGCCAGGCTCGACTTGCCGCTGCCCGACGAGCCGACGATCGCCACGCTCTCGCCGGGCTGAACGCTGAAGGAGACCCCGCGCACGGAAGGCTTGGCGGCAGCGGGAGGAACGATGGCGACATTCTCGACCTCGATCTGGCCCTGCGGCACGGGAAGGCTGACCGGCGCCGCCTTCTGCGGAAACTCGTTCATCAGGTGGCGAAGCCGGCGATAGGCGCTGCGGCACCCGACGATCCGCTTCCACTGGCCGACGATCTGCTCGACGGGAGCCAGCGCGCGGCCGATGATGATGGAAGCTGCCATCATCGCCCCGGGAGAAATCTGTTTCTCGATGGCGAGCCAGGCCCCGGCTGCGAGAACGCCGGTCTGCACCGCGATGCGGGCGAACTTCGACATGGCGACGAGGGCGGCGGTCAGCTCGGCCGAGGCGACATTGGCGGCAACCGCCGCGCTTTGCTGTCCGCTCCAGCGCTCGAGCACGGTATCGCCCATGCCGAGGCCGCGGACGACCTCGCCGTTGCGGAGCGCCGACGCCGCGAAGGTCGAGGCATCGTTCGACAGACGCGAGGACTGGTCGACGCCGCGCTTCGTCAGGATCTCGGTGAGGACCGCCAGCGCGAAGAGAACCACGGCACCGGCCAGAGCGATCATGCCGAGCACCGGATGCATGAAATAGCAGAGCAGCACGAAAAGCGGCGTCCACGGCAGATCGCAGATGATCGCCACCGTGCCGCTGGCCAGCGAGTCGCGGATGGCCTCGGCATCGCGAATGAGCTGCTGCCCCTGGCGCCGCTCGGGATCGAGCTCGGCCCGCATCATGGCATCGAAGAGAGGCCGGCGGAGGACGCGTTCGAAGGCGACGGACGAGCGCACCAGCACGCCCGAGCGGGCATACTCCAGGATGCCGTAGAGCACGAGGAAGATGAGAACGATGAGGGTCAGGAGGAGGAGCGTGGTCTCGTTGCGGCTGGCAAGGACGCGGTCATAGATCTGCATCGAGTAGATCGGCATCGCGAGCATGGTCGCATTGATGAACATGCTGATGATGACCGCGGCGAACGTCCCCGGCAGACAGGCGCGAATGGCGACCTTGAGGGGATCGATCGGTTTCTGGCTCCGAGCCTCGTCCATCGCCTGTGCCATCGGTCTCAAGTCCCTTTCTAGCGGAGCCAATCTGCTCGTCGCAACCGCACCTGTCGCGCGCCATCAATCTGTCCTGCCGAAAAATTTGAGGCTGTTCCGCGGGGAACAGCGCCCGCCGGCGCTCGAGGCCAAGGTTGGGACATCGAGGAGCCGAGACGAACAGCCCCTGCGATGGATCAAAACCTCGAAGGCCCGGAGCGGCCTTCAACACCCAGATGGAGCGGGTCATGAGCAACGGATTTTTTGGTTTCTTCGAGGACGCAGCCGAGGCTGTCGGCGGGCTCATCGAAGATGGTCAGGAAGCGGTCGAGGATTTCGGCGAGGCTGTCGCCGAAACGGCGGAAGCCGTGGTCGACGGTGTCACGGGTGCCGCCCAGGATGCGGGCGAAGCCGTCACCAACACCGCCCGTGACGCCTCGCGCGCCGTCGGCGAAGTCGTCGGAAGCGTTACCTCCGCCGTTCTGCAGGGCGGCCAGGCGGTCACCGAGGGCGTCAACGCCTTCGTCCGGGATCCCGGCGGCACGATCAACCGGACCGCCGAGGGCGCCGCCCAGGGCTTTGAGACCGCTGGCAAGATCGTGGTTGACGCGATCGGCAACGGCATCGTCGGCACCGGCCAGCTGGTCGGCAAGGCTGCCGATGGCGTGAAAGAGGGCGCCGAGGCCGTCCAGAATGGCCTGGATGAAGCCGGCAAGGCCGCGGGCAAGGTCGTCGAGACGGTCGGCAAGGCCATCCAGGACGGAGCCAAGGATGTGGCCAACGAGGCCGGCAAGGTCGTCGACGGCGCCAAGGACGCCGCGGTCGACTTCGGCAAGGGCGCGGGCCAGGTCCTGCGTGATGCCGCCACCGAGGCCGGCAAGGTCGTCGACGGCGCCAAGGACGCCGCGGCCGACTTCGGCAAGGGCGCGGGCCAGGTCCTGCGCGACGTCGCCGAAGAGACCGGCAAGGTCGTCGATGGCGCCAAGGACGCCGCGATCGACTTCGGCAAGGGCGCGGGCCAGTTCCTGCGTGACACGGCCGAGGAAGCCGGCAAGGTGGTCGAGGATGTTCGCGAGGCGGGCGAGACGGCCCTCTCCGATGCCAGCCGTGTCGCCGGACGGATCGTCGAAGCCGCCAAGGATGGTGCCGAAGCCATCGGTGAGGCAGCCGGCGAGGTCGCCGACGGCGCCACCAAGGTTGGCGGACGGATCCTCGAAGGGATCGGCGAGGGTGCCAAGAACACCGCGGAAGGCGTGGCCGAGAACGTGGTCAATGCCGCCGAGACGGCGGGCAAGGTGGGTGGCGCCTATGTCGAGGGCGTCATCGAGACCGGCCAGAACCTGCTCGACGTGGCTGGCAAGAACTTCAACGACGTCAAGGACGGCGTCGGGAACGCGGTTGAAAACGCGGCGGAAACCGCGCTCGAGGTCGCGACCAGCGTCATCGATGGCATCGTCACGGCCGGCAAGAACACGGCCGAAACGGCAGGCGATGTGGCCCGCAATACGCTCGAGGGCATCGGCCGGCAGGCCGCCACCGCCATCGAGACCGGCGCCGAGATCATCGAGGCCGTCGGAACCGGCATCGGAAATGCCGCCGGAAACGCCGTCGAGGTCGTGGTGGACAATGCCGCCGAGGTCGTCGACACCGCACGCGATGTCGGAGCCATCATCGGCGACACCCTGCAATCGGCCGGCGACAAGCTCGGCGCGGGTTTTGCCAAGACCGGCGAGCTCGTCACCGAGGCGGCGGAAGCCGCTGAAGCGACCACGAAGGATGTCGTCGACTTCGTCGCCGACAAGGCGGGCGATGCCGCACGGCTCGGCAAGACGGTCATCGATCAGGTCGTCGAGACCGGCGAGGCTGCGGTGACGACGGGCAAGGCGGTGCTGGAGAAGACGGGCGAGGCAATCGTCGATGGCGCCCGGAGCGCCGCCAATGGCGCGGCGAAGGTGGTCGACGACGCCCGGCAGGGCCTCGAAGACGGCGTCGGCATTGCCGCGGATATCGGTGCGGGCCTGGCCGGTGGTCTCGGCAAGGCAGGCGAGACAGCGGTCAAGGCGGGCGCCGAGATCATCGACGCCTTCCGCGAAGGCTTCGCCGACAACGCCAAGATCGACGACAGCCTGTCGGTCGTCAGCACCGGTCGCTCATCGGGCGAGCAGGCGCTCGTCGCCGAGAAGGGCGAGAAGGGCAATTCCTTCCTCGGCTCGTTCTTCGACGACGCCAAGGAAGCGGTCGAGGAGGCTACCAAAGCCGCCGGCAAGGGCTCGCAGGAGAGCAGCGACCCGCGCTTCATCCTGGTCGGCAACGACCAGGCCGGCGGCAAGGTCGCCGACATCGGCAAGGCCAGGGGATCCGAGGTCGAGAAGCCGCTCTTCGAGCTGAAGGAAGAGCTGCCGAAGGAGATCTTCGACAAGCAGCCGAAGGGCCCCTCCTTCGACGACTTCGACGACTTCGCCGTGGCCGCGAAGCCGGCCGCCAACTCCTTCGGCAAGGGTGCACCGGTGCAGGACGCTCCCCCGCCGGCCACCTTCGGTGGGTTCGACAAGGACTTCGGTGACGATGCCCCGAAGATCTCGTTCAACCTCTTCTGAGACGGGCGACGTCTGACGCCCCGCAGGACGGCGCATCGTCCTCCTCGCCTGAACTGGACCGGCTGTTCCCCCTGGAACAGCCGGTCTCTCGGCTTCGGCGGTAAACCTTCGGGGCAACATCCGACGAAGCGCCGGGAAGGACCGACCGATGAACGGCAAGACCCTTGAATGCGAAGCCTCCTGCGATCACCGCCGCTACTCCAGGCTCGCCTTTGGCGCCATCATCCTGGTGTTCGGAGGCTTTGGAGCCTGGGCCGCGATCGCCCCCCTCGACAGCGCGGCGGTTGCTCCGGGGCGCATCGCGGTCGAGGGCGACCGCAAGCCCGTCCAGCATCTGGAAGGCGGGATCGTCCGGGAGATTCTCGTCAAGGCGGCTGATCAGGTCGAGGAAGGCCAGGTCCTGTTCCGGCTCGACACCACCAACGCCAAGGCCAATGTCGACCTCCTCACTCGCCAGCTCGATGCCGTCTTCGTCCAGGAGGCGCGCATTCTGGCGGAACGCGAAGGCTCGGCCCCCATCGCATTCCCGCCGCAACTCCTCGCCAAGGCCGGCCAGCCCTACCTGGCCCAGGCCATGTCCGAGCAACAGCGCCTGCTCTCGGAAAGGCGCAACTCGCTGCAGAACCAGATCGGCATCCTGGAGACGCGGATCGAGCAGACCACCCGCGACATCGATGGCCGCAAGCGTCGCCTTGAAGCGCTGGCGAGCCAGCGGCAAAGCCTGACGGCCGAGATCGACCGGATTCGTCCCGTCATGGAGCGGGGCTTCTTTCCCCGCAACCGCTTCAGCGCGCTGGAACGCGATGCCTCCCGTCTCGACGGGGAGGCAGGCGGCCTCGAAGGGGATCTTGCACGGCTCGATCAGGTCATTTCGGAGTCGCGTCTGCAGATCCAGCAGATTCGCCAGCGGGCCCAGGAGGAGCAGACACAGGCCCTGACCGACATCCGCGCCAGGATCGCCGACACGCGCGAAAAGCTCGAGGTCGCCGAAGCGGTCCTGACACGGATCGACGTCCGCGCGCCGCGGGCCGGCATCGTCCTCAACGTCCAGGTGACGACGGCAGGCGCCGTCATCTCGCCTGGCGCGACGCTCGCCGAGATCATCCCGCCGATGCAGCGCCTGACTCTCACGGCCCGGGTCTCGCCCCTGAACATCCAGAGCGTCGCCACCGGTCAACGCGCCGAGATCCGCTTTCCCGCCTTCTCGAGCCGCAAGGCCGACCCGATCTTCGGCAGGGTGGTGACCGTCTCGGCGGACGCCGTCGAGGACCCGCGCACCCGGGAGACCTTCTACCAGACGAAGGTGACCATCGAGCGCAGCGACATCCCCGCCGAGCTGGCCGCCAAGATCGTGCCCGGCATGCCGGCCGATGTGATCATCATCACCGGGGAGCGGACGATGTTGACCTATCTGATCGGCCCCCTGCGCGACACCCTGGCGCGGTCCATGCGGGAGCAGTAACCGGTCACGGGAACGGCCGCCCACCGTCAGTTCCGCTGGTCCCGCGCCTGAGTTTTCCGGGACGAGGAGTTGGAGACCGGCCCCGGCGAGAGCGGACGAAGGACGCCAGCAAGAGTTCTACCAGTCGCAGCGGCGGGCAATCTGCACCAACGATGCGGACGGGAAGATGATCCTCGACCGGTCGGCCCGGCCAACGGATCCGGCACCAGGAGCGCAACGTCGCAAGGCCATCGGTCCGGAGTTCTTTTGCGGAAAGTTCAGGCCTGTTCCGGCGGGAACAGCCCAGGCTGTGGGGCTGGCCTAGGGTCTGGACATCGGGGCGGGAGACGCCCCTGCCAAACCTGAGGGACCACCGCCATGACCCGCTTCAAGACCTTCGC
>NZ_JAUYFA010000087.1 GCF_030691135.1 Phreatobacter sp.
ATTGAGCCACCCCGCGAAACACCTGCGGGCGGACCAGCTGCTCGCTGGCGGCCTTGGCGTTGGCCGGAGCCACCAGGGCGCCGTGAGCCCGCATCTCGTCATTGCCCCCGGCGCGGGCGGTCTCGGCGGCGATGCGCGCGACAGCCGGGCCATTGTCGGCGGAGGCCGCCTTGGCGGGTGCGGGAGCAGGGGCCGGCGCGGCCTTCGGCGCCTCGGCGGCCTTGGCGGGAGCAGCGGCGGCGGCCGCAGCACCCTCGGCGATCTGGCCGAGCAGGGCGGCGACGCCGACGGTGGTGCCGGACTCGGCAACGATCTCCGACAGCGTGCCGGAGGCCGGCGCATTGACCTCGAGCGTCACCTTGTCGGTCTCCAGCTCGACCAGCGGCTCGTCCTGCTTCACCGCTTCGCCGGGCTTCTTGAACCACTTGGCGACGGTGGCCTCGGTGACGGATTCGCCGAGCGTCGGAACGCGGATTTCGGTGGCCATGTGTTCAGTCCCTCGCGGGCCTCTCTCAGGTCGTGGATGGCGGAACGTCCGGCCCCGGGGGGCCGGACCGGATCAGGCGAAGGCCTCGTCGAGGAAGGCCTGGAGCTGGGCGTTGTGGCGGGACAGGAGGCCCGTCGCGGTGGCGGCTGAGGCGGGACGGCCGACATAGCGGGCGCGCTTCGACTTGGAACCGGCGGTGCCGAGCACCCATTCCAGATAGGGCTCGACGAAGGACCAGGACCCCATGTTCTTGGGCTCCTCCTGGCACCAGATCACCTCGGCGTTCTTGAACCGCCCGATCTCGCCCGCCAGTGCCTTCAGCGGGAAGGGATAGAGCTGCTCGACACGCATCAGATAGACGTCGTCGATGCCGCGCTTGATGCGGTCCTCGTAGAGGTCGTAATAGACCTTGCCCGAGCACAGCACGACACGCCGGATCTTCTTGTCGTCGACCAGCTTGATCTCCTGACCGGACAGGCTCTGGGCATCGTCCCACAGCACGCGGTGGAACGAGGTGTCGGTGATCAGTTCGTCCAGCCGCGACACCGCCCGCTTGTGGCGGAGCAGCGACTTCGGCGTCATCAGGATCAGCGGCTTGCGGATCTCGCGCTTCAGCTGCCGGCGCAGGATGTGGAAGTAGTTCGCCGGCGTCGAGACGTTCGCGACCTGCATGTTGTCCTCGGCGCACATCTGGAGGAAGCGCTCCAGGCGGGCCGAGGAATGTTCCGGACCCTGGCCCTCATAGCCGTGCGGCAGCAGGCATACGAGGCCGGACAGGCGCAGCCACTTGCGTTCGGCCGAGGAGATGAACTGGTCGAACACCACCTGCGCACCGTTGGCGAAGTCGCCGAACTGACCTTCCCATGTGGTCAGCGCATTGGGCTCGGCGAGGGAATAGCCATATTCGTAGCCGAGCACCGCCTCTTCCGAGAGCATCGAGTTGATGACCTCGTAGCGCCCCTTCGAGCCCTCGATATTGTTGAGCGGCGTGTAGCGTGCCTCGGTCTCCTGGTCGATCAGCACCGAATGGCGCTGGGAGAAGGTGCCGCGCTCGCAATCCTGTCCGGACAGGCGCACGCGGTGACCCTCGTCGACAAGCGTGCCGAAGGCGAGCGCCTCGGCGGTCGCCCAGTCGATGCCTTCGCCGGTGTCGATCATCTTGCGGCGGTTGTCCATGAACCGCTGGATGGTCCGGTGCGCGGTGAAACCCTCCGGCACCTTGGTGATCGCCTCGCCGATCCGCACCAGCCTGTCGCGCTCCACACCGGAGGCGCCGCGGCGCGGATCGTCGTCGGAAGAGGCGCCGCCCGACAGGCCGGCCCACTTGCCGTCGAGCCAGTCGGCCTTGTTCGGCTTGTAGGACTGGCCGGCTTCCATCTCGGCGTCGAGACGGGTGCGCCAGTCGGCCTTCATCTTGTCGACCTCACCCTCGGTGACGATGCCCTCGGCGATCAGCTTCTTGGAATAGCCGTCCAGGGTCGTCCTCAGCCCGCGGATCTTCTTGTACATCAGCGGCTGGGTGAAGGCCGGCTCGTCACCCTCGTTGTGGCCGAAGCGGCGGTAGCACCACATGTCGATCACCACCGGCTTCTGGAACTTCTGCCGGAACTCGGTGGCGACCTTGGCGGCGAAGACCACGGCCTCGGGATCGTCGCCGTTGACGTGGAAGATCGGCGCCTCGACCATCTTCGCCACATCCGAGGGATAGGGCGAGGAGCGCGAATAGCGCGGATAGGTGGTGAAGCCGATCTGGTTGTTGATGATGAAGTGGATCGACCCGCCGGTGCGGTGACCCTTCAACCCCGACAGGCCGAAGCACTCGGCCACGACACCCTGGCCGGCGAAGGCGGCGTCGCCGTGGATCAGCAGCGGCAGCACGGCCGTGCGGTCCTCCGGCGGGCAGCCGTGCTGGTCCTGCTTGGCGCGTACCTTGCCGAGCACCACCGGATTGACGATCTCCAGATGCGAGGGGTTCGGCGTCAGCGACAGATGCACCTTGTTGCCGTCGAACTCGCGGTCCGACGAGGCGCCGAGATGGTACTTCACGTCGCCGGAGCCCTCGACGTCGTCGGGGGCGAAGGAGCCGCCCTTGAACTCGTGGAACAGGGCGCGGTGCGGCTTGCCCATCACCTGGGTGAGCGTGTTGAGGCGGCCGCGATGGGCCATGCCGAGCACGATCTCGCGCACGCCGAGCTGGCCGCCGCGCTTGATGATCTGCTCCAGCGCCGGGATCATGCTCTCGCCGCCGTCGAGGCCGAAGCGCTTGGTGCCGGTGTAGCGGACGTCGAGGAACTTCTCGAAGCCTTCCGCCTCGACCAGCTTCTGCAGGATGGCGCGCTTGCCCTCCTTGGTGAAGGCGATTTCCTTGTCCGGACCCTCGATGCGCTCCTGCAGCCAGGCCTTCTGCGCCGGGTCGGTGATGTGCATGAACTCGACGCCGAGTGTCTGGCAATAGGTGCGCTCGAGCAGGCCCACCATCTCGCGGATGGTGGCGAATTCCAGCCCCAGAACCTTGTCGATGAAGATCTTGCGGTCGTAATCGGCCTCGGTGAAGCCGTAGGACCGGGGATCGAGCTCCTCGTGGGTCTTCGGCGGGTCGAGGCCGATCGGGTCGAGATTGGCGTGCAGGTGGCCGCGCATGCGGTAGGCGCGGATGAGCATCAGGGCGCGGACGCTGTCGCGCGTCGCCTGCTGCACCTGTTCGGCGGTGATCTCGGCGTTGCGTCCCTTGTCGGCGGCCTTCGCCTTCAGCTTGTCGCCGATCGCCTTCTCGACCTGCGCCCAATTGCCGTCCATGGCAGAGATGAGCTCGCCATTGGCGGCGATCGGCCAGTTCGGCTTCGACCAGGACGGGCCTTCGGCGTTCTTGACCACATCCTTGCGGTCATCGCCGAGCGAGGAGAAGAAGGCCTGCCATTGCGCATCGACCGAGGCGGGATCGGCCTCGTACTTGGCGTAGAGATCCTCGATGTAGGCGGCATTTCCGCCGTAGAGGAAGGACGTGAGCGCAATGGTCTCGTCTTGGCGTGCCATGGTCGTTTCCTGCAGCTTCGGGATCGCCCGCGGCAATCCGGTATCCGCGCTGTCGTACGGGCCCTCAACAGGCGCCGCGTCGATGGCGGAAATCGGCCCGCACCGGGCCGATTTCCAGATTTGATCGGCCTCAGCGCTTCTTCAGCACGTCGACCAGGGTCTTGCCGAGGCGGGCCGGGGAGGGCGACACGCGGATGCCCGCCGCCTCCATGGCCGCGATCTTGTCCTCGGCGCCGCCCTTGCCGCCGGAGATAATGGCGCCGGCATGGCCCATGCGGCGGCCGGGAGGGGCGGTGCGGCCGGCGATGAAGCCGACCATCGGCTTCTTGCGGCCGCGCTTGGCCTCGTCCCGGATGAACTGGGCGGCGTCCTCCTCGGCGGAGCCGCCGATCTCGCCGATCATGACGATCGACTCGGTCTTCGGGTCCGCGAGGAACATCTCCAGCATGTCGATGAACTCGGTGCCCTTGACCGGATCGCCGCCGATGCCGACGGCCGTCGTCTGGCCGAGGCCTTCGCTGGACGTCTGGAACACCGCTTCATAGGTCAGCGTGCCCGAGCGCGAGACGATGCCGACCGAGCCCTTGCGGAAGATGTTGGCCGGCATGATGCCGATCTTCGATTCGCCGGCGGTGACGACGCCGGGGCAGTTCGGGCCGATGAGCCGCGACTTCGAGCCGACGAGCGAGCGCTTGACGCGGATCATGTCCTGCACCGGGATGCCCTCGGTGATGCAGATGATCAGCGGGATCTCTGCGTCGATGGCCTCGCAGATCGCGTCGGCCGCGCCCGGCGGCGGCACGTAGACGACGGAGGCGTCGGCCCCGGTCGCTTCACGCGCCTCGGCCACCGTGTCGAAGACCGGCAGGCCGAGATGGGTCGAGCCGCCCTTGCCGGGCGAGGTACCGCCGACGACCTTGGTTCCATAGGCGAGCGCCTGCTCGGAATGGAAGGTGCCGTTCTTGCCGGTGAAGCCCTGGGTGATGACCTTGGTCTTCTTGGTGATCAGAATGGACATTCATAGCTCCTGTGCGAGCCGGTTCGGCCGCGCGCGATGAGAATGTGCAGCCGAGGGACCGCGAATGACGATCCGGTGAAGCGGGCGAGGTCCTGCCGGCCCGCTGTCGCCGGTCTTTGCGGTTGTTCTTCTGCGTCCGCATCCGGACGAAAAAGGATCCCGGAACCGTATGGATCGACCGGCGCGCAGGCATCGAGCACCGCGCGCCGACCGGGTGTCACTTCTTGCCCTTGGCGGGAGCCTTGCCCTTGGCGGAAGACTTGCCCTTGGCGGAAGACTTGGCCGCAGCCTTTGCAGGAGCCTTTGCCGAAGCAGCCTTTGCGGGAGCCGCGGCGGCCTTCACCGCTGCCGCCTTGGCCGCAGGGGCCTTCGCGGCCGGGGCCTTCGCGGCCGGAGCTTTCGATGACGTCTTCGCGCCCGATGCCTTGGCGGCGGGCTTCGCCTCGGCCTTCTTGGCGTCCGCCTTCTTGGGAGCCTTGGCAGGAGCCTTGCCGCCGCCCTTCACGGCATTGACGATCTTCTGCGCGGCGTCGTCGAGATCGTCGGCGGGGATCACGTTGAGGCCGGACTCGCGGATAATCTTCTTGCCTTCCTCGACATTCGTGCCCTCGAGGCGCACGACCAGGGGCACCTGGAGGCCGACGGCCTTCACCGCGGCGAGCACGCCGCGGGCGATGACGTCGCACTTCATGATGCCGCCGAAGATGTTGACCAGGATGCCCTTCACCTTCGGGTCGGCGGTGATGATCTTGAAGGCTGCGGTGACCTTCTCCTCCGAGGCGCCGCCGCCGACGTCGAGGAAGTTGGCCGGGCTCTCGCCGTAGAGCTGGATGATGTCGAGGGTCGCCATGGCGAGGCCGGCGCCATTGACCATGCAGCCGATCGTGCCGTCGAGGGCGATATAGGCGAGGTCGAACTTCGAGGCCTCGATTTCCTTCGCATCCTCTTCCGTGAGGTCGCGCAGGGCGACGACGTCGGGCTGGCGGTAGAGCGAGTTCGAATCGAACGACACCTTGGCGTCGAGAACCTTGATCTCGCCTTGCTTGGTGACGATCAGGGGATTGACCTCGAGCATCTCCATATCCTTCGCGACGAAGGCCTTGTAGAGGATGCCGGCGACCTTCTCGACCTGCTTGGCGAGATCGCCGGACAGGCCCAGTGCCTTGGCGATGGTGCGGCCGTGATGGGCCATGTACCCGGTGGCCGGATCGACGGAGAAGGTCAGGATCTTCTCGGGCGTGTCGTGGGCGACCGCCTCGATGTCCATGCCGCCCTCGGTCGAGACGACGAAGGCGACGCGGCCGGTCTGGCGGTCGACCAGCATCGACAGGTAGAACTCCTTCTCGATGTCCGAGCCGTCCTCGATGTAGAGGCGGTTGACCTGCTTGCCGGCCGGGCCCGTCTGGATCGTGACCAGCGTGTTGCCGAGCATCTGCTTGGCGAAGGCCTCGACCTCATCGATCGACTTGGCCAGGCGGACGCCGCCCTTCTCGCCCGCCGCCTTCTCCTGGAACTTGCCCTTGCCGCGGCCGCCGGCATGGATCTGCGACTTCACCACCCAGAGCGGACCGCCGAGCTTCTTGGCGGCGGCCTTCGCCTCGGACGCCTTGAAGATGGCGACGCCTTCCGAGACGGGCGCGCCGAACTCCTTCAGCAAGGCTTTCGCCTGATATTCGTGGATGTTCATCTGAGACCCTCTGTTAGGCGGTCGAGGCCGCTCGCTCAGGTATTTGGGCTGCTGCGGCGGGCGCTGGTGCGTCCGCCGATGGGCTCACGCCACGCGACGCACTTACTTCGCGAGTTCGGGGGCGATGGTCTTGCAGGCGTCGACGAGGCCCTTCACCGAGGCGACGGACTTGGCGAACATCTCCTGCTCGCCCTTGTCGAGTTCGAACTCCAGGATCTTCTCGACGCCGGCGGCACCGATCAGCACGGGAACGCCGACATACATGTCCTTCACGCCGTACTGGCCGGTCAGGTAGGCCGCCGAGGGCAGGACGCGCTTCTTGTCCTTCAGGTAGCTCTCGGCCATGGCGATGGCGGAAGCGGCCGGCGCATAGAAGGCCGAGCCGTTGCCGAGCAGGCCGACGATCTCGCCGCCGCCCTTGCGGGTGCGCTCGACGATGGCGTCCAGCTTCTCCTGGGTCAGCCAGCCGGACTTGACGAGCTGGTTCAGCGGCACACCGCCGACCGTCGAGTGGCGCACCATCGGCACCATGTCGTCGCCGTGGCCGCCGAGCGTCCAGGCATGAATGTCCTCGATGGAGACGCCGGTCGCCTCGGCGAGGAAGAGCTCGAAGCGCGAGGAGTCGAGCACGCCGGCCATGCCGACCACCTTTTCCGGCGGCAGACCGGAGAACTTCTGCAGCGCCCAGACCATGGCGTCGAGCGGATTGGTGATGCAGACGACGAAGGCGTTGGGGGCGTATTTCTTGATGCCCGCGCCCACCTGCTCCATCACCTTCAGGTTGATGCCGAGCAGGTCGTCGCGACTCATGCCGGGCTTGCGCGGCACGCCGGCGGTGACGATGCAGACATCGGCGCCCTCGATGGCCTCATAGGAGCCGGCGCCGCTCATCTTGGCGTCGAAGCCCTCGACCGCCGAGGCCTGCGCGATGTCGAGAGCCTTGCCCTTGGCGGTGCCTTCCGCGATGTCGAACATCACGATGTCGCCGAGCTCCTTGATGCCGGCCAGGAGAGCCAGGGTGCCGCCGATCTGGCCGGAGCCGATCATCGCGAGTTTCTTGCGCGCCATGGAAGGGTCTTTCGCTGAAAGTGTTGCGGGAGCGGATCGGACCGCCTGCGGCTCTTTCTAATCCAGAAAATCCGGTGGCTTTCAAGCTGTACCTCGGACTGATTTACCGGAAAAAGCCGAGTCGCGCACGTGTCGGCGCCGGGCGGCCGCAGCGGGAGAAATTTCTGTTGATTTCCAAGGGTATGGCGGGATATCCGGTATCCGGTGGCCGAAGCCCCGCCGTCGCCGGAATCGACCGCCGAAGCGCTTCCGGCCGCGAAAGTTCCGCAGAATCGCGTGTTTGACGCGAAAACAAATTTCAAAATATGTAAATTGTCACATCGCGGATGCGGAGGATCACACCCCGCCGCTGACGAGCGTGCGCACGATCGTCCGCGTCATCGCCGCCAGCCGCTGCTCGATCTGTTGCCGCGACAGGTCCCGCATTTCCATCACCAGTACCGGGTGGATGAAGCGCTGCATGGCGTCGGCGACGAAGGAGACGGCCCGCTCCTCGTCCTTCACCCGGAACGGCCCCGGTTCGAGGCCTTCGTCGACGATGGAGGCGAGGAAGGCGCGCAGCCGCGCGCGGTGTGCCATGATCGTGTCCCGGCGGGCCGTCCACAGAGTGGCGAAGGTCGCATAGATCGGCGGATCGCGGTCCAGCCCCTCGCGCTGCGCCTTGGCCCAGGCGGCGAGGAAGCGTTCCAGCTTGTCGTCGGCCGGATCGGGCGCATTGGCGATGTCGCCGAGCTGCAGTTCCACGGTCCGCGCCCAGGCGACGACGACCGCCTCGATGAGCCCGGCCTTCGATGCGAAGAAGCGGTAGACGTTGGCGTGGCTCATCCCCGCCTCGCGCGCGACCGCGACCACCGTCACGCGTTCGGGACCGAAGCGGCGGATATGGTCGGCGGCGATCGCCACCAGCCGTGTCTGGACACGGTCCTCGGTCGGCGGCGCGATCGCGCCGATCCGGTCAGGACGCCTCGCCATGCGACGCCCTCAGATCCTGGAGGAGTTCGATCTGCATGGCCTGGATTTCCGCAAACCGCTCCCACTGGCGATTGAGCAGATGGTCGATCTTCTCGTGCAGGTGCCGGATTTCCAGCTCCGCCTTCAGGTTGATGCGATAGTCGTTCTCCGACCTGCGCCGGTCCTTCGCCTCCTGCCGCCTCTGGCTCATCATGATGATCGGCGCCTGGATGGCGGCGATGCAGGACAGGATCAGGTTCAGGAGGATGAAGGGATAGGGGTCGAACGACTGCATGGCGCTCGCCGTATTCGCCGTCATCCAGACGGCCAGAAGCGCGAAGAAGGCCATGATGAACGGCCAGGATCCGCCGAACTGGGCCACTTTGTCGGCGAGCCTCTCGCCGGTCGTGCGCGCCTGCTCGATCTGGTCCTCGACATTGGCCGCCATGATCTCCTGGCTGCGCAGACTGTCGACGACATCGCGTTCGAGCCCGGTGATCTCGCCGCGCTCGGCCTTCAGCAACTCCTCGACGTAGCGGCCGCGATAGTCCGCGACGACCGCGCGGTCGATGACGTCGCTCGGTCCGATCGCGGGGGCCTCCCGGCGGATGATGTCGGCGACGCCGGGGCGGATCGCCGAAAGGCGGATCTCATGGCCGGGCGGGATGGGCCTGCCCGTCAGCGCGCAGACGAGGGGTGGGCCGTCTTCCGGGACAGTTCCTGATGCCATATCGCTGTCCATCCGCTTGGCGGTCGGTCGGTGCCGCGTCACGTCTCGACGATACCACCGGTATCGCCGGCGCGCTCGTTCCGCCGCTCGTGCGGCAGGGCGAGATAATCGTCGGAGCGCATCTCGATGAGGCGGGATGCGGTGCGATGGAACTCGAACTCCTCGGTGCCGCTGTCCGACAGGTACAGCCGCTGGGGCTCGTCGCCGGCGCTCGCCACCAGCTTGACCTGATTGTCGTAGAGCGCGTCGATCAGGGTGATGAACCGCTTGGCCTCGTTGCGCCGTTCCAGCCCCTTCATCACCGGGATCCGGTCGAGGAGCACGGTGTGGAAGGCATGGGCTATGGCCAGATAGTCGGAGGCGCCGAGCGGCGTCTCGCACAGTTCGGCGAAGCTGAACCGGGCGACGCCGTGCGCCTGCCGCGCCACCGGCACGCGCCGCCCCTTCACCTGCAGCGCCGTCGGCTCACCCTCGACCCCGCCGGTGAGGCGCGACCAGGCCTGATCCATCGCCTGATCCGACGCAGCGCCGAGCGGCGTCGTCCAGATAGGCTGTCCCGACAGCTTTTCCAGCCGGAAATCGGTGCGCGATTCCAGCTTCAGCACGTCCATCCGCTCCTGCAGCAGTGCGAGGAACGGCAGGAACAGCGCCCGGTTGAGGCCGTCGCGGTAGAGCAGGTCCGGCACCACGTTGGAGGTGGCGACGATCACCACGCCCTCCTCGAACAGCCGGGTGAAGAGCCGCCCGAGGATCATCGCGTCGGCGATGTCCGTCACCGAGAATTCGTCGAAGCACAGCAGCCAGGCCTCTTCGGCGAGTTCCGCCGCAACGGGGCCGATAGGGTCGTCGCCCTTGACCTGACCGGCCTTCAGCTTCTGCCGGTAGAGGTGGATGCGTTCGTGGACGTCGGCCATGAACTCGTGGAAATGTGCCCGGCGCTTGCGCCTGACGGGGCTGCCTTCCATGAACAGGTCCATCAGCATGGTCTTGCCGCGGCCGACATCGCCCCAGATGTAGAGGCCGCGCACCGGCTCCGGCTTCTGGCCGCGCGAGAACAGCCAGGCGAGGGCGGAGGACTTGCGGCGCGTCAGCCGGTAGTCGGAAAGCCGCGCATTGAGCGCCGACAGCCTACCCGCCACCGCAGCCTGGGCGGCATCGAAAGACATCTCGCCGGCATCGACCAGCGCCTGATAGCGGGAGAGCGTGTTTGGCATGCGAGGTCAGGCAATAAAGGGCGGGCCTGACCTCGGCAAGTCGCGCACGGCAGAGGCGCACCATGCGCAGGTCAGCGTTTCGTCCCTCCTTTGTCTCATTCCAGACTCGTTGCGTCGGCGCGCCGGCTCCCGTAAACAGGCCCATGATTTCCGGTGGCACCGCAGCATGCGCCCGAGCCGGACTTGAGGAATGCCCCAGATGGCCGATTCAAAGCCCGTGAGCGAGCGCCCGCTTTCGCCGCACCTCCAGATTTACCGCCCGATGCTGACGATGATGATGTCGATCGTCCATCGCATCACCGGCGCAGCGCTGTTTTTCGGCACGCTCCTGATGGCCTGGTGGCTGATCGCCGCCGCCTCCGGTCCAACCGCCTACGCGACGTTCCAGTGGTTCGCCGGGTCCATCATCGGCCGCCTCGTCCTGTTCGGTTACACCTGGGCGCTCTATCACCACATGCTCGGCGGCATCCGTCACTTCATCTGGGATACCGGCCGCGGCTTCGGGCCGGGCGAGCGCGAATGGCTGGTCCGAGCCAATCTGATCGGATCCATCGTGCTGGCGGTCCTCACCTGGATCGTCGCCTATGCCGTCCGCGGCGGATTCTGAGGAAGGCCGGGAACCATGTCGCACTCCAAGTCCTCCATGCGCACCCCGCTCGGCCGTGTCCGCGGCCTCGGCTCGGCACGTTCAGGCACCGAGCATTTCTGGATGCAGCGGGTCACGGCGGTCGCCAACGTGCCGCTGTCGCTCTTCGTCATCGGGCTCATCATCACGACGGCGGGCTCCAACTATGCCGCCGTCAAGGCGACGCTCGGCTCGCCGCTGGTCGCCATTCCGCTGATTCTCTTCGTCGTCTCGGCCACCTGGCACATGCGCCTCGGCATGCAGATGATCATCGAGGACTATGTGCCGGCCGAGGGCAGCAAGGTCGTCCTGCTGCTCGCCAACACCTTTTTCTCGGTCGCCGTCGGAATGGGCTGCGTCTTTGCGATCCTGAAACTCTCCTTCGGCGTATAACCTCCGAACTGTCTGTCATACCGGGAGCTCGCCCCATGGCTGAAGCCGCCTCACCTGCCGCCAACGGTCGTGCCTACGACATCACCGACCACACCTACGACGTGGTCATCGTGGGGGCTGGCGGCGCCGGCCTGCGCGCCGTCGTGGGCTGCGCCCAGGCGGGTCTCAAGACCGCCTGCATCTCCAAGGTGTTCCCGACGCGGTCGCACACCGTCGCGGCCCAGGGCGGCGTCGCCGCCTCGCTCGGCAATATGGGCGAGGACCAGTGGCAGTGGCACATGTACGACACCGTCAAGGGCTCCGACTGGCTCGGCGACCAGGACGCGATCGAATATCTCGTGCGCAACGCGCCGGCAGCCGTCTATGAGCTCGAGCACTGGGGCGTGCCCTTCTCGCGCACCGAAAGCGGCAAGATCTACCAGCGTCCCTTCGGCGGCATGACCACCCATTTCGGCAAGGGCACGGCGCAGCGCACCTGCGCCGCCGCTGACCGAACCGGCCACGCCATGCTGCACACGCTCTACGGCCAGGCGCTGAAGAACAACGCCGAGTTCTTCATCGAGTATTTCGCCATCGATCTCATCATGAGCGAGAGCGGCCGCTGCCTCGGCGTCGTCGCGCTGAAGATGGACGACGGCACGATCCACCGCTTCCGCGGCCGCCAGACCATCCTCGCCACCGGCGGCTACGGCCGCGCCTATTTCTCGGCGACGTCGGCCCATACCTGCACCGGTGACGGCAACGCCATGGTGCTGCGCGCCGGCCTGCCGCTGCAGGACATGGAGTTCGTGCAGTTCCACCCGACCGGCATCTACGGCTCGGGCTGCCTCATCACCGAGGGCTCGCGCGGCGAGGGCGGCTATCTCACCAATTCCGAGGGCGAGCGCTTCATGGAGCGCTATGCCCCCTCGGCCAAGGACCTCGCATCGCGTGACGTCGTCTCACGCTCGATGACCGTCGAGATCCGCGAGGGCCGCGGCGTCGGCAAGAACAAGGACCACATCTACCTGCACCTCGACCACCTCGACCCGAAGATCCTCCACGAGCGCCTGCCGGGCATCTCCGAGAGCGCCAAGATCTTCGCCGGCGTCGACGTCACCAAGGAGCCGATCCCGGTCATCCCGACGGTGCACTACAATATGGGCGGCATCCCGACGAACTATCACGGCGAGGTGCTGACCAAGAAGAACGGGAACGCCGATTCCATCGTCCCCGGCCTGATGGCAATCGGCGAGGCGGCCTGCGTCTCCGTGCATGGTGCCAACCGCCTGGGCTCCAACTCGCTGATCGACCTGGTGGTCTTCGGCCGTGCCGCCGGCCTGCGTGCCGCCGAGACGGTCACCCCCGGCGAGAAGCACGAGGACCTGCCGGCGAACGCCTCGGACCTCGCCCTGTCGCGCCTCGACGCCTTCCGTCATGCCTCCGGTTCGACCGCGACGTCGGAACTGCGCAACGGGATGCAGCGTGTCATGCAGTCGAACTGCGCCGTGTTCCGCACCGGCGAGATCCTGGAAGAGGGCTGCAAGCTCATCGGCGACGTCTGGCGCGGCGCGCTCGACATCAAGACGACCGACCGGTCGCTGATCTGGAACTCCGACCTCATCGAGACGCTGGAATTCGACAACCTGATCGCCCAGGCCGTCGTGACGATGGAATCGGCTGCGAACCGGCAGGAAAGCCGCGGCGCCCATGCGCGCGAGGATTTCCCCGACCGCAACGACAAGGAGTGGATGAAGCACACGCTTGCCTTCGCCGATACGGCGTCGCGCACCGTGACGCTCGATGACCGTCCGGTCCACACCTACACCATGACCAACGAGATTCAGTACATCGAGCCCAAGGCCCGCGTGTACTGACAATGGTACAGGCGCGCCGGCACCCTCGGGTTCCGGCCGCCGCTGCGGCCCGGGTGCTCCTTCGCCTGAACCGCCTCGGACGCCTCGTGCGCGCGGATTGCCGCGGCGGCCGGTTTGCCTTCCCGCCGGCTGTTGCTAGACAGGACCATGCCTGCCGGCCCCGGCCGCATGGCCTGCCGCTGGAGGGTGGACGTCGCCGTGAATGCTGAACCGCCTCCCTTCGGCACCTTCGCGCCGACCCCGATGCAGCAGACCATCATCGGCTTGTGCCAGTCGGGGCCGCTCGCCGGCATCCTGCGCCGCGGCACGTTCCGGCGGCCGCTGTCCCGTCTTGTCGCCCGGCTGCGCTCCGGGCCCGTCGATGTCGAGCGAGGGCCGCTCCGCTACCGGCTCGACGTTGCCGACAATGCCGTCGAGGTCGGCCTGCTCCTTGATCCGCACTACCAGAGAGCCAGTATCCGTTTCGTCACGGAACGGCTGCCGCAGTGCGGAACCCTGGTCGATTGCGGCGCCAATGTCGGCCAGTTCGCCCTTGCCGGCCTGATCGCGACAAGCGCCGGCGGCCGCGTGGTCGCGGTGGAGGCCACGGAGAATCCGCTCAACCGGCTGCGCGCCAATGCCGCCCTTTCCGGTCTGGCCGACCGCCTGACGATCGTTCCCTGCGCGGTCGGCGACAGCGACGGCGAGTTGCGCTTTTCGGTCAATGCCAGAGACACGGCCCTGTCCAAGGCTGATGCGGCCGGAAATGTGGTGGTGCCGATGAAATCGCTGCTCTCCATCTGCCGTGAGTCCGGTCTGACGCGCATCGACGTCCTGAAGATCGATGTCGAGGGCATGGAGGACCGGGTGCTCGCAGCCTTCTTCGCCAGTGCGCCCGAGAGCCTCTGGCCCTCGGCCATCTGTCTCGAGGATGAACTCGCCCATCTCTGGGCTGAGGACATCCGACCCGTTCTGGCCGGCTGCGGCTATCGCGCCCTTCCCGAACGATCGAAGGGTAATGTTTTCCTCGTCCGTGAGGCCTAGGATCCGGCAGGCCGCGCCAAGCCTGCTTGCGTGCCACCGGAAGCCCAGCCTTGTCCCAGCCCCTCCATCGTCTTGTTCTCCGTCCCGTCATCGTCGCGGCGGCTGTCATCATCCTAGTTGAAACCTGGCTCTGGGAGCGGCTTGGCCCGCTCATCACGCGCCTGGTGGCGGTGCTGCCGTTCAAGGCGCTCAAGCAGGCGATCCACGACGCCATCGCGCGGCTGCCGCCCTATGCGACCCTCGCCGTCTTCGCCGTGCCGGCCGGCCTGCTCTTTCCCTTCAAGCTCGCAGCCCTCGGGCTGATCGCGTCCGGCCATCTCGTGCTCGGCGCCGGCGTGCTGGTCCTCGCCAAGGTGGTCGGCGTCGGCGTAACCGCCTTTCTCTTCGAGACCTGCAAGCCGAAGCTCCTGCAGATCCCGCTCTTCGTCCGCCTCTACGGCATCTGGACCCGGTGGCTCGCCTGGGCCCATGGCCATATCGACCCGATCAAGCGCCGCATCCTCGGCCATCTGCGCATCCTGCGCGCTGGCCGGGCTCGCCGCTCGCTGCGCCTGCTCATGCGCTTCCGGCGGCTGCGGCGCGAGCGGGCCGCTCTTCACGCCGCGCGGTGAGCCTCACGCCCGCGGTGAGCCTCATGCGCGTGGATGCGTGCTCTCGTAGACGCGCAGCAGGGCGGCGGTGTCGACCTCGGTATAGATCTGCGTCGTCGACAGCGAGGCATGGCCGAGCAGTTCCTGGATCGAGCGCAGATCGCCTCCGCGTCCCAGCAGATGGGTGGCGAAGGAATGGCGCAGGGCATGGGGCGTCGCCGTCTCCGGCAGTCCGAGCGCGCCGCGCAGGCGTTCCATGGCGAGCTGGATGATCCGCGGCGACAAGGGCCCGCCCTTGACCCCGACGAAAAGCGGATCGTCCGCCCCGAGCGTCCAGGGGCAGAGCCGGCGATAGTCCGCGATCGACCGTGCGACGCGCCGGATGACCGGCACCTGCCGCATCTTGCCGCCCTTGCCGAGGACGGTGATCTGCCCGTCGGCCTCCGGTGGCGGCGCATCCTTCTGGGTCAGGCCGAGGGCTTCGGAAATGCGCAGTCCGGATCCGTAGAGCAGGGCGAGGACGGCGGTGTCGCGAGCGATGACCCAGTCGGGCACGTCGTCATGGGCTCTCGCCTCGACCGAGGAGACGGCGCGGGCCGCCGCGACGGCGAGCGGGCGCGGCAGGCGACGGCCGACCTTCGGCGTCCTGACCGCGGCGAAGGCCGCCATCCGGCCGCGTCCCTCGCGTTCGAGAAACCGGGCGAAGGACCGGACGGCGGCGAGAGCGCGCGCGATCGACCGCCCGTCCAGCCCGTCGCCGCGGCGCTTCGCCATGAAGGCCCTGACGTCGCGCGGCTGCAGGCCGTCCATCGCCCCGAGGCCGACGGGTCCGCCAAGATGCCCGGCCATGAAGGCGAGGAAGCCGCGCGCATCGCGGCCATAGGCCTCGAGCGTCTTCGGCGACAGCCCGCGTTCGGCGGAGAGGTGCAGGAGCCACTGGCCGAGGGCGGCCGCCGTGTCGTCGTCGGCGCCGGGGATCAGGACATTCGCGGAGGTGTCGGGAGGCGCCATGGCAGTAGCCTGCCATGGCGAGCGTTCATGGGCGGTGAACGCCGCCTCAGTGGTCGCCGCCGACCGGGCCCATATGCTTCTGGATGTAGAGCTGGACGCCGATGGTCTTGATGATTTCCTGCTGCGTCTCGAGGAAGTCGATATGGCCTTCCTCGTCCGTCATCAGCTGGATGAACAGATCGCGGGACGGATAGTCCTTCACCGTCTCGCAATAGGCGGCAGCCTCCTGGTAGAGCGCGCGGGCGCCGATCTCGGCATTGAGGTCGCTCTGGATGATCTCGCCGACGTCCTGGCCGATCTGCAGCGCGTCGAGCACCTGCAGGTTCGGGTGGCCTTCGAGGAACAGGATGCGGTCGATGAACTTGTCGGCATGGACCATTTCCTCGATCGATTCCTTGCGCCAGTACTTGGCGAGATCGAGGAAGCCCCAATTGTGCAGCATCCGGTAGTGGAGCCAGTACTGGCTGACGGCGGTGAGTTCGCTGCGCAGGCCCCTGTTCAGATAGTCGATGACCTTCTTGTCGCCCTTCATGGCCCGGCTCCACCTGTTGCAATGCATCGCTGCCCGCGAGGGCGCGAAGCAGTTTGTAATCATTCTAGAGTGATGAGGCAAGAGGTCATACAGAAAGGCCCCGCGATGGCGGGGCTGTGCCGGCGCTCTCCGACGAGGATCGGCTACTCGGCGGCGATCAGCACGGGTTCGGCGGAAGCGACATGGCCGCCGCATTCGCCGACAGGGCAGGCGGCACAGCCTCCGATGCCCGCCTCGCGCAGGATGGCGCGGATGGTGCGGGCGCAGCGGCCACATTCGGGGCTGCAGCCGAGGCAGGCATAGACCTCGCCGACGGCACGCGGGCAGTCCGGTCCGTCGCCGAGGCAGGCCCGGATGTCGTGATCGCTCAGGACGTTGCAGTGACAGACGATCACGGCGGTTCTCCGCTTCAATCCGACGAGGGTGTAAAGTTGACTGAAGCTGTCAGCTATTTAACCCGAAACGCGTCGGGCGGCAATGTGTCGGCAAAACATTGGAACAAATCCAAACTGGATAGCCATGCCGCGGCCAACCGCCCGCTGGCTAGCATCGACGGGCCACCTTCGTCCCGGGCGCCATTCCCTTCGCGCCCGTGGCACGCTAGGCCATCGGGATGACCGCGCCCCGTTTTGCCGATGTGCTGATTCCGGTCGCCGTCGACCGGCCCTACAGCTATCGCATCCCCGAGGGGATGACGCTCGGGCCGGGCGACGTCGTTGCCGTGCCGCTCGGCAACCGTACCACGCTCGGCGCCGTCTGGGCGCTGCGTGACGAACCCGGCGGCGTCTCCCATAACCGGCTGAAGGACGTGGCGCAGCGCTTCGACGTGCCGGCTGTGCCGCATGCCGTGCGCCAGCTCTGCGACTGGCTCGCCGACTACACGCTCAGCCCGCGCGGCATGGTGTTGCGCATGGCGCTGCGCGATCCCGAGGATCTCGCGCCCCCGAAGCCGCGGGTGGGCATCCGCATCACCGGACAGGCTCCCGGTCGCCTGACGCCGGCGCGCGGGCGCCTCCTCGGCTACCTCGCCGACGGCCTCGCCCGCGCCAAGGGCGAGGCGGCCCGCGAGGCGGGCGTCTCCGCCTCCGTGGTCGACGGCCTGGTCGACGACGGCGCGCTGGAAGCCGTCCTGCTGCCGCCCGAGGTGCTGGCCAGGCTCGATCCCGATCACGGCGTCGCCTCCCTGAACGATGCCCAGCATGCCGCCGCGCTCGCCCTCTGCGACGTGGTCGCTGCCCGTACCTTCGCCGTCCAGTTGCTCGACGGCGTCACCGGCTCCGGCAAGACCGAGGTCTATCTCGAAGGGGTCGCGGAGGCGCTGCGCCAGGGCCGGCAGGTGCTGATCCTCGTCCCCGAGATCGCGCTCACGACGCAGTTCCTCGACCGCTTCGCCGCACGTTTCGGCCACCGTCCCGCCGCCTGGCATTCCGGCGTCGGCACGACGAAGCGCGGCCGCGTCTGGGCCGGTGTCGCTTCCGGCGAGGTGCAGGTGGTCATCGGCGCCCGTTCCGCCTTGTTCCTGCCCTTCGCCGATCTCGGCCTCATCATCGTCGATGAGGAGCACGAGGGCGCCTACAAGCAGGATGACGGCGTCCATTATCACGCCCGCGACATGGCGGTGGTGCGCGCCCGGCTGGAGAACATTCCCGTCGTCCTCGCCTCTGCCACGCCCTCGGTGGAGAGCCGCGTCAATGCCGACCGCGGCCGCTATACCCGCCTCGTCCTGCCCGAGCGCTTCGGCGGCCGCGACATGCCGAAGATCGCCACCGTCGATCTGCGCAGCGCCGGCCCGCCGCGCACCCGCTGGATCGCCCCGGCGCTGGAGGCGGAGGTCCGCCGGACCCATGAGGCGGGCGAGCAGTCGCTGCTCTTCCTCAACCGGCGCGGCTATGCCCCGCTCACCCTCTGCCGTACCTGCGGCGAGCGCATCCAGTGTCCGAACTGCTCGGCCTGGCTGGTCGACCACCGCTTCCGCCGCCGGCTCGTCTGCCACCATTGCGGCTTCAACATGCCGCCGCTCGAGCATTGCCCGAAATGCGAGGCGGTCGACAGTTTCGTCGCCTGCGGTCCGGGGGTCGAGCGCCTCGCCGAGGAATGCGCCACGCTGTTCCCGGAGGCGCGCCTTCTCGTGCTGTCCTCCGACATGGCCGGCGGCATCGAACGCATCCGCCAGGAGATCGAGGCGGTGGCGCGCGGCGAGGCCGACATCGTCATCGGCACGCAGCTGGTGGCCAAGGGCCACAACTTCCCCAACCTCGCCCTGGTCGGCGTCATCGACGCCGATCTCGGCCTCTCCAACGCCGATCCCAGGGCCGGCGAGCGCACCTTCCAGCTGCTGCAGCAGGTGGTGGGCCGGGCCGGTCGGGCCAAGGACGGCTCGCGCGCCCTGATCCAGACGCACCAGCCCGAGCACCCGATCATCCAGGCCATCGTCAAGGGCGACCGCGAGGGCTTCTACGAAGCCGAGATCACCATGCGCGAGGCGGCCATGCTGCCGCCCTTCGGCCGGCTCGCCGCCCTCGTCGTCTCGGCGGAGGCGCTGGGCGATGCGCAGGCCTATGCGCGCACGCTGGTGCGCGCCGTGCCTCCGACGCCGGAGGTGAAGGTGCTGGGGCCGGCGGAGGCGCCGCTGGCGCTGGTGCGCGGCCGCCATCGCGTCCGCCTGCTCGCGCGGTCTCCGCGTGCCTTCGACCTCTCCGGCTGGATGCGCCGCTGGCTCTCCTCGGTGGAGGCGCCGCGCGGCAATGTGCGGCTGGAGATCGACGTCGATCCGCAGAGTTTTCTGTGAATTGAGAAGCGAGGGGCCCACCCTTTCCCTCCCCGCTGCGCGGAGAGGGGGACTTTGATCGGCTGCCCGTCCGGAAGGATTTGAGCCAGGCTCGACGGCTCCATGTGAGCCACGACGCTGAAGTCACCCTCTCCTCGCGTCAGCGAGGGGAGGGTATGGGTGGGGGCCTTCGTTCAGGCTCGCGACGCCGTCTCCCCCGGCCAGTCGAACCGCGCCCAGTCCGGCTTGACCGGCGACAGCGCGATGCCCCCCGCCGTGATCGCCTCGCCCGCCGCCAGTGCATCGGCGACGCGGTCGAGGCGGAGCTTGGCGAGCCCGCGGCCTTCCGCCGCCGATCCCATCATGCCGATCGTCTTCTCGCCCGCCATGATGTCGAGGCCCTCCATGGGGGCGAAGTCGGGGAAGGAGACCGGAACGACGCGGGTGCGGGCGGTGCCGCGGTGCTGCATCCGGCTCACCACCTCCTGGCCGACATAGCAGCCCTTGGCGAAGTCGACGCCAGCGAGCTGATCCATGTCCGCCTCATGCGGAAAAGTGTCGCCATAGACGAAGTCGCGGCCACCCTCGGGGATGCCGAGGCGGATGCGGTGGGCGTCGTAGGCGCCGGCCTCCGACGGGTCCACCGGCGGCAGGGGCGAGATCATGCGCCAGCCGAGGGCGGGATGGCGCGGGTCGCGCGCGATGACGGCGCCGTCCGGCATGCCCGTGTCGCCCCAGACCGCCGCCACCCCGACCTGATCCGACAGGTCCTCGACTGCGACCTTGGCGCGCAGCCGGTAGAAGGCGAGCTTCCTGGCGAGGTCGGCGGCGAGCGCCCGCGGCACGTCGATGAGAAACCCTCCGCCGTGCTCCTCCGTCGCCGGAATGACGAAGAAATCGACCACGATCTTGCCCTGCGGCGTCAACAGCGCCCCGAAACGTGCCTCACCCGCCGGAATCGCCGTGACGTCGCAGGTGACGAGGCCCTGCAGGAAGTGCGGGGCGTCGTCGCCGGTGACGCGGACGACGCGACGGTCGGGCAGGGCGGCGCTGGGCATGGGACTTCTCGTTCGCTTGGCACGGCTATGGTTCTCGGACATAAGCGAAACCACGCCGGGGACAAGGCCCCGCATCGTTCCGGGAGCCGCGCCATGCCCAATTACGACGTCATCTACAGGAACGGCACGGTGGTCAACCAGGACGGCCGGGCCCTGTGCGACATCGGCGTCACGGCGGGCCGCGTCGCCTTCATCGGTGACCTGTCACGGGCCTCTGCCGGCGAGGTGGTGGACTGCACCGGCCTGCACATCCTCCCCGGTGTCATCGACAGCCAGGTGCATTTCCGCGAGCCGGGGCCGACCCACAAGGAGGACCTGCAGACCGGCTCCCTCGCCGCCGTCATGGGCGGCGTTACCGCCGTCTTCGAAATGCCGAACACCGACCCGCTGACCACGTCCGAGGCGGCGCTCGCCGACAAGGTGCAGCGGGCGACGTCGCGCATGCATTGCGACTTCGCCTTCTGGGTCGGCGGCACCCATGACAATGCCAAGGACGTCGCCGAACTGGAGCGCCTGCCCGGGGCTGCCGGCATCAAGGTGTTCATGGGATCCTCCACCGGCTCGCTGCTGGTCGAGGACGACGCGGGCGTTGCATCCATCCTGCAGAACACCCGCCGCCGCTCCGCCTTCCATTCCGAGGACGAGTTCCGCCTGCGCGACCGCAAGGGCGAGCGCATCGAGGGCGATCCGCGCTCCCACCCCGTCTGGCGGGACGAGGCCGCGGCGCTCATCTGCACCGAGCGGCTCGTCGGGATCGCCAGGCGCTTCAACGCCAAGATCCACGTGCTGCACATCTCGACCGCCGAGGAGATCGACTATCTCCAGCACCACAAGGACGTCGCCACCTGCGAGGCGACGCCCCATCACCTGACCCTCGTCGCACCCGACTGTTACGAGCGGCTCGGAACCCTCGCCCAGATGAACCCGCCGGTCCGCGACATCAGGGCCCAGACCGGCATCTGGAAGGGCATTGAACAGGGCATCGTCGACGTCCTCGGCTCCGACCACGCTCCCCACACGCTGGAGGAGAAGCAGAAGACCTATCCGGCCTCGCCTTCGGGCATGACCGGCGTGCAGACGCTGGTGCCGACCATGCTCGACCACGTCAATGCCGGGAAGCTGACGCTGGAGCGCTTCGTCGACCTGACCAGCGCCGGCCCGTGCCGCATCTTCGCCATCGCCGGCAAGGGCCGCATCGCTGCCGGCTACGATGCCGACTTCACCATCGTGGATCTCAAGCGGCGCCAGACCATCACCAATGGCTGGATCGCCTCGAAGAGCCGGTGGACGCCCTATGACGGCAAGGAGGTCACCGGCTGGGCAGTCGGCACGATCATCCGCGGCCGCCGGGTCATGTGGGAGGGTGATCTCGTGACACCGTCGGGCGGGCAGGCGGTCCGCTTCCAGGACCAGCAGGCGTGACGGCATCGCAGGCCCCGGCCCTGGCCTGAGACCTCCGGGCCGGCGGCCGTCACAGAAAGCGGACGCCGATGTTCCGGCCGTCCTGCCAGACAGGCTCGCAGCTGCGCTTCACGGCGGCACTGGCGAAGCTCAGGAGTAGCGGCCCCGACGGGCGCTCCATCGTCGCCAGCATCAGCTTTGCGCCTGTCTTGGAGATGTCGATCAGCCGGCACCGGACAGTGCCGCCACCATCCTCGCGGCTGAGTTCGGCCGGATATTCGACGGCCTTGCGGGGGGTCTTGCGCAGTTCCTCGAACCTGGCGCGTTGACGCTGGTCGAGGAGGGAGCGCGTCTCATTGGACAATTGCGCCCCGGCATTGCGGGCCAGCGCGCGGACCACGGCCCGGTTGCCGCGCAGCGCCAGCGTGTCGGCGACGGCAGGAGGGATAGCCCGGCGGCGGCTGATGGCGAGAAGATGCGACTGGCCCTTGCTGTCGATTACCCTCAGGAGGGTTTCCTCCGAAAGACGCGGCGAACGTGCGAGCACCGGTGCCGCGACGTCGATCCAGTCGTCCTCGGCCAGTTGCTCCACGACGCGCGGCGGCGCCTTGGGGTCACCCGCCACCCGTTCGGCGATGGCCATCCGCCCCTCGGGTGTCACGTCGGCGATGAGGCGGGCGATGACTTGGTCGACCGTATCCGCCTGTTCGCTGGTATAGACCTCGGCATTCTCGGCGAACTGGTCGATGAGCCGGGAGACCTTGTCGGTCAGCCCGGCGCTCGATCGCCGGGCCACCAGTTCGTCGATTGCGATCGTGACGGTCTTGCTGTCCGGCATGCTCGGCGCTTCCGCTGAGGTCGCCGCCTGCGACCGTGTCGCTTTCGGGAGTAAGGGCTGCAGCCTTAACGAGCACATAAGGCAAGCTTCTAGCCGGCGACGCTCATGCCTCTGCGTCACGTCATGATTAACGCGGTCCTATTCGCCCGCCAGGAAGAAATGGACCGTGCCGTCAGGGCCGATTCCCAGCCGCCAGAATACCCAGGCGCCGAGCGTGCGCGTGTCCCGCACGTCCTGTGCGGTCATCAGCCGATAGAGATCGACGGACTGGCGGGGGCTGAGGTCGGTCAGCGGCAGATGGGCGAGATAGGGCCAGACATACATCTCCTGCGGCGTGCCCTTGTTGATGAGGGCTGCTGGCAGGTCGAGGATGTTGAGCAGGACGGCGAGGATCTCGCGCCCCTCGCCGTCGCCTGAGGCGGTCTTCCAGAAGGCCACGGGGTCGCGTTCCGCTCCGCGGGTGAAGACCGGCATGGTCTCGTTCATCTGGAACACGACGCCGAGACGGGCGATGTCACCGGAGCGGGCGGCCAGGATCAGCCTCTCGCGCATCGAGCCGACGCGTTCGCGCAGGTCCTCGTTGTCGGGGAGGATCTCGACCGAGACCGGTGCCCGTACCGATCGCCGCGGGCCGGGTGCCGGGACCGGCGTCGTGACAGGAGGCGTCGTGACAGGCGGCGTCGTGACAGGAGGCATCGTGACAGGAGGCATCGTGACAGGAGCCGCCGCGGGAGCCGGGGCGGGCGCGTTCTGCGCGAGGGGGCGTGCTGCCGGAGGAAGGGTCTCAGTCGCGAGCGGCGTCACGTCCCGGATTGCCGGGCGCAGAGGGGAACCGGCGCCGACGGCCGGCTCGGCCGGACGCGGCGCCTCCCGCGGCATGATCTGCGCGACGGAGACGCCGAGCACTGCCGTGGTGATCAGTCCTGCGAGAAAGGCCAGCTTGCGCGGGTCCACGATGCGCCCCCGGGGGTGGCGGTCCGAATCAATGGGTGGAGCGGTCGACGGTGAACTCACCGCCCCTGACGCGCTCGGCCAGCCGCTGGGCGAAGGTGGCGGTCGCCTCCTCGCCATAGGTCGCGACCATTTCCACGAACGAGGCGAAGATTGCGGCCTGCGCGATGCAGTCGACGTCCAGCCCGTCGAGGCGGGCCTCGGCGAAAGCTTCGGAGACGTAGCCCATGGCCGCATGGCGCTGGTCTTCGGCCTCGGCCGACCGGGCGGTCGTCTCTGGGGAAAAATGCATCGTCACGCCCACTGCGGGACCGTTGATCGGCCCTGTCCTAGGGCGAGACCGTAGCACGGTCCTTTCGCCAAGACACCCGTTTCTGACCGGAAGGTTAACAGCGTCGAAGAAAATGGAGACGTTCCCCGAACGCCACAAACCGTCAGTTGCCGTAGCGGCTGGTGATCTCGGCGACGAGCCTCCGCGCCTCGGCGACATAGCGCCGTGTCGCTTGCCGGGCCGCCGGCGCGCAACTGCGATGGGTCTGCTCGAAGCCGCCATAACCGCGGTTGAAGGCCTGCACGAGCCGTTCCCGCCGCTCCCCGCCGGCAGCCTCGGCATCTAGCAGGGCCTGCATCTCGCGTCGCCAGGCTCCGCCTTCCGGCCCCTCGCAGAGGGTGCGCAGGTAATGCAGCGCGCCGATGATTTCCGACAGGCGGAGGAGTTGCGGCTCGTAGGGAGCCCTGAGCGCGGCCGGTGGCAGCGGCACGGCCACGGGTGTCGCCGCCCGCGGCGCCTGCGCAGCCACGGGACCGACCGGAACCAGCGCCACAAGCAGCGCCAAAGCCTGGACGAGCTTCATCATGGCCGAGATATGAGCGAGGTGGCGGGCCTCCGCAACGGAAAGCTGCGCGGGTGGTTGACGCGCTCAGGGCTCGGCGAGGGCGACGGCGGCTGCGAGGACCTTCGCGAGCCCCTCGGTGGTCGGCAGGCCCGCCGCCTCGTCCGGCCTGATCCACCTGATGTCGGCGGCTTCCGCGGAGACCATGCCCGCGCCGCTGATCCAGCGGGCGGCGAAGGAGAGCACGACGAAATGGCGCTCCACCCGGCCGTCGCCGTCACGGATGATGATGTCGCGCGCGCTGCACAGGCCGATGGGCGCCGCGGCGACGGCGACCTCCTCCATCAGTTCGCGGGCCGCCGCCTCGGCGAGCGTCTCGCCGATCTCGACGAGCCCCCCCGGCAGGCTGAACAGACCGGCGCCGGGGGCGTTGGCGCGCTGGGCGACCAGAACGCGCCCGTCGCGGATGACGGCCGTCGACACGGCGAGGATGGGGCGGGCGGGATAGAACCGGTCCGCCATCGGGTCTGCGGCCGCGGTGTTCACCGTGTCATTAGGGCGTCGATGGCGTCCTGCGCTGAGGCGCCGTCGCCTTCGTCGTCCTCGATCACCGCGTTCATGACGCCGGACGTGCGGGCGGCGAGGTGCTTCAGCCGGTCCGAGGCCTCCTCGGCGATATAGCCGGCCATCGGGGTTCCGGCATGGGAACTCAGTTGGGCGATCGTGTCGAGCATCACCGTGTCCATCTCAGCCACCAGGGCGAGAAAGCGGCGGCGCGAGCCGACGGGGGCTTCGGCGAAGGCCTGGAGCACCAGGTCCTTGTCGCGATAGTGGGAGCGGATGAAATGCTGCTGGTAGGAGGCCGGCTGCCAGGCGAGGACGTCGTCCACGCAGTCGGGCATGGTCGGCACCAGTTCCAGAAGCATGATGACTTCGTTGAAATGGTTGAGGTAGTCGGTGGCCAGCCGCGTGTCGGGATGAATATTGGCCGCACGCAGGCGCTCCGGCGTCAGCGCAGTCGTGGAGTCCTGACGAACGACGTCGAGCATGGAATGTGGTCGCCCCCAACTTTACATGTCACTCAGCCACGACTGCAGTGAAAGAAGCCTTAAGTCGTGACCATGAGTTTCCAGGACGCAAGGGCAGGTGAGGTTTGAATGTGCGGCCGGTATGCGATCAAGACCATTCCCGAAGTGATGCAGGCCGCCTTCGGTTATGAGGAGCGGCCGAATTTTCCGCCGCGCTACAACATCGCTCCGACCCAGCCCGTGCCGGTCGTCACCATCGACCAGGGCCGTCGGCGTTTCGTGCTGATGCGCTGGGGCTTCATCCCTGGCTGGGTGAAGGACCCGAAAGACTTTCCCCTGGTCATCAACGTGCGCAGCGAGACAGCCCGCGAGAAACCCTCGTTTCGCGCCGCCTTCGTACGGCGCCGGGCGCTGATGCCGGCGGACGCCTTCTACGAATGGCACACGGTCGGCAAGGTGAAGACGCCCTACATGGCCCGCCGCCCCGACGGCGGGCTCTTCGCCTTTCCCGCGCTCTGGGAGACCTGGATCTCGCCCGACGGCTCCGAGATCGACACCGTGGCGATGCTGACGTCGCCCGCACTGCCGCCGCTCGCGACGATCCATCACCGCACGCCGGTGATCCTCGATCCCGCCAACTGGAACGAATGGCTCGACCCGGCCACCGGGGCGGACCGCGCCGCCGCCCTGCTCGAGCCCGCTGTGCAGAACGAGCTCGAGCTCGTGCCGGTCTCGCCGGCGGTCAACCGTGTCGCCAATGACGGGCCGGAACTGCAGGAGCCTACCGGCGCGCCGACGACCGCTCCCGCAGGGGCGCCATCACGCCGCCGCTCTGCCGCTGAGCCGCAGAACAGGCAGGGCAGCCTGTTCGACTGATCACCCTCGTTCGGGGACCGGCGAACTGCCGCCAGCGGCGGTTCCACATACTTAAACAAATAACAACAAACTTCGCGCAATTTAGCGAAATTCGCGCCGGACTATCCCGTCCGGCCCGGGGCTGCCACGGATCCTGCATGTCTCCGCGTCCGGCATTGAGCACGCGCCTGCTGCTCCCTCTCACTGTTCTGACCTGCCTCGCGATTCCCATCGTCGCCGCTGCGGCGCCGCGTGCCGGCCAGCCGGTGGCCGTCTTCGCCTGGTCGACCGATGCCGGCGGAGCCGCCGCCATCGCCGCGCGCTCGGATGGGGAGTTGCGCTCCGCCAGCCGCAGCAACCGCATCGTCATCGCCTCTTCGACCCATCCCGACTTCGTGACGCGGCTCTATGGCGCCGGTGCGCTTCTCGTCATCGACGCCACCATGGCCGCAGCCTGTCTTTCACTTTTCGTCTCACTTTGAGAAGGGACGCCACCTCATGAGCCTCCTCTCCCCCACCTCCACCCTCGACCGTCTTCGCGGATCGGTCGCCGTCGCGATGCAGGGCATTCTCGCCGCCGTCGCCGTGCTGGTCATCGGCATCGCCCTGATGCGTGGCTCCGGCGCCATGGTCCTCACCCTCGCCGGCACCGTCATCGTCGCGGCGCTCGGCCTCCTCGCTATCGGCAAGGGCCGGACGGATGCGACGGCACGCATCGGCTCGTCCGTCTCCGCCGCGGCGCTGATCGCCATGCTGACCTTCGCGCTCGAACGGTCGATCTATCAGATCGACATGCACATGGCTTTTTTCGCCGGCCTCGCCATCGTCGCCCTGTGGTGCTGCTGGCGGTCAGTCGCCGCCTATACGGCGGTCGTCGCCGTCCACCATCTCGGCCTCAACATGATCTATCCGATGGCGGTGTTCCCTGAGGGCGGCGACTTCGGGCGCGTCGTCATCCATGCCGTCATCCTGGTCGCACAGGCCGTGGCGCTCGCCTGGCTCTGCAACCGTCTCGCTGCCGCGCTCGCCGCGTCAGACGCCGCCGTGTCGGAAGCGAACCTTGCCACCGAGCGCATGGAGGCGGCCGCCTCCAGCGAGCGCTCGCTGGCGACAGCCCAGACCGACCGGCAGGCTCGTCTCGAAGCCGCCATCGGCGAATTCAAGGGACGCGTCGCCGGCATTCTCGCGGGCATGCGCAACGGCATGACGGCGCTCGGCGATGCCTCCGGGACCGTCCGGAAGGCGGCCCACGGCACCGTCGAGATCACCGGTCGCGCGGCCCATTCCTCCCAGGCCGCCGTCACCAATATCGGTGCGGTGGCCGCCGCCAGCGACCAGCTCAGCGCATCCGTCGGTGAACTGGCCCAGAAGGTCGGCGAGACCGCGACCGTCGTGCGCGAACTGGCCGGCGAGGCGACCCAGGCCAATGACAGCATTTCCGAACTGTCGGCCGCCGCCGAGAAGATCGGCGCGGTCGTCGCCCTCATCCAGTCGATCGCCGAGCAGACCAACCTTCTCGCCCTCAACGCCACCATCGAGGCGGCGCGTGCGGGCGATGCCGGCAAGGGCTTCGCGGTGGTCGCTTCCGAGGTGAAGTCGCTTGCCGTCCAGACCTCGAAGGCCACGGGGGAGATCGCCCAGCAGATCTCCGCCGTGCAGCATCTGACCAAGGGGGCTGTCGGCGCGATCGAGGGGATTTCCAACCGCATGGGGCTGATCGACCACAATGCCGCGGCGCTCGCCTCCGGCATCGAGGAGCAGTCGGCGGCGGTGCAGGAGATCAACCGCAGCATCGGTGAGATGCGCGATCTCACCGATCGGATCGAGACGGCCGTCAGCGACATCGCGACCCAGGCCAGCGCCAGCGCCGCCTCGTCGGAGACCATGGGCGAGACCACCGCCAAGGTCGAGGATGCGGCCGCAGGGCTCGGCGCGGCCGTCGAGGACTTCCTCGGCCAGGTTGCCGCCTGACGCGGGCCCTCTGACGCCCCGGCAGGGGTCCTAGAGGACCTTGCCGGGGTTGAGGATGCCCTTGGGGTCGAGCACGGCCTTCATCTGTCGCATGATGTCCATGGCGACCGGGTCCTTCACTGCCGGCAGCAGGTCGCGCTTCATGCGACCGATCCCGTGCTCGGCGGAGATCGAGCCGCCGAACGTGCCGACGATATCGTGGACGATGGTCTGGACCGCGTCCCAGTGCTCGAGGAAAGCGGCCTTGTCCATACCGACGGGCTGGCTGATGTTGAAGTGGATATTGCCGTCGCCGAGATGGCCGAAGGGCACTGGACGGCAGTCCGGCATATAGGCGAGGCAGGCGGCGACCGCTGCCGCGATGAAGTCGGGGACGGCCGCGACCGGCACCGAGACATCGTGCTTGATCGAGCCGCCTTCGAGCTTCTGCACCTCGCTCATGCCCTCGCGCAGGCGCCAGAAAGCGTTGCGCTGGTCGATCGTGTCGGCGAGGGCCGCGTCGGTGACGATGCCCTCCTCGAAGCCGGCGGCGAGAATCTCCTCCAGCGTCTCGCGCAGGCCCGCCGCGGAGGCGGTGGAGAGCTCCATCAGGCAGTACCAGGGCGAGGCGTCCGCCAGCGGATCACGCGCGCCGGAAAGGTGCCGGAGCACGAACTCGAACAGGTTGCGCGGCATCAGTTCGAAGCCGGTGACGGAGGGCCCGGCGCGCTCCTGCGCGGCGTTGAGCAGGGCGAGGCCCGCTTCCGGCGAGGGCACCGCCACCCAGGCCGCCTCGATGGCGCGCGGCGCCGGATAGAGCTTCAGCACTGCCGCCGTGATGATGCCGAGCGTGCCTTCGGCGCCCATGAACAGGTGCTTCAGGTCGTAGCCCGTATTGTCCTTCTTCAGCGTCCTCAGGCCGTGCCAGATGCGGCCGTCGGCCAGCACCACCTCAAGCCCGAGGACGAGGTCGCGCGCCATGCCATAGGCTACCGCCTGGGTGCCGCCGGCATTGGTCGAGAGGTTGCCGCCGATGGTGCAGGAGCCCTTGGAGCCGATGTTCAGCGGGAACAGCCGGCCGACCTCGCTGGCTGCGTCCTGCGCCTGCTGCAGCGTCACGCCGGCATCGACGGTCATCGTATTGCCGGCGGGATCGACGTCCCGCACGGCCGTCATGCGGTTGAGCGACAGCACGATCTCGGCGCCGGTCTCATGGGGCACATGGCCGCCGACGAGCCCCGTCGCGCCGCCCTGCGGCACCACCGGCGTGCCGGTCTCATGGGCGAGCGCCATGACCGCGGCGACCTCCTCCGTCGAGCCCGGCCGCACCACCAGCGAGGTGCGCCCGTGATAGAGGCTGCGGTCGTCGCGCAGATAGGGCGCCTGGTCGCCGGGATCGGTGATGGCATAGCGGGGGCCGACGATGGTCGCGAACCGTTCGATCAGCGGCGCCGGCATCGGCGGGGCGAGGGCGGTGACGGGCTTCGGCAGCGGCATGGCGGGCGTGTTCCGGCGGCACTGTTCGGATCGGGGACGCCTATTGGGACCGCGCGGGTGCGAGCGTCAACGGGTTCGAGCGGATGACGGCGGTGAATTCGTCGCGAGTGGTCCGACGGGTCTTCCGCCGGCGGGCTTTACGACCTATCTGTCATGACGGAGCTGCGACGCGCGTCAGGGCACAAATTCCCCGGGGCCTTATCGATCTCACGGGAGCTGTCCCTGTCCTCGACCCTGGTCTTGGGTACACGGCGCCCACCTACTTAGGTAGGTTCCCGGGATCGCTTGTCCAACGGCAGAGTGGCTCCACTTTCTTTTCTCCGGCGGGTGCTGAGCGGCAGGTCTGACGGCGAACCATTTCGCCCGGACACAGGAAACTACGCCCGTCATGCCCGAGCTTGTCCCGGGCATCCACGAATTCCTCGAAGGGTGGTGGTCAAGTCGTGGATGCCCGGGACAAGCCCGGGCATGACGGAAAGCGCGGCGCATTGTCCCGCTACGCGGTCTCACTCACCATCGTTCGTTTCCTCTCTGGCCCCACCCGCACCCTCCCCGCTGCGCGGAGAGGGTGACTTCGACCTCCCGCATCGTCGGCGATGGAAGACCAGGCTCGACCGTCCCGGGCACCGGCTGGGCCTGGCTCCATGGCGGGAACAAGGGCGCGACGCCTTAGTCCCCCTCTCCGCGGAGCGGGGAGGGTGCGGGTGGGGCCTTCCGCCGTCTGTTTCCCGGCCCGGATGACACCTCCGCCGCCCTCGGCTAAATCCTCCCCCATGACCCAGCCCACCAAGGCCGCCCTGCGCGCCGCCGCGCTCGCCCGCCGCGACGCCCTCGATCCCGCCAGCCGCATCGAGGCGGCGCTGACGCTGGCCGACACCTTTCCCCTCGACACCATTCCCGTCGCCGGCAAGACCGTCTCCGGCTTTCTCCCCATCCAGTCCGAGATCGACATCCGCCCGCTGATGGACCGCCTGCGCCGGGCCGGTGCGCGCCTCGCGCTGCCGGCCTTCCCCGACCGCAAGGGCCCGATGATCTTCCGCGAACTCGTTCGCGGCGCCGAACTCGTGCCCATGGGCTTCGGCACCTATGGCCCGGGACCCGAGGCGGCCGAGGTGCAGCCCGACATCCTCCTGACCCCGCTCGCCGCCTTTGACCGCGCCGGCCATCGTATCGGCTACGGCAAGGGCCACTACGACATGGCGCTCGCCCGCCTCGACGCGCTGGTGCCGCGCATCGCCATCGGCATCGCCTTCGCCTGCCAGGAGGTTGACGCCGTGCCCCACGAGCCCCATGACCGCAGGCTGGATTTCGTGCTCACCGATACCGGTTTCAGGACCTTCTGATGCGCCTCCTCTTCCTCGGCGACGTGGTCGGCAAGGCCGGCCGCACCGCCGTCACCGAAAAGCTGCCCGGCCTGATCGCGGAGCTGAAGCTCGACTGCGTGGTGATCAACGGCGAGAACGCCGCCCACGGCTTTGGCATCACCGAGGCGATCTATGAGGAGCTGCTGGATGCCGGCGCCGATTGCGTCACCCTCGGTAACCATTCCTGGGACCAGCGCGAGGCCCTGGTCTTTATCGACCGCGCGCCCCGCCTCGTCCGCCCGGTGAACTATCCCACCGGCACGCCCGGCCGCGGCGCTGCCCTGATCGAGGCCAAGAACGGCGCGCAGGTCCTCGTCGTCAACGTCATGGGCCGCGTCTTCATGGACGCCATGGACGATCCTTTCGCCGCCGTCGAACGCGAGGTGGAGGCCGCCCCGCTCGGCCGCGTTGCGGACGCCATCGTCGTCGACATCCATGCCGAGGCGACCAGCGAGAAGCAGGTCATGGGGCACATCCTCGACGGCCGCGTCTCGCTCGTCGTGGGCACCCATACCCACGTGCCGACCGCCGACCACCGCGTGCTCTCCGGCGGCACCGCCTTCCAGACCGATGTCGGCATGTGCGGCGACTATGACGGTGTCATCGGCATGGACAGGGCCGAGCCGCTGCGCCGCATGCGCGAGAAGACGCCGGGCGGCAAGTTCGAGCCGGCGGGCGGTGTCGCCACACTCTCCGGCATCGTCGTCGACCTCGGCGCGAACGGGCTCGCGACTGCAGTGACGCCGCTGCGCGTTGGCGGAGTGCTCGCGCCGACCTGAGCCGCGGGCGGCTTGCCGAGCGCCGCGCGCCGCTGTAATCCGCAGCCCATGTCGCACAACACCTTCGGCCACCTGTTCCGTGTCACCACCTTCGGCGAGAGCCACGGCGTGGCGCTCGGCTGCGTGGTGGACGGCTGCCCGCCGCTGATACCGCTGACATCAGAGGACATCCAGGCCGACCTCGACCGCCGCCGGCCCGGAACCTCGCGTTTCACCACCCAGCGCCGCGAGGCGGACGCGGTGAAGATCCTCTCCGGCGTGATGATCGGCGACGACGGCGTCCAGGTGACGACCGGCACGCCCATCGCGCTGCTGATCGAGAACACCGACCAGCGCTCGAAGGACTATTCCGACATCAAGGACAAGTTCCGCCCCGGTCATGCCGACTTCACCTATGAGGCGAAATATGGCATCCGCGACTATCGCGGCGGCGGGCGCTCCTCCGCGCGCGAGACGGCGGCCCGCGTCGCCGCCGGCGCCATCGCCCGCAAGGTCGTGCCTGGGCTGGTGGTGCGCGGCGCCCTCGTGCAGATGGGCCCGCATGCCATCGACCGCGACAAGTGGGACTGGGACGTGGTTGGCGCCAACCCCTTCTTCTGCCCGGACGCCGACAAGGCCGCCTTCTACGAGACCTATCTCGACGGCATCCGCAAGTCCGGCTCCTCCATCGGCGCGGTGCTGGAAGTGGTCGCCGAGGGCGTGCCCGCCGGCCTCGGCGCGCCGATCTACGGCAAACTCGACGCCGAGATCGCCAGCGCCCTCATGGGCATCAACGCGGTGAAGGGCGTCGAAATCGGCTCGGGCTTCGCCTCCGCGGCGCTGACCGGCGAGGAGAATGCCGACGAGATCCGTATGGGCAATGACGGCAAGCCGCTGTTCCTCTCCAACCATGCCGGCGGCATCCTCGGCGGCATTTCGACCGGGCAGGCCGTCGTCGCCCGCTTCGCCGTCAAGCCGACCTCGTCGATCCTCACGCCGCGCCTGACCATCGACAACAAGGGCGGTGAGACCGACATCCTCACCAAGGGCCGCCACGACCCCTGCGTCGGCATCCGCGCCGTGCCGGTCGGCGAGGCCATGGTCGCCTGCGTCATCGCCGACCACTATCTGCGGAACCGCGGGCAGAACGGCTAGGGCGGGACGCGAGCCTTGAAGGACGCACGCCTTACTGTGATTCGTTCAGTCTGGCCAAAACGCAGGCCAGCATCGGCAAAAATTCAGTTTGACTGAATTGGCCTCGATGTCCATCTTCCGCCCATGAAGCTCGACATCTGGCTCGCACGTGCCGGCATGACCAGGCTGGCCTTCGCCCGCCAGCTCGGTGTTTCGCCGGCCACCGTCACGGCACTGTGCAATGGCGATGCGCCGTGGATGTCGCGCGATACCGCGCAGCGCATCGCTGAACTCACAGCGGGTGCCGTGACCCCAAATGACTTTATCGGCCTTGCCGGGCCGCGTGATGAGGAGAGATCCATGCTGCAAGCCGCTGAACGCGTGAAGGCCGCTCTCGACGCCTTCGCCAAGGGGCAGATGGTTGTGGTCACCGACGACGACGACCGCGAGAACGAGGGCGACCTGATCGTCGCGGCATCCCTCTGCACGCCGGAGCAGATGGCCTTCATCGTCCGCCACACGTCCGGCATCGTCTGCACGCCGCTGACCCTGCAGGAGGCGCAGCGCCTGCGTCTCGATCCCATGGTCTCGTCCAACGATTCACCCCACGGCACGGCCTTCACCGTCTCCGTCGACTATCGCCACGGCACGACGACCGGCATTTCCGCCGACGACCGCACGGCCACGGTCCGGGCGCTGGCCAATCCCAATGTCGGGGCCGTCGATTTCGTCCGCCCGGGCCACATCTTCCCGCTCATCGCCAGGGAGGGCGGCGTGCTCATGCGCTCCGGCCATACCGAAGCGGCGGTGGATCTCTGCAAGCTCGCCGGGTTGCCGCCGATCGGCGTCATCTGCGAACTCGTCAATGACGACGGCACGGTCACCCGCGGGCCGCAGGTGACCGCCTTCGCCGAGAAGCACGGTCTTCTGATGGTCTCGGTCGCCGATCTGATCAAGTACCGCCAGGCCCGCGACAAGCTGGTGGAGCGCGCCGGCGAATTCCCGATCGAGACGCCCTACGGGCCCGCCCGGGGCATCGCCTACCGCACGCCCTATGACCGGGTCGAGCATCTCGCCGTCGTCTTCGGCGAGGTCGACGAGGCCGGCGCGACGCTCGTCCGCCTCCACCGCGAGACGGTGCTGCGCGACGTCTTCGGCAAGAACCGCTCCTGCGATGCGGCGATGAAGATTCTGGCGCAGAAGGGCGGGGTGCTGGTCTATCTGCGCGACGGCACGGCCGGCGTTCCTGCCCAGTCGCTGGCGGCGACCGCCCCCGCTACCGACATCCACGAGAGCCACGGCTCGGCGAAGATGCGTGACGACCAGTGGCGCGAGATCGGCCTCGGCGCCCAGATCCTCCGGGATCTCGGCGCCAACCGCATCCGGCTGCTGGCCTCCAAGACCCGCCACTACGTCGGGCTCGGCGGCTTCGGCATCGAGATCGTCTCGACCGAGATGCTGGACGGTTAGGCGGCTGGCAGCGCGCCGCTCTTGCGGGCCTGCGGCCTGCAAGGGCATTCCCCACCCGCACCCGCACCCGCACCCGTACCCTCCCCTCGCTCACGCGAGGAGAGGGGACTTCGGCCTCCCGTTTCACCTTGACGGGTTGAGCCAGGCTCGACGGCCGACATGAGGCGCGACGTCATAGTCCCCTCTCCTCGCGTGAGCGAGGGGAGGGTGCGGGTGGGGCTCTTTAGGTCTTTCCGGCAGAATGATGTGGGCGATCCACGTCGCCCCTACTTCCGCGTCATGAAGGCCGTGAAGGCCTGCCTGGCCTCGTCGCCCTTGAGGAGTTCGGCGAACAGCGCGCCTTCCTCGTCCATCCTGGCGCGCACCTCGTCCGCCCCCTTGCGCATGAGACGGCGCGTATGGGCGAGGGCGATCGGCGGCTTGGAGGCCAGCTTCGTCGCAACCGCGAGGGCCTTCGCCTCGATCTCCGCCGACGGCACCACGGCATTGACGAGGCCCATGGCCTCGGCCTCGTGCGCCCCGAAGGGCTCGGCCAGCATGAGATATTCGGTTGCCTTCTTGAGGCCCGCGAGGCGCGGCAGCAGCAGTGAGGAGGCCGCTTCCGGCACGAGGCCGAGATCGACGAAAGGCATGCGGAACATCGCTGCCGGGCTGGCATAGGCAAGGTCCATGTGCAGCACCATGGTGGTGCCGATGCCGATGGCGAGACCGTCCACCGCGGCGATCATCGGCACTTCGACGGTGGCCAGCGCCTTGATGAAATCCCCCGCCGGCGATCCGGCGGAAGCCCCTCCCGCCGAGCGCTGCATGAAGTCGGCGATGTCGTTGCCGGAGGTGAAGACGCCGGGGCCGCCGGCGAAGACGACGGCGCGCGTGCCCTCGGCCGCCGCATTCTCGATGACGCCCCGCATCGTGTCGTACATGGCGCCGGTCAGTGCGTTTTTCTTGTCGAACCGGTTCATGCGCACCAGCACCACGCCCGTGTCGTGACGGGTGATCGTCACATGGTCGGTGTCGGCCTGCGGGGTGATGCCGTCCATGGCGTGGTCCTCAGCTCGCGAGCGGAATGTCGAGATCGGTGACCGAATGGCCGCCGGTGACGATGGATGCGCCGAGCCCGGGCGCCGCCGTGGCGAGATTCTCGGCGAAGAAGCGGGCGAGGCCCAGGGCCTCGGCGCGTTCGGTATCCGAGGCGCCGTTGCCGCGCAACCGCAGGGCCTTCTCGGCGAGCGACGTGCCGCCCAGCGCCAGGCCGAACAGCCGCGCATAGGGGGTCGCGCCCGCCTGCGCATCGGCGGGGTCGGAGGCCAGCGCCGCCAGCAGGTGCTGCGTCGAAGTCTCCAGTGCATCGACCGCTGCACCGAGCCGCGCCGCAGTCTGGCCGAAACCGGTGGCGTTGGAGCCCTTCACCTCGGCGATGACACGGCGCATGCGGGCGATCTCGGCCGCCACGAGCCCGCCGCCGTCGATGCCGATCTTGCGGGTGACGAGGTCGATCGCCTGGATGCCGTTGGTGCCCTCGTAGATGGCGTAGATGCGGGCATCGCGCATGTGCTGGGCGGCGCCCGTCTCCTCGACGAAGCCCATGCCGCCATGCACCTGCACGCCGAGCGAGGCGACCTCGTTGCCGATGTCGGTGGCATAGGCCTTGGCGATCGGGGTGAGCAGCGAGGCGCGGGCGTTCCCCGCCTTGCGTTCCTCCTCGCTCTTGCCGAGATGGGCGCGGTCGATCTCCGACGCCAGCATGTAGCAGATGGCCCTTGCCGCCCGCGTCGAGGCGCGCATGGTCGCCAGCATGCGCTTGACGTCCGGGTGTTCGATGATCGCGCTGATGCCCTCGCCCTTCGACCCCGGCGCCTTGCCCTGACGGCGCTCCATTGCATAGGCGACCGCCTGCTGCGTCGCGCGCTCGGCGATGGAGACGCCCTGCAGGGCGACGGCGAGGCGGGCATTGTTCATCATCGTGAACATCGCCATCAGGCCGCGGTTCTCCTCGCCCACCAGCCAGCCGATGGCGCCGCCCGCATCGCCATAGACCATGGTGCAGGTCGGCGAGCCGTGGACGCCGAGCTTGTGCTCGATGGAATGGCAGCGCACGTCGTTGCGCGCCCCGAGCGTGCCGTCGTCGTTGACGAGGATTTTCGGCACGAGGAACAGCGAGATGCCCTTGGTGCCGGGCGGCGCGTCGGGAAGGCGGGCCAGCACGAGGTGGATGATGTTCTCGGTCAGGTCGTGCTCGCCATAGGTGATGTAGATCTTCGAGCCGGTGATGCGGTAGGTGCCGTCAGCGGCGCGCGCGGCGCGGGTCCTGAGGCCCGACAGGTCGGAGCCGGCCGAGGGCTCGGTCAGGTTCATCGTGCCGGTCCATTCGCCCGACACCATCTTCGGCAGGTATTTCGCCTTCAGCGCGTCGGACGCATGGGCCGTGATCGCCTCGATGGCGCCCTGGGTGAGCAGCGGGCCGAGTCCGAAGGCGCCGGACGCGGCGTTCCACATCTCGATACAGGCCGAGTTGATGACGCAGGGCAGACCCTGCCCGCCATAGGCATCGGCGGCCATCAGCCCGTTCCAGCCGGCGGCGGCCCAGTCGGTATAGACCTCCTTCCAGCCGGGCGGCATGGTCACGACGCCGTCCTTGAACGGGGTCCCGTGGCGGTCGCCGAGCTTGTTCAGCGGGGCGATGCGCTCGGTGGCGAATTTTCCGGCCTCCTCGAGGATGGCCGCGATGTCGGCGACGGTGAGATCCCCGTAGAGGCCGCCCGCCAGGGCTTGTTCGAGGCCGACCACGTGCTTCAGCGTGGCGAGCATGTCGGTCACGGGCGCGCGATAGGTCATGGGCAATCTCCGTACGACTTTGGTTCTAGGTCTGACATGGCCCAGCGACAAGGACGCCAAACGCATGATTGATCGGCGCCTCGCAGACAGTCCGGAGGGTGCGTCCCCGATCGCCCTGAATGAGGGAGCCGTTGCCGGCGGCGGGATCGGGGGAGATGAGTTTCCGCGGCCGCCGTGCTAAGCGCCGCCCATGCCACCCCGCTCCACCCTCCGCCTCGCGCCCGACGCCGCCGGCCTCGCCGAAGCCGGCCGCCTCCTGCGTGCCGGGCGGCTCGTCGCCTTCCCGACCGAAACCGTCTACGGCCTCGGGGCCGACGCCACCGACGGCCGCGCGGTCGCCGCCATCTACGAGGCCAAGGGGCGGCCGAGCTTCAACCCCCTCATCGCCCATGTGGCGACGACCGAGGCGGCGCTCGCCCTTGGCCAGTTCAACGCCGACGCGCTGGCGCTCGCCCGCGCCTTCTGGCCAGGTCCGCTGACCCTGGTCGTGCCGGTCGCGCCGGGCGAGGCGATCGCGGATCTCGCCCGCGCCGGCCTGGACACGCTCGGCCTGCGCGTGCCGAGCCACCCGGTGGCGATGGCGCTGCTTGCCGCCTGTGGCAGGCCCGTCGCTGCGCCCTCGGCCAATCTTTCAGGCCATGTCAGTCCGACCACCGCCGCCCATGTGCTCGCCGATCTCGACGGCCGGATCGACGCCGTGGTGGATGGCGGCGCGACCGATGTCGGCGTCGAATCGACGATCATTGCCTGCCTCGACGGCCCGCCGGTCCTGCTGCGGCCCGGCGGCGTGCCGCGCGACGCGGTGGAGGCGGTGATTGGTCGGCCTCTCGCATCCGCCGCGGGGGAGGCGACCATCGCGCCGGGCATGCTGGCCTCCCACTATGCCCCCAAGGCGGCCATCCGGCTCGACGCCACCGGCATCGAGCCCGGGGAGGCGCTGCTTGCCTTCGGGCCCGAGGCCCCGGCCGTCGCGGCTGATGTCCTCAACCTGTCGCCGACGGGCGATCTCGCCGAGGCCGCCGCCAACCTTTTCCGCCACCTGCGCAAGCTCGACGCGTCGGGCACCCGGCGCATCGCCGTCATGCCGATCCCGGCGGAAGGGCTCGGCGAGGCGATCCGCGACCGTCTCGCCCGGGCCGCCGCGCCGCGCGGCTGACGCTTAGCGCTGGAACGTCGCCACCAGTTCCACATGCGCCGACCAGGTGAACTGGTCGACCGGGGTCACCGTCCCGAGTTTCCAGCCGCCTGCGGCGAGGAGGCAGGCGTCGCGCGCGAAGCTCGCCACATTGCACGAGACCGCGACGATCCGGCCGATATCGGCCTTGGCGAGGATGGCGGCCTGCGTCTCCGCGCCGGCCCGCGGCGGGTCGAAGACGACCGCGTCGAGACCCTTGAGGTCGGAGGCCATCAGCGGCCGGCGGAACAGGTCGCGCGTCTCGGCCTGGATCGGCTTCAGCCCTGAGGCCATGCGCACGGCCTGGGCGAGGGCGGTGATGGCACCCGCGTCGGCATCCACCGCCCGCACCTTGGCCTGCCGCGCCAGTCTGAGGGCGAAGGGACCGACGCCGCAGAAGAGATCGGCCACGGATTTCGCCTTGCCGACCCCCGCTAGCACCAGCTGAACCAGCTCCTCTTCCCCGGCTTCCGTCGCCTGCAGGAAAGCGGCGGGCGGCAGCGGCACCCGGTGGCCGTCGATCATGATGCTCGGCGGCTCGCGCTGCATCACGAGGTCACCGTGATTGGTGAGGCGGGCGAGGGGGACGGCATTGGCCGCTTCGATCAGGCGCAGCCGATCCTTCTCGCCGAGCTTTCCGGGGCCTCGCATATCCATGTCGAGTCCCTGCAGCGTCGCGGTGACCTGCAGGTCGATCGGCTTGCCGACGCCCTCCAGCGCGCGCGCCACGAGCCGCGCCGCGGGAAGAGCCTTGTCCAGTGAAGAGGCGAGGAGCGGGCAGGCCTCGATGGCGACGATGGCGTGGCTGCGGGCGGCGGCGAAGCCGACATCGAGCCGTGTTCCCGAGCCGCGCCGGGCGTGAAACGTGACGCGCCGGCGTCCCGCGCCCCGGGCGTCGATGGGGGGCGCGATCTCGGGATGCAAACCGTGTTGGGCGAGGGTCGCGACGACGAGATCGCGTTTCCAGGAAAGATACGGCGCCCGCGCCCAATGCTGCAGGGCGCAGCCGCCGCAGGTGCCGAAATGGGGGCAGGGCGGAACGACCCTGTCCGGGCTCGCCGTGACGATGCGCGACGGTGCGACGCGTTCCTCGACGCCCTCCACCTCCACCACCTCGCCCGGCAGGGTGAAGGGGACGAAGCGTCCATCGGCGACGCCGTCGCCGCGATGGCCGACATGGGAGATGGTCAGGCGGGTGGTCATGTCATCGTCCGATCCGTTGGGAAGGCGGACGGGGAAGGCCCCACCCGCACCCTCCCCTCACTGCGCGAGGAAAGGGGGACTACCGCGTCTGCCTGTTTCACACCCGTCGCGCCAGGCACCAAGGGAAAAGAACCGGGCGCGGCGTGGAAGTCCCCCTCTCCTTGGCGCGGAGCGACAAGGGGAGGGTGCGGGTGGGGTTTGTCAGCCTTCATGGCCGCATGCCATGCATCAGGAACTCGCGGTTGCCGTCGCCGCCGGCGATGGGGCTGTCGATGAGGCCGCCGATGCGCCAGCCGAGGCGTTCGGCTTCAGCCCGGACACCCGCCACGGCGGCCTCACGGGCCGAAACATCCGTCACGATGCCGTTCTTGCCGACATGGCCGCGGCCGACCTCGAACTGCGGCTTCACCAGCGCGATGAGGTCCGCTTCCGCCGCGAGCAGCGCCGTCACGGCCGGCAGGACGAGCCGCAGCGAGATGAAGCTGACGTCGATGACGGCGAGGTCGGGCACAGCCGGCAGATCGGCGGAAGTCAGCTTGCGGATGTCGGTCGCTTCCATCAGCGTGATGCACGGATCGCCGCGCAGGCTCGCATGGAACTGCTCGCGCCCCGTATCCACCGCGATGACCCGGGAAGCGCCCTCGGTCAGCAGAACGTGGCTGAAACCGCCGGTGGACGAGCCGACGTCGAGACAGGTCCGGTCCGTCGGCCGGACGGAAAAGGCTGCGAGCGCCGCGGCGAGTTTCATCCCGCCGCGCGATACCCAGGGGTGCGGCGCTTGGGCGGTGATGATGGCGGTCGACGTGATCTCTTCGGAGGCCTTCCGCACGGGACGGCCCTCGACACTGACGAGCCCCGCCGCGATCGCCGCCTGCGCCTTGGCGCGGCTGTCGAAAAAGCCGCGTTCCACCAGCAGCAGATCGGCCCGCAGCCGGCGCGGGCTCAAGCCCTCAGCGCCCCGGTTCCGGCCTGGATGAGTTCACGCCCCAGGGCTTCGAAGACCTTGGCGACGATGCCGCGCGCGTCGAGCCCGCAGCGCGCATACATGGCCTCGGGCTTGTCGTGGTCGAGATAGACGTCCGGCAGCACCATGGCACGCACCCGGCAGGCGCCGTCGAGGAGGCCGCGATCGGCGAGCGCATGGAGCACGAAGGAGCCGAAGCCGCCGATGGAGCCTTCCTCCACCGTGATCAACACCTCATGCTCGCGGGCGAGCCGGGTGACGAGATCGATGTCGAGGGGCTTGGCGAAGCGCGCATCCGCGACCGTCGTCGACAGGCCGAGCGCGCCGAGATCCTCGGCCGCCTTCAGGCATTCGGCGAGGCGGGTGCCGAAGGACAGCAGCGCGATGCGCGAGCCCTCACGCACGATGCGGCCCTTGCCGATGGCGAGCGGAACACCCTCCACCGGGAGGTCGACGCCGACGCCCTCGCCGCGCGGATAGCGGAAGGCGATCGGCCCGGCGTCATGGACGGCGGCGGTCGCCACCATATGGACGAGTTCGGCCTCGTCGGCGGCGGCCATGATCGTCATGTTCGGCAGGCAGCCGAGATAGGCCACGTCGAAGGAGCCCGCATGGGTCGCCCCGTCGGCACCGACCAGCCCGGCGCGGTCGATGGGGAAGCGGACCGGCAGGTTCTGGATGGCGACGTCGTGCACGACCTGGTCGTAGGCGCGCTGCAGGAAGGTCGAATAGATGGCGCAGAAGGGCTTGTAGCCCTCCGTGGCGAGCCCGGCCGCGAAGGTCACCGCATGCTGCTCGGCGATGCCGACATCGAAGGTGCGGGCGGGATAGACCTTCTCGAAGATGTCGATGCCGGTGCCCGAGGGCATCGCCGCGGTGATGGCGACGATCCGGTCGTCCTTGGCGGCCTCCTTGACGAGGCTCTCGCCGAAGACCTTGGTGTAGCTCGGCGCGTTTGCCTTGGCCTTCACCTGCGTGCCCGTGACAACGTCGAACTTGGCGACGGCATGCAGCTTGTCGTCGGTCTCCTCGGCGGGGCCATAGCCCTTGCCCTTCTGGGTGACGACATGGACGAGGATCGGGCCGAAATCGGCGTCCCGGACGTTCTTCAGCACGGGCAACAGGTGGTCGAGATTGTGGCCGTCGATGGGGCCGACATAGTAGAAGCCGAGCTCTTCGAACAGCGTTCCGCCGGTGACGAAGCCGCGGGCATGTTCCACCGCGCGGGTCACGGTCCGGTCGATGGTCGGACCGAGCCGCTTGGTCAGCTGTTTGCCGATATCGCGCAGCCTCAGATAGGTCTTGCCCGAGGCGAGACGGGCGAGATAGGCCGACATGGCCCCGACCGGCGGGGCGATGGACATGTCGTTGTCGTTGAGGATGACGATCAGCCGCTCTTGCCGGGCCCCCGCATTGTTCATCGCCTCATAGGCCATGCCCGCCGACATGGCGCCGTCGCCGATCACGGCGATGACCGCGTTCTTCGCGCCCGAAAGGTCGCGCGCCACCGCCATGCCGAGCCCGGCCGAGATGGAGGTGGAGGAATGGGCCGCGCCGAACGGGTCGTACTCGCTCTCGGATCTGCGGGTGAAGCCGGAGAGGCCGCCGCCCTGGCGCAGGGTGCGGATCCGGTCGCGGCGGCCGGTGAGGATCTTGTGCGGATAGGCCTGGTGCCCGACGTCCCAGATGATGCGGTCACGCGGCGTGTCGAAGACATAATGCAGCGCCGTGGTCAGCTCGATGACGCCGAGGCCGGCACCCAGATGGCCACCGGTGACCGAGACGGCCGAAATGGTTTCGGCGCGCAGCTCTGCGGCGACCTGCCGGATCTGATGTTCGGTGAGCTTGCGGAGATCGGCGGGGATGCGGATCGTGTCGAGCAGAGGCGTGGCAGGGCGTTCAGTCACTCGTGTCACCGGCTTGTGGCGGGACGGATCAATGCGGATCGCAGGGTTCCGAGGGGTACACCACCGGACATGGCGGCGCAATGCAGCCGGGGTAGGGCGGCCGAATGGCGCAGCCGTGATCTGCAGTCGCGGCGTTGTCCGAAACGACGCGCCCCATTATATGCAAAAACAGGAATATCAAAAGGAACCTCAGTCATGACCAAGGTCTATCCGGAGATCACCAGGGACCTCTCGGCCGGATTGCGCGAGTTGCGCAAGGAGGCCGGCGACACCATGGCCGGCTTCTCGACCCTGACCCAGGCCGCCATGAAGGACGGCGCCGTCTCGAAGAAGACCAAGGAGTTCATCGCCCTGGCTCTGGGCGTCGCATCGCGCTGCGACGGCTGCCTCGGCTATCATGCCGAGGCGCTGGTGAAGCTCGGCGCCACCCGCCAGGAGGTCGCCGAGGTTCTCGGTGTCGCGATCCAGATGGGTGGAGGTCCTTCGCTCATGTATGCGGCGGACGCCTACACCGCTTTCCTGCAGTTCGAGGAGAAGGCGCAGGCATCCGGCTGAAGCCTCATTCCGGAAGCGGAATGAATTCTTCCTCGTCGCCCGGCACCGTGTCGAAGCGCTTCTGCTTCCAGTCCTCCTTGGCCTGGTCGAGCCGCTCCTTCGACGAGGAGACGAAGTTCCACCAGATGAGGCGGGGCCCGTCCATGGTGGCGCCGCCGCACAGGATCAGCCGCGCCGGCGTCACCGCCGACAGGGTGATGCGGTCGCCGGGACGCAGCACCAGAAGCTGCCCTTCCCGGAAGATGTCGCCCTGCAGGTCGATCTCGCCGGAGACGACATAGAGGCAGCGCTCCTCGGTCTCGGCGTCGACAGGCAGCTTCGCGCCGGCCTCCAGCGCGATGTCGCCGTAGATGGTCGGCCAGTTCTGCGTCGCCGGAGAGGTCGCGCCATAGAGCGTGCCCATGACGACCCGGACGGTCGTGCCGTCACCGGTGATGACGGGCAGGTCGCGCTGCGCGACATGTTCGAAGCCGGGCGCCGTTTCCTCGTGCGTCTTCGGCAAGGCAACCCAGCTCTGGATACCGTGCAGCCTGTGGCCGCTCGCCTTCAGGGCCGGGTCGGTGCGCTCGGAATGGACGATGCCGCGCCCGGCGGTCATCAGGTTCACCTCGCCAGGTCGCACCGGCAGATAGGTGCCGAGCGAATCGCGGTGCTGGATCTCGCCCTCGAACAGATAGGTCACGGTCGAGAGCCCGATATGGGGGTGGGGGCGCACGTCGATGCCGCCGCCGTCCTTGAACTCGGCGGGACCCATATGGTCGAAGAAGATGAAGGGCCCGACCATCCGCCGCTTCACGAAGGGCAGGGCGCGACGCACCGTGAACCCACCGATGTCATGGGTGCGCGGCACGATGACCATGTCGATGGCGTCGCAGGCGAACCTGTCGCCGGGGGCTGGATCGGGGGTCGGGGCGAAGGACATCGCGGGGCTCCTCGGGGATGGGAGAGACGATGCCCCGGAGGCTAGCCGAGGATGGACGGCAAGGCCACGACGGCTGCCGCGATCGGAGTTTGCGCCGCTGCAAGCGCGCTGAGGGATGGAGGCGGCGGGCGCCGCTGCCTCACCTCTCCCCGCCGGGGAGAGGTGAAGGTGGTGCGGGCGCGCGCTTCAGACGTTCTTCGTCGCGCCGCCGTCGACGCGGATCTTCGAGCCGGTGATATAGGCGGCCTGGTCCGAGCAGAGGAAGGCGGCGGTGGCGCCGAACTCGGCGGCGGTGCCGAGGCGTCCGGCCGGGATCGTGGCGATCGAGGCGGCCTGGATGTCCTCCATCGACTTGCCGGAGCGCTTGGAATTGGCCTCGTCCAGTTCCTTGATCCGGTCGGTGGCGATACGGCCCGGCAGGATCATGTTGACCGTGACGTTGTCCTTGGCAACTTCGTTCGACAGCGTCTTTGACCAGCCGACGATCGCCGAGCGGAGGGCGTTCGACAGGGCGAGGTTCGGGATCGGGTTCTCGACGCCCGACGAGGCGACGGTGAGGATGCGGCCCCACTTGCGGGCGCGCATGCCCGGCAGGACCTTGGCGGTGATCTGGAAGACCGGCTCCACCATGACCTTGAACAGCTTGGCCCACTCGTCCGGGGCGACCTCGGTCGCAGGCTTGGCCGGCGGGCCGCCGGTGTTGTTCACGAGGATGTCGATCTGGCCGAGGGTCTTCTCGGCGAGCGCCACGATCTCGTCCACGGCGCCCTCGGCGCCGAGATCGGCGGCGATACCGTAGGCCTTGCCCTTGCCGCGGGCGGTGATCGCCTCGGCATGGGCCTTGATGCGGTCGGCGGTGCGGCCGACCAGCATGACGGTCGCGCCCTCGGCCGCCAGCGCTTCGGCAATGCCGAGACCGAGGCCGCGGCTCGACGCCAGAACGAGGGCTTTCTTGTCGGACAGGCCGAAATCCATGTCATTCTCCTTGGGAAAGTGGCGCGCAGACAAACCCGAAGTGCGCGCCGATGCAAGAGGACGGGTCGCGGGACAGCCCAGCGCATCGGTCGACGATTCCGTGACCGGCCCTGACGCGGACGTGAAATGCGCGCCAGCCTCGCGCCATGCTACCGCCCATTCGGCATTTCGGACAGGCAGGAGATAAGACGATGGCGTTCAACGCGGGGATGACACGCCGTGCGCTTCTGGACATGGCGGGCGCCGCCAGCCTTTCCGTCGCGGCGATGGCGGCGGCGAAGGCCGAGGGTATAGCGACCGGCCCGCGGTCGGAGCCCGCCCCGGTTCTCTTTGCCCACCAGACGCCGATGCGCGTCGGACAGGTGTCCCTCGTCGTCCGCGACCTTGCCCTCGTCTCCGGCTTCTATCGCGACGTGCTAGGCCTTTCGGTGATCGAGACCGCGCCCGGCCGCGCCAGCCTCGGCGCCGGCGGCAACGTGCTGCTGGTTCTCGAACAGCGGCCGGCGGCTCCCTTCGAGCGCCAGGGCACGGCGGGCCTGTTCCACACCGCCTTCCTGATGCCGACGCGCAAGGACCTTGCCCGCTGGCTGGTCCATGTCGCGCGCAACCGCGTGCGGCTCACCGGCTTTGCCGACCATGCCGTCAGCGAGGCGGTCTATCTCGACGATCCCGAGGGCAATGGCATCGAGGTCTACAGCGACCGCGCCCCCGAGCTCTGGCGCTGGGATGGCGGGACCGTCACCATGACCTCCGACCAGCTCAATGTCGATGAACTCCTCGGCCTCACGAACATCCAGGTCAGCGATTATGCGACCGCACCGGCAGGCCTGCGCATCGGCCACATGCACCTGCGCGTCGGGGATGTCGCCCGCGGCCAGGCCTTCTACAGCACGGCGATCGGCCTCGACACGACGCGCCAGCGCAGCGGCGCGGCCTTCCTCTCCTCGGGCCGCTACCACCACCATCTCGGCATCAATGCCTGGCGCAGCCAGGGGGCCGGCGCGCGCGATGCGAACGCCACGGGCATCGCCTGGTTCTCGCTGGAGGTGAAGGACCGCGCCGTCCTCGACGCCCAGCGCGCGCGGCTCGCGACGGCGGGCGCAGGGGTCACGGAGATGACCGGTGGCTTCGCGACAGCCGATCCCTGGGGCACGGCGATCCGGCTCGTCAGCCGCTGATCGCCAGACCCCTGCCAGTATCGCCCTTCCAAGACGACCGAGACCGGTGCGCGTCGCTCAGTTGCGCTCCCAGCGCTCGCGCCAGATCCGCTCGCCGACCAGGCAGTCGACCTTCGGGGCCTGGACCGGGACCACGAAGGGCCCTCCCGGCAGCGGCCAGACCGGTGTGATGCCGGCCACTTCGAGGATCAGCTTGCGCCGCGTCGCCGTGACGAACTCTTCCGGGCTGGTGATGGGGATCACGAAGGAGCCGGGACCGCCGACCACGCAGTCCTGATAGTAGGCGTCGAGATTGGGGATATCGACGAAGCGGGAATTCTGCCGCGGGATCACGATGGGCAGGCCGTTGATGACGATGCCCTTGGCGAGGGCGTCGTCCCGGGCGATCTCCACATGGGGGCCGTTGTTGTTGGACCCGTCGCCCGAGACGTCGATGACCCTTCGCAGCGAGCGCAGGCCCGATTTCTCCAGCAGGTCGACGCTCGCCTGGATGGCGCCGGAGATCGAGGTGCGGAAAGCCCGGCGATAGGGCTTCGACTGCAGTTCGGCCGCGAAGGCCTGGGCGCTTTCCGCCCCGTCGATGATCCGCCAGTCGATGACGACCTGCCTCTCCTGATGGCCGGCCCATTCCAGATAGCTCACCGCGATCTTGCCGATCAGGCCCCGGCGGATCGCATCGAGCACCTCCGGCGAGGTGATCGCCTTGATGTAGCCCTCGCGCTGAAGGCGCTGCTCCTCGGGGTCCATCGAATAGGAAATGTCGACCGCCAGCACGATCTGGACGTCGACCTCGCTGGCCGCCGACCGGCTCTGGGCATGCGCTGCGAGGGGCCCGGCGAGCGACAGGAACACGACAAGGATCAATGCACGGATCATGAAAAACCCCGAGCAATAGGCCGAACGTCATCAGCCTGACACAGGCGGCACCGGGGGGGGAACCATGTTTCGCGATGCACCAACAGGGAAAACGGCACGCGCCATCACGATTGCGTGGGGCACCCCGGTTGCACCGGCCGCCCCATGCTTTAATCATGCCGGGATGGGCGGCGGCGAGGCCTATGCGCCCCGTGACAGTGCATGGAAGGGCCGGCCGCTGTGACCACACTCGTCATTTCCCATGCCAAGTGCCTGGAGCACCAGACGCCCTTCGGCCATCCCGAGCGCGCCGACCGCCTGCGCATGATCACCCATGTCCTCGAGCACGAGCGCTTCGCCGACCTCGCCCGCGACGAGGCGCCGGAAGCCTCCGTCGAGGCCATCTTGCGGGTCCATCCGCCCGAATTCATCGAAAAGCTGGTCAATGCCACGCCCTTCGTCGGCCTCGTCCACGTCGATGGCGATACGACCCTTTCGCCCGGGTCCTATGAGGCGGCACTGCGCTCCGCCGGCGGAGCGGTCTTCGCCGTCGACGAGGTGATGACCTCGAAAGTGAGCAACGCCTTCGTCGCCACCCGCCCGCCCGGCCACCATGCCGAGACGGCGACCGCGATGGGCTTCTGCCTGTTCAACAATGTCGCCATCGCCGCCCGTCACGCCCAGGCGAAATATGGCGCGACGCGTGTCGCCATCATGGATTTCGACGTCCACCATGGCAACGGCACCCAGGACATCTTCTGGTCCGACCCCTCGGTCATGTATCTGTCGACCCACGAGATGCCGCTCTATCCCGGCACCGGCGCGCTGAACGAGACCGGCGCCCACAACCAGATCGTCAATGCGCCGCTGCGCGCCGGCGACGGCGGCGACGCCTTCCGCGAGGCCTTCGACACGGTCATCCTGCCGCGCATGCGTGGCTTCCGTCCCGACCTCGTGCTGATCTCGGCCGGCTTCGATGCCCATGAGCGCGACCCGCTCGCCAACATCAACCTTACGGAAGCCGATTTCGCCTGGGCGACCAAGCGGATGATGGAGGTGGCGGACGAGACCTGCTCCGGCCGCGTCGTCTCTGTGCTGGAGGGTGGTTACGACCTCGAGGGCCTCGGCCGTTCCGTCGGCGCCCATGTCATGGCATTGATGCGCGGCTGACCCCAGCCGATTCCCCCGGAGTGCCCATGAGCGACAAGAGCGCCGCCCCCCATGCCGATGTCGCGGCCCTCTCCTTCGAGAAGGCGCTCGGCGAACTCGAGCAGATTGTCCAGAAGCTCGAGGGCGGCAACGTGCCGCTTGAGGACTCCATCGCCATCTACGAGCGCGGCGAGGCCTTGAAGAAGCGTTGCGAGGCTCTGCTGCGCGACGCCGAGGCGCGGGTGCAGAAGATCACGCTGGCTGCCGACGGTTCTCCGACGGGCACGACGCCGCTGGATGCGGGTTGACGGGGCGATCGCGGATTTGCCCCGCCCCGCCCGGATCGCCGCCGCTCAGCGTGCGGCCGTCCAGGTTACTTCCCGGCACAGCAGGCGCCCGAGGATGCAGCCGCGTGTGCTGAGACGATCACCGCTGGTGGTGATGATGATGTTGTAGTTCCGGCCACGCTTGACGTCGAAGGCGGTGCCTTCGAACTTGCCCTGGCCTTCCCGCGTCAGCGTCATGACGAGACGGTCTCCAACCTCCTCGCCGGAGCTGGTGTCGCCGATCCACAGGTTCGTCGCGCAGACCTTGTCGCCACAGGGCGCGATACGAACCCGGGCGTTGCCGTCACCGCGCAGCCAGTTGCCTTCCAGGGCCTGGGCGCCCGTGAGGGCCGCTGCCAGCAGAACTCCGGACGCGAAAGCCGTCTTCAAAAACCGCATGGATCATCTCCGCCGATGGTCGCAATCTCAAGCTTACGCCAGAATTCCGTATCTGGTTCCGCATGGGCGTCGACAGATCACGCGATTGTGACAGCGTTTTCGCCCCCTTAACGGCTCTCCGTGAACCCGCTATAGCTCCGGTCACCGGAGTCCCTGATGAGCAAACCCGCCGAAAAGCCCCCGTCCAAGGCCGTCTACGTCAAATCCTACGGCTGCCAGATGAACGTCTACGACAGCCAGCGCATGGCCGACGTCATGGGCGCCGAGGGCTATCGCGAGGTGGCGACGCCGGAGGAGGCCGATCTCATCCTCCTCAACACCTGCCACATTCGCGAGCGGGCCGCCGAGAAGGTCTATTCCGAACTCGGCCGCATCCGCATCATCAAGGACGAGGCGCGGGCGAACGGCCGCAAGGTCATGGTCGGCGTCACCGGTTGTGTCGCCCAGGCGGAAGGCGAGGAGATCGTCAGGCGGACGAAGACCGTCGATCTCGTCGTCGGCCCGCAGAGCTATCACCGTCTGCCCGGCCTCGTGGCCCGCGCCGGCGTCGCGCCCGGCGTCGTCGACACCGAATTTCCCGTCGAGGACAAGTTCAAGGTGCTGCCGGCGGCGAGCGAAGCCAGGACGCGCGCCCGCGGCCTCAGCGCCTTCGTCACGGTGCAGGAGGGCTGCGACAAGTTCTGCACCTTCTGCGTCGTCCCCTATACCCGCGGCGCCGAGGTCTCGCGCCCGATCGCGCAGATCCTCGCCGAGGTCGAGAAACTGGCGGCGGCCGGCGTGCGCGAGGTGACGCTGCTCGGCCAGAACGTCAACGCCTATCACGGCATGGCGCCGGACGGGTCCGAATGGACGCTGGCCCGGTTACTCCACCGGCTCGCGGAGGTGCCCGGCATCGCCCGGCTGCGCCACACCACCAGCCATCCGCGCGAGATGAGCGACGATCTCGTCGCGGCGCACCGCGACCTGGCGAGCCTCATGCCTTCCCTGCACCTGCCGGTGCAGTCGGGCTCGACGGCCGTGCTGAAGCGAATGAACCGCAAGCACACCCGCGACGACTACCTGCGCCTCGTCGACCGCATCCGCCAGGCGCGGCCCGACATCGCGCTCACCTCGGACTTCATCGTCGGCTTTCCCGGCGAGAGCGATGCCGACTTCGCCGATACGATGGACCTGGTGCGCCAGGTCGGCTTCGCCGCCGCCTATTCCTTCACCTATTCCGCCCGGCCCGGCACCCCCGGCGCCGCAATGGACGGCCACGTTGCGGAAGCTTTGCAGACCGAGCGGCTTCATGCGCTGCAGGCGCTGGTGACGGCTCAGCAGCAGGCTTTCCAGGAGAGCCTCGTCGGCCGCACCGTCGACGTCCTCTTCGAGAAGGCCGGCCGCAAGCCGGGGCAGGTCGTCGGACGCTCGCCCTATCTCTCGCCGGTCCAGGTCATCGGACCGTCGTCTGTGATCGGCAGCATCGTCCCTGTCCGAATCACGGGAGCCAAGACAAACTCCCTCGATGGTGTTCTCGCTGCGGACGACCATATGATGGCAGTGCATGCGGCAGAGTGAGCGGTTTCAGCCCAGGACAAGAGGACGGCACGGTTGACAAATCCCAGCGGGGGCGGCTTCAGCCCGGACAGCGGACGCAACATTCCCTGGCTTGCGACGCATGACGACACGGCCGAGGCCGAGATCACCCTCTCCTTCGACGACAACCGTCTCGCGAGCCGCCTGTTCGGCCAGTACGACCAGAACCTCGCCTTCCTGGAAAAGCGGCTCGGCATCCGCGCCACGGCCCGCGGCAACCTGGTCAACCTCGTCGGTCTGGCCGACCCCTGCGAGCAGGGCAAGGTCGTCCTGGAAAATCTCTATGCGCGGCTGAAGAGCGGCCAGGACGTCACGCTCGGCGACGTCGACGGCGCCATCCGCATGACCACATCGCAGGGCTCCCTGTTCGAGGCTGACGGGGCGCCGCGCCTCGGCCACGAGGAGATCGTCACGCGCAAGCGGACCGTGCGGGCGCGCACCCCGGCCCAGGACACCTATATCCGCGCGCTGAAGCGCCACGAACTCGCCTTCGGCATCGGGCCTGCCGGCACCGGCAAGACCTGGCTCGCCGTGGCGCAGGCCGTGGCACTGCTCGACAAGGGCATGGTCGACCGGCTGATCCTGACGCGCCCCGCCGTCGAGGCCGGCGAGCGCCTCGGCTTCCTGCCCGGCGACCTCAAGGAGAAGGTCGATCCCTATCTGCGGCCGATCTACGATGCGCTCTACGACCTTATGGACGCCCCCCGGGTCGAGCGCGCCATGCAGTCGGGCATGATCGAGATCGCCCCGCTCGCCTTCATGCGCGGCCGCACCCTCACCAACGCGGGGGTGATCCTCGACGAGGCGCAGAACACGACGTCCATGCAGATGAAGATGTTCCTCACCCGCCTCGGTGAGAACTCGCGCATGATCATCACCGGCGACCCGACCCAGGTCGACCTGCCGCCGGGCATGAAGTCGGGCCTTTCGGAGGCCCTCGACCTGCTCGAGAACGTCGATGGCATCGCCCAGTGCTATTTCACCGAGGACGACGTGGTGCGCCACGAACTCGTGGGCCGCATCGTCAGGGCCTACGAGGCGGCGACGCGGGCGGGCGAGCATGCGGCGCCGCACCAGACGCGACGCATGCGCCAGACATGAGCCGGGCCGGCGGCGACGCGGCCGCGATCCAGACGGACATCGCGATTCTCTCCGACCTGTGGGATGGCCTTCCCGCGGCTGAGGATATCGTCCGCAGGGCCGTGTCCGCCGTGTCGGACCGGCGGGACGTGAAGATTCCCCCAGATGCGGAACTGTCGTTGGCGCTCGCCGACGACGCCATGGTCCAGCGGCTGAACCGCGAGTATCGCTCCAAGGACAAGCCCACGAACGTGCTGTCTTTTCCGGCGCCGCGGGGGCCTCTCCTCGGCGACGTGATCGTCGCCTACCAGACCCTCGTCAGGGAGGCCGGCGAGGAGGCCCTGACCCCGTCCGATCACCTGACCCACTTGACGATCCATGGCCTCCTGCATCTTCTAGGCTATGATCACGAGTCTGAGGCGGACGCCGTGGCGATGGAGGCGATGGAAACCTCCATTCTCGCGGATCTCGGAATCAGCGATCCCCACGCGACCGGGCGTATGATGCCCGACGGAACCCATGCCCGACCCTAGCGACAGTCGATACCGAACCACCGCGGCCGAGGCCGCTTCCACGTCGACCCCTGCGAACGGACAGCCTGCGGACGGTCCAAGACCCGCGCCCGAGCGCGCCGCCGACAAGCACGACCGCTGGATCGACAGGCTGATGTCGCGGCTGCGCCTGAGGACACAGACCTCGGCGCGCCAGAATCTCGAAGACGTTCTCGAGGAAAATGCGCCTGCCGCCGCCGGCTTCTCGCCGGAAGAGCGTTCGATGCTGCGCAACATCCTCGATCTGCGCGAGAGCCGGGTCAACGATCTCGCCCAGCCGCGCGCCGACATCATGGCGGTCCAGAAGGACGTCTCGCTGGCCGACCTGATGCAGGCCTTCGAGGATGCCGGCCATACCCGTCTCGTGGTCTTCGACGACACGCTCGACGATCCCGTCGGCATGGTCCACATCAAGGATCTCGTGAAACATCTCTTCGCCGAGGCGAAGAAGGCGACGCGCAAGCGCCGCACGCGAGCGGGCGAGGCCGAGCCCGGCGCGCCAGCGGAAAAGCCGGCCGCCGCAAAAATGGCCGCTGGCCTCGACCTCGGCGCCGTCGACCTCAAGGTGTCGCTGTCCGGGACGCGGCTGATCAGGCCCATCCTCTTCGTCCCGCCGTCCATGCCCGCCATCGACCTGCTGGCCCGCATGCAGGCGACCCGCATCCAGCTGGCGCTCGTCGTCGACGAATATGGCGGCACCGACGGCCTCATCGCCATGGAGGACATCGTCGAGAGCATCGTCGGCGACATCGAGGACGAGCACGACGTCGACGACGGCAAGACCATCGCGCAGCTCGCCGACGGCGCCTATATCGCCGACGCCCGGGCGACCCTCGACGAGGTCCGCGAGGTTCTCGGCCCCGATTTCGATCCCGGCGAGGACATGACCGAGGACGTCGACACCATCGGCGGCTACCTGACGGTGGTCGCCGGCCATGTGCCGGTGCGCGGCGAACTCGTCGCCGGCCCCGGCGAACTCGAGTTCGAGATCGTCGATGCCGACCCCCGCCGCGTGAAGCGCGTCAAGATCACCCGCGGCCGCGGCCTGATCAGCCGGCCTCCGGCGCGCGGTCGGCGCAAGGACGAGGAGGAGCAGTCCGCGGTGGCGGCCGTGGCCTCCACTCCGTCCGCCAAACCTGTGTCTGCGACGGGACCCGCCGCAGCTGCACAGATGTTGCCGCCACCCGCTGTCCAGACCGAAGCGGGGACGTCGCCGCCGCCTGCCGGCCCGGTCGACAAGACCTGACCGGCCCCCCGCTTGACCCCGTTGCCACGCTGTCGGACACGGGGTCCATGAGCCAGACGCTGCCCGATTCGTCCGGATGCCAAGCGGGCGCCGCACCGTGACGGTCGGCGGTCTGGCGCGCTCGGTCATCCTCGCCTGGGGGTGGAAGCGGACGGGACTGGCCTTCGGCGCCGGCGCCCTCGCGGCCTTCGCCATGCCGCCCTTCGGCGTCTTCCCGGTGCTCGCGGTGAGCTTCCCCGTTCTCGTATGGCTGCTCGACGGCGCTTCGGCCGCGGGCGGCGGATGGCGCACGCTTCTCGCCGCCGCCCGCACGGGCTGGTGGTTCGGCTTCGGCTACCACCTCGCCGGGCTCTGGTGGGTGGGCGCGGCCTTCCTCGTCGAGGCCGACCGCTTCGCCTGGCTCCTGCCGGCGGCCGTCACGCTGCTGCCGGCCGGCCTGGCGCTGTTCACGGCCCTCGGAGCGATGGTGGCGCGCCTCCTGTGGCGACCGGGCGCCAGGCGCATCCTGGCGCTCGCCCTCGGCCTGACGCTCGCCGAGTTTCTCCGTGGCACGGTCCTGACCGGCTTTCCCTGGAACCTCTACGGCTATGCGCTGACCCAATATGTCTGGCTCGCCCAGGGTGCGGCCGTCGTCGGGGTCTATGGTCTGACGCTGATCACGGTCCTCGTCTTCGCCGCGCCCACCGTGCTGGGGGACGAGGAAACGACGCCCACGGTGCGTTTCGCCGTGCCGACCGGGGCCGTCCTGTCGCTTATGTGCCTTGCGCTGTTCGGCGGCTGGCGCGTCTCGGCAACCGACATCGCCTTCGTGCCCGGCGTGAAGCTCAGGATCGTCCAGCCGGCCATCCCCCAGGACCAGCGCTTCCGTCCGGAGGCCCGCGACGAGATCCTCGCCGGCTATGCCGAACTCTCCGACAGGGCGACCTCGCCGGAGCGCTCCGGCCTGCGCGACGTCACCCACCTGATCTGGCCCGAATCGGCCTTCCCCTTCTTCCTGATCTGGGATCGCGAGGCCCTGTCGAAGATCGCCGACCTGATCCCGCCTGGCGTGACGCTGATCACCGGCGCGGCCCGTCCGGATGAGCCCCTGCCGGGCCGACGCGAACCGCGGGTCTTCAATTCGGCCTATGTGATCGACGACCAGGGGGTCATCAACCAGACCTACGACAAGGTTCATCTGGTCCCCTTCGGCGAATACCTGCCATTTCAGGAACGCATGGAGGCGCTGGGCCTCGAGGCTATCACACGCCAGCGCGGCGGGTTTTCGGCCGGTGACCGCCGGCGCACGCTCATTGTGCCCGGCATCCCGCCGGTCGGCATCCTCATCTGCTACGAGGTGATCTTCCCGGGGGCGGCCACCGCCGCCGACCTCAGGCCGCAATGGCTTCTCAACCTCACCAACGACGCCTGGTTCGGTTTCACGCCGGGCCCCTTCCAGCACATGCACCAGACGGCCGTCCGCGCCATCGAAGAAGGTTTGCCGGTTGTTCGGGCGGCAAACAGTGGTATTTCGGCACTGGTCGATCCGCTGGGCCGGACGCTTCGTGCGCTCCCGCTCGGTACCCGTGACGTTCTCGACGCCGAGCTGCCGAAAGCCCTGCCTCCGACCGTTTTCGCGCAGGCCGGACATGTGCCCCTGGCCGTCGCTGCTCTCGGAATGTTTCTGATCCTGCTGCGGCGCAGCCGGCGGAACGGTGTCCGTCCGAGTTGACGCTGAGGCCGATCGTCAATTTACTTGTAACGATCTGCACAATTAGCCATAAGCGAATCTATGAAGCCACATCGGCACCCCGGTCGGTATTTGGTGACGCGTGATGCGGATGTTATGGTTGCACTGCGGCGTGTGACCATTCAGTTGGCGTCGCGAAGCCGGGGGGCTTCTCGGGTGGGTTTACTGAAGGCGTGCGGAGGCACGGAGAGTATTTGATGGTAGTGAAGAAGTCCCCAAACCCGATCGACAAGCACGTCGGAAGCCGTGTGCGTATGCGTCGCATGATGCTGGGAATGAGCCAGGAAAAACTCGGTGAGCGCCTGGGCCTGACCTTCCAGCAGGTGCAGAAATACGAGAAGGGCACCAACCGGATTGGCGCCAGCCGGCTCCAGCAGATCGGTGCCATCCTCTCGGTCCCCGTCGCCTTCTTCTTCGAGGGGGCACCGTCGGGTGAGCCGGCCCCGGAAGGCGGCTTCTCGGATGTCGCCGCAGCGTCCTATGTCTCGGACTTCCTGTCGACGAGCGAAGGCCTGGCGCTGAACCGGGCGTTCATCCGGATCAAGAACCCCAAGGTCCGCCGCAAGATCGTCGATCTTGTCAGCGCCGTCGCCGGCGACGAGGAAGAATCCGTCTGAGGTCGGATTCTTCCGGGGAAAAAGGTCACGTTCGTTCTTTTTTGCGAACGAACCGGCCTTTTTGCCATATTCGGACTTGACCGCCGAACAAGCTGTTGCCAGAACCACGCCCGGCTTGGGCGCCGGACGACGCGTGCGTCCCCGGCAGCCGCGTGGTTCTTCTCGACGCGCGGATGTTCAAATCCGGTTCATGGTGCCACCGATATCGACGGCGCCTCGCCCCGCGACAACCGCGGGCCCTTGCTTCTGGAGGACGTTTCGTGTCCCGCAGTTCCTACCTCTTCACCTCGGAATCCGTGTCCGAAGGCCATCCTGACAAGGTCTGCGACCGGATCTCCGACGAGATCGTCGATCTGGTCTTCAAGGAAGCGGCGAAGGCCGGCGTGCCCGCCTCCTCCGTCCGTATCGCCTGTGAGACGCTCGCCACGACCAACCGCGTCGTCATCGCCGGCGAGGTCCGCGTTCCGGATTCGCTGCTGAAGAAGGGCAAGGACGGCAAGGTTCTGAAGGACGCGCACGGCAACCCCGTCGTCAATCCGTCCAAGTTCAAGTCGGCGGCTCGCAAGGCGATCAAGGCGATCGGCTACGAGCAGGACGGCTTCCACTGGAAGAAGGCGAAGATCGACGTCCTCCTGCATCCGCAGTCGGCCGACATCGCCCAGGGCGTTGACGAGACCGGCAACAAGGACGTGGGTGCCGGCGACCAGGGCATCATGTTCGGCTACGCCTGCCGCGAGACCCCGGACCTTATGCCGGCCCCGATCTACTACGCCCACAAGATCCTCGAGAACCTGACCAAGTACCGCAAGGCCGGCGAGCGCAATTGCGGCAAGCTCGGCCCGGACGCCAAGAGCCAGGTCACCATCCGCTACGAGAACGGCAAGCCGGCCGCCGTCACCCAGATCGTGCTGTCGACCCAGCATCTCGACGAGAAGCTGACGTCGAAGGATGTCCAGAAGATCGTCGAGCCGGTGATCCGCGAGACGCTCGACGGCATCGAGATCGCCAAGGACTGCAAGTGGTGGATCAACCCCACCGGCAAGTTCGTCATCGGCGGTCCCGACGGCGACGCCGGCCTCACCGGCCGCAAGATCATCGTCGACACCTACGGCGGCGCTGCCCCCCATGGCGGCGGTGCCTTCTCCGGCAAGGACCCGACCAAGGTCGACCGCTCGGCCGCCTATGCCGCGCGCTACCTCGCCAAGAACGTCGTCGCCGCCAAGCTGGCCGATCGCTGCACCATCCAGCTCGCCTATGCCATCGGCGTCGCCAAGCCGCTGTCGATCTACGTCGACCTGCACGGCACGGCGAAGGCCGGCGTCGACGAGGCCAAGATCGAGAAGGCCCTGGCAGAGGTCATGGACCTCTCGCCGCGCGGCATTCGCGAGCACCTCGGCCTGAACAAGGCCATCTATGCCCGCACCTCCGCCTACGGTCACTTCGGCCGCAAGGCCTCCCGCGACGGCGGCTTCTCCTGGGAGAAGACCGACCTCGTCGCCAAGCTGAAGGACGCCGTCGCCTGAGGCGACGCGCTCTGGACGGAATAGGGAAGGGGGCCTCGGGCCCCCTTTTCTGTTGTGATGGCCTGCGCCGGCCACCTTGCGTCATGCCCGGGCTTGTCCCGGGCATCCACGACTTGTAACCGGATGCGCCAGCAGAATTCGTGGATGCCCGGGACACCGCATTCGACCATGACCGACGACAAGCGCCTCGCGGGGCAGGGCTCCTTCTTCGGGCGGCGCAAGGGCAAGACCCTGCGCGCTCATCAGGCCGACCTGTTCGAGACCCTGCTGCCGCGCCTGCGCGTCGATCCGTCGAAGCCCTGCGATCTCGCCGGGCTCTTCCCCCGCCCGGTCGACGGCTATGTGCTGGAAATCGGCTTCGGCGGCGGCGAGCACCTGGTCCGCGAGGCGACGGCCTTTTCCAACCTCGGCTTCGTCGGCGTCGAACCCTTCGTCAACGGCATGGCCAAGATGCTCGCCGCCATCGAGGGGCAGGGAATCGACAATGTCCGCCTGCATACCGAGGATGCAGGGCTCCTGCTGCCCTGGTTCCCGGACGTCTCGCTGGACATCGTCTATCTGCTCTATCCCGATCCCTGGCCGAAGACGCGGCATCACAAGCGCCGCTTCGTCTCGGACCGTACCGTCGCCGAGTTCGCCCGCATGCTGAAGCCGGGCGGCGAGTTCCGCTTCGCCACCGACATCGATCATTACGCAGCCTGGACGCTGGAGCATGTCCTTAAGGCACCCGGCTTCACCTTCGCCGCCCGCTCGGCGAGCGACTGGAAGACGCCCTGGCCGAACTGGCAGTCGACCCGCTACGAGGCCAAGGCGCTGCGCGAGGGCCGCACGCCGTGCTATCTGACCTTCCGGCGCAACTGACCGCCCGGGAGACGACGTGACGGCGGCGCTGGCCCTTCTGTGCATTCTCCTCGCCGGCATGTCGCTGATGGCGGGCCCGGTCTGGCTGCCGCCGGCGGAAGTCCTCCGGGGGCTCGCGGGCGGCGAGAGCACCGCCGGCATCATCGTCACCGACATCCGCCTGCCGCGCACCCTCCTCGCCCTCGGCATCGGGGCGACGCTCGGCCTCGCCGGTGCCGCGTTGCAGGGGCTGGTGCGCAACCCGCTGGCCGAGCCGACGCTGTTCGGCGCGCCCTCGGCGGCCGCCTTCGCCTCCGCCGTCGTGCTGGCTTTCGGCGGTGCTTCGGCCCTCTCGCTGTGGCTGCCCGTGGCCGGCATGGCCGGCGCCTTCGTCTCCGTGGCGCTGCTCTTCCTTGTCGCCGGCCAGCGCGCCGGCATCACCGTCCTGCTGCTGGCGGGCCTCGCCCTCAACGCCTTCTTCGGCGCCGCCACGGCACTCGTCCTGAACCTTGCGCCCAATCCCTTCGCCGCGCTTGAAATCGCCTTCTGGCTGCTCGGCTCGCTCGAGGACCGCTCTTTCGTCCACCTGGCGCTCGCCGGTCCCTTCATGGCGCTCGGCGCGCTCCTGCTCGTCTCGCAGGCGAAGGCCTACCGCGCCCTGACGCTCGGCGAGGAGGTCGCGGCGAGCCTCGGGACTCATGTCGCCCGCAGCCGCCTCGTCGTCGCCGGCGGGCTGGCGCTGGGCGTCGGCGCCGCGGTCTCCGTCACCGGGGCGATCGGCTTCGTCGGGCTGGTGGCGCCGCATCTGGTACGCCGGGCGGCGGGAGCCGATCCCGCCCGCATCCTCTTGCCGTCGGCACTCGCCGGCGCGGCCCTTCTCACGGCGGCCGACACGCTGGTCCGCCTCGTTCCGGCGACGACCGAGATCAAGACCGGCGTCGTCACGGCGCTCGTCGGCGTGCCCTTCTTCCTCTGGCGCATCCTGCGCATCCGGCGGGCGGAGGAGGGGGCATGAGCGGCCTCGTCCTCGAGCGGGTCTCGGTTTCCCTTGGCGGGCGGCCGGTGTTGCAGGACGTGACGCTCGCCGTCGAACCGCGGGCGCTGCTCGCCGTCGTCGGCCCCAACGGCGCCGGCAAGACGAGCCTGCTGCGGGCGGTCGCCGGCCTGGCGCCCTTTACCGGCACCATGCGTCTCGGCGGCGAGACCCTCGGCGGGGGAACCTCGCCGGCGCGGGCGCGCCGCATCGCCTATCTGCCGCAGCGCTCCGAACTCGCCTGGGCCCTGAGCGTCCGCGACGCGGTCATGCTCGGCCGGCTCCCCCATGGCGATCCCTTCTCCGGCGCGACGCCGCAGGACGTCCGCGCCGTCGCCGCCGCCCTCGACCGGCTCGGTCTCGCCGGCTTTGCCGCGCGGCCCGTCACCGAACTCTCCGGCGGCGAGCGGGCCCGGGTCATGCTCGCCCGCGTGCTGGCGACGGAAGCGTCGCTCCTCCTCGCCGACGAGCCGACCGCCGCCCTCGATCCCGCCCACCAACTCGCCGTCCTCGGCCTGCTGCGGCAGGTGGCGGCGGAGGGCCGGATCGTCGTTGCCGTCCTGCACGATCTGGCGCTCGCCGCCCGCTTCGCCGATCAGGTCGCGGTGCTGCACGACGGCCGTCTGGCGGCGATCGGCCCGCCCGACGCGGCGCTGTCGGACGGGGTGCTCGGTGCGGTCTTCGGCCTCGCCTTCGCCCACGCGACCGTGGACGGTCGCCGCGTGCCGATCCCGCTCGGGCCCCGCTAGCGGAGCCGGCGAAGGCGCAGCACGCCGATGGCGATCAGGAGGCCCGCCGACACGGTGACGAGACCGGCGATCTGCAGCGCGGTGGGCCACTCGCCGGCGACCGGGATCCCCACGAGGATCGCCGAGGCGGGTACCAGCGCCGGAAAGATCGCCGCCCGCGCCGGGCCGATGAGGCGGACGGCGCTCGTATAGGCGATCACCGAGACGACGCCGGTCAGCACACCCTGGACGGGGATCTGGATGGCGAGCGTCGAGGCCGGCAGCGCCACGTAGTGATCCAGGCCCTGGGTGAGAAGAGCGACTGGTGCCATTACCGCCCCGGCCAGGATCGAGACAACGGCCGTTCCGGCGACGGGCGGCACCTGCCAGCGTCGCGACTGAAGCGTGAACACCGCCCAGAGCGCGCCCGCCGCGGCGAACATGGCGTCGCCGATCGGGGCGAGCGAGCCGCCTGCGAAGAGCCCCGGTCCGGCGATGACGACGATGCCGGCGATGATGACCGTCACCCCGACGATCCTTGCCGGCGTCGGCCGCTCGCCGAGGACCAGCGCCGCCAGCACCATGCTGAGCACGGTCACCACAGCAGGCTGGATGACCGCGCCGTGGGCGAGCGGCGCGTAGAGATAGCCGCCGACCCCGAACAGGATGAAGGGCGGCCCGGCGAGTGCGGTGAGCACCAGCGAACGCCAGAGGCCGATGGCCCGCACCTGCCGCCAGCCGAACCAGAGCCAGGGCAGCATGACGAGGCCCGCGGTCACATAGCGGAAGGCGGCGATGTCGACGGGCGACAGGCCCGCGCTCACCCCCTGGCGCGCAAGCGCCAGATAGAGCCCCCAGATGAGGGCGGCGGAGGCACCGAGCGCGAGGCCCCGCCACTCCGGCGTGACGCCGCCGACGGCGCTGCGGATGAAGCCGCTGCACGGCGGCTGCTGCATGAGGAGGGTCATCGGGGCGTCCGGTGTGAGGGTGGGAGAGGGGGTGGCTCAGGCGGCGGCCTTGGTCCGCGGCAGGGGCGGCGCGGCGGGGAAATCCACGGGCACCCTGGTCGTCCCGTGCAGGTAGTTGGTGACGGTCTTGTCACCGATGACGACGATGACATCGACCAGGTTTTCCCGCGTCCAGCCGGCGGCGAGGAAAGCGTCCACGATGGCCGGATCGGCATGGCCGCGGCGGAGTGCGATGTCGCCGACGAGCCGCGCCAGCGCGTCGAGCTTCGCGTCGAACGAGGCGCGGCCGGTGCGGATCTCCAGGATCTGCTTGGGGGTGAAGCCGACCATGCCGCCGATCACCGTGTGGGCGGCCAGGCAATAGGAGCAGTCGTTTACCTGGCTGACGACGAGGTTGACGACCTCCCGGGCCTTAGCACTGAGCGAGGAGCGGGCGTTCTGGAAGGCGAGGTAGCTGGCGAGCGCGTTCTCGGAGTGGGCGAGCGTCGCGTAGAGGTTCGGCACCATGCCGAGCTTGCCTTCGAGCTGGTGGAAGATCGCCTGGTTCGGCGCGCTGACGTCGTTGCGGGAGGGAACGGGGAACATCGTCATGGCAGGTCTCCTGTGAGGGTGTCGTGACGGAGGTCCGTCCTACGGGCAGAAGACTGAGGTATTTGTTGCCCCTCGATAACGGGGCTTGATTGCAGAACATTCATCCGCATGATGGATGAATGTCAGGCATCCTCGCGCTGTTTCGAACCTTTGCCCGCACCGCCGAGGCAGGGTCGTTCACCGCCGTCGCCCGCGAGATGAACAGTTCGCAGCCGACCGTGTCGCGCCAGATCGCCCAGCTCGAGGATCACCTCGGCTGCCTCCTGTTCCAGCGCACGACCCGCGCCCTGACGCTCACCGACGACGGCCGGCTGTTCTATGACCACGCGCTCAGGACACTGGAGGCGGCCGCGGAGGCGGAGAGTGCCGTCGGTCGTCGCCGCGGCAAGCCTTCCGGCCTGCTCAGGCTCGCCTGTGCCGGTGTCTTCGGCCGGCTGCACGTCATCCCGCAACTGCCGCGCTTCCGCACCCGTTATCCCGACATCGAGATCGCGCTGACCATGAACGACGGCTTTTCCGACCTCGTCGAGGAGGGCATCGACCTCGCCATCCGGGTCGGCGAGGGGCGTGACAGCGGCCTGATCGCCCGACGCCTCGGCACCTCGCGGCGCGTCGTCGCTGCCGCGCCCTCCTACATCGCGGCGCGCGGCCAGCCCGCCCATCCTCGCGACCTCGCCGGCCACGACTGCATCGTCTACGACCGGCTTCTCACCGGGGCGTCATGGGGCTTCGCCACACCCGAGGGGCCGCTGTCGGTGCCGGTCGCGGGTCCCGTGCACGTCAACAACACGGAGGCGGTGCGCGCCTGCGTGCTGGAAGGACTGGGGATCGGCTACGTGCCGAGCTGGCACTTCGTCGACGGCGAGATCGAGGACGGCCGGCTGGTGGCGCTGCTGCGGGATTTTGCGCTGCCCTCCCAGCCGATCAGCGGCGTTTATCCCTCGCGCCGCTACCTGCCCGGCAAGGTGAGGGTGGCGCTGGAGTTCTTCGCCTCCGAGTTCGAGGCCGATCCCCGCCTGCGCATCGGCGAACTCTGAGCGGTTCCGCAGGGCTGCGCTGCACCCCGGGGATTGCCTTCCCGCCAGCGCGGGCTAGCCTTCCCGCGTCGCTTCGTCACCCGGGACACCCGCCATGGCCGTCATCGACCGCATCGCCGCCTTCCACCCCGAGATGACGGCATGGCGCCGCGATTTCCATGCCCATCCCGAGATCGGCTTCGAGGAGGTCCGCACCTCCGGCATCGTCGCCGAGAAGCTGGAATCCTGGGGCATCGAGGTGCATCGCGGCTTCGGCAAGACCGGGATCATGGGCGTCATCCACGGCCGGCCGGGCAACCGCAAGATCGGCCTGCGCGCCGACATGGACGCGCTCCCCATGCCGGAGCTCAACGACCATCTGCCGTACAAGAGCACCTATGAGAACCGCATGCATGCCTGCGGCCATGACGGCCACACCACCATGCTGCTGGGCGCCGCGAAATATCTCGCTGAGACGCGCAACTTCTCCGGCAGCGTCCATCTGATCTTCCAGCCGGCGGAAGAGGGCCTCACCGGTGCCGCCGAGATGCTGCGCGACGGGCTGTTCGAGAAATTCCCCTGCGACCAGGTCTACGGCATCCACAATGCCTGGGACCTGCCGCTCGGCACCGCCGCTATCCGCCCCGGCACGGTGCTCGCTGCGGTCGACTATTTCACCATCACCGTGAAGGGCCGTTCCAGCCATGCCGCCCAGCCGCATCGCGGCCTCGATCCGCTGCCCTGCGCCGTGCAGATCTACGGCGCGCTGCAGAACCTCGTCAGCCGCCGCATGGATCCGCACGACACGGTGGTGCTCTCCATCGGCATGTTCCATGCGGGCACCTCGCAGATCGTCATCCCCGAGACGGTCACCATGGCCGGGACGATCCGCACGCTGAAACCCGCGACGCGGGTGGCGATGGACGAGCTCTTCCACCAGACCGTCAACGGCCTCTGCGCCGCCCACGGCGTCGAGCTCATCCTCGACTACAAGCGCTCCTATCCGCCGACCATCAACACGGTGGAGGAAGCCTCCGCCTTCGCGGCGGCGGCGCGCGACGTGGTGGGCGACGATCTCATCAAGACCGACCTGCCCTCGCTCACCGCCGGCGAGGACTTCGCCTATTACCTCGAGAAGGCGCCCGGCGCCTTCATGCTGCTGGGCCAGGTGACCGAGACGCACAAGGCGGTGCCGGTCCACAACGGCCACTACGACTTCAACGACGACCTGCTGCCGATCGGCGCCAGCTGCTTCGCCCGGCTGGTCGAGCAGCAACTGGCGGGGGTGTGAGGGGGCGGTCAGACCAGCCGGTCGGGCAATTCCTCAAGCGTGGATTCGCGGCTTGCAGGCCGGGGCTGCCTCTGGTGCCGGTCCTGTGGATCGGGGCGAAAGTGCTTCGACAGCTTCAACCCCTGTCCCTGATAGTTGGAACCCGTTTCGCCGTAGAGCTTCTCGGGAATTTCGGCCATCGGCTCGTAGATTAGACGGGCCACGTCTTGCCCGTCCTCTAGGATGAACGGCACCTCGCGCGAGCGCACTTCCAGCACCGCCCGCGATCCTCGCCCGCCAGCCGCATTGTGGCCGAAACCAGGGTCGAAAAAACCAGCATAGTGCACGCGGAACTCGCCCACGAGCGGATCGAAAGGCATCATCTCGGCCGCGAACTCAGGGGGAATCTCCACCGGATCCTTTGTCGCGAGGATGTAGAACTCGCCAGGGTCTAGGATTAGATGCCGTTTGCCGAAGCTGTAGATGGGCTCCCAGAATTCGTGGACGTCGCAGGCGTTCTTCAGATCGACGTCGATGACGGCGGTGTGGTGCTTGCCGCGGTAGCCGATGAGCTCGTTGCGGCCTTTCTGACCGAGGTGGATTGTCACGGCCTTGGACCTGCCGCCCCGTTCGAAAAGGCCGCGGCGCAGGCGGATTTGCGACAGTCGCGATCCTGTCCGAACCTTGACCGGAAAGGTCTGTGGCGAGACTTCCAGATAGAGTGGGCCTTTGTATCGGGCCGGGATGGTGTCGAAGGCTTGCGCACGGTCAAGGATGACGCGCGTGAAAACGTCGAGCCGGCCGGTTGAACTCTTGGGGTTCGCGGTTACGGTCAGATCGTCGGGCAGGTCGAGCGACTCCTGAATTTCGACGAGATAGACGCAACCGGTCTCAAGGACCGCGCTGTTGGTAAGATCGATTTCATGCAGGCTGAGGTCGGCAAGCCGCTCCACGACGGTGCGTTTGCGGCCGGGCAGGAAGCTCGCGCGAATGCGCCATGCCGTCTTGCCAAGGCGAAGGTCGAGCGAGGCCGGCTGAATCTGGTCGGAATCGAAAGGCACATCCGAACGGATTACGCCTGACGACTTGAGCGCCCGTATCGTCTGCGAGGGCAGAACGCCAAGGAGATCGGCTCTGACTGAAGGGGGTTTCGCCATGCACCCAACCTACCGACGAACGAAACGTTCGTCAAAACGAACAAAACACTTGACGCTCTGTCCGCACGCCCCTACCAAACCTCCGCGACGTGGAGATTTGGCCGGCCGGCTTGCGAACCACGCTAAACAATTCGCTAAAAGGCCGGGCGCACGGGATCAACCCGGCCTCGGCTTTTGCCAGGTCGGGTTCTGTTTTTTCGGGGGACAAGTGTCCCGCCGCCGCGCCACGAGGAGCGATGCGATGAAGAAGCCCTTTGATCCCTCCCGCGTGCGGCCGGCCACCCGCCTCGTCCATGGCGGGACGCTGCGTTCGGAATTCGGCGAGACGTCGGAGGCCCTCTTCCTCACCCAGGGCCATGTCTATGACAGCGCCGAGCAGGCCGAGGGCCGCTTCAAGGGCACCGATCCCGGCTTCATCTATGCCCGCTTCTCCAATCCGACGGTCCAGATGTTCGAGGACCGCATCGCGCTCCTCGAGGGGGCGGAAGCCGCCAAGGCGACCGCGACGGGCATGGCCGCGGTGAATGCCGCCATGTTCGGCCAGCTCTCCGCCGGCGACCATGTCGTGGCCTGCAAGGCGCTGTTCGGCTCCTGCCGCTACATCATCGAGACGCTGCTGCCGCGCTTCGGCGTCCAGTCGACCCTCGTCGACGGCGCCGACCTCGCCCAGTGGGAGGCGGCGGTCCGCCCCAACACCAAGGTCTTCTTCCTCGAGAGCCCGACCAATCCGACCCTCGAGATCTACGACATCGCCGCGATCTGCCGGATCGCCAGGAAGACCGGCATCAAGGTGACCGTCGACAACGTCTTCGCCACCCCGATGATGCAGAGCCCGCTCGAACTCGGCGCCGACTGCGTGGTCTATTCCACCACCAAGCATATAGATGGCCAGGGCCGCTGCCTCGGCGGCGTCATCCTCGGATCGAAGCAGTTCATCCAGGATAATGTCTACCAGTACCTGCGCCAGACCGGCCCGGCCATGAGCCCGTTCAACGCCTGGGTGGTGCTGAAGAGCCTGGAGACCCTGCCTTTGCGGGTCGAACGCCAGACCACGAGCGCCGCCAGGGTCGCCGATGCCCTCGCCGAACTGCCCGGCGTCACCAGGGTGATCTATCCCGGCCGCAAGGACCACCCGCAATATGAGCTGGCCCAGCGCCAGATGCGCGGCGGCTCGACGCTCGTCGCCTTTGAGGTCGAGGGCGGCAAGGCCGGCGCCTTCCGCGTCGCCAATGCGCTGAACATCATCAGGATCTCCAACAATCTCGGCGATTCCAAGAGCCTCATCACCCATCCGCCGACCACCACCCACGACCGTTTCACGCCGGCGGAGAAGCTGGAAATGGGCATCACCGACGGGCTGCTGCGCCTGTCGGTCGGCCTTGAGGATCCCGACGACCTGATCGAGGATCTCGCCCAGGCGATGAAGACGCTGGAATGGCCGGTGGACGCGAAGATCGTGCGGATCTGAAGTGTAGCGGCGGGCTGAGAGCGGGGTTGCGGCCCCTCACCCTTGCCCGCCACGCCGCGCGGTGCCAGAAACCACCCATGTCCCTGCTCTCCCTCGCCTCGCGCCTCGTCCGCCCGGTTCTCCTCTCCACCGATCCGGAGACCGGCCACAACCTCGCCATCGCGGCGCTGAAGACCCTGCCGCTGCCGGCCTGCGGCGCGGATGACCGGCGCCTCGCCGTCTCGGCCTTCGGCCTGAGCTTTCCCAACCCGATCGGACTTGCCGCCGGCTTCGACAAACATGCGGAAGTGCCCGACGCGGCGCTCAGGCTCGGCTTCGGCTTCGTCGAGGTCGGCGGCGTCACGCCGAAGCCCCAGCCCGGCAATGCCAAGCCGCGCGTCTTTCGCCTCGTGCCCGACGAGGCGATCATCAACCGCTACGGCCTCAATTCCGACGGCGTCGATGTCGTCGCCCGGCGCCTCGCCGAACGGTCGCGCCGCAGCGGCATCGTCGGTGTGAATATCGGGCCGAACAAGGACTCCGCCGACCGCGTCGCCGATTACGGCCTGCTGGTCGAGAAGCTCGGCCCCCATGTGTCCTATCTTTCCGTTAATGTCTCCTCGCCGAATACGCCGGGCCTGCGCGACCTGCAGCAGGCGAGCTTTCTCGACGAGGTTCTGGCTCGCTGCCTCGATGCCCGCGACAAGGTCGCGCCGGGGCGCCCGGTGCTGGTCAAGATCGCGCCCGACCTGTCGCTGGAAGGCCTCGACGACATGGTGGCGGTGAGCCGCCGCCGCGGCATCGACGGCATGATCGTCTCCAACACCACCATCGACCGCCCGTCGAGCCTGAAGGACCAGGCGACCGCCAGGGAGACCGGCGGCCTGTCGGGACGGCCGCTCTTCGGCCGGTCGACGGCCATGCTCGCCGAGGCCTGGCGCCGCGTCGAGGGCCAGTTTCCCCTGATCGGCGTTGGCGGCGTCGCCTCTGCCGAGGACGCCTATGCCAAGATCGCCGCGGGGGCGACGCTGGTGCAGCTCTATTCGGGCCTGGTGTTCAAGGGCTTCGGCCTGGTCGGCGAGATCAAGGAGGGGCTCGCAGCTCGCCTCGCGCGCGAGCGGCGGGCCTCCGTCGCCGACCTCATCGGCACCGCCAATGCCGAGTGGCGTCTCACCTGAAGGTGGCGCGCATCAGGCCGGGCATGGCGAGGCCAAGATAGAGCCCGCGCACGGCCTGCATGACGAGATAGGCGATCCACAGCCCGTCATTGCCGTAGCCGGAGAGCAGCCACCAGGCCGCGACGAAGGTCGCGGCAGCCGCCAGCATGCAGTTGCGCATGGCGGCGGTCCAGGTCGCGCCGATGAAGACGCCGTCGAGCAGGAAGGCCATGACGCCGGTGAAGGGCGTCAGCGCCATATAGGGCAGGAAGCGTCGCGCCTCCGCCCTGACAGCCTCCGAGGTCGAGACGAGGTCGATGGCCTGCGCCCCGCCGGCGAAGAAGGCGACGGAGGCGAGCGTTCCGAAGACGATCGCCCAGAGGCTCGACAGCCACACGGCGCGGCGGAAGGCGCTCTCGTCGCGGGCGCCCACCGCCTGCCCGCCGAGTTGCTCGGCCGAGGTGGCGAAGCCGTCGAGGAAGAAGGCGACGACGCCGACGAAATTCATCAGGATCGCATTGGCGGCGAGCGTCGTGTCGCCGCCGACCGCCCCCTGCCGGGTGAAGAAGGCGAAGGCCCCCACGAGAGCCGCGGTGCGGATCATGATGTCGCGGTTGATGGCGATGGTGCGGATGATGCGCGCCCGGTCGAGGACGACCCGCCAGGGCACGGCGAAGCGCCAGCCGAGCGAGGCCATGACCACGACGAGGCCGACGACCGCGCCGCCATATTCGGCCAGCGCATTGGCGGTGGCGGCCCCGGTGATGCCGAGGCCGAGGACTGACACGAAGACGACCGTCAGCGCCATGTTGACGACATTGATGACGATCTGCAGCACGAGGCCGGTCACGGTGCGTGCCTGGCCGATCAGCCAGCCGAGCACGGCGAAATTGACAAAGACGGCCGGCGCCGACCAGAGGCGCACCGACACATAGGTATCGGCGGCCGCCGTCACGGCCGGGGAGGCAGCCATGGCCTTGAAGAACAGGAAGAGCAGCGGCTTCTGCAGCAGGATGAGCGCCAGGCCGAGCGCGACGGCGAGGATGAGGGCACGGGCGATGACGGCCCGCTTCTCGACCGCGTCGGCGCGGCCGACGGCCTGCGCCGTCAGCCCGATCGTGCCCATGCGCAGGAAGGCGAAGGCCCAGAAGATGACGTCGATGATGACGGCGCCGAGGGCGACCGCGGCCAGCGCCGTCGCATCGCCGAGCCGCCCGATGGCGGTGGCGCTGACGATGCCGAGCAGCGGCGTCGTCACATGGGCGAAGATCATCGGCACCGCGATGGCGAGGACGCGGCGATGGGTCACGACGGGGGAGGCGGCGAGGGCGGTGGTCACGCCGCCCTTCTAGCCGGGCCGATCGGTAAAGACAGCCGCGAGGAGGGCAGGGGAGCCATGGTCCGGGACGCGCGGCCTGTGCCCCTCACCCGGTATGCCCGGCCTCCCAGCCGAGCATGGCCTGCTTGCGCGTCAGGCCCCAGTGATAGCCGGTGAGCGCGCCGGAGCGGCCGAGCACGCGGTGGCAGGGGACGACGAAGGAGATGGGGTTCTTGCCCACCGCCGCCCCCACGGCGCGCGCCGCCGTCGGCCGGCCGATATGGCCGGCGATGGTCGAATAGGTCGTCGCCTTGCCCATGGGGATGCGCAGGAGCGTCTCCCAGACCCTGACCTCGAAATCGGTGCCGATGAGACAGACCCGCAGCGGCCGGTCGCCGGTCCAGGCAGCGGGATCGAAGACCCGCAGCGCCAGTGGCGCCGTGGCGGCCGCATCCTCGACGAAGCTTGCCTTCGGCCAGCGTCCCTGCATGTCGGCGAGGGCCGAGGGCTCGCCGCCCGGGTCGCAGAAGCCGAGGCCGGCGAGACCCCTGTCGGTCGCCACCACGATGGCGAGGCCGAAGGGTGAGGGGTGGAAGCCGTAGCGCATGACGAGGCCATCGGCGCCCGACTTGAACTCCCCCGGCGACATGGCCTCGTGGGTGACGAAGAGATCGTGCAGCCGCCCGGGGCCGGAATAGCCGACCTCAAAGGCCGTATCGAGTACCGTGGCCTCGTCGCGCAGCAGGGCGCGGGCGGCATCCAGGGTGATCGCCTGCAGGAAGTCCTTCGGGGTCAGCCCGGCCCAGCGGCGAAACAGGTGGTGCAGGTGGCCGGGGGAGAGCCCGACATGGCCGGCCATCTCCTCCACCGAGGGCTGGCGACGCCAGTGGTCGGTGATGAAGGCCAGCGTCCTGCGGACGATCTCGTAATCGTCGGCGGCCTCGCTGAGCCGGATGGGCCGGCCGTGCTGTTCGAGCTGGACGACGTTGAGCATGATGAGGCTCCAGGGGCGATCTGGCGCGACAATGGGCCATGGCGCCGCAGGCAGCCACCCGATTCCTGCGGGTCGTCCCGGCTATTCGGCGATGTCGGCCACCCGGCCGCCGGATAGCGTCAGGAGGTCGGCGAAGCGCGTTCGGAACACGGTATTGGGGGCGCCAGCCGCCGCCCAGATCGGGTCGAGAGCTGCGAGGTCCTGGTCCACCAGCACGACAGGCGGGGTGAGATGGCCGACGGGGGACACGCCGCCGATGGCGAAGCCGGTGACGTCGCGCACCCATCGCACATCCGGTCGTTCGACGGGGGATCCCACCAGGCTGGCGACCTTGGCCGTGTCGACGCGGTTGGTGCCGCTGGCGATGACCAGAACGGGGCGTTCGCCAGTGCGAAACACCAGGGACTTGGCGATCTGCGCCACGGCGCAGCCCACCGCCGCCGCGGCTTCCGCCGCCGTCCGGGTGCTGGCCGGGAAGGTGACGATGGTATCGTCGTGGGCCGCGTTCCTGAGCGCCGCCCTGACGCGGTCGATCGATCCTGCCATGTGAAACATCCGTCAGTCGAAGTGGGTGCGCACCGGTCCACGCCTGGCCTCGGCCAGCGCCACCGTCAGCGCCTTGCCGAAGCCCTCGCGTTCGACGGGGGGCAGGAAGGTCGCGATGTCCAGTTGCCGGCGCCCCTCGTCGAGCGTCAGGCCGAGCACCTGCCCGTCCTCATCGTCGCGCGTCTGGTGGAGCCGCGTCCAGGCCGGGTTGAAGCGCCATTCGCGCGCCTGGCCGTGCCAGGTCACCTTGCGGACGAGGATCTCGGTGGGGGTGACGATCACCTCCTCGAAGGCGCGGGCATGGCGGTAATTGGCGCGGAAGGCGAGGAAGATGATCAGCACGTCGAGGCCGAGGAACGGCAGCACCGGCCAGGCGCCGATCGAGGTGAAGATCACCGCGCCGACGAGATTCACCGCGCCCACGGCTGTCATCACCGCGATGAAGCCGGGCCAGCCCATCGAACGGTGCGGTGTCAGCAGGGCGGCGAAGAGCGGCGCCTCCTCCGCGCTCGCCTCCGCAGCCGGGCCCGCATCTGTGTTGCCGGTGCTCATTGCGTGGGACTATACGACCAGGATGCGCGCTCCGACCACTCCCCGGAAGTCCAACCGAACCAAGATCGCCCCGGGCCCGGCGAAACGTCCGGCCAAGGCCATCGCCAACCTCGCCGCGGCGAAAGCCGCCGCCAGGCGCCGCAAGCGCGACCGGCTGACGCCGCAGGAGATCGAGGCGATCTTCTTCCGCTTCCGAGAGGTCACGCCTGAGCCGAAGGGCGAACTCGAGAGCGTCAACGCCTACACGCTCCTCGTCGCCGTGGCGCTGTCGGCCCAGGCGACCGACGTCGGGGTCAACAAGGCGACGCGGCCGCTGTTCCAGGTCGCCGACACGCCGGAGAAGATGGTCGCCCTCGGCGAGGAGGCGCTGATCGGCTACATCAAGACGATCGGTCTCTTCCGCAACAAGGCGAAGAACGTCATCGCCCTGTCGCAGCGCCTCATCGCCGAGCACAGCGGGGAGGTGCCCGCCGACCGTGAGGCGCTGGAGCAACTCCCGGGCGTCGGCCGCAAGACGGCGAACGTCGTGCTCAACATGGCCTTCGGCATGCCCACCATCGCCGTCGACACCCACCTCTTCCGCGTCGCCAATCGTACCGGCCTCGCGGCCGGCAAGACGCCGCTTGCCGTCGAACTCGGCCTCGAGAAGGTCGTGCCGGACGCCTACCGGCTGCACGCCCACCACTGGCTCATCCTGCACGGGCGCTATGTCTGCAAGGCGGCGAAGCCCGACTGCCCGCGCTGCCTGATCGCCGACATCTGCCGTTTCGAGCAGAAGACGCCGGCCTGAGCGAGGGGCGTGCAGGCGAGCGACGTCGCCCTGCGTCACACCGGCTTTCCCTTGGCGCGTCTTCGCGTAAGATCACGCCACCAGGCGATCCGAAATGGAAGAACACTCGGATCCAGGGAGGAAACGATGAAGACGACAACCGCCATCACCCGCCGCACCGCCATCGCCGGTGCCGCCGCCACGCTGGTCGCCCCCGCCGTCGTCAAGGCGCAGGGCCAGACCCTCAAGATCGGTTCGCTGCTGCCGCGCTCCGGCTTCTTCGCTCAGGCGGGCCAGTCCATGCATCGCGGCGTGCTCGCAGCGCCGGAAATGCTCAAGGCGCTCGGCTACAATGTCGAGTTCGTCCACATCGACACCGAATCCAATGCCGACGTCGCCCGCACCCAGGCCGAGCGTGCGATCAACGACGGCTGTCATATTCTCACCGGCGCCTTCGATTCCGGCCAGACGCTCGCCATCGCCCAGGTCACCGAGCAGCGCCAGGTGCCCTTCGTCGTCAACGTGGCCGCCGCACCGCAGATCACCGAGCAGGGCTACAAGTTCCTCGTCCGCAACTTCCAGACCGGCGGCCAGCTCGTCACCAACGGCCTGCGTCTCATCAAGGACGTGATGGACGCCAAGTCGATCCAGTTCGAGAAGGCGGTGTTCCTGCACGCCAACGACACGTTCGGCACGGCGCAGCGCAACGCCATGGACGCCATCTGGCCGCGCGTCGGCCTGCCGATCCAGCTGGTCGAGAAGATCGCCTACGACCCGCGCGCCCAGGACCTCTCCGTCGAGGTCGCCAAGATCCGCTCGATCAATCCCGACCTCGTCATGTGCGTCACCCGCGCCTCCGACGCCATCAAGATGGTGCGCGACATGGTGCGCCAGCGCTTCCAGCCCAAGGCGATCATCTCGCCCGGCTCGCCCGGCTTCTACGACGAGGAGTTCTACCAGGCGCTCGGTCCGCTGGCCGATTTCGTGCTCTTCGGCCTGCCCTGGGCCAACCCGAAGTCGAACATGACCCAGGCCTTCGAGAAGGCCTTCGTCAAGGCCAACCCGAACAACCGCTTCGCCGTCGACAGCTTCAATGCGGGCTTCGCCTTCGAGGGCATGCTGATCGCCGCCGACGCCTTCAAGCGCGCCGGGACGACCAACGGCCCGCAGCTCATGGAGGCGGTGAGGGCCACCAACATCCCCGAGCACGTGATGATCGGCGGCCCGATCATCTTCGACGCCAAGGGGCAGAACCCGAATATCGGTTCGGCTCTGGTGCAGAACCTGAAGCGTGTGCCGACGGTCGTCCTGCCGAAGGACGTGGCGCTGGCCGAGCCGGTTCTGCCCTTCCCGGCCTGGCAGGGGCGCAGCTGAGCCCGCGCGTGGCCGGGGGCCTGTGCCCCCGGCGGTTGCCGCCGGCCTGCCGACAGGCTAACTGCGGCTGTCTTCCACAATGGACCCCCCGAACGGCATGCTCTGGTCGCTCTACGCCAATGTTCTCGTCCAGGGCGTGCTGACGGGCCTCGTCTATGGCCTGATGGCGCTCGGCCTATCCGTCATTTTCGGCGTCGTCCGCGTCGTCAACTTCGCCCATGGCGAATTCGCCGTCGTCGGCATGTACGCTGCCTTCGTGCTGTTCCGCTCCTTCGGTATCGACCCCTTCGTGTCGATGCTGCCGATCGCCGCCGTCTTCTTCGTCATCGGCTACGGGCTGCAGCGCACGCTGATCAACCCCTTCGTGTCGCGTCCCGAACATGAGCAGTTCATCCTGCTGGTTGGCCTCGCCATCATCATGGTCAATGGCACGCTGATGATCTTCGGGCCCGATGCCCGCAGCGCCAATCTCTCCTATTCCTTCGACAGCTGGGAGATCGGCGCCATCATCGTCGACAAGGTCCGCGTCTATGCCGCGACTGCGGCCCTGGCGGTGGCGGCTCTGCTCTTCGCCTTCTTCCGCTTCACCGCGACCGGCGTCGCCATCCGCGCCTGCGCCGACAATCTCGTCGGCGCCGCCGTGGTCGGCCTCGACGTCAAGAAGCTCTATGCGCTCACCTTCGGCCTCGGCCTCGCCTGTGTCGGGGCGGCGGGCGCGCTGATGGTGACGCTGACCGACGCGACGCCGATGATCGCGCCGGCATTCACGCTCCTCGCCTTCACCATCGTCATCATCGGCGGCATGGGCTCGATGACCGGCGCCATCGTCGGCGGGCTGCTGATCGGTATCGCCGAAGCCATGGCCTCCGTCCTCATCGCGCCTTCGATGAAGACCATGGCCTCCTTCGGCCTGCTTGTTCTCGTCCTGGCGCTCCGGCCGCAGGGCCTCCTCGGGAGGCGGGCATGAACCCCTTCGCAACGCTCGCCCGGCTGGTGGACGAGGCGCCGCGCCGCGCTCTCCTGCTGCTCGCCGCCTTCGTCGCCGTGCTGCTGGTGGCGCCCGTCGTGCTCGACCGCTACCTGCTGTCGGTCTTCTTCCTGATCTTCTGGTTCGCCACCGTCGGCCAGGCCTGGAACATCATGATGGGCTTCTGCGGCCAGCTCTCCCTCGGCCATGCCCTCTATGTCGGCCTCGGCGGCTATGTCGGCGCGCTGTTCTGGGTGAAGTTCGGCATTTCGCCGGCCATCGCCATCGTGCCGGCCATGCTCGTCGCCGTCGCCTTCGGCGCCGTTATCGGCTGGCTGGGCTTCCGCTTCGGCATCGAGGGCGTCTATTTCGCCCTGCTGACCATCGCCTTCGCCGAGGTGGCGCGCATCGGCTTCGACAACTGGTCCTTCGTCGGCGGCGCCGCCGGCTTCTTCATTCCCGTCTCCTCCGCCGCCAGCCCGGTCAATCTGCGCGGCGGGCCCATGCTCTTCTACTACGTCGCGCTGGCGATGATGATCATCGCCTTCATCCTCTGTGCAGCGCTGCGCCGGTCGCGGCTCGGTCATGCCTGGCTCGCCGTGCGCGAGGATGCGGAGGCGGCGAGGGCGCTCGGCATCGACGTCTTCCGCGCCAAGATGGCGGCGGTGGTCATCTCCGCCGCCATGACGGCGGTGGCCGGGGTCGTCTATGCCTTCTACCAGAACAACCTCTTTCCCAGTCAGACCTTCGACATTGCCCGCTCCATCGAGATGATCCTGGCGCCGATCATCGGCGGCCTCGGCACCCTGTTCGGTCCCATCCTCGGCGCCTTCATCCTCACCCCGCTCGGCCAGACGCTCATCGCCCTGGTCGAGAAGATCGCCGGCCGCGCCATTCCCGGCGTCAACCTCGTCTTCTACGGCGCGGCGCTGATGGTTATCATCTGGTTCACCCCGAACGGCGTCTGGCCCTGGCTGAAGAAGAAGCTCGGCATTCCGGAGGGGCGCGAATGACGCCGCTCCTCGACGTCCAGGGCGTCACCAAGCGCTTCCGCGGCCTCACCGCCGTCGACAACGTCTCGCTCTCCGTCGAGGAGGGCGAGATCTTCGCGGTGATCGGCCCCAACGGTGCCGGCAAGACCACGCTCTTCAACATCATCGCCGGCGCCATGACTCCCGATACGGGCTCGGTGACCTTCGCCGGGGCCTCGGCCGTCGGCGTGCAGCCTCATGAGCTCTGCCGGCGCGGTCTCGCCCGCACCTTCCAGATCGTCCGACCCTTTCCGGAACTCACGGTCATGGAGAACGCCACCATCGGTGCCATGATGAGGGCCCCCGATATGGATGCCGCCCGGGCCCGGGCCGGCGAGGTGCTGCGTCAGCTCGACCTGTGGGACCGGCGGGAGGCGAAGGCGAAGTCGCTCACCCTGCCCGACCGCAAGCGCCTCGAATGCGCCCGGGCGCTCGCCACGGGACCGCGGCTTCTGCTGCTGGACGAGGTGATGGCGGGGCTGCGGCCGACCGAGGTCGACCGCATCGTCGCCATCCTGCGCGAGATCAACCGCTCCGGCGTCACCATCCTCCTGATCGAACATGTCATGCGCGCCACCATGGCGCTGGCCGGCCGCATCCACGTCCTCCATCACGGCGCCACCATCGCCGAAGGCACGCCGGAGGAGGTGACGCGCCACCCCAAGGTGCTGGAGAGCTATCTCGGGGCGGAGGCTCTCTAGATGCTGTTCGTCCACGACATCGACGTCTTCCACGGCGACGCCCAGGCCCTCGACAAGGTCTCGCTGGAGGTGCCGGAGCGCGCCATCGTCGCCATCGTCGGTGCCAACGGCGCCGGCAAGACCTCGCTCATCCGCACAATCGCCGGCATGCACCGGCCGGCCTCCGGCATCATCCGCTTCAAGGACCGCGACATCACGGGACTGCCGAGCCACGAGGTCTGCGATCTCGGCATCGGCCAGGTGGCGGAGGGCCGCCAGGTCTTCCCCTCGCTCTCGGTGGCCGAGAACCTTGCCATGGGCGCCATGATCCCGCGCGCCCGCCGCCACAAGGCACGCAACATCGAGCGCGTCTACGCCATGTTCCCGCGGCTCCTGGAACGCGCCGGTCAGGCG
>NZ_JAUYFA010000102.1 GCF_030691135.1 Phreatobacter sp.
GACGAACTGCCGCCGGGCGTGATGAAGATGGTCAAGGTCTTCATCGCCGTGAAGCGCAAGATCCAGCCGGGCGACAAGATGGCCGGCCGTCACGGCAACAAGGGCGTCGTTTCCCGCATCGTGCCGATCGAGGACATGCCGTTCCTCGAGGACGGTACCCATGCGGACATCGTGCTCAACCCGCTCGGCGTGCCGAGCCGCATGAACGTCGGTCAGATCCTCGAGACCCATCTCGGCTGGGCCGCCGCCGGCCTCGGCAAGATGGTGGGCCAGGCCTACGACGCCTACATGCGCTCGAAGAACGTGAAGCCGCTGAAGGAGGCCTTCACCAAGATCTACGGCGATGACCCGCAGATCGGTGCGCTCGACGAGGACAACCTCGTGGAACTCGCCCGCAACACGCGGCGCGGCGTCCACTTCGCGACCCCCGTCTTCGACGGCGCGAAGGAGGCCGACATCGAGACCATGCTGGCCATGGCCGGCCTGAACAATTCCGGTCAGGTCACGCTGTTCGACGGCAAGACGGGCGAGCAGTTCGATCGCCAGGTCACTGTCGGCTACATCTACATGTTGAAGCTGCACCATCTCGTGGACGACAAGATCCACGCGCGCTCGATCGGGCCGTACAGCCTGGTCACCCAGCAGCCGCTGGGCGGCAAGGCGCAGTTCGGCGGCCAGCGCTTCGGCGAGATGGAGGTCTGGGCCCTCGAGGCCTATGGTGCCGCCTACACGCTGCAGGAAATGCTCACGGTGAAATCGGACGACGTGGCCGGCCGTACCAAGGTCTACGAGGCGATCGTCCGCGGCGACGACACCTTCGAGGCCGGCATTCCCGAGAGCTTCAACGTGCTGGTCAAGGAAATGCGCTCGCTCGGCCTCAATGTCGAACTGGCGATCTCGAAGCCGGTGCGCACCGACAATGATGACGTGGGACAGCAGGCCGCCGAGTAAGGCGTTCGTGCCTGCCCGGGGATCGGGTCCGTCCGGTCCCCCGACGTTCCACCTGAAGACGCTTTCATCGGCCGGGAATTTTATTCCGGCCCCGAACTTCCCCCCGGGAGACCGGGCTTAGGAGACGGCGATGAACCAAGAGATCGCAAATCTCTTCAATCCGACCACGCAGCCGGCCACGTTCGATCAGATCAAGATCTCGATCGCGAGCCCCGAGAAGATTCTGTCTTGGTCCTTCGGCGAGATCAAGAAGCCGGAGACGATCAACTACCGCACGTTCAAGCCCGAGCGTGACGGTCTGTTCTGCGCGCGCATCTTCGGCCCCATCAAGGACTACGAGTGCCTGTGCGGCAAGTACAAGCGCATGAAGTACAAGGGCATCATCTGCGAGAAGTGCGGCGTCGAGGTCACCCTCTCGCGCGTTCGCCGCGAGCGCATGGGCCATATCGAACTCGCTGCCCCGGTCGCCCACATCTGGTTCCTGAAGTCGCTGCCGAGCCGCATCGGCCTGCTGCTCGATATGCCGCTCAAGGACCTCGAGCGCATCCTCTATTTCGAATATTACTGCGTCATCGAGCCGGGCCTGACCTCGCTGAAGGAGCGCCAGCTCCTGTCCGAGGAGGAGTACATCAAGGCGCAGGACGAGTTCGGTGACGACTCGTTCACCGCCCTGATCGGTGCCGAGGCCATCCGCGAACTGCTGCGCGGCCTCGACCTCGAGAAGCTGGCCGCCGATACCCGCAAGGAGATCTCCGAGGCCACCACCGAGCTGAAGCCGAAGAAGCTCGCCAAGCGCCTGAAGATCATCGAGGCCTTCATCCAGTCGGGCAACAAGCCGGAATGGATGATCCTGACGGTCGTTCCGGTGATCCCGCCGGACCTGCGTCCGCTGGTGCCGCTGGACGGCGGCCGCTTCGCGACCTCCGACCTCAACGACCTCTACCGCCGCGTCATCAACCGCAACAACCGCCTGAAGCGGCTGATCGAGCTGCGCGCGCCGGACATCATCATCCGCAACGAGAAGCGCATGCTTCAGGAAGCGGTCGATGCGCTGTTCGACAACGGCCGCCGCGGCCGCGTCATCACGGGCGCCAACAAGCGTCCGCTGAAGTCGCTCGCCGACATGCTGAAGGGCAAGCAGGGCCGTTTCCGCCAGAACCTGCTCGGCAAGCGCGTCGACTATTCCGGTCGTTCGGTCATCGTCGTCGGTCCGGAAATGAAGCTGCACCAGTGCGGCCTGCCGAAGAAGATGGCGCTGGAGCTGTTCAAGCCGTTCATCTACGCCCGTCTCGACGCCAAGGGCCTTTCGGCCACCGTCAAACAGGCGAAGAAGCTGGTCGAGAAGGAGCGTCCCGAGGTCTGGGACATCCTCGACGAGGTCATCCGCGAACATCCGGTGCTGCTCAACCGCGCCCCGACGCTCCACCGCCTCGGCATCCAGGCCTTCGAGCCGGTGCTGATCGAGGGCAAGGCGATCCAGCTGCATCCGCTCGTCTGCTCGGCCTTCAACGCCGACTTCGACGGTGACCAGATGGCCGTGCACGTCCCGCTGTCGCTCGAGGCGCAGCTGGAAGCGCGCGTCCTGATGATGTCGACGAACAACATCCTGCATCCGGCCAACGGCGCGCCGATCATCGTGCCGTCGCAGGATATCGTGCTCGGTCTCTACTACGTCTCGCTGATGTCGGACGGCATGCCCGGTCAGGGCAAGGCCTTCGCCAATGTCGGCGAACTGGAGCATGCGCTGGCCAACAAGGTCGTGACGCTCCACACCAAGATCAAGTATCGCTGGGAAGGCCTCGACGCGGACAGCAACCATGTCCGCCGCATGTACGAGACCACGCCCGGCCGCGTCCTGCTCGGCCAGCTCCTGCCGAAGTCGCCCAAGGTTCCCTTCGACGCAGCCAACAAGCTGATGACGAAGAAGGAGATCTCGGCGATGATCGACACCGTCTACCGCTTCTGCGGCCAGAAGGAGTCGGTGATCTTCTGCGACCGGATCATGGCGCTGGGCTTCTACCACGCCTACAAGGCCGGCATTTCCTTCGGCAAGGACGACATGGTCGTCCCGGACAACAAGTGGCCGATCGTCGAGGAGACGCGGACGCTCACCAAGGACTACGAGCAGCAGTACCTCGACGGCCTCATCACCTACGGCGAGAAGTACAACAAGGTCGTCGACGCCTGGGCCAAGTGCTCGGACCGTCTCGCCCAGGAAATGATGCTGCGCATCTCCTCGGTGAAGAAGGACGAGAACGGCCGCGACAAGCCGATCAACTCGATCTACATGATGTCGCATTCGGGCGCGCGTGGTTCGCCGACCCAGATGCGCCAGCTCGCCGCCATGCGCGGCCTCATGGCCAAGCCCTCGGGCGAGATCATCGAGACGCCGATCATCTCGAACTTCAAGGAAGGCCTGTCCGTGATGGAGTACTTCAACTCCACCCACGGCGCCCGCAAGGGTCTGGCCGACACCGCCTTGAAGACGGCGAACTCGGGCTATCTGACCCGCCGTCTCGTCGACGTGGCCCAGGACTGCATCATCACGGAACGTGACTGCCATACCGAAAAGGGTATCGGCATGCGCGCCATCGTGGATGCGGGCCAGGTCGTGGCCACGCTCGGCCAGCGCATCCTCGGCCGTTCGGCCGCCGTCACCGTCACCGACCCGTCCTCGGGCAAGGTGCTGGTCGAGGCCGGCGCCATGATCCTGGAGAAGGACGTGGATGCCATCACCTCCGCCGGCATCCAGGAGGTGAAGATCCGTTCGGTCCTCACCTGCGAGACCAAGGTCGGCGTCTGCGGCCAGTGCTACGGCCGTGACCTTGCCCGCGGAACGCCGGTCAACATCGGCGAAGCGGTCGGCGTCATCGCGGCGCAGTCCATCGGCGAGCCGGGCACCCAGCTCACCATGCGTACCTTCCACATCGGCGGCGCCGCCCAGGTGGTCGACACCTCGTTCATCGAGGCGACCTTCGAAGGCACGATCAAGATCCGCAACCGCTCGATCGTGAAGAACTCGGACGGCGAACTCATCGCGATGGGCCGCAACATGGCCGTTATCATCGCCGATGCGGACGGCACCGAGCGCGCGACGCATCGTATCCAGTACGGCGCCAAGCTGCGCGTCGACGAGGGCACGAAGGTCAAGCGCGGACAGCGCATCGCCGAATGGGATCCCTACACCCGCCCGATCATCTCCGAGATCGACGGCGTGCTGGGCTTCGAGGATCTGGTCGACGGCCAGTCCCTCGCGGAAACCACCGACGAGGCCACCGGCTTCACCAAGCGTGTCGTCACCGACTGGCGCACCTCGACCCGTTCGGCCGACCTCAAGCCGTCGCTGGTCATCCGCGACTCCAACGGCAAGCTGCAGAAGCTGCCGCGGGGCACGGATGCCCGCTACGCGCTTGCGGTGGATGCTGTCATCAGCTTCGAGCCGGGCGCGCAGATCCACGGCGGCGACGTCATCGCCCGTATCCCGCTGGAAAGCGCCAAGACCCGCGACATCACCGGCGGTCTGCCGCGTGTCGCCGAGCTCTTCGAAGCGCGTCGTCCGAAGGATGCGGCGATCATCGCCGAGATCTCCGGCGTGGTGCGCTTCGGCAAGGACTACAAGCAGAAGCGCCGTCTGACGATCGAGCCTTTCGAGGCCGATGCCGAGACCGCCGAGTACCTGATTCCGAAGGGCAAGCACATCCACCTTCAGGACGGCGACGAGGTGCAGAAGGGCGACTTCATCGTCGACGGCAACCCGGCGCCGCACGACATCCTGGCGATCAAGGGCGTCGAGGAGCTTGCCGCTTACCTCGTCAACGAGATCCAGGAAGTCTACCGTTTGCAGGGCGTCGTCATCAACGACAAGCACATCGAGGTCATCGTCCGCCAGATGCTCCAGAAGGTCGAGATCACCGATCCCGGTGACACCGATCTCATCCAGGGCGATCAGGTCGACGCTTCCGAGATGGAAGAGGCGAACCTCGCCATGGTGGACGACAAGAACAAGCGGCCGGCCACCGGCACGCCCGTTCTGCTCGGCATCACCAAGGCCTCGCTGCAGACGCGGTCCTTCATCTCCGCGGCCTCCTTCCAGGAGACCACGCGCGTGCTCACCGAAGCGGCCGTCAACGGCAAGTCGGACACGCTCGAGGGCCTGAAGGAGAACGTCATCGTCGGCCGCCTCATCCCGGCGGGCACCGGTGCCATGATCAGCCGCATCCGGGAGATCGCGCTGAAGCGCGACGACCTTATCCTCGACGAGAAGCAGAAGGCGGCGGGCATGACGGCCGGAGCTCCCGCCGAGGTGGCCGTGATCGAGGCGCCGCAGTCCTGACGTGGGGCGAGGGCAGGGGGCGTTTCCCCTGTCCTGCCTCGCCTGGCTGCGCACAAACAAAAAGGGCCGCCCGAAAGGCGGCCCTTCTGCGTTGCGGGGATCGTCTGCTCAGTTGGCCGAGCAGGAATTGGTCGAGCCGCAGACGAGG
>NZ_JAUYFA010000106.1 GCF_030691135.1 Phreatobacter sp.
GCTGCCGAAAGTCCGGCCGCCGAGCCCGCCGCTGCGGAGGTCGCGCCCGCCGGCCCGGACGCGCCGGCGATCGCGTCCGAGGGCACGCCGCCCGCCGATCTCGCCGAGGGCGCCTTCACTGCCCCGCCGCCTCATCCCTCCGGCTTTCCCTTCGTCTTTCCCGACACCTGGAGCGCGCCGGTCGCCTTCGCGTCGCTCCCCGGCTGGGCCGAGGACCGCCAGGACCTGACGCTCGCTGCCTTCCGCCGGTCCTGCCGGCCGATCCTGGCGGCGCGGGCGGCGCCGCGGGCGGCGCCCCACATCTGGCGCGCCCTGCGCGACATCTGCCCGCGGGCGCTCGCCATCGCCGATCCCGTCCCGGTGGAAGCGGCCCGCGCCTTCTTCGAGGCCGAGTTCCGCCCCGTCCGCTTCGCCCGCTTCGGCGACAGGTTCGAGGAAGACGGCTTCCTCACCGGCTATTACGAGCCGGAAGTACTGGCCTCGCGGGAGCGGACCGAGGTCTTTTCGGCGCCCTTCATGACAAGACCCGACGACCTGACCTCGGCCCGCGGCCGCACGGCGGGCTTCGACGCGCGCTCCGGTGCCGGCCGCTGGGTCGACGGGCGTTTCCTGCCCTATTTCGACCGCAGCGAGATCGAGCGGGGTGCCCTCGACGGCCGCGGCCTCGAGATTGCCTGGGCCCGCGACCAGACCGACGTCATGTTCACGCAGATCCAGGGCTCGGCCCGGCTGCGCTTTCCCGACGGCAGCACCCTGCGCATCGGCTATGCCGCCCATAACGGCCACCGCTACGTGCCTGTCGGCCGCGTCATGATCGAGCGGGGCCTCGCCACCCGCGAGCAGATGTCGATGGACTTCATCCGCACCTGGATGGCGGAGAACCCGGACGCCGCCCGCGACGTGCGCTGGCAGAACCGCTCCTATGTGTTCTTCCGGGTCAAGAGCGAGCTTGCCGCCGAGGACGGCCCGATCGGCGCCCAGGGCGTGCCGGTGTCCGACTGGCGCACCATCGCCGTCGACCGCAACGTGCACGCCTACGGCACCCCGGTCTTCATCAGCGCCCTGCTGCCGACCGGCCATGCCGAAACCGGCGAGCCGTTCCGCCGCCTCATGGTGATGCAGGACACCGGGTCGGCCATCGTCGGCCCGGCCCGCGGCGACCTCTATCTCGGCACCGGCGTCGAGGCGGGGTCGACGGCGGGGCGCATCCGCCACCGTGCCGACTGGTTCGTGCTGCTGCCGAAGGCCCTGGCGCCCGAGGCCGCCGCCGTGCCGCTGCCCGCGCCGCGGCCGCAGGTGACGCCGTGAGCCGCCGCCCGCGACACCTGTCGGCCGAGGATCGCCGGCTCTGGACCCATGTGGCGGCGAGCGTGAAGCCGCTCGATGCCGCCCGCGCCCTCGCCCTGCCGCAGGAGCCGGAACCGGCCCCCGCGCCGCCGCCGGAGAAGCCCGCCCGCAGCCCTGCCGCGCAGCGCTCCATCGTGCCGGTGGTGCCGCCACCGCCGCCGCTGGCAGCGCTGGAGAAGGGCCTGAAGCGCAAGCTCACGCGCGGCCGCCGCGACGCCGATGCGCGCATCGACCTGCACGGCATGACCCAGGATGCCGCCCATCGCCGGCTGATGGCCTTCCTGCGCCAGTCGCAGGCGGCCGGCCACGGCCTCGTCATCGTCATCACCGGCAAGGGCGCGCCGAAGCGGCTGCGCGAAATCGACGAGGAGGCGTTCCGCCCTGATCCTTACGCGAGCCGCGGCGTGCTGCGCCGGGTGGTGCCGCAATGGCTGGCCCTGCCGGAAATGCGGGCGCTGGTGATCGGCTTCGAGGAGGCCGCCGCCGGCCATGGCGGCGCCGGCGCGCTCTATGTGCGCATCCGTCGCCCCTGAGGGCACCGTCCGTGCCGATTTCGCGGAGGTTGTGGCACGGGCGCTCTTGACCGGCGGCCGCGCCGGATGGATCGTCCCGCACGACCTCAAGCCGATCCGGAAGAGCAGCCCATGCGGACCCGCCTTTTCGCCCTCGCCCTCGCCGTCCTCTGCGGCGCCCCGGTCGCGCAGGCCCAAACCGTCATCGCCCATGACGGCGGGCCGCGCGGGCTCGCCGGCTCGACCTATACGACGGGACGGGTGCCGGGCACCGCCTATCCCGGTGCGGTGGAGCAGGACCTGCGGCTGCGCGGACCGGTCGGCGTCGCCCTGTTCCGCGACCCGCGCTTCCAGAACAGGCTGCTGCCCTGCGACGAGCCGCTGGCGCTGGAGCGTATCCAGGAGACCTTCGCGGAGAAGGAGGCCCGTTTCTGGAACTCCTCCCTCGGCATCCGCGGCTTCGACCGGGTGCGGCTGGTGGCCAGCAATCCGCACGGCCAGAACCTGATTCCGCGCCGCTACTGCACGGCGCGCGCCCATCTCTCCGACGGCCGCGTCCGTACCGTCAGCTATTCCATCCTCGAGGACCAGAGCATCATCGGCCTCACCTGGGGTGTCGAATGGTGCGTCCATGGGCTCGATCGCGGCCGCAGCTTCGATCCGGCCTGCCGCATGGCGCGGCGCTGATCCGGACAAATACCAGTCCCTCGATTAGTTCTTGCTTTGTTCCGGAGCCCTCGGCTTAGTTGATCGACCGAGAGGGGGAGGGTGTCCATGATGGCCCGCATGTCCGCAGGTTCTGGTATCGCAGGTTCTGGTCTTACAGGCTCGGGTCTTGCAGGCTCTTGCCTCGCATGGTGTCGGGCCGTCACCGCCGCCATGCTCCTCGCCGTCCTTTCGGCGGCTCCGCCCGCCATGGCGCAGGCCCGGCCCGGCGCAGCGCCCGGCGAATTCGACTTCTACGTCCTCGCCCTGTCCTGGTCGCCGTCCTTCTGCGAGGCAACGAGCGAGCGCACGTCGCGCTCCATGCAATGCGCCGGCGACAGGCCCTTCCATTTCGTCGTCCACGGCCTCTGGCCGCAGTTCCATCGCGGCTTCCCGGAATATTGCCAGGTGCCGGCGCCCGTCCTGGAGAACCGCACCGTTTCCGCGATGCTCGACATCATGCCGGCGCCGGGTCTGGTGCGGCACCAGTGGACCAAGCACGGCACCTGTTCCGGCGCACGTTCGCCAGGGGCCTATTTCGAGCAGGTCCGGCAGGCCCGCGCCAAGGTGCGCATCCCGACCGAATACGAGGGCATCGCCGAGACGCGCATGGTCACGCCGGACGAGGTCGAGGACGCCTTCGTGCGCGTCAATCCCGGCCTCACCCGCGAGATGATCGCGGTGCAATGCGACCAGCGCCGGCTGCGTGAGGTGCGCATCTGCCTCGGCCGCGACATGAACTTCACTGCCTGCCAGGAGGTCGACCGCAGGGCCTGCCGCCGCGACCAGCTGGTGATGCCCCCGGTGCGGCCGGGCCGCAGCTGACCACGGCGGGCCCTGCGGTCTTAACCTTCGGGCCGCAGCGGGAACGAACCGCGTCCGAATCGGGTCGGGGTGGATGTTCATATCCTGTCCACGGAGTTCACAGGGCGTTTCTGGGGGTTCCGGATGGAGGCGCCACTGGGCGGAAGCCGTGCGAGCGCGGCGTTCGTGACCTGCTCGTGTCGAAACGGGGCATCGGGATTGCCTCGGTCGGCGAGGTCGGGCTGCAAACATCGCGGCGGCTTCCCACGATGACCCTTAACCTTCGGACCGCAGCGGGAACGGACCGCGTCCGAATCGGGTCGGCGCCGATGTTCGCCTCCTGTCCGCGGAGTTCGCGGGGCGTTTCAGGGGGATCCGGATGGAAGCAACACGGGGCTGAAGCGGCGCGAGGGCGACGTTCGTGACCGGCCCGTGCCGAAACGGGGCATCGGGATGGCCTCGGTCGGGGAGGTCGGGCTGCAACATCGCGGCGGCTTCCCACGGTGACCCTTAACCTTCGGTCTGCAGCGCGAACGAACCGCGTCCGAATCGGGTCCCTCGCCGGGTTGCCCGTCTGTCCTTGCGAAAAACGGCACGGCGCGAGGCGTGCCGTGCCCTCCGTCGGGGACCGGTTCGCCATCCGGTCTCGCGGGCCGGCCGGCGCCGTTAACCCGGCTGCCCCGAAGCGGGACGCCGCGCCTCAGGCCAGCGCCGAGAGGTAGCGGACGGGGCGCTTGCCGAGGATCGCCTGCGCCGCATGCAGGATGGCGTTGGTGTCGATGCCGTGGTGGCGGTAGAGGTCGCCGACCGTGCCGGTCTGGCCGAAATGTTCGACGCCGAGCGACTTGACCCGGTGGCCATGGACAGCGCCGAGCCAGGCGAGCGTCGCCGGATGGCCGTCGACGACGGTGACCAGGCCACAATCGCGTGTGAGGCCGCCGAGGAGGCGTTCCACATGGCTGGTGGCGTCGTGACGGCCACGCTGGCGCGCCCGCTCGGCCGCGGTCCAGCCGGCATTGAGCCGGTCCGCCGAGGTGACCGCGAGCACGCCGACATCGCGGTGGCTCTCGGCCAGCAGGCCGGCGGCGGCAATGGCCTCCGGGGCGGTCGCGCCCATATAGGCGATGACCACGCCGGCATTGGCCCCCGGGCGGCGCAGCCAGTAGCCGCCATTGATGATGTCGGCGGACAGGCCTTCATCCATGACCCGCTGCGGCTGGTCGATGCTGCGCGTCGACAGCCGGAGATAGACCGAGCCGCCGGTCTCGTCGCGCAGCCAGGTCTCCTCGTCCGGGTCACCCTCGCCGTCGCGCTGCATGTAGTCGAAGCCGAAGCGCATGATGGTGGCGAGCTCGTCGACGAAGGCCGGCTCGAAGGCCGCCAGCCCGTCCTGCGCCATGCCGATCAGCGGCGTGCCGATCGATTGGTGGGCGCCGCCCTCCGGCGCCAGCGTGACGCCCGACGGCGTCGCCACCAGCATGAAGCGGGCGTCCTGGTAGCAGGCATAGTTCAGCGCATCGAGGCCGCGCTGGATGAAGGGATCGTAGAGCGTGCCCACCGGCAGGAGCCGCTCGCCGTGGATGGAATGGGTCAGGCCGAGCGCCGACAGCAGGATGAAGAGGTTCATCTCGGCGATGCCGAGCTCGATATGCTGGCCCTGCGGGGAGAAGTCCCAGGTGAAGGTGGAGGGAATGCGCTCCTGCTTGAACGTGTCCGCCAGGCTCTCGCGGGCGAAGAGGCCGCGCCGGTTGACGAAGGCGCCGAGATTGGTCGAGACCGTGACATCGGGCGAGCAGGTGACGATGCGCTCGGCGAAGGCCTCCTTGCCGCGGGCGATCTCGTTGAGGATCAGGCCGAAGCCCTGCTGGGTCGCCATGACCGGCTGCATCGGCACCGCCAGCCGCTCCGGGATCGGCAGTTTCGCCCCCTCATAGCGCCGCCGCCCCTTCGCCGAGAAGGGCACCGCCGCGAGGAACCGCTGCAGCGCCTCCGCCGGCAGGCCGAGCCCCTCGAACCGGTCCCATTCATGGCCGGGCCGCACCTGCATCAGGCCGCGGAAGGCATCCATCTGTGCCGGTGTCATCAGGCCGGCATGGTTGTCCTTGTGGCCCTGGAAGGGCAGGCCGAAGCCCTTGATCGTATAGGCGATGAAGCAGACGGGGCGATCGTGGTCGATGCCCTCGAAAGCCTCCAGCAGCGAGGGCATGTCGTGGCCGGCGAGATTGGTCATCAGCCGCGCCAGTTCGCCGTCGGAGCGCCGGCCGATCAGGGCGGAGACCATGCCCTGGTCGCCGATGTCGTCCTCCAGCCGCTTCCGCCAGGCCGCACCGCCCTGGTAGCAGAGCGCCGCATAGAGCTGGTTCGGGCAGCTGTCGATCCAGCGCCTGAGCGCCTCGCCGCCGGGCTCGGCGAAGGCGGCTTCCAGGAGCTTGCCATATTTGAGGATCACCACGTCCCAGCCGAAATTGCGGAACATCGCCTCGAAGCGCTCCCACAGCCCCTCGCGCACCACGGCATCGAGGCTCTGGCGGTTGTAGTCCACCACCCACCAGGTGTTGCGCAGACCGTGCTTCCAGCCCTCGATAAGCGCCTCGTAGATGTTGCCCTCATCCATCTCGGCATCGCCGATGAGGGCGACCATGCGGCCCTCGGGCCGGTCGAGGCCCCAGCCATGGGCGCGCACATAGTCCTGGGCGAGCGACGAGAACAGCGTCTGCGCCACGCCGAGGCCGACCGAGCCGGTGGAGAAATCGACGTCGTCGATGTCCTTGGTGCGCGAGGGATAGCTCTGCGCCCCCTTGAAGCCGCGGAAGTTCTCCAGCTTCTCGCGGGTCTGCTGGCCGAGGAGATACTGGATCGCGTGGAAGTTCGGGCTCGCATGCGGCTTCACCGCCACCCGGTCCTCCGGCCGCAGCACGGCGAAATAGAGCGCCGTCATGATCGTCGCCAGCGAGGCCGACGAGGCCTGATGCCCGCCGACCTTCAGCCCGTCGGGGCTGTCGCGCAGGTGGTTGGCATTGTGGATCGTCCAGGAGGCGAGCCAGAGGATCTTCTGTTCCAGCGCGGCGAGGGCGGCGAGACGGTCGGTCATGGTCGGGCTCCCGAAGAGGGCGCCATCATGCCGAAACACCCTGGCAGGCTTCTGCCAAAAGCCCGCCGACAAAGACGACACAATTGGCGTAATCTGCTAATCTTCAGTCCGCTCGTGGCAGGAACCGCTCATGATCAAGCTCGACGCGATCGACCGGCGCATCCTCGCGGAACTGCAGCGCGACGGTCGCATGACCAACCAGGCCCTGGCCGAAAAGGTCGGCCTGTCGCCGACCCCCTGCCTCAGGCGCGTGCGCCGGCTGGAGGAGGCCGGCATCATCGGCGGCTATGTCGCCGTCGTCGACCAGAAGGCGGTGGACCTGCCGGTCAGTGTCTTCATCTCGATCAAGCTGGAACGCCAGCGCGAGGAGGACCTCGACCGCTTCGCCGAGGCGGTGGCGCGCTGGCCGGAGGTGATGGAATGCTACCTGATGACCGGCCAGCGCGACTATCTCATGCGCGTCGTCTGCGCCGACCTGCCGGCCTATGAGCGCTTCCTCAAGGCCAGGCTGACGCGCCTCGACGGCATCGCCTCCATCGAATCCTCCTTCGCCCTCGCCCAGGTCAAACACACGAACGTGTTGCCGCTGGCCTGAGGCGGTGACCGGCGGAGCGGGACGCGGGCTTTGACAGGCGGCGCCGAGCCTCTACCCTTCCCAGCCAGTTCGATCGCGAGGATCCCCGCCATGCCGCGCCTCTCCCGCCGCACCGTCCTGACCCTCGCCGCCGCCGGTGCCGGCGCCGGCCTGCTCGGCCCCCGCGCGCTGGCCCAGGCCGCGTCCGAGAGCCACGGCATCTCCTATTTCGGCGACCTGAAATACCCGGCGGACTTCGCCCGCTTCGACTATGTCAACCCGGACGCGCCGAAGGGCGGCACCTTCATCCACACCGCCTCGACCTGGTCCTTCAACCAGAACCCGACCACCTTCAACACCATGAACACGCTGGTGCTGCGCGGCGACGCGCCGCCCGGCCTCGACGACATCTTCGCCACCCTCATGGCCGGCGGCGGCGACGAGCCCGATTCGATGTATGGGCTCGCGGCTGAAAAGGTCGCCATCTCCGCCGACGGGCTGACCTACCGCTTCACCCTGCGCGCCGGCGCCACCTTCCACGACGGCACGCCGATCACGGCGGAGGACGTCGCCTGGTCGATCCTGACGCTGAAGGAGAAGGGCCACCCCCTCCTGCGCGTCGTGCTGCGCGACGTCGCCGGTGCCGGCGCCGAAAGCGCCGGGGTCGTGGCGGTGACCTTCGCGAAGGGCCGTTCGCGCTCGCTGCCGCTGACGATCGCCGGCCTGCCGATCCTGTCGAAAGCCTGGTATGCCAACCGCGACTTCGAGGCCTCGACGATGGACGTGCCGCTGGGCTCGGCCGCCTACAAGGTCGGCCGTTTCGAAGCCGGCCGCTTCATCGAATACGAGCGCGTCAGGAACTGGTGGGGCGAGAAACTGCCGGTCTCGGTCGGCCAGAACAATTTCGACGTCGTCCGCCTCGAATTCTTCCGCGACCGCGACGTCGCCTTCGAGGCCTTCAAGAGCCGCACCTACACGTTCCGCGAGGAGTTCACCTCGCGCGCCTGGGCGACGCAATATGATTTCCCCGCCGCCAGGGACGGCCGCGTGGTCCGCCGCGAGGTGCCCGACGACACGCCGTCCGGCGCCCAGGGCTGGTTCATCAACACGCGCCGCGATAAATTCGCTCATCCGAAGCTGCGCGAGGCGCTCGGCCTCGCCTTCGACTTCGAATGGACGAACAAGAACGTCATGTTCGACAGCTACAGGCGCACCCATTCCTTCTTCCAGAACTCGCCGATGATGGCGGTCGGCAAGCCCTCGGCCGAGGAACTCGCGATCCTCGAGCCCTTCCGCGGCAAGACGCCCGACGAGGTCTTCGGCGACCCCTATGTGCCGCCGGTCTCCAACGCCTCCGGCCAGGACCGCAACCTGCTGCGGAGCGCCACGCAATTGCTGCGCGAGGCGGGCTTCACCCTGAGGGACAACCGCCTGCATGACGCCGCCGGCAGGCCCATGACCGTCGAGTTCCTCGACTTCGATAACTCGCTCGAGCGCCACACCCAACCCTTCGTCGCCAATCTCAGGCGCCTCGGCATCGCGGCCACCATCCGCCGGGTCGATTCGGCGCAGTACCAGTCGCGCCTCAAGGACTACGACTTCGACCTCACGATCCGCCGCTACTCGCTGTCACTGACCCCTGGCGAATCGCTGCGCACCTTCTTCGGTTCGGAAAGCGGCAGGCAGCCGGGCTCGCAGAACCTCGCGGGCATCGCCGATCCCGTCATCGATGCGCTGATCGCCAGGATCCTGGTGGTCAACACCCGCGCCGAACTGACGACGCTGTGCCTTTGCCTCGACCGCGTGCTGCGTTCGGGGCGCTACTGGGTGCCCAACTGGTACAAGGCCTCCCACTGGATCGCCTACTGGGATCAGTTCGGCCATCCCGAGAGAAAGCCGAAATACAGCCGCGGCGTGCCCTCGACCTGGTGGTTCGACCCGGCCAAGGCGGCCAGACTCGAACGGACGTGATGGAACGCGCCCGCCTCTCCGGGCCGGCGCTTGATCGAGAACAAGGCCCGGTCCTGTTCATTCGGCGTCAATGGGGGGTGAAGGCTCGGGAATCTGCTGGCGCATCCTGCGCAGCGGCCCGCGCCGCACCGGAACGCCGGAGGCGCCGCCATGTCGAGCACGAGCCGATCCCATGCCGGCCGCCCCCTGGCCCTCGCCGCCGGCCTCGCCGCCTGTCTGGCGGTTCTCCCGGCGCCTGCCGCGGCCGCCAATGTCCAGCGCGGCCAGACGCTGGCCCGCACCTATTGCGCCACCTGCCACGCCATCGACCGCACCTCCCCGAGCCCGCTGACCATCGCCCCGCCCTTTCGCGACCTCCACCGCAGTTATGCGGTGGAGAACCTCTCCGAGGCGCTGGCCGAGGGCATCATGACCGGCCACCCCTCGATGCCGCAGTTCCGTTTCGACCCCGACCAGATCGAGGACTTCATCGGCTTCCTGAAAAGCCTCGAGCCGCGGCGGTGAGGGAGCGAGTCTGCGAGTTGTTCGGCTGGGAAAATGGTGCTGCGAGAGAGGATTGAACTCTCGACCTCTCCCTTACCAAGGTAGTGCTCTACCACTGAGCAACCGCAGCGAGGGCACCATGGGCGCGGAAAGAATGCGCGGTGCGAACGGGACGCTTCCCTGCCACAGGGTGCGGCGCGATGCAAGGGCGGGGCAGCGTTTTGGTGGCCGGCGGCGACGGGCGCGTTGCGCGCCGGAGCACGGCGCGGCATCGTCGCGGCGCGGATGCGGGCGGACAGGGAGCGGCCATGGCCGGGGATGCGGACGAGGCGGGACGGCCGCAGACGGAGGCGTCCGGGGCCGCCCCGAAGCCCAGGGAAACCCGTGCCGAACGCCTCGCCGCCCAGCTCAAGGCCAATCTGAAGCGCCGCAGGGAGCAGGCCCGCGGCCGCGCGGCGAACGGGGACGACGCCAGCTGAACGGCCGGGCGAAATTCCGCCGCGCCGGCTTCCTTGTTTCGCCTCCTTTGGTCGGCTAGACGATGGCCCGGTCCGGGCGGCATGGTTTTGCAACATCGCCGGGCGATTCGACGGCGGCCGCCCGACAGGGCCCGCCCTCGCTCCGAGGAGTTCCGCATGGACCGCATCCGCATCACGGGTGGACGCCCGCTTCACGGCACCATCCCGATCTCCGGCGCCAAGAACGCGGCCCTGCCGCTGATGATCGCCTCGCTGCTGACCGAGGACGAGCTGACGCTGACCAATGTGCCACGCCTCTCGGACGTGACGAACCTCGCGCGCATCCTCGGCAACCAGGGCGTCGACGTCACCATCGCCGGCAAGCGCAGCGGCGACGAGGTGCTGACCGGCCAGACCGTGCGCCTCAACGCCCGCTCCATCGTCGACACCACGGCGCCCTATGAGCTTGTCTCGACCATGCGCGCCAGCTTCTGGGTCATCGCGCCGCTGCTCGCCCGCATGGGCCGCGCCAAGGTCTCGCTGCCCGGCGGCTGTGCCATCGGCACCCGGCCCGTCGACCTCCTTCTGATGGCGCTGGAGCGCCTCGGCGCCCGGATCGACATCGATGCCGGCTATGCCGTGGTCTCCGCCGACAAGGGCCTGAAGGGCGCCGAGATCGATTTTCCCAAGGTCACGGTCGGCGGCACCCATGTGGCGCTGATGGCGGCCTCCCTCGCCGAGGGCACGACCGTCATCCACAATGCGGCGCGCGAGCCGGAGATCGTCGATCTCGCGGATTGCCTGGTGAAGATGGGCGCACGCATCAAGGGCCACGGCACCGCCACGATCGAGATCACCGGCGTGCCGCGCCTCAAGGGCACCCACCATGCGGTGGTGGCGGACCGGATCGAGACCGGCACCTATGCCATGTGCGTCGCCATGGTCGGCGGCGACGTGCTGCTGGAGGGCGCCCGGCCGGAATTGCTGCAGGCCGCCCTCGACGTGCTGGTGGATGCCGGCGCCGAGATCTCCTCGACCAACGAGGGGATCCGCGTGAAGCGCAACGGCCACGGCCTGGCGCCGGTCAACGTCACCACCGATCCCTATCCGGGCTTCCCGACCGATCTGCAGGCCCAGTTGATGGGCCTGATGACCCGGGCCAGGGGCACGTCGCACATCACCGAGACGATCTTCGAGAACCGCTTCATGCATGTGCAGGAGCTCGCCCGCCTTGGTGCCCGCATTCATCTCGACGGCCAGACGGCGACCATCGAGGGCGTCGAGACGCTGAAGGGCGCGCCGGTCATGGCGACCGACCTGCGCGCCTCGGTGTCGCTGGTGATCGCCGCCCTCGCGGCGCAGGGCGAGACGACGGTGAACCGCGTCTATCACCTCGACCGCGGCTTCGAGCGGCTGGAGACCAAGCTCGCCGCCGTCGGCGCCGATATCGAGCGCATCTCCGGCGGCTGACCGGACAGGCGCTGCCGACGCGGCACCCCGACGAAAAAGGCGCCCCTCGCGGGAGCGCCTTCTTCATATCGACAGGACGCCGGCTGACGTCAGTTGCAGCGACGCTCGCGGCGGATCACGATCGTGCCGTTCGGGCGCTGGGTGCGCACCGTCACGTCGCGGCAGCGCTCGCGGCCGCGGCCGAAACCCTCCGAGCGCCGCTCGCGGATGATGACCCGGTCCTCGCCACGGTCACGCCGGTAGCCGCGCCGGTCGTCACGGCGATCGTCGCCGGACCGCACGGAAATGCCCCCCTCGCCGGCGCGGATGCGCAGGTCCTGTGCGAAAGACGGGGCGGAGAAGAAGAGGACGGCGGCAAGTGCGCCGAGGGCGATTGATTTCATGGGATCCTCGTGGGGCAGGGTCGTCTGGACCTGGGCAACCGATGGATCCCGTGAAAGTTCCCGCGCCCGTGATGTAAAACCGGCGCAGCCGGCGTCGGGGGCGGTGAAATGATCCTTTCTTCGTAGCGGCAAAACCCGGTTCGGCTTATTTATCGCCGGGGCGCGTGCCCTGCGAACGGAAATCGGTCGATGAAATCGAACAAGCTGAAACTCGCGCGTGCGGGCTATTTCCTGATCGTGGTCGCCATCGTTCTTTTCGGCGCTCTGGCATATATCGCGCCGCAGTCGACCGATCCGGTCGAAGTGCTGCGCCTTGCCGGCGGATTTTCCGGCACGCTCGCCGGCCTCGGCATCGTGCTTGTCATTGTGGACCGCCTGCGCCGCCGCCACGGCTGAATGCACGAGCGGCTCAGCGGTGCATGCCGCCCCTTCTGCGGACCAGGACGAGAGCGGCGAGCACGACCGCCAGGACAACCCCGGCGAAAGCAGGCGCATAGGGAATCCAGACAGGAGCCGCAGCCGGGTTGTTCCACCGGTCTGTGTAGGTCAGGTCGATCCAGGCCCTGGTGCCGCCATAGCCGGCAAGGAAGCCGAACGAACCGGCGAGAAGGGCAAACAGAATGGCCGCGCCAGTCGCCCCTTGCCCGTCTTCCGGCTGCGCCCCGGCCCCCGCGCGCCGTAAGCTGCTTGCTGCGAAATAAAGCCCGGTGGCTATTCCGGCGCCTGGGGCCAGAATGAACAGCGTGAACAGCGCCGTCGCCGTTCCCGGCTGCACCGACATGACGCTCCACAGCATGAAAGCCCCCGTCAGCATGGCCACGGTGACGATGACCGTCACAGCGGCAAAGACCGCGATGAAACGTAATGACCGCATGATCACCGACCCTGCCCGGATGCTGCGAAGCGCCGAGTACGGCTACGGAATACCGGCCTCTGCAAGCAGTTTCTGTATTGCCGGCCGTCCCGACGGAAATGGCGGGACAGGCCCCGAGGGGGAGTGACTTCTGCTTCCCGTCATACCAGCCGACCGCCAGTTCCCGCGTTCACGCCCGGACACCAACACATCGACCAAAAGAGATTTTGGATGCCGACGCACCGTGCCGGATAACGCCGGAGCTCCAGACAACAAAAAAGCCCGGCGAACCGGGCTTTTCTGCGGGTTTCTGGACGATCTCGGATCGTCTGAAACTTGAAATTGGTGCCAGAAGAGGCGTCGCATCTAGTCACTATGTCATTGGAAAATCATGATAAAAAATCTCATTGTTTTGAAAGAACCAACAAAAAGACCAACAATTCCCGCCGCTGTCGACTTCTTCGGGCCTGTCTCATCAGGTGCGCCATGACGCGCGCACCTAAGTAATGGTACTTATCATATTTCCGCCGATTGGCCGAGAGCCAAGCCCACACCGCGGAAGCGCTCCAGCGCTGTTTCCAGGCTCTCGACGATTTCGGCTGCGACCTCGTCCGGTGGAGGCAGCAGATCGGGGTCGTCGAGCGAGGCATCCTTCAACCAGAAGATATCGAGATTGACCTTGTCGCGCGCGAGCAGCGTCGCAAGCGGGTAGCGCCTGAACTTCTCGCTCTCCACCCGCTCAAAGCGGCGGCCGGAGCGGTAGAGAGTGACGAACTCGTCAAGGTCGGCCCGAACCATCGGCCGCTCTTTGAGCGTGAAACGCTGGTTGGTCCGCAGATCGTAGATCCAGAGGTCCTTGGTCGCGGCCTCGTCGGAAGGCGGCTTCTTGTCAAAGAACAGCACGTTCGCTTTCACGCCCTGCTTGTAGAAGATGCCGGTCGGCAGGCGCAGCAGCGTATGGAAGTCGAAATTCTTCAAGAGTCGCCGCCGGATCGTCTCGCCCGCGCCGCCCTCGAAGAGCACATTGTCGGGCAGCACCACCGCCGCTTCGCCGTTCGGTGCCAGCACGGTCATGATGTGTTGTAGGAAGTTCAGCTGCTTGTTCGATGTGGTGACGAAGAAGTCCTGCCGGTCGTAGTCCTCGCGCTCGCTGTCGATCTCGCCGTCGTCGCGGACGATCCGATAGCTCTGCTTCTTGCCAAAAGGCGGGTTGGTGAGGATCACCTCATAGCTCTTGCCGCCCGCGCCGAGCAGCGCATCCTTCGCCTCGACGATCGAGTCGACTCCGGTGATGCCGTGCAGATAGAGGTTCATGGCGGCGAGCCGCACAACATCCGGCACGATGTCGACGCCTGAGAACTTGCCCTTCAGCGCAGAATAAACCGCGCGGTCGCGAGCCTTCGGGTGCTGCTTCATGTGCTCCCAGGCGGCGAGCAGAAAGCCCGCCGTGCCGCAGGCAGGGTCGTGCACGCTCTGGTGCGGCTCGGGATCGACCACCTGAACCATGGCTTCGATCAACGGGCGCGGCGTGAAGTATTGCCCTGCGCCGGATTTCACGTCTTCGGCGTTGCGGGCGAGGAGGCCCTCGTAGATGTCGCCCTTCACATCAACCGGCAGGCCGAGCCAGGTCTCGCTGTCGATTAGACCGACAAGGCGCTTGAGCTTCGCCGGGTCCTGGATCTCATTCTGCGCCTTGAGGAAGATCGCGCCGATGATGCCGCCCTGTTTCGAGAGCGTATCGAGCAGCTTGACGTATCTGGCGTTCAGCGCCTCGCCCGACAGGTCCTTGATGTCACCCCAGCGCGAGCCGTCCGGCAGCATCGAGGCTTCGCCAATCTGAGTGACGCGCTCCTCGTCCATCTTGAGGAACAGGAGATAGGAAATTTGGCTGATGTAGGAGAGATAAGAAACACCTTGATCGTTCAGGACGTGCGCATAGTTCCAGACCTTGGAGACGAGGGTTTGCGCGTTCATGGGGCGGACTTTCTCGCCCGCCCGCGCCGGGCGCGGGTGGGGGTGGAAGGGGTGGCATTGAGCCGCGCGAGTATGGCGCTAGCAGGTTCGTCGCCGGGGTCTTGGGGCACGAGGCGGCCTTCGAAGGCGGCTTTCAGGATGGATTGCTTCAGCCGCGCACCGTCGGCGGTTTCCTCGTCCAGTATTGTCAGCGTGTCGGTGCTCGCGGCGAGCGCCTCGGAGACGCGGCGGAGGATTTCGCCGGCTTCGGCGGGTGGTGGGATGGGCAGAGATATCTGTGAGATATCTTCCTGAGAAATCTTCAGTATCCCGGCGGTCGTTTTTGCAAGACGGCGAATTTGGCTCCGTCCAAGTGGACTGTTCCAAGCCATTTCCATCCAACGACCGATCTGCTCGTCTCGCCCGAGCGGATAGCGGATGATCGTATCTGGGAACACGACGGTCTCGGCGATGTCGCTCACATAGACGGCGCGACCGACAAATTCGGCAGAACCATTAGCCCGGGAAATCAGAAGGTCACCAGCGTTGACCCGGTAGTCTGCAACTCGCTCTTCGGGTAGCGGGATGTATCGGATCGCATCAAGGTTGATGCCGTGAGCTGTCAAAGCATCGAGCCGCATAGCCTTGGTGCCAGGCGGTGACGACGATCCGGCAATGGATATTCCATTACGTTGATCGCTGATTTTGACGTGATCAACAGTCCCCCACTTCCAGCCCTCCGGCAGAACCGGCAGGGCGGAGGTGTCGAGCGGTGCGGCATCAGCGGCGCGTTTGCCTCGGCCTTTGGTCTGCCCCTTTGCGGTGCGGTCTGCCTTGATGCGGGCGAGGAGGTCGTGACCGGTTTCGGTGACCGGGTTGTTCTCGCGCCAGTCCTTCGTCAGTTCGCCGGTGACGGCGGCTTTGAGCAGCGCGCGGCGGAAGGTGTCGAGCCCCTTGCGCGCCGCCTCAAGCGCCGCCTCGCCCTCGGCGATCTCGGCAAACAACGCATCCACCCGCGCCACGATCCGCCGCTGTTCGGCGAGCGGCGCGAGGGGGATGAATTGAGCCTTGATATCGGAGTCCACAACTGCCGGTGGGCTGTTTCCACGCTGTAGCGGGATCATCCATTCGATGAAACGCTGGGACCGAACGAAATAGTTCAGATAGCGAGCATCGATCGCCTCACTTGGCCGCAGAACGCAAAATGCGGTCGAGGCAACCGGAGAGGTCAGCCCTTCGCCGACCAAAGCAATGTTCTTGAGATAGACGCGGACGCACGAGAAGATCGTATCGCCAGTCGTCACGAGCTGCCGAGCCCTGGAAGGAGCGGCATCGCCGGTGATCGACTGAGGGTTGACGATCTTGCAGTTTTCAATGGCGCCAAGGTCAACGTAGTGGAAGGCGCTCTTGCCGAAATCTCTCTTCGGGTCCGTGGTCGTGACCCGTTCCAGAGTCTCAATTAGCAACTTCCACGCCCACCCCTCCGGCAATTCCCACGGCCCGTCGCTTTCCCACTCCACGCTCTCCGCAACCTCATCCATCACGCCACCAGCACATCAGCGAGTTCGTCGAGCAAAGCCGGTAGCCGCGTGCCGAACAGGCCGCGCGCCTTGACGCTGCCGCCGCGCGCGGCGAATTCCGGCGCTTCCATCAGATCCTCGGGCCTGATCTCGATATTGACGGCGAGGTGATCGCGGATCGCCACCAGCCACGACCGCTGCTCTTCGGTGTAGCTGCGCCCGGCCTTCTCCTCGCGGCCAAGCCAGAGGTTGAACCGCCCGGCGACCAACGCCGGCAAGGGCTCCAGCGCTTCGGCTTCACCCAATGCATAGCGCACCAGCATGACGATATCGGCCAGCGTGCCCGCCGGGTTGCCGCGCACCTTGTCGGACGCGATGCGCTTGTAGGCCCGCCAGATGTCGATGGGCTCCAGGAGCCAGGGCGGCCGCTTAAGCGCCTCCTTCAGATCGTCCACCGCCTCGTAGGTCAGCCGCCGTTGCGTATAGGGCAGCCGGTAGAGGATTTGCAGCGCGGTGAGTTCATCGCGCCGCTCTTCCAGAAAACGCGTGAAGCGCGCCACCGTATCTGTCGCCTTCGCCTCGTCCCAGCCGGAAGAGACCACGGCGTCGATGGAGATGGTGTCGATGCGGATATCGGCAGCGGACTTCACTTCCTTGAGCAGACGGCGCAGGGCCGGATCATCGAAGATTTCCGCCGCCTTGTCTTTTACTGCATCGCGGGCCTTGCGCTGCTCCGGCTCCGGCGCATCCTTCGGCGCCCGCGTCGCCAACACGTCGGGGTCGATGGCGTCGAGCAGGCGAGCGGCCAGCCCCGCGAGGTCAACGCCGCCTGTGGCCTTGGTGATGGCGGCGCGATCCTTGTCGCCGATGCGCCGATCCAGCGCCGCCAACCGTGCGGCGAGCGTGGCGAAGGCGTCGTCATCGCGCCGCCCCGCCGCGATCTCATCGATCAGCTTGTCGAACCCGATGACCCGGTCGCGCTCCAGGGGCTGCGAGACGGTCTTGAGGCTTTCCGAAACGCCCACGGCGTCGATCAGCACGAAGCGGGTTTTCGCCTCGGCGTCTGGCGTCACTTCGCGCAGCTTTTCTGGGCTGATGGTGCGCGCGCCGCGGCCCTTCATCTGCTCGAAATAGAGTTCCGACTTCACATCGCGCAGGAAGATCAGCACCTCGATGGGCTTCACATCCGTTCCCGTGGCGATCATGTCCACGGTGACGGCGATGCGCGGGTTGTAGTCGTTGCGGAACGAGCGGATGAGCTGTTCGGGGTCCGCGCCATCGGTGCGGTAGGTGATCTTCTTGGCGAAATCATTGCCCTTGCCGAACACCTCGCGCACGGCGCCAACGATCTCCTCGGCGTGGTGATCGTCCTTCGCGAAGATGAGCGTCTTTGGCACTTCCCGACGGCCGGGGAAAAGTTCGGTGAACAGCGTGTCGCGGTAGGTTTCGAGCACCGTGCGGATCTGGTTCGGCACCAGCACGGAGCGGTCGATCTGTTCCGGCGTGTAGCAGAAATCCTCGGCCAAAGTCTCGTAGCGCTCGGTGCGTGTGCGCTTGTCGCGTACCGGCAGGTCATAGCCCGCCTTCACGGTAGCGCCGCGCTCGCCGATCTCGGTGCGGATGCGGAACACCTCGAAGCCGACATTGACGCCATCGACCACCGAGCGCTCGTAAGGATATTGCGCCACGAGGTTCTTGCCGAAAAAGCCGAGCGTGTGCAGCGAGGGCGTGGCGGTGAGGCCGACCGTGAAGGCGTCGAAATAGTCTAGCACCTGCCGCCATGTGCCGTAGATCGAGCGATGGCATTCATCTGTGATGACGAGATCGAAGCTCTCGATCGGGATCGAGGGGTTGTAGGAAACCAGCCGCTCGGTGTAGGCGCTCGCCGCCTCAAAGCTTGAGGCTTCTTCATCCTCCTCCGCCAGGTCCTTGCCCGACAGCACGGAAAAGACCCGCTGGATGGTGGCGACGACGATCTGCGCATCCTTGTCGATGCCGCCCCGCCCAAGCTTCTGGACGTTGTAAATTTCCGAGAAGGAACGACCTGTGCCGGGCGGACGATAGGCGAGAAACTCGTCACGCGTCTGGCGCACGAGATTGGCGCGGTCGGCGAGCAACAGGATGCGCTTGAAACCGGCATGGGCGAGCAGCCGATAACTCAGCGTGCAGGCCGTGAAGGTCTTGCCCGCGCCGGTCGCCATCTGCACCAGCGCGCGCGGACGGTTCGCCGCCATCGAGCGTTCGAGCGCGGCGACGGCATCGATCTGGCAGGCGCGCAGGCCGTCCGTGACGACCGCAGGCATGGAATGCAGCCGCGCCCGCAAGGTGGCCGGCTCCTTGAGCCAGAGGTCCAACGTCTCCGGCCGGTGGAAGGCAAAGACCCGGCGCGACACGGGATCGGGGTCGGCATGATCGCGGAACAGCAATTCGGCGCTTGAGGCGACATATTCGAAGCGGACCTGACCATCTTCGCGGACAAGGTGCTTCGGCACATCGGCAATATAGCGCGCGGCCTGCTCGGAGAAGCCCGACAGCGTGGTGCCCGCGGGCTTGGCCTCGATCACGCCGCAGAGCCTGCGGCCGACGAACAGGCCATAGTCCACCGGCCCCGATGCGGTCGGGAATTCGCGCACCGCGACACCGAGCCCCGCGCCGAGGTTCATCTCGCCCCTGGACTGGATCAGCCACCCGCACGCGGTAAGTTGCCGGTCGATGATCGACCGGGCCTTGTCCTCGGGGTGGAAGGTAAAATCTACCATGCTTCTTTGTCAGTGTTCGCAGTTCGGCAATAAAGCAGTGCTTAGGGGATTTCGCCAACTCTTATATTCGACCAAGGGGGCGTCTTTAAAGGACGCCCTGGATAACCGATCAGTTCGTCTTTGAACGCAGATGGTCGAGCACCCACTTCACAGTCGCATCGTCCGGCAGGACATGCTGCCCAGCGCTTGTCGAGGGGGAAAAACCCATTTCATTGAGAATTTCGCTCTGTCGATGGTGCGACACCTCGCCGTAGCTCGTGAACGTCGTCAGCACATTGTCATGGCCGAGGTTCTGGCTCCAAGCCTTGAACGCTTCAGGCGTCTTGCACATGCGCTCACCAAGGACCGCCAGGGTCTTACGGAACGAATGCGGATTGAAGTATGGGAGGCCGGCCGTCTCGAACGCGTTGCGAAAGACGCGACGGATCGCGTCGGCGTTCTTCCAGTGGCGGCGGGCGAGACCGACCGGAGCAAACTGCCGGTCGCTGTCCAGCCCGATCTCGGTGGCCGGGAACAGCGGATCATCCGGACCAAAGAGCTTCGTGGTCGTCAGATAGCTGTGCCACGACGTCACGATGGCTTCGATGTCGTCTCCGACCGGGAAGAACGACGAAGAGATGGTCTTGCGGTTCTTGGTCCGCACGGTGCGGGCATCCTGGAACACTCGACGCTTGGCGACGTCGACGTGACGGATCGACAGTGAGGCCAATGCGTCGTCCCTGACGCCCGAGAGGATGGCGAAGGCGATCAAGGCGCGGTCACGCTTCTCCATGTCGGTATGGTCCGGCATGCTTCCGAGGACGTGGCGGATCTGCTCGACCGTGGGAGCCGTCTGCTCGCGCTTGGCCGTGGCAATGCGGCTGTCATTCGCAGACGGGTTGAAATAGTCGGCGTCCGAATAGGCGATCTTGGACTTGTAGCCGCTCTGACCCGCGAGCCAGTGGATGAACGCCTTCACCGCCATCAGGCGGGAATGGATGGTCGCCTTCGCCAGCGGCTTGCCGGTATCCGGATGGACCTGTTCGTCAAGCTGGCGCTTGAAGCGGCGCGCCTGTTCGATATGGAAATGGGCAAAATCCTTGTAGCCGTTGCACGCCTCGAACTGGGCGATGGCGGCGGCGGCCTGATCGGCGCTCTTCGACGAGAGCCGCTTCGCCTCCTCCAGATATGCGAGGTACTGGCGCTTGATCCGCTCATTCTTGGGGTGGTGCTTGCGCATGGTATCGGCCTCCTCAGCCAAGTGATCATTCAGACAGGGGCGCTAGCTCTCGCCTATGTGTTCGTCTGCCTGCATGATCGTGACCGTGAACTCAGCCTTCAGGCCCTCCAGGGCGGCGTGGGAGACCCGCTTGTGCATGACCGTGGTGCACGTCTCACAGAGGGCCTGAAGGTTGCCTCCGGACTTTCCCATGGGGCGATACTCGAAAGCGCCGAACGCCGGTGGGCGGGGGCAGCGGCATGAGAAGCAAAAACACTCGTGCGTCGCACACGTCTGCTTCTTGGGCTTGCTCCGCTTGAAAAACGCCACCAGCTCGCTGCCGAGGATCAGCATCGGCTTCTGGTCCTTGATCACGGGAAGTCCGTCTGCAATCCAGCGCCGGACGGTGATCTTGGAAACGCCAACGGCGCGCGAGACCTCATCCACCGTGTAATTGCGGTGGATGCTCACGGAGCCGGGCCGGTAGCCGCGGCGCGCCATGTCAGAACGAGCCCTTGGCGATCAGCGCGTTGATGTCTTCGGAGCGCCATGCCGTGATGCGGGTGCCAAGCTTGATCGGCTTGGGGAAACGACCGTCCTTCACGCCAGCCCACCACGTGGACTTGCTGACAGGGATCGGCCCGCGAGGGGCGATGATGGAAGAGAGCCGGAGAAGGCCCTGCGTCGGGTTGTGCGACATGGTGCTGCCTCGTGCGATCGAATGTGAGGCAGCTCTAGGAAGGTCGAATTGGCAGGAGGCCGAATTCGGTTAGGCCCTAACCGAACTCGGGTTCAGGCGTCGCTCTGGTTCCAGTCGGAAGGCAGAAGGCCTTTGGCCTCTTCGAGATATTTTCGGACGGTGTCCTCGTCCAATGTCAGTCCGAGGCGATGCAGGTCGCCGGCGATGTCTTTGGCCACCGGGCTTCTCGACGCAGTTGGAGCATAGCCGTACCCCCCAATGGCCATCCCCAGGATGAGCTTCAAGACGCTAGTCCGCTCCCTTGTTAAGAGGCTGCGGTTTGCAGACGCCTGCTCGGTGATGACGGCCTTCAACTGCGCCTTAGACGTATCCAGCTCGGCCTGGACGCGCTCAAGTTCGATTGCTTTTTGATCATGGGCCTTTTTCCAATCGACCACCGGCTGCGTATGCAGATCAACCGAAGCTTGAAGGCTCGCCGGGATGGCGATCTGCTTTTGTTTGGCCCACAGCAAGATTGCCGATGGGCTGCGTCCGGAGGTGAATTCGCCCGCCGCCAAAGCTCGAAAAGCGAGGTCGCGAAGTCGTTGGAATGCGTTACCGATTTCGGACGGGCGCGGCTCCGCTCTGATGGCCTTCCGATTTAGGAGTTTCGGGTTTCGCTCCAAGAGGAGGGCTGCGGCTTCTTCATCCGACCAGTAGGGCATCTTGCTCCAATGGTCGCAAACTGACGCATCCGCGAACATGTCGGGCCTGTTGAAGCGGTGACTAGCCTCGGCTGCTCGCTGACGTGCCTGTCGGAGCATGGCCTCGGCAACGGCTCGCTCGGCGGGCGGGCGAGAGGCAAGCCGCCTGACGGCATCGGCGGCATCGCGCAACGAGTTCTGCGGGTCTTCTTCCATGTCCCATTGTGAGTAGCTGGCCCACGAGCGATCAAGTGACCTGTTCGCGTCAGTGGCGTTCTTCACAGCCGAGATCCGTTCAGAGCGGATCTCGCGCTAACTTCCCGATCGCATGAGTTCGATCTCGGCTGCCCACCAGTCAGCCATTCTCACGCGCTCATCCCAATAAGTTGCCCGATGGTATGCGCGCCGAACCTCGTCAGCGCCCATATGGCCAAGTTCGGCCTCGATGGCATCGGGCAGCCACTTTCCACTTTCGTTGAGCAGTGTCGACGCCGTTGCCCGAAATCCGTGGGAGGTGGCCTCGTCCTTGGAGAAGCCCAGGCGCCGAAGTGCCGTATTCAGCGTGTTTTCGCTCAACGGTCGGAGCGACGACTGAACGGATGGAAGGACCAATCGCCCCTTACCGGTCAGATGGGCTAGTTCCCGTAGAATGGAAAGTGACGTTGAAGAAAGCGGCTTTCGGTGCTCCCGACGCATTTTCGTTCGGCTCGCCGGGATTGTCCAAATACCCTTGTCGAGATCAAACTCCTTCCATTCGGCCTGTCGGAGTTCTCCCGGCCTTGGGTAGAGCAAGGCCATGAGTTGGAGTGCCATTCGTGTCTCGGACATACCGGGATATTCCCAGATCGCCCGAAGCAGGCCCCCAAATAGCTGGGGATCGGTCAAAGCCGCTCGGTGTGTAACGACTGGGGCGGTCAACGCACCTTTCAATCCAAAAGTTGGGTCAGTGTCCACCACCGACGTCGCGATGCCATAGCGAAACACCTGGCTGATGGTCGCCCTCATCCGACGAGCAGTCTCATAGTTCCCTACCGCCTCGACCTTGCGGAGCGTCGTCAGGATCTCGTTCGCGCCGATGTCCCGGATCGGTCGGCTGCCGATATCCGTGCGCGCCAGGCTCACTAGCCATCGCTTCTTGGTAATCGTCGCCTCGGCCTTACCCTCGCGTTCGACCTTGGCGAGGAATTCGTCGGCGACGGACCCGAACGTGTTTGCGTTGGCAGTGCGTCGATTGGCTTTGTCGACCTTCGACTGTTGTGACGGATCGATCCCCGTGGCCAGTAGGCGTTTTGCCGCCTCTCGCCGCTGGCGGGCGTCGGCAAGCGTTACGGCCGGGTAGATGCCCAGGGGGAGCGTCTTTTGCTTTCCATCGTACCGGTATGCCAGCCGCCACAATTTCGAGCCGTGCGGAGGCACGAGCAAATGAAGCCCGCCGCCGTCGCTATATTTTTTCGGGCCGACCGAGGGCTTTAAGCCTCTGATCTGTATGTCGGAAAGCGGCATCTGTTGGTACTCGGTAGCTGGCCAAGTTGGCATTTCCGCCCGGATGCCAACGAATCTACCAACAAAGATTCTGGATGCCAACGGATCGCCCCGGACGACCTCGGACCTCTAGACAGCAAAAAGCCCCGGAAAACCGGGGCTTTCTGGTGGGTTTCGGACGATCTGGGATCATCTGAAACGGGAATTTGGTGCCCAGAAGAGGACTCGAACCTCCACGCCTCGCGGCGCTGCTACCTGAAAGCAGTGCGTCTACCAATTCCGCCATCTGGGCGAAGGCGGCTCTCATAGCGAGTGCTGCGGGACCCGTCAACGTGCTCTTTGCGGGAAAGGCCCTGCGCCGGCGTCACGGCCCGAAGACGAAGACGCGTTTGGGGACGAGTTCACCGGCCTCGACCTCGCAGAGCGCGATCGGATCGCCGGCCGAGGAGGCCCAGACGGCGCCGTCGATCGGCGCGTCGCGGCCGCGCAGGATCGAGCTCTGGCCGCGCAGAAGGCGGGCGGCGACGTCGCGCGTCACCTTGACCTCCGGCACTTCGGCAAGGGCCGCCTCGACGGGCAGCAGCGCATCCTCCAGCGTCTGGCCGGCGATCTTGCCCTCGACGAGCTCGCGCAGCTCCTCGAGCGTCACCGTGTCGTCCTCGCCGAAGGGGCCGACACGGGTGCGCCTGAGCGCCGTCACATGGCCGAGGCAGGCGAGGTCGCGGCCGATGTCGCGGGCGATGGCCCGCACATAGGTGCCCTTGCCGCACTCGGCTTCGAATTCGGCGCTCTCGGCGGAGAAGGCGGTGACGCGCAGGCTGTCGACGGTGATGGTACGCGCCTCCAGCGTCACCTCCTCGCCGTCGCGAGCGAGATCATAGGCGCGCGCGCCGCCGATCTTGATGGCGGAGAATTTCGGCGGCACCTGCATGATCGTGCCGGTGTAGCGCGGCAGCAGCGCCTCCACGGCCTCGCGGGTCGGCCGGAGGTCGGAGCGGGCGGTGACCTCGCCTTCGGTGTCGTCGGTGGCCGTCTCGGTGCCCCAGGCGACGGTGAAGCGGTAGGTCTTGCGGCCGTCCATGACGAAGGGGACGGTCTTGGTCGCCTCCCCCAGCGCGATCGGCAGGAGGCCGGTGGCGCGCGGGTCGAGCGTGCCGGCATGGCCGCCCTTCTTGGCGTTGAACAGGCGCCGCACCTGGGACACCGCATGGGTCGAGGTCTGGTCGAGATCCTTGTCGAGGATCACCCAGCCGTGGACGTCCACCTTCTTCGAGCGCGGCTGGTTCATGCCTCGTCGTCCTTCTCGACGTCGCGGCGCACTTCCTCGCTCTCCAGGAGGCGGTCGATGCGCGAGCCCTCCTCGAAGGAGCCGTCGATGCGGAAGCGCAGGTCGGGCGCGTATTTCAGGTTGGTGCGGTGGGCCAGCTCGCCGCGCAGATAGCGCTTGTTGCGGGCGAGCGCCTGGATCACCTCCGGCTGGTCGTTGCCGCCGAGCGGCATGACGAAGCAGGTGGCGATCTTGAGATCCGGCGACATGCGCACCTCGGGCACGGTGACGACGTTCTTCTGCAGCACGGGATCGTGGATCTCGCCGCGGGAGAGCACTTCGGAGAGGGCGTGGCGCATGAGTTCGCCGACGCGCAACTGCCGCTGGGACGGGCCGGTGCCCGTGTCGAAACGCTTGGCCATGGTCGTGATGTCCTTCGCCCGGGGTCGGACCGGGTGGAAGTTGATGGGGAGGCGGGCACATACACCCTGAGGGCGCGAAAGGGAAGGGTTGGGGGCTCTTATCCTCGGCCTGCCGAGATCGCCCGTTCCGCCTCGCCGATTGCCTCGGGCGTGCCGACATGAAGCCACAGCCCGTCGAGCACCAGGCCGTGAAGGCGGCCCGCCGCCAGCGAGGCGTTCCACAAGGCGTTGAGCGAGAAGACCTCGCCGTCGGCCCGACCGGCGAAATCGGCTTTGCCCATGATGGCCGCCCCCGCATAGGCATAGGGCGCCCTGTCGGCACTGCCGCGCCGCGTCAGGCGTCCGTCGGGGCCGAGGAAGAAGTCGCCGGCACCGTCGAAGCCGACACTCGCCTCCATCGCCGCGAGCAGCAGCAGCGTGTCCATCCGGGCGGGATCGAAGGCGGCGATCATCCGCGACAGGTTCGAGGCCGCCCGTTCGGTCCAGAACGAATCGGCGTTGCGCAGCAGAAAGGTCTCGCCGAGATGCGGCAGGGCACGGGTGACGCCGCCGCCGGAATCGAGGATCTGCGCCCGTTCGTCGGAGATGACGACGACGGGGGCCGAACGGCCCGCCACGGCGGCCTCGATCTGGGCGGCGAGGTGGTGGACATTGACCACGGCGCGCCTCACACCGGCCTCGGCCAGCGGGTCGAGCACATGGTCGAGCAGGGTCTTGCCGGCGACCGCCACCAGCGGCTTCGGAATGCGGTCGGTGATCGGCCGCATCCGCGTGCCGAGGCCCGCCGCCAGTACCATGGCGGTGTCGATGCGGCTCACGGCGGCGGCACCCGGTCGTCCACCCAGCGCTTCACCTGGGTGAGGGCCGGATGGGCGAGGCAGCGCTGCAGATAGGCCCAGATGCGCGGCAGATGGGCGAGATATTGCGGCTTGCCGTCACGCTTGTCGAGGCGGGCGAAGATGCCGAGGATCTTGGTCGCCCGCTGCGCCCCCATGATGGCGTAGAGCCGGGCGAAGGCGGCCATGTCGAAGGCGGGGTCGGCGGCCTTGCGCGCCGTGGCATAGCGCGACAGCAGTTGCAGCTCGAGCTCCTCCGGCACGGTGATGCGCGCATCCTGCAGGAGCGAGGCGACATCATAGGCGGCAGGGCCCATCAGCGCGTCCTGGAAGTCGATGAGACCGACCTTCTCCACCCCTTCGCGTCCAGCCAGCCAGATCAGGTTCGGCGAATGGAAGTCGCGGAGGACCCAGGTCCGCGGCGCGGCCTCGACCTCGGCCAAGAGATCGCCCCAGCGCTGCAGGAAGACATATTTCTCGCTCGCCGGAATGCGCGCGTCCTTCATCGGCAGGTACCAGTCGAGGAGGAGTTCCACCTCGATGGTGAGTGCCTCCTTGTCATAGGCCGGCAGCGCATAGGCGCCCTTCGGCGTCGCCAGCGTCTCGGCGCGCGGCCGCGCATGGATCAGCGCCAGCACGTCCACCGCGGCCATGTAGCGCTCGGCGATCGGCGTGCCGTCGCTGACGACGCCCTCGCCGCCGAGGTCCTCGATGATGAGGAACCCCTGGTCGAGATCGACGGCCTCGATTTCCGGCGCCGACAGGCCGATGTCGCGCAGGCCCTCGGCCATGGCGACGAAGGGCACCATATCCTCGGCGAGATGGGCGATGCGGCTGTAGGGCAGCCCGTTCTTCACCGGCGGCCCGTCCGGCTTCTTCGGCGCGTTCATCAGCACGGCGCGGCGCTGGCCGTCGAGCAGCCGCTCATAGGACCGCGACGAGGCGTCGCCCTGCAGATGCCGGCGCAGCGAGCCACCCCATCCCGCGTTGTTGAGGAAGCTGCGCAGCGCCACCAGCCGCGCCAGCCGCCCGGCCCAGGCGCCATGGCCGGTCAGGGTGGCGCTGCGCGCGTTCGGGCCGCGCGCCGGCACTAGCGTCAGGGCGACCTCCAGCCGGTCGCCGGAGAGGGCACCGCCGAGCCGGTCGGGCCATTCGACGATGAGCAGAGCGCCCTCGGCGGCCTCGTCCCAGCCAAGTTCGGCGATCTCGTCGGGCGAGGTCACCCGGTAGAGGTCGGCATGGATGACCGGCAGGCGCTTGAGGTCATAGGGCTGGATCAGCGCGAAGGTCGGGCTCGGCACCTCCAGCTTCTCGTCCTCGGCGATGGCGCGGATGAGGGCACGGGCGAGCGTCGACTTGCCGGCGCCGAGATCGCCCTCCAGCGTCACCACGTCGTGGGGCTGGGCGGCCATGGCGAGGTCCATGGCGAGTTCGCGCGTCTCCGCCTCGTTGGCGAGCATGCGGTGGTGACGGAAGGGTTCGGTCATTCGGCGGCCTTGGAGAAATCCTCAAGATGAGCCGGGAAAGTGACCTTGACCTGGGTGCCGCTGCCCGGCGCGGTCTCGACCTCGATGCGGCCGCGATGCAGCTGGACGAAGCTCTGGACAATGGAGAGGCCGAGACCGGCGCCGCGGTGGCGGGTACCGGTGGAGCGTGTCTCGAACCGCTCGAACATGCGGTCGACCATGTCGGGGGCGATCCCGGCGCCCTGGTCGCGCACCTTGAAGACGATCTCCTCGCCCTCGCGTGCCGCATCGAGCACCACCAGCCCGCCACGGTCGGAGAAGCCGATGGCGTTGGACAGGAGGTTGAACAGCACCTGCCTGACGCGCTGGGCGTCGGCGCGGAACGTCCCGATGTCCTTGGCGACGCGCGCCTCGATGCGGATATGGTTCTCGGTGATGCGGTCGCGTACCGCGTCCACCGCCGCCTCGATCGTGGAGCGGATGTCGACCTCGCCGAGTTCGAGCTCCATCACGCCGGCGTCGATGGTTGCGAGATCGAGGACGTCGTTGATGATCGACAGCAGCGAGGCCGAGGAGACACCGATATAGCCGAGATATTCGCGCTGCTTGTCGTTCAGGGGGCCGATGGAGGGGTCGTCGAGGACCTGGGCGAAGCCGATGATCGTCGTGAGCGGCGTTCGGAGCTGGTAGGAGACGTGGTGGACGAAGTCGTTGCGCAGCTTGGCCGCCGATTCCAGCGCCTCGTTGCGCTCGGTCAGCGCCCGCTCGACCATCACCATGTTGGTGACGTTTCTGAAGGTGACGAGCGTTGCCCCGCCCGGCAGGGGGGCGGTGCCGGTGTCGAGCACCGAGCCGTCGGTGCGCTCGATGCGGAAGCCGCGCGGGCGCCGGTCGTCGGCGAGCGCCGTGACCGCCGCGCGCACGTCCGACCAGATGCTGCTGTCCTGGACATAGGGCATGCACAGGCTGGCGATCTGGTCGATCTTCGGCCGACCTTCCAGGATGGTCGCGTCGAAATCCCACAGCGCGGCGAAGGCGCGGTTCGACAGCGACAGGCGGGCGTCCGACCCGAACACCGCCACAGCCTCGTCGAGATTGTCGATGGTCTCGCGCTGGACGCGGCCGAGCGCCTGGACCTGCGTCTCCAGCTGCAGGCGCTGCGTCAGGTCCTCGAAGACATAGGTGACGCCGCCGGCCGGATCCGGGTTCTGCACGACGCGCAGGAAGCGCCCGTCCGGAAGAGGCCATTCGAGGATGCGCGGCTCGGTATCCACCGCCTCGTAGATCCCGTGCAGCGTTTTCTTCCATTCGCGGTAGTTGGACTGTTCGGGCAGCAGGCGGCGCTCGCGCAGCCGGTCCAGGATGTCGCCGTCGCTGGGGGCCTGATGGAGAAAAGCGGGCTCGAGGTCCCAGAGCTGGCGGAATGCCTCGTTGTTGAAGACCAGGCGCTTGCCGGCGTCGAAGATCGCCACGGCGGTGGCGAGCTGGTCGAGGGTGCGCTTGTGCGTCTCCATCTCGACCGAGAGTTCGGAGCGCACCGTCTCCAGTTCCGTGACGTCCACGGCGATGCCGGCCGAGCCGGTGCCCGCCGGGGTCTCGATGATGTCGAAGATGCGCCGCTGGCCGGCGGCGACGGCCGCGACCCGGCGGGCGAAGGGCGTGCGCGCGGAGCGGTGGCGCGCCGCCTCGTTGCGGTCGGTCGGGTCGAGCAGTTCGACGCCCGCCGCAACCGCCCGCTGGCCGTCCGCGGCATCGGTTGCCGCCGCATAGGCCGTGTTGACCCAGGTGGTGCGGCCTTCCGCGTCGCGCAGCCAGACCGGAAGCGACAGCGCGCCGAGAAAGGAGCGGATCGTCGCAGTCTCCCGCACCAGGGCGTCGTGGCTCGCGCGCAGCTGGACCAGTTCCTCTCGCACCCCCGCGACGAGGCGCAGGCGCAGCACGGCCCGCCCGCCGATGGGGCGGCCCTCGGCCTCGATCGGCCGGCCGCCCTGGCTGACCACGTCGAGATGGAAAGGCGTTCCG
>NZ_JAUYFA010000033.1 GCF_030691135.1 Phreatobacter sp.
TCAACGCCGCGTCCATGCCCATCGCGGTGGAATATCTGACCGAGCTGGAAGAAAAGCTGCCGATCGGCGCGGGCTTGCAGGTGTTCCACTCGGCGGGGGCCATGGTGCCGGTGCCGGCGGTGAAGCGTCGGCCGCTGGTGATGGCCATGTCGGGTCCTGCCGCCGGCGTCTCGGCCTCGGCCCGCATCGCCCGCGACCTCGTCCGGCCGCGCGTGCTGACCTTCGACATGGGCGGCACCACCACCGACGTGTGCCTCATCGTCGACGGCGCGGCGGAAATGACCGACACACGGATGATGGGCGGGCGGCCGCTGCGACAGCCGATGCTCGCCGTGCATTCCATCGGGGCGGGCGGCGGCTCCATCGTCGATCTCGGGCCGGGAGGCCTCACCGTCGGCCCCAAGAGTGCCGCCGCGGTGCCGGGCCCGGCCTGTTACGGCCGCGGCGGCACGCGCGCCACCATCACCGACGCCAATGCCATCCTCGGCTATCTCGACCCCGACGCGGTGCTCGGCGACACGATCCGGATCGACGTCGGCAAGGCGCGCGACGCCGTCCAGCCGATCGCCGACAGGCTCGGCCTCGGCCTCGCCGAGACCGCCCTCGGCATCGTCAAGGTCGCCAATGCCACCATGGCGCGGGCGCTCAGGCGGGTCACGGTCGAGCGCGGCGTCGACGGGCGCGACTGCACGCTGCTCGCCTTCGGGGGCGGCGGGCCGATGCACGCCACGGGCCTCGCCGACATTTACGGCCTGAGGGAGATCATCGTGCCGGCGGCGTCCAGCGCCTTCTCGGCGCTCGGCTGCCTGACCGCCGACTTCTCCTTCCTTCAGCAGCGCACGGTTCGCATGGCGCTGAATGGGCTGTCGGCGGAGGTTTTCGCGGCGCGCGTCGCCGAACTCGTCGCGGAGGCGCGCGATCCGCTGATCGCCAACGGCATCCCGCCGGACGAGATCACCGTCGAACACGTGGCGCTGATGCGCTACGCGGCGCAGAGCGACTCCATCCCCATCGGCTTTGCCATGCCGCTCGACCCCGCGCGGCTGGAGGCGGACTTCCACGCCCGCCACCACCAGCTCTTCGGCTACGCGACGGGCGAGGACTGCGTGATCGAGGCGCTGCGGGTGAAGGCGACGAAGCCGTCGGTGACGCCGTTCTCGCGGCCGGACGTCGGCCGCCCGCAGGTCGCCGGCCGCAGCCGGCCCTGCATCTTCGGGCCGGAGGGACCCGTCGAGACGCGAATCCTGCCGCGCGAGACCATCGCCGGCATCACCACCGGGCCCGCCATCATCGAGGATGCCTGGTCGACCGTCATCGTGCCGCCGGGATGGCAGGCGCGGCCCGACGACCTCGGCAACCTCTTCCTCACCCGGAGCGCCTCATGACACCGCTGGACCCCTTCGTCGTCGAGGTGATCCGCCACGGCCTTTCGGCAGCCGCCGAGGAGATGAGCCTCGTCATGACCCGCTCGGCCCGTTCGCCGCTGCTGCGCGAGGCGGGCGATCTCTCCTCCGCCATCACCGATGCCGAGGGCGGCCTCGTGGGGCAGGGGCGTGACATCCCCATCCATCTCGGCGCCATGGCCTATACGGTAAAGGAGCTGCTGAAGGTCTGCCCCGTTTCCGGCATGAAGGAAGGCGACGCGATCATCTACAATGTCGGCGCGCTTGGCGGGAACCATCTCAACGACGTCAAGATCGCCCGTCCGGTCTTCGTTGAGGGCCGGCTCATCGCCTTCGCGCTCAGCCTCGCCCATTGGCCCGATGTCGGCGGTACCTGGCCGGGGAGCTATCTCGCCGACGCTTTCGACACGTTCCAGGAGGCGATGCGCATCCCGCCGCTGACGATTGCCGACACGGGCGGCATCAACCGCGCCGTGCTCGACCTGATCCTCGCCAATGTCCGCGACCCCGTCTCCTGCGAGGGCGATCTGATGGCACAGCTCGCGGCGACGACGGCGGCGGAGCGGCGCATTCGCGAGATGTGCGCGCAATATGGCACCGAGACTTTCGTCGCCACCATGAGCCGCCTGCATGATCTCTCGGAGGCGGAGATGCGCGCCGCGCTCGCCGACCTGCCGGACGGCACCTATGAGGGCGAAGATTTCCTCGACGATGGCGGGCCGAATGGCGAGCCTGCGCGCATCCACGTCAGGATCGAGATCCGCGGCGACGAGGCGACCTTCGACCTCTCGGGATCGGCCGACCGTGTCGCCAATTTCTGCAATACGACGCCCTTCATCGCCCGTTCGGCGGTGGTCTATGCCGCGCGCATCATGAGCGGGCGCGACATGCAGCAGAATGCCGGTGCTCTCAGGCCCGTCACCATTATTACCCGGCCGGGATCCATCTTCGAGCCCGGTTGGAACGCGGCGGTCGCCGCCGGCAACCACGAGACCTCGATGCGGGTGGTGGACGCTATCTTCCGCGCCATGGAGGCCGTCATCCCCGAGCGGCTGTCGGCGGGCGGGCCGGCGACATCCGGTCTCCTCGCCTTCGCCGAGCCGATGCCCGACCAGTCCTGGCGCATGCTCTACGAGGTGCATGGCGGCGGCGAGGGCGCCCGTCACGACCGCGACGGCTGCCCGGCGACGCGCGTCCATCTCGCCAACACCTCCAACACGCCGGCCGAGATGATCGAGGCGAACTACGCCATCCGCGTCGAGAAACAGGCGATCCGCCGGGATTCCGGTGGAAAAGGCCAGTACAAGGGCGGCGACGGCGTCATCCGCGCCTATCGGGTTCTGGCACCGAGCCTGTGGCTGACGACCTGCGTCGAGCGCTCGGTCATGCCGACCTATGGCCTGAAGGGCGGCGAGGAGGGCAAGCCCTATACGATCACGCTGGAGCGCGATGGCCGCACGGAGCGCCTGTCGGGCAAGGCGAACCTGCTCCTCAAGGCCGGCGACCTGGTGACACTGGAAGGCTGCGGTGGCGGTGGATACGGGGTGCCAGCCGCATGAGCGTCTGGCCGGCCGGCGTCCCCCGCACCATCGGCGCGCTGCCGTCGAGCCTGGGCGAGGCGCTCAGGGAAACGGCGGCGCGGAGGGGCGAGGCGCTCGCCATCGCCTTCTATGGAGCGGAGATCAGTTTTGCCGAGCTCCTCGCGCGGGTGGAGCGGCTGGCGGCCCATCTCCAGCATGCCTGCGGACTCGCCCACGGCGACCGTGTGCTGCTCGACATGCAGAACTCCCCGCACGCGATCATCGCCTATCAGGCGATCGCGCGCGCGGGAGGCGTGGTGGTCCCGGTCAACCCCATGTCCTTGCCGGAGGAGATCGCCTATCTCGCCGGGGACAGCGGCGCGAGGATTGCGCTGATCGGCGCCGAACTCGTCGGCCGGTTCGAAGCGCTGGTGCCGTCGCTGCTGGGCCATGTGATCGTCGCCGCCTATGGCGACGAAATTCCTGTCGATACGCCGTTCCGCCTGCCGCCGGTGATAGCTGAGAGCGTGCTGCCGGAGAGCCTGCCGCCGGGCTTCATCCCTTGGGCCGAGGTGCTGGCGGAGGCGCGACCGCCGCTCGCCGACACGAGTCGGCCCGACGATCTCTGCGTCATGCCTTACACGTCCGGCACGACGGGCAAGCCGAAGGCCTGCATGCACACCCATCACAGCGTGCTCTTCACCGCCTTCGTCCAAGCGCGCTGGTATTTCTACGACGACGAGACGGTGCTCACCGGCTTCATGCCGATGTTCCATGTGGCGGGCATGCAGCTGGCGCTCAACGGCTGCGCCGCCTGTGGCGCGACGGTGGTCGTCATGGCCCGCTGGGACCGCGATCTCGTGGCGCCGCTGTTCCGGCGCTACGGGGTGACCTTGTGGAGCGCGGCGCCGACCATGGTGGTCGATGCCCTCGCCGCAGAGGGCTTCGACGAAGTCGCCTTCGCGCGGTTGAAGATCATCACCGGCGGTGGCGCGGCCATGCCTGCGGCGGTGGCAGCCGAGCTGAAGCGGCGGTGGAACCTCGCCTATGTCGAGGGCTACGGCCTCACCGAGACCATGTCGCCGAGCCATCTCAACCCCGTCGACTGGCCGAAGCCGCAGTGCCTCGGCGTGCCGGTGCAGGAGACCGACGCCCGCATCATCGATCCCGAGAGCCTGGCCGAACTGCCACGAGGCGAGACCGGCGAGATCGTCGTCGCCGGGCCTCAGGTGATGCGCGGCTACTGGAACCGGCCGGAGGCGACGGCGGAGGCCTTCGTCACCCTCGACGGCCAACGCTTCCTGCGCACCGGCGATCTCGCCCGCATCGACGAGGAGGGCTACTTTCACATGGTCGACCGCCTGAAGCGGATGATTTCGGTCTCCGGCTTCAAGGTCTGGCCCTCGGAGGTCGAGGCGGTTCTCTATCGCCATCCCGCCGTTCAGGAGTGCTGCATCGTCTCGGCCCCCGACGCCTATCGCGGCGAGACGGTGAAGGCGCTGGTGGTCCGCCGGCCGGGCTACGAACTGACGGTCGAGGACCTGATCGCCTGGGCGCGGGAGGTGATGGCCGCCTACAAGGTGCCGCGGCTGGTCGCTTTCGTCGACGCCCTGCCGCGCACCGCGTCGAACAAGCTCGACTGGCGGTCGCTGCAGGACGCCGCCTGGGCGACAGGCGCATCGTGATCGCCGGCCTTGCGAGCCTGTCCGGCAGGGATCAGCATGCGGCCTGCATCTTGCCTGCCCGACCTGTGCCCCCTTCTGATGCCGCCTGAGACCCCGTGATGACCCTGCCGTCGCTGACCGCCCTCGAAGCTCGCATCCGCGACGACCTGGCGCGGATCGCCCATCCCCGCGCATCCTGGCTGACCCCGCGCGTCGCGCCGGACGGGTCGGCGGCGCTCGACGTGCTGGTGGTCGGGGCCGGGCAGTCCGGGGTCGTCACCGCCTTCGGCCTGAAGCGCTCGCGGGTCGACAACGTGCTGGTCATCGACAAGGCCCCCTATGGCGAGGAGGGGCCCTGGGTGACCTTCGCCCGGATGCAGACGCTGCGCAGCCCGAAGGACTTCACCGGCCCCGATCTCGACATTCCGAGCCTCACCTACCAGTCCTGGCACGAGGCCCGATACGGCGCCGCGCACTGGCAGGCGCTGGACCTCATCACCCGCGAGGACTGGAACGACTACCTCCTCTTCATGCGCCGGGTGACGGAGATCCCGGTCGAGAACGACACCGAACTCCTGTCGCTCAGCCAGGCCGGCGAGCTGGTCGCCGCAACGGTTCGCGACCGGGACGGCGAGAGGACACTCCATGCCCGCAAGGTGGTGCTGGCGACGGGGCAGGATTCGACCGGCCGCTGGTGGATGCCGGACTTCGTCGAGCGCGTCGCCCCGTCCCTGCGCGCCCATGCGGCCGATACGATCGACTTCGCCGCACTGAAGGGCAAGGTCGTGGCGGTGCTCGGAGCCGGCGCCTCCGCCTTCGACAATGCGGCGACGGCGCTCGAGGCCGGCGCGGCCTCGGTCCATCTCTTCTGCCGGCGCCTCGAACCGCAGGTCATCCAGCCCTATCGCTGGATCACCTTCCGCGGTTTCATGAAACACCTCGCCGATCTCGACGATTCCTGGCGCTGGCGGTTCATGAGCCGCGTCATGGGCCTGCGCGAGGGGTTCCCGCAGGCGACCTACGACCGCTGCGCCCGGCACCCCAACTTCCTGTTGCATACGGGAGCGCCCTGGACCGCGGCGCGGGAGGAGGCAGGCCGTGCCGTCGTCACCACCCCCCATGGTGACTTCGCCGCCGATTTCCTCATCTGCGGCACCGGCATCGCCATGGATTACGCGGCCAAGCCCGAACTCGCCGCCTTCCACGACAATATCGCCACCTGGGGCGACCGCTACGCGCCGTCGGCGGAGGAGGCCAACGACCGGCTCGCGGCGTTCCCCTATCTGTCGCCGGACTACCAGTTCATGGAGAAGGTGCCGGGCCAAACGCCCTGGATCGCCAATATCCACCTCTTCTCCATCGCCTCGACCATGAGCTTCGGCCCCTCCGGGTCGTCGATCAATGCCATGACGACGGCGGTCCCGCGCCTCGTCGACGGCGTCACCAAGGGTCTCTTCGCCGCGGATGTGGAGGCGAACTGGTCCACCTTCCTCGCCTATGACGTGGCGCAGGCGGAGGTGCGGCAGACGGTGCCGGGGCTCGGCATTGCGGCGGAGTAGGGGGGCATTCATGCCCTGACTTCGACGTCATGCCCGGGCCAAGGCCGGGCATGACGTCGCGGGATGGATCGAAACGGCTCAACCCGCCGTCGCGGCTTCCCGGTGCCGGGCCGTGGCCGCTTCGGGGTCGAAATGCGGGATGGCGGCGATGAGTTCGCGGGCATAGTCGGAGGCAGGGTCGGTGAACAGCGCGCCGCTCGGCCCCTGTTCGACGATGCGGCCCTTCTGCAGCACGATGGTGCGCTCGCACATCATGCGGACGACGTTGAGGTCGTGGCTGACGAAGAGATAGGCAAGGCCGGTCTCGCGGCGCAGCCGGTCGAGCAGATGCAGGATCACCGCCTGAACGGAGACGTCGAGGGCGGCCGTCGGCTCGTCGAGCACGAGAAGGCGGGGCTTCGCCGCGATGGCGCGAGCGATCCCGACGCGGGCCTTCTGCCCGCCCGAGAGCTGGTGCGGGAAACGGTCGAGGAACTCGGACGGCAGGCCGACACGGCGCGCGCAGTCCTCGACCTGTCGGCGCAGTTCGCGGCCGTCCTGGACGCCGGCGAGCAGCTTTAGTGGATCGGCGATGCAATCGAAGGCGGAAAAGCGCGGGTTGAGACTGTCGCCGTGGTCCTGAAAAACGATCTGGATGTCCTTGCGGAACCGCGAGCGATAGAAATCGCGCGAGGTGACCTTGCCGATATCCTCGCCGTCGAAGCCGATGGTGCCGGCGGAATGATCGAGCAAGCGGCAGACGAGCCGTGAGATGGTGCTCTTGCCCGACCCCGATTCCCCGACCAGGCCGAGGCTCTCGCCCGGCGCGAGGTCGAAGGAGACGTCGTCGACGCCGCGAAAGCCGTTGTCGAAGGTCTTCACCAGGCCGGAGACGGCGAGGAGGGGTTCGGCGGGGCGCCGAGACGACACCCGCGGCGCTGGCACGGCGGGCTCGCCGGCATCGACCACCAGGCTGTCGACGGTGGAAAGTCGGGTCGGCGAGGCGGCGACGAGGCGCTTCGTATAGGGGTGGCGCGGCGCGCCGAAAAGGCTCGCGGGCACCGCCTGTTCGACCACAAGGCCCTGTTCCATGACCGCGACACGCTGGCAATATTGCGCGGCGAGGCCGAGGTCGTGGGTGATCAGGATCATCGCCATGCCGCGGCGGGCGGTGATCTCGGCGAGGAGGTCCATCACCGTCTTCTGCGTCGTCACGTCGAGGCCGGTGGTCGGCTCGTCGGCGATGAGGAGGGCGGGCTCGCAGGCGATCGCCATGGCGATCATGACGCGCTGGCACATGCCGCCCGACAATTCATGCGGATAGGCGTCGAGGCGCTCCTCGGGGTCGCGGATCAGCACTGCCTCGAGCAGTTTCAGCGCTCTCGCGCGGGCCTCCCTGGCCGACAGCGGTTCATGGGCGCGCAGCACGTCGGCGATCTGCAAGCCGACCGTGCGGATGGGGTTCAGCGCCGCGCGCGGGTTCTGGAAGATCATCGACATCGCCGCGCCGCGCAGCGGCTGCAGCATGGACCTAGAGGCGCGGGTGATGTCCTGGCCGCGGAAAGTGATGCGGCCGTTGGTGATCCGGCCAGCATGGTCGAGGAGCTGCATGACCGAGAAGGCGGTGACGGACTTGCCGGAGCCGCTCTCGCCGACAATGCCGAGGGTCTCGCCGGCGTCGAGGCTGAGGGATACGCCCTTCAGCGCCTCCACCAGGCCGTTGCGGGTGGAGAAGGTGACCTTCAGGTCGTCGATGGTGAGGAGCGGCGCCGTCATGTCCGCATCCGCGGATCGAGGATGTCGCGCAGGCCGTCGCCGAGGAGGTTGAAGCAGAGCACGGCGGTCATCAGGGCGGCGCCGGGGAAGACGACGAGCCACCATTTGCCGGTGGTGATGAAGCGGGCGCCCTCGGCGACCATGATGCCCCATTCCGGTGTCGGCGCCTGCACACCGAGACCGAGGAAGGAGAGGCCGGCGGCATTGAGGATGGCCCAGCCGAGGTTGAGCGAGATCTGCACCGCCATGGCCGGTAGGACGTTGGGCAGGAGGAAGAGCAGCACGACGCGCACATGGCTGTTGCCGGAGGCGCGGGCGGCCTCCACCCAGCCGGAATTCCGCCTGACATTCACCTCGGCCCGGGCGAAGCGGATGTAGAAGGGCAGGTTGATGATGGCCGTCGCGTAGATGATGTTCTCGACCCGGTTACCGAGCGCCGCCACCAGCGCCATGGCGAGGACGAAGAGCGGGAAGGCCATCAGCACGTCGACGAAGCGGCCGACCCAGCGGTCGAGCCTGCCGCCGGCATAGCCGCAGAAGGCGCCGATCATGGCGCCGAGAACGAACGAGATGCTCACCGCCGAGGCAGCGATGGCGAGATCGAGCCGGGTCGCCACCAGCACGCGCGAGAAGACGTCGCGGCCGAGCTGGTCGGTGCCGAACCAGTAGGTCGCGCTCGGCGGCTGCAGGGCCTGCGGCACGTTGGAGACGGTTGGGCCATAGGGCGCGATCGAGGGCCCGACGATGGCGATAAGCACCAGCAGCGCCGCGCCGATGCCGGCGACGAGAGTCACCGGATTGCCCCTGAGGATGTAGCCGGTATGGCGGAGCGTTGCGCTCATTCGATCGAGACCCGGGGATCGGCGAGGCCGTAGAGCACGTCGATGGTGAGGTTCACCAGCACGAAGATGAAGGCCATGAGCAGGACGAAACCCTGCACCGGCGCATAGTCGGAGGTCAGCAGCGCGTCGAGCGCGTAGGAGGCGACGCCGGGCCAGGAGAACACCTTCTCCACCAGCACGTTGGCGCCCAGCATGGTCGAGAAGACGATGCCCATGATGGTGATGACCGGCAGCAGCGCGTTGCGCAGGGCATAGACCAGGACGACGCGCCGCCGCGATAGGCCGAGGGCCTCGCCGGTGCGCACGAAGTCGCTGGTCATCACTGCCAGCATGGCTGCGCGGGTCATGCGGGCGAGAGGCGCGAGGACGAAGAGGGCCATGGTCGCGGCCGGCAGGACGAGCTGGCTCGCGGCGGCGCGCCAGGATTCCCATTCGCCCGCGATGGCCGCATCGATCAGCATGAAGCCGGTGACGACCGGCGGCTGTGCGGCGAAAACGTCGAGCCGTCCGGTCGGGTCGGGGGCGATGCCGAGGATGTAGTAGAAGGCGTAGATCAGCAGCAGACCCGACACGAAGGTCGGCACGCAGACGCCGAGCGAACACAGGAAGCGCACCCCGTGGTCGATGAGGGAATTCGGCTTGAGCGCGGCGAGGATTCCGAGCGGAAGGGCCAGCGACAGCGCGAAGAGCAGCGCCGTGAAGGTGAGTTCGAGCGAGGCCGGCAGACGGTTGATGAGGTCGGTCACCACCGGCTGGCCGGTGTTCATCGAGCGGCCGAGATTGCCGGTGGCGATGTCCTTCAGATAGAGCAGCAATTGCTGTGGGATGGGCTTGTCGAGGCCCATCTGCTCCCGGATCATCTGGATTTCCGCCTGTCCGGCATTGGGGCCGGAGGCGAAGAACACGGCCGGATCGCCCGGCAGCACCCGCATCAGCAGGAAGGTGAAGACGATCACCCCGAAGAGCGCGGGAACGGAGGACAGGGCCCTCCGTCCCGCGCGCCTGGCGATACCGGCTGCAAGGCTCATGACCGGCGGGCCCGTCAGGTCCGCTTCACGTCGCGGAAGTCGACCTGGCGATGGTAGCCATAGGTATAGCCGTCGATGTTCTTCGGCATGACCGCGTCCTGGTTCGGCTGCCAGAGCATGACGATCGGCGTCTCCTCCGCCATGATCGCGATCATCTCCTTGCAGGCCGCGTCATACTTGGCCTTGTCCGTCTCGAATCGCGCCTTCTCCGCGATGTCGGCGATGCGCTGGTCGTTCCAGCCGGAATAGTTCCAGCGCTGCGGGCCATAGAGGAAGGTGCGGAAGAAGTAGTCGGTCGAGGGCAGCCAGGCGATCGAGGTCTCGATGAAGAAGGGCAGCTTGCGCTCGGTGACCATGGTCGAGATCTGGGCGTCGGGCAGCTTCTGGATCTCGACGCGGATGTTGATGGCGGCGAGGGCTTCCTTCACCAGCGCGGCGATCGGTTCGGCGAAGGCGGCCGAGCCGAGGTTGAAGGCGAAGAACGTGTCGAAGCCATTGGGGAAGCCGGCTTCCGTCAGCAGTGCCTTGGCCTTGGCGACGTCCTGCTTGTAGGGCATCGGCTGCGGGAAAGAGGCATCGGTCGGCGTTCCCGACCATGTGCCGCCATAGAGCTTGGCGCCGCGCTCGAACAGGCCCGCCTTGAACAGCGAGTCATAGGGCAGGGCTGCGGCGATCGCCTGGCGCACCTTCTTGTTGTCGAAGGGCGGCATCTTGGTGTTGAAGGCGATCATCGAGAAGGCGTTGAACTGGGGCGTCGAGATCGCCTTGACGCGGCCGCGCTGGACCAGCGTGTCGATGTCGCTCGGCTGCAGGTCGATGGAGAGGTCCGCGTCGCCCTTCTCGATGAGGCTGGCGCGCGTCGCCGCTTCGGGAATGGTCTGGCAGATGATGCGGCGGAAGGGGGCCGGCTTGCCGTCGACGCCGCCGGTCCAGGCGTCGTTGCGGCGCAGGATCACCTGCTCGCCGGGACGGAAGCTTTCCACCGTGTAGGCGCCGGAACCGGCCGTGTTGTCCTTGGTCCAGGCCTGGCCCCAGGGGTCCTGCGGCGTCACGTGCTTCTTCACCAGGGTGGAGTTGAAGACGATCGCGTAGAGGGTGCAGAGGTTCGGCAGGGCGAGGCGGTCCGGCTTGTCGATCTTGCCGACGACCGTGTGGGTGTCGACGATCGTGAACTGCTCGGGCTTGGTCCAGGAGCCGGTGCCGATCTGGGCCGCCGCCAGCGAGCGGGCCGAGACAGCGCGGTCATAGGACCATTTGACGTCGGCCGCGGTCACCGGGGTTCCGTCGTGGAACTTGGCGTTCTTGCGGATATGGAAGGTGAAGGTCATTCCGTCGGGGCTGATATCGACCTTCTCGGCGATCTCGCCGCGGATATTGTCGATGTCGAAGACCCAGTTGCCGTCGCGCTGCTTGCGGCCGAAGGAAACGAGCCGGTCATAGACGTTGACGCTGACGCCGAAGGCCTCGCGTGTCGAGCCGGGCATGGTCGGGTCGAGCGTGTTGACCGTGGCGCCGGTGACGTAGCGCAGGGTCTCGGCGCGTGTCTGGGCCGCGGCCGAACCGCCGAGATAGGGGGCGGTGGCGACGGCGGCCGTTCCCGCGAGGAGGTGACGACGGTTCAGCTTCATGACGCGGTCTCCGTTGAGGATGCGGGCCGGTGATCCGGTTCCCGGCGGCTCGCCCAAAATGGTTGCAATCTTCGTACCAGTGGCGGGGGTCTGCTCATGCGATGCGTCTGCGAGGAGGATATCCATTCGCCGAAACCGTCAGCGGCGGAAATTCTCTTCGGAATTTGCTCCCTTGGGCAGCAGATGGATTGTCCTGCCCAAGGGTTAGGCACTGTCAGCCGGCGAGCCAGCCGCCGTCAACGGCGAGTGTCGTGCCGGTGGTGAAGGCGGCGGCGTCGCTGGCGAGATAGAGGGCTGCCTCGGCGATCTCTTCCGGTCGGCCTAGGCGGCCCAGCGGATGGCGCGCCACGGATTTGGCTTCCGCAGCGGCGGGATCGGCGGCGCGGCCGAAGCTGCGGCGGAGCATCGGCGTATCGATGGCGCCAGGCGCCAGGGCGTTGACGCGGATGCGGTCGGCTGCGAAATCGAGCGCCATGGTGCGGGTGAGGCTGAGGATGGCGCCCTTGGCCGCGATATAGGCGGCATTGCCGGCGCCGCCGGCGATGGCGAGCTGCGAGGCGGTGGTGATTATGGCGCCGCCGCCCTGGGCCCGCATGGTCGGCACGACGGCCCGTGCCCAGAGCCAGGTGCCGCCGACATTGGCGCGGAAGACGCGGTCCCAGTCCTCGGGGCTGGTGGTCATGATCGTGCCGCCGACGGAGAAGCCTGCCGCCGTGAAGAGGATGTCGATGCGCCCGAAACGGGCGAGGATTGCCGCGGCGTCACGGTCGGCGGTGCCGGGTTCGCCGACATCGGAGATGCAGACCATGGCCTCGCCGCCTTGAGCGGTCACCAGGGCGGCTGTTTCGTTGGCTCCGGCTGGGTCTCGGTCGACCAGGGCGAGGCGCGCGCCCTCGCGCGCGTAGGCGAGCGCGGTTGCCCGGCCGATTCCCGACCCGCCGCCGGTGATGACCGCGACCTTGCCCGCGAGGCGCATCAGGCCGCCTCGCCGGCGGCGCTGGCGAGGGCGGCGTCCACCGCCTCCCGTAGCAGATCGACCATGCGGTCGATCTCCGGGCGGGTGATGATGTAGGGCGGCGCAAGAATGACGTGGTCGCCGGAATAGCCGTCCGCCGTGCCGGGCGAGGGATAGCAGAGCAGGCCGCGGGCGAAGGCCTCGTCTTTGACGCGCTTGTAGAGTCCGAGGTGGCTGGCGAAGTGCGTCTTGGTCTCGCGGTCCTTGACCAGTTCGACAGCGACGAAGAAACCGCGGCCGCGGATGTCACCGACATGCGGGTTCTGGCCGAAGGCCTGCTCGAGGGCGCCCATCAGATAGGTGCCGTCGGTGCGGCACTTCTCCACGAGACCGTCGCGGATGATGACCTTCTGGACGGCGAGGCCGGCGGCGCAGGCCGCTGTGTGGCCGGAATAGGTATGGACGGAGGCGATGGTGCCGAAGGTGTCGGCAATGGTGCGGTAGACCTCCTCGGTCATCAGCGCGGCGCCCAGCGGCGCGTAGCCGCCGGCGAGACCCTTGGCGGTGACCATGATATCGGGCGAGACACCGTCATGAGCGAGGGTGCGCCAGGTGCCGCAGCGCCCGACGCCGCACATGACCTCGTCGGCGACCATGAGAATGCCGAAGCGGCTGCAGATCTCGCGCATGCGCCGGGCATAGCCCTCGGGGGCGGGCACGGCGCCGCCGGCGGCGCCCACCACCGGCTCGAAGAAGAAGGCGGCGATGCGCTCGACGCCGACGCGGTGGATCTCGCGTTCGAACTCGGCGGCGAGGTGGTCGACCAGGTCAGCCGGCGCGACGCCGTCGGCCGGGCGATAGTCGTTGGCGGGGGACAGGTGTGTGACCGGCATGAGCGCGCCGACATAGGGCCGGCGGCGGGCCGGATGGCCGGAGAGCGACAGGGCGCCCATCGTATAGCCGTGCCAGGATTGCCGGCGCGCGAAGAAATGGGTGCGGCCGGCATGGCCGCGGGCGAGATGATATTGCAGGGCGATCTTGATGGCGGTCTCGGTCGCCTCGGACCCGCCGGAAACGAAGGAGACCCGGCTCATGCCGCCGCCCGCCTGGTCGACGATGGTGTCGGCGAGGGCGTCGATGGGGTCGGAGGTGAAATCGGCGGAATAGCCGAAGGACAGGGTATCGTACTGCGCCTTGATCGCCTCGATCACCTCGCGATGGCCATGGCCGAGGCAGAACAGCGCCGGCCCGGACGAGCCGTCGAGAAAGCGGCGCCCGTGTTCGTCGAAGACATGGATGCCTTCGCCGCCGACGGCGCGCGGAAGCCTCTGCCCCACGCGGTGCTGGTTGAGCCAGCGATGCCCGACGTCGTCCATGGCGCTCTCCTTTACGGGGGAGGCTAGGGGAGGCTCTCCGCCGCGGTCAAACCCGCCGGGCGCATGGCTGCCCCAGCGGGATACCCGTCCCGGCAGGCGGATCAGCCCCGGCCGGCCCAGGCGATGTAATCGGCAGCGGCCTCGCTCAGGCCGAAGCGCGGGGCAAAGCCGGTCGCGGCCTTCAGGCGCTCGAAATCGCTGCCGGGGCGATCTGCTGGGATCTGGTAGCGCACGGTCGGTGCCGCCTCGTCGACGGCATGGCTCCAGCCGGGAAAGGCCGGGGCGATGGCGGCGCAGAAGGATTCCACTGAGAAGACCTCCGGGCCCCCCAGATCGAAGATCGGCGCCGGCTGGTCGAACCCGGCGGCAGTGAGGGTGGCCAAGCCCGCCGCCGCATCCCTGGAATAGAGCCAGCCGGCATATCCCGGGCGGGAGAGGCGCGTCGGCCGCCCGGCCTGGGCATCGGCCATGACCTGGGCCGGCGCCGACAAGATCTCGCGGACGCCTGTATCGCGCTCGAAGGGGCCATAGACCCCGGCAATGCGCAGGATCGGCGTTGCGATGCCATAGACCGCACCGAGACGGATGGCGACATCCTCGGTCATTTTCTTGGTGAGGCCGTAGAGGGCCGCCGGGGCCGGCGGGTCGACATCGGCGCGGAAACGCGCGCCGTCGGCCTTGGCGAGCGGATAGACACTGGCCGAGGAGGCGATGACGACGCGCGGGCAGCCCGCCTCGGCCGCCGCCCGCAGCACCGCGGCGGTGCCGCCGACATTGACGGAGATGATCCGCTCGGGATGGGCGCGCTCCATGTCTGGCCCGGCGGTGATGGCGGCGGCATGGATGACGGCGGAGAAGCGGTGGGCGCTCATCAGCACCCGCAGGCCGTCGGCGTCCCGCACGTCGCCGATGGTCACCGCAATGCCCTTGGGCAGCCAGCCGGGCTCGGGCTCGTGGGCGGCGAGCACCACCACCTCCTCGCCCGCGGCGACCAGGTGGTCCACGGTCGCAGCGCCGACGAAGCCGGTGCCGCCGGTGATGAGAATGCTCAAGCCATGTCCTTCCCGAGAGATGCCGACACCATCATGGCGCAGGGCGGGCGGCCCTTGAAAGGGCCCCGGCACGCGGGGCGGTCATTCGCCCCGCGGGGCCTCAGGCGGCCCAGCGGTCTGCGTCCGCGTCGCGGCCGATCAGGGCGAGGCCGTAGGCGATCGATTCGAACTGGTCGCCGTTTGTGAGCCTGCTCTCGTCGAAACGATCGGTGAAGAGGCGGCGTATCGCGGGAACGAAGGAAGTGCCGCCGGTGAGGAAGACCTGGTCGATCTCGCTTTCCCGGATGCCGGCCCGGGCGAGCGCCTCATCGACAGTGGCGCCGATCCGCGCCACATCCTCTGCGATCCAGGTTTCGAAGTCGGCGCGGGTGATGCGGCCGGTGATGGCGACATCCTCGGCGAGGAAGCGGAACTCGGCCTCGGCGGCGGCGGACAACGTGACCTTCGCCTCCGAGACCGCCCGGTACAGGGCCAAGCCCAGATCATAGTCGATGATGTCGATGAAGCGGTGCAGCCTGTCCGGCTCCACCGCGACCTTCGCGAGATCGCGCAGGCCGGCGAGGTCGCCGTTCGACTTCATCATGGCCAACTGATGCCAGCGGGCGAGATTGGCATAGTAGCGGTTGGGCACCGTCAGGAGCTTGTCCATCGAGCGGTAGTCGGAGCCCTTGCCGAGGGCCGGCGAGACCATATGGTCGACGATCCGGTAGTCGAAACTGTCGCCGGCGATGCCGATGCCGGCGTGGGAAAGCGGTGTGGCGGTCAGGCGGCCGTCCCGCCTTGCGAAGCGCATGACGGAGAAGTCCGACGTGCCGCCGCCGAAATCGGCGACCAGCACAGTGGCGTCGCGGTCGAGGGCGCGGGCATAGAAAAAAGCGGCGCCGACCGGCTCGTAGACATAACGCGCATCCGCAAGACCGAGGCGCCCGAAGGCGTCGCGGTAGCGCTGCATGGCGAGGGCCTCGTCGGGGTTGCCGCCGGCGAAGCGGACGGGGCGGCCGATCTGCACCCGGGCGCCGGACCAGTCGAGTTCGCGGTCGGCATGGCGCTTGAGCGTGTGGACGAAGGCGACGAGCAGGTCCTCGAACCGCGTCGTCTGGCCGAAGATCCGTGTGTCCTTGAAGCTGGCGCTGGCGGCGAAGCTCTTGAACGACTGGATGAAGCGATGGGCGCCGCCGCCGGCCATCAATTGGTCCATGGCGAAGGGACCGCCTTCGACCCGCGTGGTCAGCTTGCCTCCGCCGCGCTCCTGCCAGTAGCACAGCGCGGTGACGAAGCCCTTCAGGGTGGAGCCGTCGTGGCGAAAGGTGACGGCCTCGGCCACGCCGTCCTCGCCGGCCATGGCCACGACGGTATTGGTCGTGCCGAAGTCGATGCCGATGGAGAGGGGGGCGGGCTTTGCCACGGGCGGGGCCTTCCTGCGGAAAGCGGCGGGGCATAGCCCATTGCGGGCGCGCCGGCCAGTGCCCGCGCGCTTCCTGTGGGTTTCGCTGCGGAGAGGAGGCGCGCGCCGCGCAGTGATGCTAGGACAGCCAGCGCAGTGGATGAGGGTTCCTGAGTCGGGATGAAAGTCGATATCGACATGGGGTCGCAGTCCGGCGGGAAGGCGGCCACGCTCGATCTCGAGGAGTTGCTGGCGACCCGCCTGCTGGTGCAGGGCAATTCCGGCTCGGGCAAGTCGCACCTCCTGCGGCGGCTGCTGGAGCAGAGTGCGCCCTGGGTGCAGCAATGCGTCATCGATCCGGAGGGCGATTTCGTCACGCTCGCCGACCGCTACGGCCATGTCGTGGTCGATGCCGAGCGCAGCGAGGCCGAACTCACCCGCATCGCCGCGCGTATCCGCCAGCACCGCGTCTCCGTCGTGCTCAACCTCGAGGGCCTCGACGTCGAGCAGCAGATGCGCTGCGCGGCGGCCTTCCTCGGCGGGCTTTTCGATGCGGAGCGCGACCACTGGTACCCGGTCCTGGTCGTGGTCGACGAGGCTCAGCTCTTCGCTCCGGCGGTGGCCGGGGAGGTGTCCGACGAGGCGCGCAAGCTCTCGCTCGGCGCCATGACCAATCTGATGTGCCGCGGCCGCAAGCGCGGCCTCGCCGGCGTCATCGCCACGCAGCGGCTCGCCAAGCTGGCCAAGAACGTCGCGGCGGAAGCCTCGAACTTCCTGATGGGCCGCACCTTCCTCGACATCGACATGGCCCGCGCCGCCGACCTTCTCGGCATGGACCGCCGGCAGTCGGAGATGTTCCGCGACCTGGCGCGCGGCCATTTCGTCGCCCTCGGGCCGGCGCTGTCACGCCGGCCGCTGCCGGTGACGATCGGTGCGGTCGAGACATCGGCGCGTTCGACCAGCCCGAAGCTGACGCCGCTGCCCGACCAGCCGGCGCCGGAGGATGCGCGCGATCTGATCTTCACGCCCGCTGCTGACGAGGTCAGGGCATTTCCGGTGCGCCGGCCGCCGCCACCGCCGCCGGTCTCCACCGCCGACATCCTGACGCAGCTGGCGCAGGCGCGCCCGAAGGCGGAGGAGCCGGCCGAGCCGCTGCTGCCGGTCATCGCCGAGGCCGAACATGCCGCGCGCGTCGACGCGGTGCTGCGCGAGATCCTCACCGACCCCGACGCCGCCTTCCGCACGGTGGCGGTGCTCTATCAGGACTTCCTCGTGCGCTGCCGCATCCGCCGGGTGCCGGGCGAACCGCTGACCCTTGCCGATTTCCGCCGCCGCTTCGCCGTGGCGCGGGCCGGCGTCGACATGACGCGCGAGGGCGAGGAGGGCTGGCCGCAGGCGGTGACGCTCTCCGCCGGCCTGCCTGACGACCTGCAGGGCGTGTTCCTCGTCATCGCCCGCGCCGCACTGACCGGGGCGCCGTGCCCGTCGGACGCCACCATCGCGCGCGTCTATGGCAGCCATTCGCCGAGCCGGGCGCGGCGGCTCATCGCCTATTTCGAGGAGCGGGGCCTGTTCGTCGTCCGCACTGATTTCCGCGGCCGCCGCGTCGTCGCCTCGCCCGACCTCGGCTGCGAGACGGCGCCCGGCGACCCGGCCGGTCCCGTCGATGTCTCGCAGGACCTGCCCTCGGCGGCGGAGTAGCCGGGCGTCGGACAATCCGGCGCGCCGCACCGGCGCTGTCCGGCGCAGGCGGCGCCCTCGCGCCGGCCCTTGGTATTCAGAAAATTGGGCCCCTGTTCCGGCGGGAACAGCCCGGGCTGTGGGGCTGGCCTAGGGTCTGGACATCGGGGCGGGAGACGCCCCTGCCACACCGAAGGGACCACCGCCATGAACCGCTTCAAGTCTTTCGCTCTCGTCGCCGTCGCCGCCGCCACCCTGTCGCTCGCCATGGCGCCGCCGGCCGAGGCCCGCTCGCGCAATGCCGCCCTCGGCATCGGCGCCCTGGCTTTCGGCCTCATCGTCGGCAGCGCCGTCGCCTCCAGCCGCGCCCGGGCCTATGAGGCCCGCGAGTGCTACATGATGCGCCGCTGGGTCGAGGGGCCCTACGGCATGGAGCGCCGCACCGTCCGCGTCTGCGAGTAAGCTGCCGCCCCATCCGCCGCGGTCCCCAGAGCCCCAGCCCCCCGGCTGGGGCTTTGTGCCGTTCGGAGCTTTGGTATCCTGAAGTCGGCTGGTATGGGACCAAGATGAGACCCTCGATCTCCGCTCTCCTGATCCTGTCCGGTGCGGCCTTAGTTGTTTCCGGGTTCGCGTACGATCTGTCGTTTGCTGGTCTGCCCTATCAGGATCCAACTCCCGCAATTCAGGAGAGGTGGCTCGTTCACAAGCACATGGCCGACAGCATGATGCTCATAGGCACAACCGCTCTGGGTATCGGCGTCGTGTGGAGAGCCGTTCTGTGGATCGCGCGCATGTTGCAGAGGCCGCGTTCGGACTAGCATCTGCCGCAAGGCCGACGGCAGCGTCTTGCGCGAAAATACTAGACGCGCCACGGCGGTTTCACAGGTAACGCGTTTGATGGTGGGGGATTGGACACCAGATGCTGGATCTCTTCTCAAGTTCGTCAATGTTGGATCGTATCTGCGCGAGCGACTTCGGCTCAAGGAATTCCTGCAATACTGTATCCTGCCTGAATCTCTGCGATGTCGCTGCCCATTGAGACGCACGCGCCGAGGGGCTAACAGGTCACGGGATGGCGAAAAAGGACTAGGCTCTGACATGAACATGAGTTCTGAATCCCAACCGGCCCTTTGGCTACGCATCCTGCATCCGCTGGTCCGCTTGATCGTTCTGGGCGGTGTCTTGCTCTACTTCATGGGTTGGGCCCAGGCCCGCCTGGAACAATTCAATGACAGGCCACTCCTGAACATTTCGATCCAGATCGGCCTCGGGCTGCTGGCGATTGGGCTCTACTATGCCTATGGAAAGTTCATCGAGCGCCGCGAGGTGACCGAGCTGACAACGCCGGGTTTTGTCCGCGAATGGGCCATCGGCGCAGTGTGTGGAGCTGGCCTTTACACAGCCAGTGCCGTCAGCCTGATGTTCCTCGGGATATACAGGGTCGAGGGGTTCAATCCCTTGTCCTTCATGCTTCCCGCCCTTGCCTTGGCCATCAAGTCGGGCGTCTTTGAAGAGCTGATCTTCCGCGGCGTCCTGCACCGGTCGGTGGAAACCCTTTTTGGAAGCTGGGTCGCGATTCTGGTCGCATCCCTCGCCTTCGGTCTTGTCCATCTGGCAAACCCCGCGGCCACGCTGGGCGGCGCCATCTACATCTGCATCGAGGCCGGCCTGTTGTTGTCGGCTGCCTATCTCGTCACCCGCCGACTTTGGATCTGCATGGGCTTTCACATGGCGTGGAACTATGTCCAGTCAGCCGTCTTTTCGGGCGTCGTATCAGGGGCGGTGGCCGAGCCGGGCCTGCTGAAGGCAACCATCGACGGGCCAGACTGGCTAACCGGCGGCAGCTTCGGCATGGAACAGTCGATCTTCGCACTCGTGTACTGCACCTCGGTCGGTCTGATTCTGCTTATGATCGCCATCCGCCGTGGCCACCTGATGCCGCCGATGTGGAAACGCGTCGGCTGACTCACATGAACGACGCCTGCAGCTCTTGAACTAAAAGTCTGGCCAAACTTGTCGCGTGTGGCAGCGCGGAGGAAAGGCCTCGATTGCGCAGCCGCATGCGTGCCATGTCGCATTCGGGCGTACGGTTGCGAAAATCTGAGTAGTGGCGGAGACGGAGGGATTCGAACCCTCGATACCCTTTTGGGGTATGCTCATTTAGCAAACGAGTGCCTTCAGCCGCTCGGCCACGTCTCCGTTAGCGGGCTTCTATGCCCGCGCCGCCGGTGATTTGCAAGGCGGGCGGCATGGCCTTGTGGACAGGCGCGGGCAGGCCATCGCCGTGTTTGCCTGAGGTGATCGCCTGCGATCCGTTCCGGCATCGTCCTTCACAGCACCGCGGCGCCGAAGCCGGCGCCGTCGGCCTGCGGCTCGGCGACGGCATCGTCCAGGGCCTCCTCGCGCAGCCAGGCGCTGAAGGCCGCGACCTGGGGCCTGGCGGCTCCGGCGCGGGAGCGGAAGAGATAATAGCCGTGGGGTCCGTCCACCTGCCGGTCGAAGGGCGCAACGAGGGTGCCCGAGCGGATCGCCTCGTTGATCAGCGGCGAGACGCCGAGGGCGACGCCCTGGCCGCTCATGGCGGCCTGGATCATCTGGTCATAGCGCGAAAAGCGCAGCGCGCCGGCCGGCTTGAGGTCGTCGATGCCGAGGGCGGTCATCCAGGTGCCCCAGTCGAACCAGGTGCGGCTGGCGCCGTGATAGTCGAGGTGCAGCAGGGTGTGGTGCCGGAGGTCCTCCGGCCGCAGCAGCGGCGTTGCGGTATCGGCCACCAGCGAGGGATGGCAGACCGGCAGGATGTCCTCGGCAAAGAGCTTTTCGGCGCCGGGCGCGGCGCGGTCCGTCTTGGAATAGCGGATGGCGAGGTCGATCTGGCTGCGGTCGAGGTCGAGGATGCGGTCATTGGCGATGATCCTGACGTCGATATGGGGATGCAGGCGGGTAAAGCGTTTGAGGCGGGGAATCAGCCACAGCGAGGCGAAGCCGGTGACGGTGGTCACCGCGA
>NZ_JAUYFA010000003.1 GCF_030691135.1 Phreatobacter sp.
CGGCTCCAACTATGTGCAGATCGGCGTCTTCGAGGACCGCATCCCCGGCCGCGCCATCGTCATCTCGACCCTCGACAATCTGGTCAAGGGGTCGGCCGGACAGGCGATCCAGAACATGAACCTCGTGCTCGGTTTCCCGGAGACGACGGGCCTGGAGCAGATCGCGCTGTTCCCCTGAGAGCGGCGGTCCGCCAGCCCGGGCCGTCCCTACTTCATCATCAGGCGCGCGAACTTGCCGCGCTGGACCTCGTTCCAAGGCGTCGACCGCTTCGTCGCCTTGTCGACCTGCGCCGTGGTGGTCGAGCCGGAGACATAACGCTCGCCGTCGACGAAGACCGCCTGGTCGAAGGTGAGCGAGGACGACCCCACCCGGCGGATGCCTGAGACGATCTGGACGGCGCCGGGATAGAGGATCTCCCGGTGAAACTCGATCTCCATGTGAACGAGGGAAATGCCACGTCCTTCGGCTGTCAGGCGGATGCCCTCGCGGTCGAAGAATTCGGTGCGGCCGATCTCCAGATAGGTGCCGATGACGGCGTTGTTGACGTGGTTGTTCGGGTCGAGATCGCCGTAGCGGACGGGATGCACGGTCAGGAACGGGTAGTCTTCGAGCGCCGGGCGCTCGCTCAACGGTTGACGCACTTTCAGTCCTTCACTTTCACATAGCTGCCCGGGGCATCCTCGATCGGAGGATGGGCGTTGGAGCCCAGACGCCGCGGCTCGACCTCTTCGCCGTCGTGGCTGCGGATCCATTCGCGCCAGTGCGGCCACCAGGAGCCCGGATGCTCCTCGGCGCCGGCGATCCAGTCCTCGAAGGAGCCTTCCGGCTTGCCGCCTGTCCAATGCTGGTACTTGTTCTTGGCCGGCGGGTTGACGACCCCGGCGATATGGCCCGATCCGGCGACGACATAGTCGACCGGCCCGCCGAAGCACTGGGACCCGACGAAGACCGAGCGTGCCGGGGCGATGTGGTCCTCGCGGGCGGCGAGGTTGTAGATCGGCAGCGTCACCTTCTTGAGGTCCAGCGTCTCGCCGGCCACCACCATGCGGCCCTGGGACAGGTCGTTCTGCATGTAGCAGTGACGCAGATAGAACGAATGGTTCGCCGCCGGCATGCGCGGCGAATCGCCGTTCCAGTACAGCAGGTCGAAGGGCATCGGCTGCTTGCCCTTCATGTAGTTGTTGACGAAATAGCTCCAGATCAGGTCGTTGGAGCGCAGCATGTTGAAGGCGTTGGCCATCTCCTTGCCCTCAAGATAGCCGGTCTGGGCCATGCGCTTCTCAAGGCTCTGGATCTGCTGCTCGTCGACGAAGACCTTGAGGTCGCCGGCATAGGTGAAGTCCACCTGGGTGGTGAAGAAGGTCGCCGTCTGGACGTTGCCGATGCCCCTGGCCGCCATGTAGGCGAGGCTCACCGCCAGCAGCGTGCCGCCGACGCAGTAGCCGATGGCATGAACCTTGTCCTCGCCGGTGATCTCGCCCGCGACGCGGAAGGCCGACAGCGGGCCCTCCAGCATGTAGTCGTCGAAGCTCTTGTTGGCATGGCGCTGGTCCGGATTGACCCAGGACACGACGAAGACCGTCAGGCCCTGGTCGACCGCCCATTTGATGAAGCTCTTCTCCTGGGTGAGATCGAGGATGTAGAACTTGTTGATCCAGGGCGGCACGATCACCAGCGGCACCTTGCCCACGGCCTTGGTCGTCGGCTCGTACTGGATGAGCTGGATGAGTTCGTTCTCATAGACCACCTTGCCCGGCGTCATCGCGAGGTTGCGGCCGAGCGCGAACTGGCTGTCGTCGGACTGACGGATGCGCAGGTCGCCGCCGCCGCGCTCGACGTCCTCGGCGAACATCTTCATGCCGCGCACGAGGTTCTCGGCATTGGAGGAGATCGTCTCACGCAGCAGTTCGGGATTGGTGACGACGAAGTTCGACGGCGAGAGCGCGTTGGCGATCTGCTTGGCGTAGAAGGAGGCCTTGTGCTTGAGGTGCTCGTCGACCTCCGCCTCGGAGACGAACTTCTCCGCGAGGTTGGTGGTGACGAGATAGAACTGCTTCAGGAAGTCGAAGAAGGGGTTCGTCTCCCACTGCGGGTCCTTGAACCGTGCGTCGCGCGGATCGGGGCGCGCGACCGGTTCGACCGGCTCGCCGGCCATGGTCTTCAACGACTGGGCCCACAGGTCCATGTAGCGCGTGGCGACCTCGGACTGCGCCGCGATGGCCCGCTGAGGGTCCTTCAACCAGAATTCCGCGACGTGGCCGAGCGTCTTGGCGATATCGGCGACACCGTCGGAGCCGTCAGAAGGGTGGGTGCCGGCCTCGCGCGGCTTGAGATAGGCGGCCATCGCCTTGCCGCCGAGTTCGACCATCCGGGCGATGTTGGAGGACAGGCGCTCCACATCCATGGCCTGGAAGCGGAACGGGTCGTCGCCAGCCGGTTCCGGTGCGGACACCGCGGCTTTCGGCGCGACGACGACGGGTGCGGGTTCCGGCAGCGGGGCAGGGGCAGGGCTCTTCTCGGGGCGCTTCTCGCCCAGCAGGGCCGAGAGAGGCACGCGCGCCGCCGGCGCAGGCTTTCGCTCCGCCGGTGACGGCGTCGACGCCACAGGCTTCGCCGGCATCGCGGCCACGGGCGTTTTCGTCGCGGTGGCCGGAGGCGGCGGCGTTGCGGCCGGCTGCACCGCGGGCCCCACGTTCCTGGCTGTGCGGCTCTTGGATGCGGTGATGGCGGGCTTCCTCACGCTGGCCGGCGCGAGACTGGAGGCCCCGACCTTCGAGGTGGCGACCTTGGAGGTGGCGGCCTTGGAGGCTTTCGACACGGATGCCGTCATTTTCGACGCCGCAGGCCTGGTGGCTGCGGATTTCGCCGGTGCCGACGTCGGCAGCTCGGCCCTGGCCACTTTGCCCTCGGACGCTTTGCCCTTGGACGCTTTGGCCTTTGACGCTTTGACCTTGGGTGCTTTGCCCTTGGCCACTTTGGCCTTGGGCGCTTCGGGCGCCCGCAGGCGCTCGGATGCCGCCGCCTTGTCCTGTTTTTTCGAGGCCTTGCCGGACGATTTCTTCACCGTCGGGGGTGCCGATTTGACCTCATCTTGCGGCGAGGGTGCTTTCCGCGAGGCCTTCGGCGACTTCGGCTTGCCCGAATCGCGTTTCGCCATGAGCGTCCCTCCGAAAATCGCCGCTTTCGTCCATTACGAAATCGGTCCACTTTTTGATCTGAGCATATTAGGAAGGCGATGCGGTGGCCGCCAAGCAAAAGATGTGCGGCTTCCCTCGGAGAGCGATATGGCAGTTTCATCCCGCCGGTTGATCGAACGTGCCGCGCCACGCATTGTCGCGGTGACGCTCGCCGCGCTGGCGTTCGCCGGCTGCCAGCACGCCAATGACGGCTATCCCTCGCCCTACGGTCCTTCGCAGCCCACGCCCCTCCCGCCCGTGGCCGGCGGCGGCCTCTGGTATCCTGCTCCCATCCGGGCGACGGGTTACGGCGCGGCGCTTCTGATCGCGCGCCTGCCGCCTCCCGACCGCGTCGCGCCGCCATTGCGCTCGTCCGAGACGCCGGAACTGCTCGACCCCGCCCAACAGGCCGCGCGCCGTCAGGAACTCGAGGCGGCCCGTGCCGGTACCTCGCCTGCCATGGCGCAACGGATCGAACGGGAAGGCCGGGTTCGCGGGGCCGGCGCGGGCGCCCGCCCGGCCATCGATCCGTCGGAGCGTGGCAGCGACTAGGACGAAAGACGGCAGCGATCGTGAGGTCGTCCCGTTTCAAGCCGTATTGCAATGTGATACGAGGCGAGCCCCTTGCGGCAAGGCCTGCCGCCCGAGCGACCTGTCACCGATGACCCACTCCCAGTTCCACCGCATCCGCCGGCTGCCGCCCTACGTGTTCGAGCAGGTGAACAAGGTGAAGGCCGCCGCCCGGGCCAAGGGCGTCGATATCATCGACCTCGGCATGGGCAATCCCGATCTGCCGGCTCCCGACCATGTCATCGAGAAGCTGAAGGAGACGATCGGCAAGCCGCGCACCGACCGCTATTCGGCATCGAAGGGCATTCCTGGCCTCCGGCGGGCCCAGGCGGCCTATTATGAGCGCCGTTTCGGCGTGAAGCTCGATCCCGACACACAGGTCATCGCCACGCTCGGCTCGAAGGAGGGCTTCGCCAACATGGCGCAGGCCATCACCGCGCCCGGCGACGTCGTGCTCTGCCCCAATCCGAGCTACCCGATCCATGCCTTCGGCTTCCTCATGGCGGGCGGCGTCATCCGATCGGTCCCGGCGACAGCCGACGAGGAGTATTTCCGGGCCATGGAGCGTGCCATGCAGCACTCCATCCCCAAGCCGATCGCGGTGGTGACCTGTTATCCCTCGAACCCGACCGCGCAGGTCGCCGATCTCGACTTCTACGCCGAGCTCGTCCGGTTCGCAAAGAAGCACGACCTCATCGTCCTCTCCGACCTCGCCTATGCCGAGGTCTATTTCGACGATGACAATCCGCCGCCGTCCATCCTGCAGGTGCCTGGCGCCTTCGACGTGGCGGTCGAGTTCACCTCGATGTCGAAGACCTTCTCGATGGCCGGATGGCGCATCGGCTTCGCGGTGGGTAACGAGCGGCTCTGCGCCGCGCTGGCGCGCGTGAAGAGCTATCTCGATTATGGCGCCTACACGCCGGTGCAGGTGGCGGCGACCGCCGCCCTGAACGGGCCGGAGGTTTGCATCCATGAGATGCGGGGCACCTATCGCAAGCGCCGCGACGCGCTGATCGAGAGCTTCGGCAAGGCCGGCTGGGACATTCCCGCGCCGCAGGCCTCTATGTTCGCCTGGGTGCCGATCCCGGATCAGTTCAAGCCGCTGGGATCGCTGGAATTCGCCAAGCTGCTGGTCGAGAAGGCGGAAGTCGCCGTCGCTCCGGGCATCGGCTTCGGTGAGCACGGCGACGACTATGTCCGCATCGCCGTGGTCGAGAACGAGCAGCGAATCCGTCAGGCGGCGCGCAACGTGAAGCGCTTCTTCGACGGCGCCGCGACCACCCTCCACAACGTCATCCCCATCACCGCCGCCGGCCGCTGAGCCGGACGCGGGAAGCTCGGCAGGAGCCGCCATGATACGCATCGTCGTCGCCGGAACGTCCGGTTGGGTCGGCCGCGAACTGGTCAAGGCCGTCACCGCCGCTCCGGACCTGACGCTCGCCGCCGCCGTGGCGCGCTCGTCCGCAGGACGGGATGCCGGCGATGTCGCGAGCATGGCCCCGACCGGCGTGACGGTCGTGGCGAGCCTGGCCGAGGCGCTCGCCGTCCCGAGCGACGTCGTCATCGACTACACCAAGCCGCATGTCGTGAAGGGTCATGCGCTGGAGGCGCTCGCTGCCGGCCGCCATGTGGTCATCGGCACCTCGGGCCTGTCGGCGGAGGACTATGCAGAGATCGATCGGGCGGCCCGTTCCGCAGGTCGCGGCGTGATCGCCGCCGGCAATTTCTCCATCACCGCGTCCCTCTTGAAGCGGTTCGCCACCATGGCGGCGCAACATGTGCCCGATGTCGAGATCATCGACTATGCCTCGGCCAAGAAGCCCGACACGCCGTCCGGCACGGGCCGCGAGCTCGGCGAGATCCTCTCGGCGATTCGTAGCGCGCCGACCTCCAAGCCGGTGGACGAACTCGGCGGAATCCGCGAGACGCGGGGCGGGGCAATCAATGCCGGCGGCATCGCGGTACAGGTCCATTCGGTGCGCATGCCGTCCTTCGTCCTGTCCGCAGAGGCGATTTTCGGGCTGCCGGACGAGCGGCTGACCATCCGTCACGATGCCGGCGCGTCGGCTGCGCCCTATGTCGGCGGAACGCTGCTCGCGGCGCGCAAAGTGAGTGGTTCTGCCGGGTTGATCCGCGGCATCGATCACCTTCTGGATTGAGCCCCGAGGGCCGGCATTCCTTGCCTTGGCCGGCCAAATCGGGCACAAGCCCGGCGCGACGCGATGGTCGCGGCAGTGCGGATCGATTACCCATGCAGGACGTCTTGAAAGTCGGTATCGCCGGCCTCGGCACGGTCGGGGCTTCGGTCGTCCGGCTCATCGCCAAGCGCGACAACCGCCTGGCCGAGGCCGCCGGGCGTCCCATTCGCGTCACCGCCGTCACCGCCCGATCGCGCGGCAAGGACCGCGGCATCGATCTCGCCGGAGCCCGCTGGTTCGACGATGCCGTCAGCCTCGCCGCCGATCCCGACATCGACGTCTTCGTCGAACTGATGGGCGGCGCCGGAGATCCTGCCAAGGCGGCGGTCGAGACCGCGCTTCAGAGCGGCAAGGCCGTAGTCACTGCCAACAAGGCGCTTCTGGCCGCTCACGGGACGGCACTGGCGCGGAAGGCAGAGGCCAAGGGCGTCGCGCTCAATTTCGAAGCGGCCGTCGCCGGCGGCATCCCCGTCATCAAGACGCTGCGCGAGAGCCTGCTCGGCAACACGATCGAGCGCGTCTACGGCATTCTCAACGGCACCTGCAACTATATCCTCACCCGCATGGCGGAGGAGGGGATTAGCTTCGAGGAGTGCCTTCAGGACGCCCAGCGCCTCGGCTATGCTGAAGCCGATCCGACGTTTGACGTCGACGGTTTTGACACCGCCCACAAGCTCTCGCTCCTCACCAGCCTCGCCTTCGGCACGCTGGTCGACACCAAGGGTATCTCGATCGAGGGCATCCGGTCGATCAAGCCGGTCGACCTGAGGATGGCCGAGGAACTCGGCTACCGCGTCAAGCTGCTCGGCGTCGCCCAGCGCACCGCCGACGGGGTCGAGCAGCGCGTCCATCCGACCTTCATTCCGAAGGACGAGGCCATCGCCCAGGTCAACGGGGTGCTGAACGCCGTGGCCATCGACGCCGATGCGGTGGACCTCACCCTCGTCGGTCCCGGGGCCGGCGGTGACGCGACGGCCTCGGCCGTCATTGCCGACATCGTCGACATCGCGCGCGGGCACCGCACGGCACCGTTCATCCGGCCGGTCTCGGCCCTGACCAAGCCGAGCCGTGCGCCGATGACGCGCCACGAGGGCGGCTACTACATCCGCCTCGAAGTCGTCGACAAGCCTGGAACCGCGGCGCGCATCGCCTCGCGCATGGCGCAGAACAACATTTCGCTGGAGTCGATCGTGCAGCGCCGGGCCGGCCCCGTGCGCGGCGGCACCGATCCGGCTGCCGCGGCCGCTCCGGCGCCCGTCGTGCTCATCACCTATGCTACGACGGAGGCGGCCGTCCGACGTGCCCTCAAGTCGATGGACGCGGACGGCATCCTTCTGGGAGCACCGCAGGTCATCCGCATCGAACGCAACTGAACGCAAGACAAAAGCGCGAAAAGGACGTCACCATGGCCGAGCAGGGGCTTTCCATCCCGAAAAACCTCATCATCGAGCGCGTGCTCTCGATGGAGCTCGTCCGCGTGACCGAGCGGGCAGCAGTGGCCTCTGCGCGCCTGCGCGGCCGCGGCAACGAGAAGGCCGCGGACCAGGCGGCAGTCGATGCCATGCGCCGCGAGCTCAACAAGCTGCCGATCGACGGCACGGTGGTCATCGGTGAGGGCGAGCGCGACGAGGCGCCGATGCTTTATATCGGCGAAGAGGTCGGCACCAAGAAGGGGCCGAAGGTCGACATCGCGCTTGATCCACTCGAGGGCACCACGCTCTGCGCCAAGGACATGCCGGGCTCGATCGCCGTGATCGCCATGGCCGAGCACGGTTCGCTGCTCTACGCTCCGGACGTCTACATGGACAAGATCGCCATCGGCCCGGGTTATCCGAAGGGCGTGGTCGATCTCGACGCGTCGCCGGTGGACAACATCCACGCCCTCGCCAGGGCCAAGGGCGTGAAGCCGAGCGAGATCACCGCGCTGATCATGGACCGGCCCCGCCATGCCAAGCTGATCGAGGCGGTGCGCAGCACCGGTGCCGCCATCCGCCTCATCACCGATGGCGACGTCGCCGGCGTCATCCATACCGCCAATGCGCGGGAGACCGGCATCGACATCTATCTGGGCATCGGTGGCGCGCCCGAGGGCGTGCTGGCTGCGGCGGCGCTGCGCTGCGTCGGCGGCCAGATGCAGGCGCGCCTGATCCTCGACAGCGAGGCCAAGGTGGAGCGCGCCCGCAAGATGGGCGTGAAGGACCCGATCAAGAAATACGAGATGGAGGAAATGGCCTCCGGCGACGTGATCGTCTCGGCCACCGGCGTCACCGACGGTGCGCTCCTGAAGGGCGTCGTCTTCGGTCCCGAACTGATCACCACCGAAACCATCGTGTACCGGTCGACCACCGGCACGGTGCGCCGCATCTTCGGCGAGCACCGTCAGCTCGAGAAATTCCATCTCGACTGAACCGATGGAACGCCGCCGGCTGTTTCTCGGCATCGAACGGTCGGCCCTGGGGCGCACCTGGCGCGACCGGCTCGATGAACCGGGACGCGCCCAGGCGTTGGCCATCGCCCAGTCCCTCGCCCTGCCGGACATCCTCGCCCGCGTCCTCGCGGGCCGGGGTGTCGGCGCCGGCACGGCGGAGGCCTTCCTCGAGCCGACGATCCGCGAGGCGATGCCCGACCCTTCCGTCCTCACCGACATGGACCGGGCGGTCGAACGCCTCGCTAAGGCGGTGCTGACGGGCGAGCAGGTGGCGATCTTCGGCGATTACGACGTCGACGGCGCCTCTTCCTCGGCGGTTCTGGCGCTGTTCCTACGTGCCGCGGGGCTCGACCCCCTGCTGCATATCCCCGACCGCATCTTCGAGGGCTACGGGCCCAATACGGAAGCCCTGCGCCTGCTGGCCGGCAAGGGTGCGACCCTGCTCGTCACCCTCGACTGCGGCACGACCAGCCATCAGGTCCTGGGCGAGGCTGCGGCGATCGGCCTCGACGTGGTCGTCTGCGACCATCATCAGGCCGACGAGACGCTTCCCGCGGTGGAGGCCGTCGTCAATCCCAACCGGCAGGACGATCTCTCCGGACTAGGGCAGCTTTGCGCCGCCGGCGTCACCTTCATGATGGTGGTGGCGCTCAACCGGCATCTGCGCGGCAAGGGGCACTGGACGACGGCGCGTCCCGAACCCGACCTGATGGGCCTCCTCGACCTCGTCGCCCTCGGCACCGTTGCCGACGTGGTGCCGCTGACTGGCCTCAACCGCGCCTTCGTCACGCGCGGCCTGGTCGTCATGCGGCGGCGCGAGAATGCCGGCCTCAGGGCCCTGATGGACGTGGCGCGGCTCGACGGGCCACCGACGCCCTACCATCTCGGTTTCATGCTCGGACCGCGCATCAATGCCGGCGGGCGAATCGGCGATGCGGCCCTCGGCCTGCGCCTCCTGATGACGGAAGACACGCTGGAAGCCGGGCGCATAGCAGCCGATCTCGACCGTCTCAACCGCGAAAGGCAGGTGGTCGAGATGGGAACCGTCGCCGAGGCGGAGGCAGAGGCACTGGCAGCACTCGGGCCGCTGGAGGAGGGGGCCGCGGTGGTGGTGACCGCCGGCAACGGCTGGCACCCCGGCGTCGTCGGCCTCGTCGCCTCGCGGCTGAAGGAACGTTTCAAGAGGCCCGCCTTCGCGATCGCCTTCACCGGCGACGTCGGCACCGGATCGGGGCGATCCGTGGCGGGCGTCGATCTCGGTGCCGCCGTTCGCCGCGCTGTCGCTGCGGGCATCCTCGTCAAGGGCGGCGGCCATGCCATGGCGGCCGGCATAACGGTGCAACGCGACCGGCTGGCGGCTTTCCGCGCCTTTCTGGAAGGCCACCTCGCCGATGCCGTGACGCGCGCGAGGCGCGAGGATTCCCTCCTCGTCGATGCGGCGACAACTGCTGGTGCACTCTCGACGGACCTCATCGCGATGCTGGACCGGGCCGGACCCTTCGGCACCGGCAATCCCGAACCCGTTCTGGTCCTGCCCTCCCACACGCTCGTCCATGTCGACGAATTGGCCGGCGCCCATGTGCGGGCGCGCTTGCGCAGCGGTGACGGGAAGACGGTCGAAGCGATTGCGTTCCGCGCGGTCGGGCAGCCGCTGGGCCAGTTGCTCGCGGCGAGACGCGGCCGGGCTCTTCATGTCGCCGGGTCTGCCGCCATCAATCGCTGGCAGGGGCAGGAGCGGGTGCAGTTCCGGATGATCGACGCCGCGCCGCCGCCGTCGGGATGATCAGGTCGTTAAGAAGGCCGGGCGGAAATTCGCCAGGCGCCGGCGGGGCGATGGCGCCGGCGTTGTCGGCGTACCATCCTTTGCCGGGCCACGTGCCGCCATGAACTCCAAGGCCTGCACGGCCAGCGTTCTGGCGCGCGGTGCCAGGGCATGGTCCGCCGTCACGACCGCACGCAGCACCGACAGGACGGTGGTGGCCTCGGTGGCCGGGTCGTCGCAGGTGCGCGCGTCTTCCAGAAGGTCCCGAAAGGATGGGTTCCAGGCGGGATCGTGCAGCCGCCACAGAACAAGTGCGACGAGGCCGTCGTCCTCGTTCTGACGGCGGGATGCCGGGCTGTCCGCTGACGCAAAACCCATGAATTCGCACCTGATACGCAACTGTCGACTTGGAATCGGGACAGCCGACGAGACGATTGCAACCTCATACTGCCGCAACGGCAACTGGTAGCTACCGTCAGACCGGCCTTATCCACAAGCAGCGATGCTGCGGGGCGCCGAGATCGGCGATTGCCTTAGCGTCATGTCGGCTGGTCAGCGCGCCGCGCTGGCGCTAATGTGCGTCCGGTCGCCTCCAGGGAGCGGCGGGGCAGCGAGGAGCAGAGCATGGGTTTCTTCGATTTCGTCAAAAATGTCGGCAAAAAGCTGATCGGCGCCAGTGAGGCGCAAGCGGCGCCGGCTCCGGCCCTGACACAGGAGGTGGCGAGCCACGGTTTCGACACCAGCAAGCTGCAGATCGGCACGTCGGGCAACAATGTGCAGCTGTCCGGCCAGGTCAAGTCGCAGGAAGAGGCCGAGCGCATCATCCTCGCCCTCGGCAACACGGTGGGCGTGGCGCAGGTCGATACCAGCCAGCTCATCGTGGCGGCCGAAACGGCGGCGGCCAAGTTCTACACGGTCAAGAAGGGCGACACGCTCTGGAAGATCGCCGAGACCCATTATGGCAAGGGTGCGGACTATCCGAAGATCGTCGCGGCCAACAACCCGCCGATCGTCAATCCGGATCTGATCCAGCCGGGCTGGGTGCTTCGCATTCCCTGAGCGCGCCCTATACTCCCGTTCGGGCGGAGGCCTCGACGCCTCCGCCGGCACATCGACCGGGAGAACGCTAATGCCATCCATCACGCGCCGCGGCCTTGCCGCCGCGGCCTTCATCGCGCCGCTCGCTCCTGCCGTCCTGAAGGCGCAGTCCTGGCCCTCCGGGACCATCCGGATCGTCGCGCCCTTTCCGCCGGGCGGATCCGTCGACGCGCTGGCGCGTCTCGCGCAGCCCGTGCTGGAGCGCAGTCTCGGTGCGGCGGTGATCGTCGAGAACCGCGCCGGGGCCGGCGGCAGTGTCGGTGCCAATGCCGTCGCCAAGGCGGCGCCGGACGGCAATACCTGGCTGTTCGTCTTCGACACCCATGCGGTCAACCCGACCCTGTTGCCGAACATGCCCTTCGATTCGGTGAAGGACCTCGATCCGGTCATGCTGATCGGAACGGCGCCGATGGTGCTGGTGACCCATCCTTCGCAACCCTTTCGCACGCTCGCCGAGGTGGTCCAGGCCGGCAAGGACAGGGCGGGCGGGGTGCCCTACGGGACGATCGGCAACGGAAGCCTCGGCCATCTCGCCATGACGCAGCTCGCCCGCCGCGCCGCCACCACGTTCAACCATATCCCCTATCGCGGCGGCGGACCGCTCGTGAACGACGCGCTCGGCGGCCATGTCCCGCTGTCGATCGCCTCCGTCGCCGTCCTCGCCGCCCATCTGACCGCCGGCACCCTGCGACCGCTCGCCCAGACCGGTGCGCAGCGGGCTGCCACACTGCCCCAGGTGCCTACCGTGGCGGAGAGCGGATTCGCCGGTTTCGAAGCGGAGGCCTGGTGGGGTGTCTTCGCGCCGGCCGGCACGCCGGGGCCGATCGTCGCACGTTTCCAGCAGGCGCTCACCGCCGCTTTCCGCGAGCCGGCGACGGCCAGACAGCTCACGGAAACGCAGCAGATCAAGCTCCTCGCCAGCGGGCCTGACGAACTGAGGACATTCTTCGCCAGCCAGATGAAGATATGGGGCGATGTGGTGCGGGAGAATTCCATCACGGCGAGCTGATTTTCCGCCGGGGGCGCTTGATGGCGACCGGGAACACCCCTATAACGCCCGCCGCCGCCAAGCGGTTCGCTCCCTTCGTCTAGAGGCCTAGGACACCAGCCTTTCACGTTGGGTACACGGGTTCGAATCCCGTAGGGAGCGCCAAGCCTTCTCGGCGTCGGGCCGATCAACGACGAATCGATTGACAGGGTCGGCGGGCAGTTTGCGCTCCAGGCGGGGGCGTCCGGACGCTCCCTTGTGGCGTGGTGGATTGACCGCAGCACCTACGCCCTGTCCGGGATGCTGGCCTTGCAACATGTCGACACCATGCGAGGCGCCCTGGCCATTGGCGGAGTTAACCGCAGCGTTCCTGCCGGAAGCTTCCCCCGATGCGAACTGTCGTTTCAGGCCTGCCATTGATCTCCCCCGGCCAAGCGGACGTTCGGTCACGTATTGTCCAGGGCCGCGGATGCCTCCGACCTTGGCAGCCGATACGAAGACACCCGTCGTCGTCGGGCGTCTGGTGCGCGCCCAGAGCCGCTCGTGCCGGGGCGGGAGCGACACAAAGCCGCGCCGGAACTGCCTATCGGAGTGGAGAACGTAACCCTGCATTTACCAGGATGCCGTTGGGTAATGCTGTTGTCAGGGGGACGTCGATGTTCAGGTCTATCAAGCAAATCAGCCTTGCCCTTTGCGCGGTTCTGGGCGTCACGGTCGTGGCGTTTGCGGCCGCCGGGGTCTGGCAGGAATACAACCGGCTGCGCGCGAGCGAGCGGGCCGCCCGCTCCGTCGAAGCCATGACCCTGTTGACCCGAGGCCTTGTCGAGCTGTCGTTCGAGCGGTCTCTCACCCAGGTCGGGCTCGCCCTCGACGATCCCTTTCCGGAGCAGTTTGCAAACCTGCGCCGCACCCAGCGCGACAAGGCCGAGGAGTTGTTCCGGCAGCTGGACGCTCATCTGGCGGCCCATGATTTCGTCACCAACAGGCAGGAGTTCGATCAGCGCATGAACGCGCTGCGCCGCCAGGTCGCCGAGATCCGGGTCCAGGCCGACCGCGACCTCGTACTGCCGAAGTCCCGCCGAACGGCCAATGCCGGTCAATTGGTCGATGGCCTCAAGCGCTCCATCTCCGAAATGTTCGCCAATGCCGACCGGCTCCGTGTCGACAGCCGGTATCTGACCGCCGAGATCATCGCCCACGATCTTCTGATGCAGCGCGCCTGGGTCGTGCGCGAGTATGGTGGTCGGGAACGAACCTTCTTCGCCATCGCTGCCCTGACACGGGCGCCCCTCAGCCAGGCTGCGATCATCGAAATGGCCGCATCCCATGGCCGTGTCTTGCAGAGCTGGGAACTCTCCCAGCTCGCCCTGCAGCGTCCTCTCATAGCAGCGCAGGTCAAGGAAAGCGCCGCGCGCCTCGGTGCGAACTATTTCGGCGCCTATGAACGGATCCGTCAGGCCATGTATGCCGCCGGTGCCGATGGAGCCTATCCCCAGGACTTCAACGCCTACTTCGCCGCGTCGTCGGCGGCTCTGGATGATGCGACCGCCCTGATCGAAGCGGCGAGCGCGACTAATCTGGGCCTGGCCGCCGAGATGACGGCCGCTTCGCGGCGGGCCTTGGCGACGATCATCGCCATGACGGTCTTCGCTCTCGGGGGCGTCGGCCTCATGATCTACTTCTTCATCATGAGGGTTTCAGTCCGGGTCGCAAAGACGGCAGACATGATGGAGCGCGTCGCCAGCGGCGATCTCACCAGCTCGGCGGAGACCCTGTCCGGCCAGGACGAGATCGGCCGGCTCGAAGCGGCGCTCGGCGTCTTCCGCGCCAACGCGCTGGAACGCCAGAGGCTCGAACAGTCGGCGCGCTCGGAAGCCGAGCGCGAGCGCCACCGGCAGGTGCGCCTCGATGCCCTCATCTCGGAGTTCAAGGGCAGGATTTCGACCTATCTGGAGAGCCTCGGCACCAAGACCATGAGCATGCGCAACTCGGCATCCGTGCTCAACGACGTCGCGGGGCATGCGACCCGTGAGGCGGGGGCCGCGCGCACGGCGTCGAGCGCGACCGCGCAGGATGTGGAAACGGTCGCGCGTACCGCCGAGGCGCTCATCGCTTCGATCCGCGACATCTCGCAGCAGACGCAACGGACGACCATGGTCGTCGACGATACCAATTCCGTCGCCGCCCATACCCAGGACCAGGTCGGGCAATTGGCCAACCTGACCGACCGGATCGGTGCCGTGGTCTCGACCATCCGCGCGATCGCCGAACAGACCAATCTTCTCGCCTTGAACGCGACGATCGAGGCGGCCCGTGCCGGCGAGGCCGGCCGGGGCTTTTCCGTGGTGGCGAGTGAGGTCAAGCAACTCGCCAGTCAGACGGCCAAGGCGACCGAGGAGATCGCCAGTGAGATTGCCAATGTCCAGCAGGCGTCGCGCACCGCCGTAGGCGCCATCGGCGAGATCACCAGCCGTATCGGCGAGATCAAGACCGTGGCAGGCCTCGTCTCCGCAGCGATGGCCGATCAGGACGCCTCAACCCGCTCCATCGTCGCTGCCATCGAATCCGCCGCCGCCGGTGCGACCCAGGCCACCGGCAATGCCGATACTGTCACGAGTTCCATCGCTGAGACCACCCGTCAGGCCGGTGAGGTCCGGGTCGTCTCGGATGAACTCGGCGATGTGACCAGGGAACTCTCGACAGCCGTCGACGGTTTCCTGAGTGCCGTTGCTTCCGATCTCGGCGAGCGCCGCCAGCATATGCGCCAAAAGCTGCGCCAGGCGATCATGGTCAGCGCCGGTGGCCGCCGTACGCCGACCATGATCGTCGACATTTCGGAAACGGGCGTCCGGCTTGAAGGCACGGGTTTCGCCACGCCGCGTCAGAAGGTGACGCTGGAATGGCCCGCGGGCCGCATGATCGCGGCCACCGTGGTGCGGGTCAGTGAGACCGATGTCGCTCTCACGTTCGATCAACCGATCGAACTGGCCCCCTTTGGCATCGCCGCGTGAGAGCTGATCCGCGAGGGTTCGGCGAGGAGAGCGCGCTGGCCTGACGCGATGACGGGCATGGGGCCCGGTTCCCTGCGACCCCAAACGGTGTCCTATCCCGAAGACGCCAGTTGGGCGTCTCGGGGCGAGGCGCTGGAAAGGTGCAACGCGTTCTGGATCGCGTTCTGGAGAAACAGGACGGGACGGGAAATCTTGTCTCCGACATGCCGGACAGCGACGATCTCGCGCGCAATGACCTGATCGTCGATCGCAATGATCGCGAGTTCGCGGACGTTCTTGTCGCCCATCAGCGTCGAACTCGGCAGCAGGGAGACGCCGCCACCTTCACGGACCAGTTCCTTGATCGCCTCGATCGACTCGAGTTCCACCACCACATTCATCGACAATCTGTTCGCATCGAAAACAGCCTCGACCTGATCGCGCAGGGCGAAGCCCCGCGGAAAGGTGATGAAGGGCTCTGCATCGAGCGAGTCCAGCGACAGGCGCCGCATCGCCGCATGGCGGTGGCGGCGCGAGGCGATCATCCGGAAGGGGTCGGTCGCCAGGGCTGTCTGCACCACCCGCGGGTCGCTGACCGGCGCGGCAACGATGCCGAGATCGAGGCTCCTGCGGCCGACCTGCTCGATGATCTCGGTCGAGCGGACGCCATGTACGGCCACCTGGAGGTCCGGATATCTGGCGCGCAGCGCACCGATGGCGCGCGGCATCAGGAAGTCGCAGGTCGACTGGATCGCGCCGATCCGCATGTGCAGCCGGCGCTCGTCGGACAGCTTGGCGATGTCGCGCTGGATGGCTTCGACCTCGTCGAGCATGCCGCCGATCCGACTGGCCAGCAGCACGCCTGCCGGGGTGAGCGTCAGCCGCTTGCTCTGGCGCAGAAACAGGGGCGTGCGGAGTTCGTGTTCGAGGATCTGGATCTGGCGGGACAACGAGGGTTGAGAGATGTTCAAGGCCTCCGCCGCCTTGCGCAGGCTGCCGAACTCCGCGGCCGCCCGGAAGTAGTTCAAGCGCTGGAAGTTCATGGCGTTTTTCTCCCTCCCCTGACCAGCAAGGGACGTGCCAGACGGGGAAACCGGTGCGGCTCCATAGGGGTGCGCCACGGCATCGCCCGCCCATTGTCCGGGCCGCCCCCCGGCATCAGGTGATAGCCGATCGGCCGTTGACCACAGGGCATCCTGGCCCAGGCTTTGCTTGCACAGCATGGCACGGAAAACGCGGTTGCCTCAGGCGACGGCAGAGGGGTTTGGCGACATGTCGACGACGAGAGGAATCAACAGGCGCTCCTTCGTGGCGGCGGGACTCGGCGCGGCAGGGCTCGTCACCGGACAGGGCAGGGCGGCGCGCGCGCAGGGCCGGGATGCCGTCAAGCTGCTGCTAGACTGGCTGCCGACCGGCGACTACGCCGCCTATTTTGCCGGCATCGCCCAGGGTTTCTTCCGTGAGGCCGGCATCGACCTGACGATCGAGCGCGGCTTCGGCGGAGCCGACACGGTCACCAAGATCGCGACCGGCGTCGCCGAATTTGGCATCGCCGATATCGGGTCCCTGATGGCCGGCCGCGTGCGGACGCAGGTTCCGGTGAAGGCCATCGCCTCCATCTACACCCGCCCACCGCACTCGCTCTTCGTGCTGGCGGCCTCCGGCATTCGCAGTTTCAAGGACCTCGAGGGCAAGAAACTCGCCGGCGCCCCGGGCAGTTCGGTCCGGGTGTTCCTGCCGCTGGTTCTGGCCCGCAACAATGTGGACATTGCCAAGATCGAGATGATCCAGTCGGAACCCGCGACGATGGGGCCGCTGCTCGTCTCCGGACAGGTGAATGCGGTCATGGGTTTCCTGCCCAACCTGCCGCGTTTCAATGGCATGGCGCGCCAGCAGGGCGGCGCCGTCAATGCCCTCGAGTTCGCCGATACGCTGCAGATCTACGGCAATGTGCTCTTCGCCTCCGAGGCGACGATTGCTGGCAAGGCCGATCTGGTGCGCCGGTTCGCCGGGGCCCTCGTGCGTTCGCTCGAATTCACCCGCGACAATGCCCGGACCGCTTTCTCGGCCATCCAGGCGGCTGTCCCCGGGCTTAATCCCGAGGGTGATTTCGCGGCCATGGAGATCGCCACGAAGCTGATGTTCGACAGCGAGGTTGCCCGCCGCCTGCCGACGGGGAGCCTCGATGCGGCGCAGGTGAAGCGGACGTGGGAGCTTCTCGCGGAGGCCCAGTCTCTGCCCACCGCCGCGACAGACCCGGAAGTCTTCGTGGTGCGTGGCTTGTTGCCGCGCGGTTGATGGTGAAAACACCGATCCTGGCGCTCGATGCCGTCAGTCAGGCCTACCTCTCCCGCGACGGCTCGGAGGTGCGGGCGCTGGACGCCGTCAGCCTCGATGTCTCCGTCGGCGAATTCGTCGCCGTCGTGGGGCCTTCGGGCTGTGGCAAGTCGACGGCTCTGCGGTTGATCGCCGGCCTCGACCCCATCACCCGCGGTACCATCCGCATCGCCGGCCGGCCTGGCGCCGAGGGCCGGGATCGCGTCGGCATGGTCTTCCAGAAGGCGACCCTGCTGCACTGGCTGACCATTGAGAAGAACGTGCTGTTGCCCGTCAGGGTGCGCAAGGGCCGACCGGAGGCGGCGGACGTCGCCGCCGCCAAGGCGCTGCTGGACATGGTCGGGCTCGGCCAGTTCGGCGGCAAACACCCGCAGGAGCTTTCCGGCGGCATGCAGCAACGGGCCGCCATCTGCCGCGCCTTGATCCAGGATCCCGACATTCTCCTGATGGACGAGCCCTTCGGCGCTCTCGACGCGATGACTCGCGAGGAGATGTGTTTCGAGTTGCTGCGGATCTGGGAGGCGCGTCGCAAGACCATCGTCTTCGTCACCCATTCCATTCCCGAGGCCGTCCTTCTGTCCGACCGGGTGGTGGTGATGACGCCGCGCCCCGGACGCATCGCCGACATCGTGCCGATCGACCTGCCGCGGCCGCGCTCGGTGGCCAGCATGCACGACCGCGCCTTCCAGACAGCAACCGATCGCATCCGCCGGAGCATTTATGGACACGATGGAACGGCTGATCGCCCAACCCTCTAGCCTCGGGAGGTTCTGGCGCACTGCCCAGGGCATCCTCATTCCCGTCTGCTCGCTGGGGAGCCTGTTGCTTCTCTGGGAGGGTGCGGTGCATCTGTTCGGCATCAGGCCGTTCCTGCTTCCTGCGCCAAGCCGGATCCTGCAGGAACTGGTCGCGACCGGCCCGCATCTGCCCGGCAATATCGCGGCTACCTTGCTGACCGTCGTCCTGGGGTTCGGTACCTCCGTCCTGATCGCGATTCCCCTGGCCGTCGCCATTGCCTCGTCACCGGTGGTGGCGCGTGCGGTCTACCCGCTGCTCCTGATCACCCAGTCGACGCCGATGATCGCGATCGCGCCGATCCTGGTGGTAATCATGGGGACCGGGCAGCTTTCGCGAACGACTGTCGCCTTCCTGATCGCCTTCTTCCCGCTGCTGATTTCCACGGTGACGGGTCTCCTCGCAACTCCGCGGGAGGTCGTCGACCTCTCCCGGATGATGCGAACCAGTTTCTTCCAGGATCTCTGGATGATCCGGCTACCCGGGGCGGTTCCCTTCATCTTCGCCGGGCTCAAGGTCGCCATATCGCTAAGCGTCATTGGCGCCGTCGTCTCCGAATTCGTCACCGCCAATGCCGGCCTCGGCTATCTGATCACCCAGTCGACGGCCTTCTTCAATGTACCGCTCGCTTTCGGCGCGGTGGTCCTGTTGTCCGCGACCGGGGTCGTCCTGTTCGGTCTCGTCGTTCTGACCGAGAGGGTCTTCTTTCCCTGGTCGGTCGAGAACGACCGCATCCGTCGCGATTGAACCGGCCATGATTCCAGCGCCCTCGACGCTCGCGGAGGCCGTGGCCCTCAGCCAGGCCGGCGGCAATTACGCCGCGGGGCGCACCGTGCTGAGGCCGGGCGCCGCTCCCGATGACAATCTCATCGACATCTCCCGGCTTCCCGGCCTCGATGGCATCGACGAAGCCGCGGACGGCGGCTCGCTCCGCATCGGCGCGCTGGTTACCCTGGAGCGTCTTCGCCGTGATCCGCGCGTGACGGCGCGCAATCCCGCGCTGGTCGCATTGCTCGGACTAGTCGCCGGGCTCGGCGTTCGCACCCTCGCCACCGTCGGTGGCAATATCGGCTGGGGGGCGGGCGACCTCGTTCCCTTCCTGCTCGCCCATGATGCCCGCCTGGAGACCTCCGAAGGGGTCCTTGATGCGGACTCGCTTCCTGCCGGCGCCTTGCTCGTGGCGGTGCGGCTCCCGCCACAGCCGCCGATGTCCTTTGTCGAGAAGGCAGGCTACCGGGCAGCCTTCTCGCCGACGCTGATCACCGTCGCCCTGTGCGCCGAGGTCCTGAAGCGGCGCGTAACGAGCATCCGGATCGCGGCCGGGGGCGGGGTGACACGTCCACAGCGGCTCGGACGGGCCGAAGCGCAGCTTACGGGTTCCGCGCTCGATGGCTTCGACTGGCAGTGCCTCGCGGACACGATCGAGGACGAACTGGATACGGTGTCCGACGCCCTGGCCAGCGCTGCCCATCGCCGGCGGGTGGCAGCCCGGCTGATTACGGGTCGGCTCGTCGAGGAACTGGCGCGGGGCGCGGCATGACCATCCTGACGCCCGGCTTCCGCTTCCTCACCGACATCTCGGCACCGGGCCTTTTGCATGCTGCCGTGCTTCGCAGCCCCCATCCCCATGCCGAGATCGTCGCCATCGACATCACCGCCGCCATGGCCTTGCCCGGCGTGCGGGCGGTGGTGACGGCGGCGGATATCCCAGGCCGCAACGCCTTCGGCGTGCGGGTCGCCGATCAGCCCTACCTCTGCGCCGGAAAGGTGCGAACGGTGGGCGACCCCGTCGCGGCCGTCGCCGCCGACAGTCCGGCGATTGCGCGGCGCGCGGTGGAACTGATCGCGGTCCGCTGGAAAGACCTCCCGGTGCTCGCAGATCCCGCCGCGGCCCTCGCCGAGGGCGCGCCACCGATCCACCAGACCTCGAACCTCCTGCATAGCACGCGCCATCGGCGCGGTGACCTCGCCGCCGCCTTGGCACGGTCCGCCCATATCGTTGAGGACGTTTATCTTACACCGCGCCAGGTCCACCATTTCATCGAGCCCGAGGGCGCCGTCGCCATTCCCGCGGATGGCAGTCTCACGGTTTTCGGCCCCGGGCACTGGGCGAGCGCCGAGGCCCGTGACATTGCAGCGATGCTCGCGCTGCCCGAGGCGCAGGTGCGTGTCGTCGCCAGTCCCGTCGGTGGCTCCTATGGTGGCAAGGACTGTCTCCATGCACAGCCGCTTGCGGCTCTCCTCGCCCATGTGACCGGCCAGCCGGTGCGGTTGATCTGGCGGCGGGAGGAGAGTTTCGCCATTGGCGTCAAGCGTCATCCTTTCACGATCCGGATGCGGAGCGGAGCCGATGCCGCGGGCCGCCTGACCGCCCATGAGGTCGACCTGTTGGCCGATACCGGCGCCTATGCCCAACATGGCCCCGAGGTCCTCGATACCGCCCATGAAAATGCTCAGGGTCCCTATGCCTGGGCTGCCGTCGATCTGTCCGGTCGCCTCGCCTACACGAACAACGGTATTGCCGGCGCGATGCGCGGTTTCGGAGGCGTGCAGGTCCAGATCGCGCTGGAGCAGCAGATCGACCGGCTGGCTGCCGCTTTTGGCATCAGTCCGTGCGCATTTCGACAGCAGAATCTCCGTCCCGAAGGCGCCAGGGGCCAATTGGGCCAGACCCTCGCCGCGCCCGCATGGCACAGCCGGGCTCTGGCGGCGCTGCCGCGAGGCGCACCCGCCCGGCGTGCCGGTCGGTGGTTGACGGGCTCCGGCATCGCCCTGGTCGAGAAGAACGAGGGGTTCTCGCCGGGCGGTCCCAATGCCGGTTCCAGTGTCCTCGCGCTGGTCGATGGCCGTATCGTGGTCCGTACCGGGCTGTCCGACCTCGGCCAGGGCCTGACGCTGGCGGCGACCCACGCGGCGACACGACTCATCGGCTGCGCGATGGAGGATGTGACCGTCGTTGCCGGAGACAGTCTCCTGGCGCCGGATTCAGGCCCCGTCGCAGCAAGCCGCGGGGCGGGTGTGCTGTGGCGCAGTCTGGCTTCGGCCGCACCCGCCTTCGTCGCCACCGTGCTGTCTCGCGCGTCCGAGGCGACGGGCGTTCCCGCCGATGCCCTCGTCATGGGCGCGGGTGGTGTCTACAGCCGGACAACGCCATCCAACCGACCCCTCATCGGCTGGGCGGCGTTCGCGGCGGCGCCTATCGCGGTCACTGGCCTGGCGCCCGCCATCGTTCCTCCGGACGGCGAGGGGGCCTGCCATGCCCTGTTCACCGCCTGCGCGGCCATGGCCGAGGTCGCCGTCGACAGCTTCACCGGTCGTGTCGAGGTGCGGCGCATGGTGATCGTGCCGGTCACGGGTCCCGTGCTCGATACCACGGCGATCACCGGGCAACTGGCTGGCGGCGCGTCGCTGGCCGCCGGTCTCGTCGTCAGTGAGGACCTGCCGGCGGAGCAGGGGCGGTTCCGCGCCTCCAACCTCGACGGCTATTTCGCTCCCACCATCGCCGACGCCTTCGACTGCGACGTCCGTTGCATCGCCGATATTCCGCCCGATGTCGCGGGTCCGCGGGGCGTCGGCGAGATCGGCACCAATGTTGCGGCACCGGCCATCGCCAATGCGGTGCTTGCCTCCACCGGCTTCGTCTGCCGCCGGCTGCCGGTGGACCCGCAGGCGATGCTGGCGCATTTGGGAGAGACCCTTTGACCTGTTCGTTCATCGTCGACGGGGCGACGGCCAGCCTTCCGGACAACGCCGCACCGACCCTGCTGGAGGCCTTGCGCGACCACCTCGACCGGGTGGCTCCGAAGGCCGGATGCGGCATTGGACGGTGCGGCGCCTGTGTCGTGTTGCTCGACGGCGAGCCGGTCAATGCCTGCCTCGTGCCGCTGGTGCGGGTTCATGGCCGCCGCGTCACGACAGCCGACGGCCTCGACGGGCCGACGGCCGATGCCGTACGCCAGGCTCTCGGGGAGAACCATGCCTTTCAGTGTGGCGCCTGTGCCCCCGGCTTCCTGGTTTCCATCACCTATCTCGCCGGCCTGTCGCCGCGGCCGTCGGCGCCCGAGGTGGAACTCGCGCTATCCGGGCATCTCTGCCGCTGTACCGGCTATGGCGGCATCCGCCGGGCCATCAGGGCTCTTTTCCGATGACCTCGACATCAGGTGATAGCCAGTCCGCAGTTCGGCGGGCCGCTGCCGCATGGTGTGTTGCATTCAACCCGTGATGATGGAGAAACCCTCATGCGCCTGGCCTCGGTCATGGAAGCCCGCGACGAGTATCTGTCGTTCGAAATGGAGCGGGCGGCCCGCAAGCTCGCCGAGGAGGTGCTGGAGATCCGGCCCGGCATGACCGTCGTCATCACAGCGGACACATCCAGCGATGCACGCGTTGTCTGGGCCAGCGCCCGTGCCATCTACGCGGCCGGCGGTGTCCCAAGCGTCATGTGGTACCACACCCAGCCCCGACCGCAGATGGAGCCTCCGGCGCCGGTCGCCGCTGCCGTCGCCGCCGCCGAAATCTGGATCGAACAGGCCGTCGCCTACACCATGTACACCGAAGCCTGGCAGGCGGCGCTCGATGCCGGTGTCCTCTATTGTGAACTCGGCGGCATGGATGTCGACGGCATGGTGCGCTGCATCGGCCGGCAGAGTATCGGCCTGATGGCCGAGATGGGCGACGAGATCATCCGCCTCCTCACCGATGCCGAGGTGGAGGTGACGAGCGAGGCCGGCTCGTCGATCGTCTTCTCCAACAGGGGATGCAAGGTCGGCGAGTTCAAGATGAAGACGACGCCTGAGAAGACCCCGATCATGCTGGCCGGACAGGTCTCGTGGTCGCCTGTCGAGGACTCCATGAAAGGACACCTTGTGGCGGACGGCATCCTCTATCCGCCCTCCGAAGTCGGCATCATGAACGAGACCGTGCGGTTCGAAATCGCCAAGGGGCGCATCGTCGATATTGCCGGCGCCCGGGAGGCGCTGGTGCTGAAAAAGTGGATCGATCAGCTTGCCGACGACACGATGTATCGCATCGCCCATGTGTCGATGGGGTTCAATCCCGGCATTCCCGTCCCGACCGGCCGGGTGGTTGAGGACGAGCGTGCCTTCGGCGATATCGACTTCGGGTTCGGCGCCTGGGTCGGCCGGCCGGCAGCCGGACATTTCGATTTCACCTGTCGTCAGGTGACGATCAAGGCGAATGGCGTGCCGCTGCAGGAAAACGGCCGGTATACCCACCCGGTTCTCGCCCGGTTGTGCCAGGCCATGGGCGTGCCGCACCATTAGGTCGATCCGCATTCACACCGGGCCGAAATCGTGATGAGCGAGGGCACGCAAGAGCATGACAATGGAATTGTCGCGAGCCGACCGGGACATGATGCATGGCGTCATCGACATGCATCTGCACGCTCATCCCTGCCTTCTGGAGCGACCGTTCGATGAGATCGAGTGCGCCGAGCAGGCCCGCGCTGCCGGATATCGCGGGCTCGTTCTCAAGAGCATCTATGTTCCGAATGCCGACCGCGTGGAGCTCGTCCGCAAGGTGGTCCCGGGGATCGATCTTTTCGGCTCCATCGTGCTCAACCATCCGGTCGGGGGGCTGAATCCAGAAGCGCTCAGCGCCGCCATCGGGTTCGGCGTGAAGGTCGTCTGGCTGCCGACGGTCCATGCGGCTCATCACCAGCGCCATTTCGGTATGCCGACCTATCCCTGGCAGACCGCGCTCGGGCTGGAACGCACCCGCACCAAGGCCGAGCCGCTGTCGCTGCTGGACGCCGAAGGGGAATTGAAGCCCGAAGTCGTCGAGATCATCGCCCTGTGCAAGCAGGCCGATCTGGTTCTCGGCACCGGTCACGTGTCACTGGACGAGGTCATGGCGGTCCTGCGCGAGTCCCGGCGCATCGGCTATGAGCGGGTGGTCATCACGCATGTGGGATGGCATGCGACGGACTGGCCGATCGAGGCGATGACGGCGATGCTCGCCCTCGGCTGCACCTTCGAGTTCACGGTCAATCCGCTGATGCCGAACCGCCAGCAGGCCAGCCCCAAAGACTTCGCCAAACGGATCCGCGCCGTGGGCGTTGAGAACTGCGTCGCATCCACCGATCTCGGCCAGCACGACAATGCCCACCCGATCGAGGGCTTCCGGATGTGGTTGCGCATCCTGATGGCGAACGGATTTTCGGCAGCGGACATTGATGTGATGGCCCGCCGCAACCCGGCCCGCCTCCTTGGGCTGCCGGCTCTCGCATGACGGCGAGGCCGCAGATCCTGAAGCCCGACTGGATCATCGACGGTGATGGCAAAGGCCTGCCGATGGGAACAGCCCTGCGCATGCAGGACGGCCTGATTGCCGACGTCGGGGCGGCGGGCGGTCTCGGCGGCGGCGAGGCGGAAGAGGTGGAGCTCACCGGACTGACGCTGCTTCCTGGCTTCATCGATCTCCACGGCTATCTGTCCGTCGATCCCGATCGCCCGGAACCCATGCGGCGTATGTTCGACCCCGATCTGGCGGGGCGTCGCCGCACGGCGCTTGCCCACATGCTCACGGATCTGCGCTCGGGCGTCACCACCCAGCGCGTGATGGGGGAGGGGAACGGGCTGGACCTGAAGCTTTCCAGATCGGTGCGCGACGGCGATATCGACGGACCGACCCTGGTCGTCTGCGGGGCCCCGATCGCGCCGACGGGGTCGCACCAGGCGCCTGCCAGCGGTGGCATCGATACATCCGATGCGCTGCGCCAAGCCGTTCGCCAGCGGGCGGCAGCCGGGGTTGATTTCCTCAAGCTGGTGCTCACCGGCGGCATCAACGGTGCTGGCAAGGACGCGCTCGCACCGCTGTATAGCGCAGATGACCTCGACCTGCTGTTCGCGGAGGCGGCGTCGGTTGCCCTGCCAGTGGCGGTCGCTGCTCATGGCGGTTTTGCGGTCGCGATGGCGGCCGCGCGCGGGGCCGTGACGATCGAGCATTGTGCGCTGTTCGACGCTGCAGACCTCGCCGCCCTCAGCGCGTCCGCCACAATGCCGGTGCTGACGCTGTCCCGCTTTTTTGCGCCGGGGGGCATCGCGCGCAGCGCGAGTGACAATCCCGTTGTGCTTGAGCGGCTGGAACGCGCCAAGGAGCGCCTGGCCTGGCTCTGCGGCGCGATCGCTGCGGGCGGGCAGGACTTCGGCCTCGGCACTGACAACATGCACGGCCAGATCGCCGAAGACGCGCGGCTCGCCGTGGAGGTCGGCCTGCCCACGGCGCGGGTCATCGCCGCCTTGACAGGCACGGCCGCACGTCTGATCGGCCGTGACAGCCGGATCGGCTGGATCCGTGCCGGCTTCGCTGCGGATCTGGTCGCGGTTGCCGGCAATCCGCTCGACGCCATCGAGGCGCTGGGCGCCGTCCGTGGCGTGTGGCGCGGTGGACGCCGCCTTTCCCGGTTGACCAACTGACCAGCGAGGATCCGATGAGGCTCAGGGACAAGATCACCATCATCACCGGGGCAGCGAAGGGGCTGGGCCGGGACGTGACGCTGGCGCTCGCCGAGGAGGGCGCGCATCTGGTCATGGTCGGCCGTGATGTCGACGCCCTGCAGGGTGTCGCCGCGGAGGTGGCGGCGCTCGGGCGGCGCGTCGAGGTGGTCAAGGCCGACCTGCGCGAGCCCGGCGAGGTCGCGGCGATGGTTCACAAGGCGCGTGACTTCGGCGGTGGCCGGATCGATGTATTGGTCAATGCCGCCGGTGTCTCCGCCCGTGATCCCGTGCCGCTCTGGGATCAGCCGGTCGAGGATTTTGCCCGCTTCTTCGACACCAATGTGAAGGGTGTCTTTCTGACCATGAAATACGTCCTGCCGATCATGATCGGCCAGAAGAGCGGCCGTATCGTCAATGTCGGCGGCACGTTCGGCCATCGCGGCGTCGAGGGCAATTCGCTCTACGCGGCCTCGAAATGGGCCCTGCGGGGCGTCACGAAATCGGCGGCGGTCGAGGCCGGGCGCCATGGCGTCGGCATCAACATCGTTGCCCCAGGTGGTGTCGAGGGCCCCAGTTTCGACGGGTGGCTCGCGGAGGAAGCAGCCCGCCGCGATATCGCGCCTGCCACCATGTTCGACCGGTTCGTCAGCGGTGCTGCCATGCGTCGCCTCAGCCGGGCGAGCGACATTGCGAATGCCATTGTGTTCCTCGCCAGCGACGCCTCTCGCAACATCACGGGCCACGATCTGCTGGTCGACGGCGGCACCATCATGTAGGTCGCCCGCTCACCTTCGGTCGCCAGACGGGCATGCGAGCGTCATCGCGTGACATATCCCTCGGCAAGGTCGCGTGAGCGGGCTTCTTCGGCGCGTTCTGCCGGATCCCCCCAGCCGCCACCGCCGGATGTTTCAATGGTGAGCACGTCGCCGCGTTGCATCGCGATCCCCGAGACCTTCGAGGCGAGCGATATTGAAGTGCCGTCCGCCCGCGTGATCGTGGTCCTGCTGAGGGATCCGGGCTTTCCCCCGGCGAGCCCATAGGGCGGATGCCGGAACCGCTCGAAATTCGTGCTCAGCGATCCGTTATCCGCGTCGAGCCGGAAGGCGCGGGAAAGCCCGAGCCCGCCGCGGTGCTGTCCGTCCCCCCCGGAATCCGGAATGAGCCCGTAATGGGTGAAGGTCACCGGATAGCGGGCCTCCACCATCTCGATGGGGGCATTGGTATTGTTGTGGAGGCCGCAGGAGAGGGCGCTTGCGCCATCTCCGCCTGCGTGGCCGCCCCAGCCGCCGACCTCAATGTCGAAATAGACCCGGCGTCGTCCGCTCGCTTCGACCGTCGCCAGGGCATAGACATAGGAGATCGCGTAATAGGCGGCCGGGATCCGCGCCGGGATGAGCTGCGCCAGCGCGCCGAACACGGCCGTGGCGATCCGGTGATTGACAACCATGCGACCTGTGACCGGCGCCGGGAACTGGGCATCGACCACGCTGCCGGGTGGAACCCGCACGGTGATCGGGCGATAACATCCTGAATTGGCCGGAATTTCCGCACCGAGTGCGGCGAGAACCGCGTAATAGACGGCCGAGCAGGTCATGGCGCGGGTGTTGTTCACCGGCCCCTGCACCTGCGGGCTCGACCCGTCGAAATCGATGACGATACCGTCACCCTGCCGCTCGATCCGGACCGACAGCCGGATCGGACCTTCGGTCTGACCGTCATCATCAACCAGTTCCACGAAATGCGCGGTCCGGTCTGGCAAGGACGCAATCGCGGCCCGCATCATGCGCTCGGAACCCTCGAGGATCGCCTGCATCGCCTGCATCAGGTCAGGGGTGCCGTAGCGGTGGATGATCCGCTGCACGGCGCCGACGCCGATCCCCAGCGCTGCGATCTGGGCCTGCAGGTCTCCGCTCGTCTCGTCAGGCTGGCGCACATTGGCCAGCACCATCTTGAGGATGGCCTCATTGACCACCCCGCATTCGGCAAGCTTCAGGGGCGGAATGCGGATGCCTTCCTGGAAGATCTCGCGAGCACCGGCATAGTAGCTCCCGGCGGCGCCACCACCGACATCGACGTGATGACAAAGGGTGCCGACGAAGCCGATCCGTGTCTCGCCGGCGAAAACCGGTCGGAAGGTCATGATGTCCGGCAGGTGCTGCCCGCCGGAATAGGGGTCATTGGTGATGACGATGTCGCCGTCCTGCCATCCATCCAGCGGAAAATGAGCGGAGAGCAGCGTCTCGAGACATGCGGACATCGAATTGAGATGAACCGGAATCCGGGCGGACTGGGCGATGTTCTGTCCTCGCGAGTCGAACACGGCGGTGGAGTAGTCGAGGATTTCACGGACGACCGTCGAGCGACTGGTTCTCCAGATGGTGAGGCTCATCTCCTCTGCGGCTGCGACAAGCGCATTGCGGATGACC
>NZ_JAUYFA010000012.1 GCF_030691135.1 Phreatobacter sp.
TGGCGGCCATGGCCGACCTCGTCGCCGGCCAGATCGACATGATCTTCGACGGCCTCGGCACCTCGGCGCCGCAGGTCCTGGGCGGATCCATCCGCGGCATCGCGGTGGCGGCCCCGACGCGTAACCCGGCGACCCCGAACGTTCCGACGGCCGGCGAAAGCGGTCTGCAGAATTTCGACGTGTCGACCTGGTATGCGATCTTCGCACCGAAGAACACGCCGGCCCCGATCGTCGAGCGCATGCGCACGGAGATCCGCGCCGCGCTGCAGGTGCAGTCCATCAAGGACGCCTGGGCGCGCAACGGGTCGGACATCCCGACGCTCGAGGGCGAGGCCTTCGGCCGGTTCGTCTCCTCCGAGGTGCAGCGCTGGCGCAAGGTCGTCACCGATGCCGGCGTGAAGCTGGAGTGATCGGACACAGGCTCCGCGACCACGCGACCACCCACAAAGGCCCGCTAAGGCGGGCCTTTTCTTTTGAGACCTTGCCCCCTCACCCGGCCTCCGGCCGACCTCTCCCCGCCGGGGAGAGGTGAAGCCTGCCTCCATCATCGTGCCTGCCCCTATCGGGTCTCTGCCGCCTCCAGGCTCATCGCCAGGACGCGCGCCACGTGCACGGCCTCGCGGCCGGCACCGTCGGCGATCTGGTGGCGGCAGGAGGTGCCGTCGGCGACGATGAGGGCATCGTCCGGCGCCTTGCGGATGGCTGGAAGGAGCGACAGCTCCGCCATGGCGAGCGAGGCGTCGATGGTCTCGGCGTGATAGCCGAAGGCGCCGGCCATGCCGCAACAGGAGCTCTCCACCGTCTCGACCTCGAGCCCGGGGATGAGACGCAGCGTGCCCTCCACCGCGCCCATTGCGCCGAAAGCCTTCTGGTGGCAATGGCCATGCAGCACCGCCTTGGCCTTGAGTTCGCCGAGCGGCAGGGACAGGCGTCCGGCCTTGGCCTCGGCGGCGAGAAACTCTTCGAAGAGGACAGCGACCTTCGCCACGCCAGCCGCTTCCTCCGACTTCAGCAGCGCGGGGACCTCGTCCCGCAGCGAGAAGAGGCAGGAGGGTTCGAGGCCGATGACCGGCACGCCGCGCGCCGCGAAGGGCGACAGCGCCGCCACCAGCCGGTCAGCCTCGGCGCGGGCACGGTCGACCATGCCGGTGGCGAGATAGGTGCGCCCGCAGCACAGCGCCCGGCCACCGCCGACGGGCCTCGCGTGGTGGACGCGGTAGCCGGCACGGGTGAGGACGGTGACGGCGGCATCAAGGTTCTCGCGCTCGAAGGCGCGGTTGAACGTGTCGGCGAAGAGCACCACCTCGCGGCCGGCCTCCGGGCCCTCGGCCGCCGCCTGCGGCGCGAAGATGTCGGAACGCCAACGCGGCAGGGTGCGCCGCGCCGAGAACTGGGCGAACTTCTCCGACAGGGCTTTCAGAGCCGGCACGCGGTCGCGCAGGTTGAAGAGCCAGGGGGCCTTCGCGGCGAGCGGGGCGAAGCGCGGCAGATGGGCCACAAGCCGGTCGTGCAGCTTCGCGCCATAGAGGGCGTAACGCTGGGCCTTCACCTCGATCTTCATGCGCGCCATGTCGACGCCGGTGGGGCACTCGCGCTTGCAAGCCTTGCAGGAGACGCAGAGGGAAAGGCTCGCCTCCATTTCCGGGGCCAGCAGCGCGTCGGGGCCGAGCTGGCCGGTCATGGCGAGGCGCAGCGTGTTGGCGCGGCCGCGCGTCACGTGCTGCTCGTCGCGGGTGACGCGGTAGCTCGGGCACATGGCGCCGCCGTCGAGCTTCCGGCAGGTGCCGTTGTTGTTGCACATCTCGATGGCGCCGAGGAAACCCTGGCTGGCGCCGGGATAGTCCGACCAGTCGAGGGCCGGATTGATCTCGATGCCCTCATAGCCCGGCGGGTAGCGGAACAGTGTCCGGTCATCCATGGCGGGCGCGCGGGTGATCTTGCCGGGATTGAAGAGACCTTCGGGATCGAAGCGGTCCTTGACCTCCTCGAAGGCGCGCACCAGCCGCTCGCCGAACATCTCGCGGTGGAACTCGGAGCGGACGATGCCGTCGCCATGTTCGCCGGAATGCGAGCCCTTGTAGTGGCGGACGAGTTCGAAGGCCTGTTCGGCCATGGAGCGCATGCGCTTGGCATCGACATCCAGCTTCATGTTGAGGACCGGGCGGACATGCAGGCAGCCGACGGAGGCATGGGCATACCAGGTGCCCTCGGTGCCATGGGCGCGGAAGATCTCGGTGAGCCCCGCCGTATAGGCGGCGAGGTCGGGCAGCGGCACCGCGCAGTCCTCGACGAAGGAAACGGGCTTTCCCGCCTCCTTCATCGACATCATGATGTTGAGGCCCGACGAGCGCATCTCGGTGACGGCGGCCTGCCAGGCGGGCTCGGTGACCGGCACGACACCGCCGAAGCGGGCGCCCTCACCCTGCCAGATGAAGCCGAGGTCGCCCATCATCGCTTCGAGATCCCTGAGCTTCTGCAGGTTCTGGGCTTCCGTCTCCTCGGCGAACTCGACGACCAGCAGCGCGTCCGGATCGCCGCGCACCACCCGCTCCACCGTCGGACGGAACATGGCGATGTCGCGGGCAAGGCCGATCATCGTGCGGTCGACCAGTTCCACCGCGATGGGCTTCAGGGTGACGAGATGCTGGGCGGCGTCCATCGCTTCGTGGAACGAACCGAAATGGCAGATGCCGAAGACCTTCGGTCCGAGCAGCGGCCAGAGCTTGAGGTCGACCGCCGTGGTGAAGGCGAGCGTGCCCTCCGAGCCCACCAGGATATGCGCCATGTTGTTGGCGGCGCCCTTCGGCACCAGGGCGTCGAGATTGTAGCCGCCGACCCGGCGCTGCACCTTCGGATAGCGGGCCTCGACCTCCGCCGCCTCGCGCGTGCCGAGGGTGAGGAGGTCGCGGGTGAGGAGGTCGGCGTCGTTGCGCATCGCATCGTCGCGGGAGACCTCGCCGAACCAGCGGCGGGTGCCGTCGGCGAGCGCCGCCTCCACCTGGATGACATTGTCGCGCATCGTGCCGTAGCGCAGCGAGCGGCCGCCGCAGGAATTGTTGGCCGTCATGCCGCCGATGGTGGCGCGCGAGGCGGTGGAGACGTCGACCGGATACCAGAGCCCGTGTTTCTTGAGCTGGCGGTTGAAGTCGTCGAGGACGATGCCGGGCTCAACGCGCGCGGTGCGGCCGGCGACGTCGAGGTCGAGGATGCGGGTGAGGCGCTTAGAGCAGTCGACGACGAGCGACGAATTGACCGTCTGGCCGCACTGGGACGTGCCGCCGCCGCGCGGCAGGACCGTGACGCCTTCCTCGCGGGCCAGCGCCACGGCGCGGATGGCATCGTCCACCGTCTCCGGCACGACGGCCCCCACCGGCATGATCTGGTAGATCGAGGCGTCGGTGGCATAGCGGCCGCGCGAGAAGGCATCGAAGAGCACGTCGCCCCTGACCTCGGCGGCGAGGCGGCGCTGAAGCGGCGTGTCAGGCGTGTTGCTCATGTCGTTCATTGGATTGTGCCTTGCATCAGCCAAGTGCGTCCTTCGAGGCTCGCCGCCGGACGATGCAAACGCATCGCCCGGGCGAGCACCTCAGGATGAAGAGGGTTGATGACTGGCATCACCGGCATCCGGTCCGACACAGGTCTTGCCAGACACAACAACCCTCATCCTGAGGTGCGAGCGACAGCGAGCCTCGAAGGACGCAATGCCCGCGGTGCAGCCTCCCGCTTCGAACGAAGAGCCTGCGCTCCCCTTGACTTGCATTTTGCATTCATTATTCATTCTGGCAAGAGGCCGCGTCGGAGCGGTTCAACAATCACGCCGAGGAGATCCCCGATGGCCACCAATGCACCGCGCGTCGCCGGGCGGCATTTCCTGCAGATCCCCGGCCCCTCGCCGGTTCCGGAGCGCATTCTCAGCGCCATCGCGCGGCAGACGATCGACCATCGCGGCCCGGATTTCGGCAAGCTCGGCCTGCGCGTCCTTGACGGCATGCGCTCCATCTTCAAGACCCGCGGCGCCGTGGTGATCTATCCCGCCTCGGGCACCGGCGCCTGGGAGGCGGCGCTCGCCAACACGCTGTCGCCCGGCGACAAGGTGCTGATGGTCGAGACCGGCCATTTCGCCACGTTGTGGAAGACCATGGCCGGCAAGCTCGGCGTCGAGGCTGTGTTCATCCCCTCCGACTGGCGCGCTGGCGCCGATGTCGCCGCGATCGAGGCGGCGCTGCGCGAGGACAAGGGTCATACGTTCAAGGCGGTCTGCGTCGTCCACAACGAGACCTCCACCGGCGCGACGTCGCGCATCGACGAGGTCCGCAAGGCCATCGATGCCGCCGGCCACCCGGCGCTGCTGATGGTCGACACGATCTCATCGCTGGCCTCGGTCGACTACCGCCATGACGAATGGGGCGTCGACGTCACCGTCGCCGGCTCGCAGAAGGGCCTGATGCTGCCCCCCGGCCTGTCCTTCAACGCCGTGTCAGAGAAGGCGCTGGCGGCCTCGAAGGCCTCGCGCCTGCCGAAGAGCTTCTGGGGCTGGGAGGAGATGATCGCCTCCGGCAAGTCCGGCTACTTCCCCTATACGCCGGCGACAAACCTGCTCTACGGCCTCGACGAGGCGATCCTGATGCTGCACGAGGAAGGCCTCGACGCCGTCTTCGCCCGCCATCTCCGCCACGGCGAGGCGACGCGCCGGGCGGTCGCGGCCTGGGGTCTGGAGAATCTCTGCACCAATCCCAAGCACTTCTCCCCTGTTCTCACCGCCGTCGTCATGCCGGAGGGCCATGATGCCGACCGGCTGCGCTCGGTGATCCTCGATACCTTCGACATGTCGCTCGGCACCGGCCTGTCGAAGGTGGCGAAGAAGGTGTTCCGCATTGGCCATCTCGGCGACATCAACGATCTGACGCTGATCGGCACGCTCGGCGGCGTCGAGATGGGCCTCGGTCTTGCCGGCGTGCCGCACAAGTCCGGTGGCGTGACGGCCGCCATGGCCTATCTGGCCGATACCAAGCGCGAGGGCAGCGCCAAGGCGGCGTGATGGCCAGCGAACCCTCTCCCCTTGCGGGAGAGGGTGGCTGCGGAGCAGCCGGATGAGGGGTTTCACGCGGAGGAGGAGGTCGGCATGTGGCAGCACAGGACAGTCGGACATGGCCCCCTCACCCGCCGCCTGACGGCGGCACCCTCTCCCACGAGGGGAGAGGGTTTTGGAGGGATGCGCCCATGAACGAGCATCCGCTGATCGCCCGCCGCTCGCTGGCGACCGAACTCACGGGCCGCCTGCGCGACATGATCGTCGAGGGCACGCTGAAGGCCGGCGACAAGATCTCCGAGCCCGACCTCTGCGACCTGTTCGGCGTCTCGCGCACACCGCTGCGCGAAGCGCTGAAGGTGCTCGCCGCCGAGGGCCTCGTGGATCTCACCCCGAACCGCGGCAGCCGGGTCGCCCGCATCGCCCCCGAGGCGGTGGAGGAGCTCTTCCCCATCATGGGCGTGCTGGAGGCGCTGGCCGGGGAGCTTGCCTGCGCCCGTCTCGACGCCGACGACCTCGCCCGGCTGGAGGCGATGCATGCCGAGATGGTCGGCCACTGGCGACGCGGCGAATGGGTGCCCTATTCCGGACTCAACCGGCGCATCCATGAGGAGATCTTCCGCATCGCCGGCAATGCGACACTGGCCGGTCTCTATCAGAACCTGATGGTGCGCATCCATGCGGTGCGCTTCGTCGCCCGCAAGACGCCGGAGCGCTGGGCCGAGGCGATCGAGGACCACGAGCGGATGATGGCGGCGCTGAGGGCCCGCGACGGCGCGGCGCTGTCGGGCCTGATGCGGGAGCACCTGCGCCACAAGGCCGACGTGGTCCACGAGGCGCTGCGCCAGCTCGGAGCGCCCGAGCAGGGCTGATCCGCTGCCACCTGCCCTCGCCATCCCGCCGCAAATGCCTATCTTGAGCGACCCTGACCCCGGCCCTTGAACCCGGATGATCCGATGACGCTGTTCTCCATCCTCGACCTCGCACCCGTCCCGGAAGGCTCGACGCCCGGGGACGCGCTGCGCAACACGATCGATCTCGCCGGCCATGCCGACCGGCTCGGCTACAACCGCTACTGGCTCGCCGAGCACCACAACATGACCGGCATCGCCAGCGCGGCGACCGCCGTCGTGATCGGCCAGGTGGCGGCTGCCACCCGCCGCATCCGTGTCGGCGCGGGCGGCATCATGCTGCCGAACCATGCGCCCATGGTGATCGCCGAGCAGTTCGGCACGCTGGAGAGCCTGTTCCCCGGCCGCATCGATCTCGGGCTCGGCCGCGCGCCCGGCACCGACCAGCGCACCATGCGGGCGCTGCGCGTCGATCCGATGGAATCCGACAACTTCCCCCAGGACGTGCTGGAGCTGCAGGCCTTCCTCGCCCCCGCCCAGCCGGGCCAGGCGATCCAGGCGGTGCCCGGCGCCGGCACAGAGGTGCCGCTGTGGATCCTCGGCTCTTCCACCTTCGGCGCGCAGCTCGCGGCGATGCTGGGATTGCCTTACGCCTTCGCCTCGCATTTTGCCCCCGATGCGCTGATGCAGGCGCTCACCATCTACCGGGCGAAGTTCACGCCCTCCGAGCAGCAAGCGACGTCCTATGCCATGGCCGGCTGCAACGTCTTCCTGGCGCCCACCGACGAGGAGGCGCGCCACCTCTTTACCTCGGCCCAGCAGCGCGCCGCCGGCATCTTCCGCGGCGTGCGCGGCCTGCTGCCGCCGCCGATCGACGACATCGAGAGCTTCTGGAGCCCGATGGAGAAGGCGCAGGCCTCGCGCATGCTGCAGTTCTCCTTCGTCGGCTCGCCGGAGACGGTCAGGCGCGGGCTCGACCAGTTCATCACCCAGACCGGGGTGGACGAGCTGATGGTGGCTTCCGCCATCCACGACCACGGCAAGCGCGTGCGGTCCTACGAGATGCTGGCGGAGGTGGCGCAATCGCTGCAAGGCAAGGCCGCCGCGGCGTGAGCTGAAAGCCCCACCCGTACCCTCCCCGCTCGCGCGGGGAGGGGGACCACGACGTCCCTTCCGATCCTCCACCGGACCGCCTCGCCCCGCCGCGCAAAGGAGGGCGCGTCGCCTCTTCCCCCTCCCCGCGGAAACGGGGAGGGCCGGGGTGGGGCCTTCACTTCAAAGCCCGCATTGGACCTTTCCCAGCCGCCGAGCGCTTGATGTCCACCATGACCTATCGCCCCTCCACCGCCCACGCCGACCTCGGCCCCAGCTTCTACGACGTCGTCGCGCCGGCAGCGTTTCCGCAGCATGTCCTGCGCTTCCGCAACCAGCGCTGGGCGGAGGCGGTCGGCCTCGGCGGGCTGACCGACGACCAGTGGATCGCCCATTTCGGCCGGTTCGAGCCCCTGCCGGACAACCTGCCGGCGCCGCTGGCCCTGCGCTATCACGGCCACCAGTTCCGCTCCTACAATCCCGATATCGGCGACGGGCGCGGCTTCCTCGCCGGCCAGCTGATCGACGGCGAGGGGCGCCTCCTCGACCTCGGCACCAAGGGCTCGGGGCGGACGCCCTATTCGCGCTCCGGCGACGGGCGGCTGACCCTGAAGGGCGGCGTGCGCGAGGTTCTGGCCTCCTCGCTGCTGGAGGCCTATGGCGTCTATACCTCGAAGACCTTCTCGCTGATCGAGACGGGCGAGGACCTGATGCGCGGCGACGAGCCCTCACCGACCCGGTCCGCGGTCATGGTGCGGCTGTCGCATAGCCATGTCCGCTTCGGCACCTTCCAGCGCTGCCTCGCCTATAACGACGCGGCCGGCATCGCCGCCCTGGTCAGCCATTCCATCCGGCACTACCACCTGCAGGCGGCCCGTGGCGGCGTCATGGCCGAGGAGGCCCCGGCCCTGCTCGCCGCCGTCGCCGCGGCCTCCGGCGCCCTCGTCGGTGAATGGATGGCAGCGGGCTTTGTCCACGGCGTGCTCAACACCGACAACATGGTCGTCACCGGGGAAAGCTTCGACTATGGACCCTGGCGTTTCCTGCCGCGGTACGAGCCTGGATTCACTGCCGCCTATTTCGACCAGACCGGCCTCTATGCCTTCGGCCGCCAGCCCGGGGCCGTCGCCTGGAACCTCGAGCGCTTCGCCGAATGCCTGACGCTGGTGGCGCCGGTGGCGGCGCTGGAGGATGCGCTGCGCGGCTATGCCGGCGCCTTCCATGCCGGCCTCCGGCGGGCGCTCTGCGCGCGGCTCGGCCTCAAGGCGGTAGACGCCGAGGCCGACGACGAACTCGCCGCCGCCTTCTTCCAGTTCCTGCTGAAGTCGCAGGCGCCCTTCGAACGCACGGTGTTCGACTGGCATGGCGGCCTGGCGCGGCGCGCCTTCGCCATGGCCGGGCCGCAGGCCGCGTTCTACGTGGGCGCGGATTTCGCCCGGCTTGAGGCGGCGCTGGGAGCCCATGAACCTGTGGCCGCCTCGGCGGCGGCCCGCACCTATTTCGAAGGCGAGGGGCCGGCGACGCTGCTGATCGAGGAGGTCGAGGCCCTCTGGGCGCCGATCGCCGAGCGCGACGACTGGAGCCTCTTCACCGCCAAGCTTGACCAGATCGACCGGGCACGCGAGGCTCACGCTATCGCACCACGGCGCTAGTCACAGACGCCGCCATCACAGGGAGACGGCCTTGAGCGAGACGGACGCGAGGGCCTTTCTCTCCTATGCCCAGAACCGCGAGGACTACCACCTCTCGCTGCTGCTCGCCGACGTTGCGGAGGGCTTCTATGTGGATGTCGGCGGCGGCCATGCCATCGCCGACAATGTCTCCTTCTGGTTCTACGAGCGCGGCTGGCGCGGCATTGTGGTGGAGCCACAGGCGGAGATCGCGCGCGCCTATGGGCGTGTCCGCCCGCGCGATGTCGTCGCCGAGGCGCTCTGCGGCCGGACCGAAGGCGAGGCCGACTTCTTCCAGGCCGACCGCTTCCACGGGCTGTCGACGACACTCGCCCAGCACGCCGAGACCGCCGCGGCGGCGGGCGTCACATCGTCGCGCCTGCGCCGCCCGATGACGACGCTGGCGGCGCTCTGCGCGGCCCATGCGCCGGACCGCATCGATTTCCTCAAGGTGGATGTCGAGGGCGCCGAGGCAGACGTCCTCGCCGGTAACGACTGGGAGCGCTTTCGCCCCCGCGTCGTGGTGATGGAGGCCGTGGCGCCCTGGACCATGGCCGACCGCTCGGAGGACTTCGCGCCGATCCTCGCCGCGGCCGGCTATCGCGACGTCTTCTTCGACGGCCTCAACCGCTTCTACCTGCGCGAGGAGGATGCAGGCCTCGCCGCGCGGCTGCCGCGCGAGGCGGCGCCCTGGGACGCCATGCGCCACCTCGGCGAATATGGGCCGGCCCATATCGACCCGGCCCATCCCGATCACGGGCTGGCGATCCGCCTCGATCCCGCGATCTTCGCCCGGCTCAACGCCCTCGAACCGGAAGCGCTCACCGCGCTCCTGCCGGCGGGCGTGCCGCACGACTGCCCGACGACGCGGTTCGCGCTCGGCCGCATCGCCACCCTGTTCGACGGCGGCTATGTCGTCGAGGAGGTCAGCCCCTGAGCCGCGACACCAGGGACCAGGCCAGCGGCATGAGGGCGGCGCCAAGCGCCGTCTTGACAAGCGTGCCGAGGGCGAAGGGCCAGAGGCCGGCGGCCAGCAGCTTCTCGCCGTAGCCGGTGAAGGTGCCGAGCCAGAGCAGGCCGGGCACGAAGACGATCACATTGGCGAGCGCCATGGCGGCGAGGATCTTCGGCCAGGCCTTGTCCCAGCCGCGGTCGGCGGCCGCGCCGATGATCGCCGCCATGACCAGGAAGCCCGCGAGGAAGCCGCCGGTCGGACCGAGGAAGGGCGCGATGCCGGTGGTCATGCCGGCGAAGACCGGCGCGCCGAGCAGGCCGGCGGCGAGATAGGCGCCGACCGTCGCCACGCCGAGGCGGAGGCCGTAGGCAGCGGCGACCACCGAGATGGCCAGCGTCTGCAGCGTCAGGGGAACCGGCCAGAAGGGGATGCTCGCCTTGGCGCCGAGGGTGATCAGGCAGACGCCCGCGCCGACGAGGAGGGCGGGCCGCAGCAGGGCGAGGCGGCGGGTCGGACGGGAAGGCCAGAGGGTCGCGGCAATGGTCGCGTGATACATGTGAACTATGTCCTGATGGGAGCTATGCCGTTGGGTCAACTTGTCATTTGGTCGCCGACGTGATGGCCTGCGGGACTTACCCCGCGGTGCGGGACATCCGCAAGAGACCCCCCGCTCCCCGATTTGGCAGAGGCATGATGGCCGAGGACATTCCCTTCGAGCGCGAGGATGCGGCGGTGCCCGGCCGGCCGGAGCAGCTCTCGCCGCTGATCCGCCGGATCCTCTGCGACAATCCCGGCCCCTTCACCTTCAAGGGGACCGTGACCTATGTGGTGGGCACCGGCCGCGTCGCCATCATCGATCCCGGTCCGGACGATCCGCGCCATGTCGCCGCGCTGCTTGAGGCGGTGAAGGGCGAGACCGTGGAGGCGATCCTCGTCACCCACACCCATCGTGACCATTCGCCCGCCACCGCCGCGATCAAGGCGGCGACCGGCGCGCCGGTCTATGCGGAGGGGCCGCACCGCGCCGCCCGGGAGCTCAATCTCGGCGAGATCAATGTGCTCGACGCGTCCGGCGACAAGGATTTCCGGCCGGACACGGCGCTGAAGGACGGCGACGTCGTCTCCGGCATGGGCTGGACGCTGGAGGCGGTGTTCACCCCCGGCCATACCGCGAACCACATGGCCTTCGCGCTGCGCGAGGAAGAGACGCTGTTCTCCGGCGATCACGTCATGGCCTGGTCGACGTCCATCGTCGCGCCCCCGGATGGGTCGATGGGCGACTTCATGGCCTCGCTCGACAGGCTCAGGGCGCGCGAGGAGCGGCTGTTCTGGCCCGGCCATGGCGGTGCGGTGAAGGAACCGGCGAAATTCATGCGGGCGCTGTCCCACCATCGCCGGCTGCGCGAAGCCGCGATCCTCAAGCGGCTGGCAAGCGGCGACCGGTCGATCCCCGACATCGTCGCGGCCATCTATGAGGGCCTCGACCCGCGGCTGAAGAGCGCGGCGGGGCTCTCGGTCTTCGCCCATCTCGAGGACCTGGTGGACAAGGGCCTGGCGACCAGCGACGGCGCGCCCGTGTTGACGGGAGAGTTCCGGCCGGCGTGAAGGATGGCGGTGGGGTACGAGGCTCGGAAAGCCCCACCCTCACCCTTCCCTTGTCGCTCCGCTCCAAGGAGAGGGGGACTACGGCGTCGCACTCCGTCCGGCTTCGGCGGCGCCAGGCACGACGGCGGAAGACTAGCGGGACGCGGTCGTCCCCCTCTCCTCGCGCAGCACGGGGAGGGTGCGGGTGGGGCCTCTTGTTCCCATCAACACATCACCATGGAAGCAGAACCCGGCATCCAGTCCCTCACACGAAGTCGAGCGGCAGGGCGGTGACCTCCTTGATCTCCTCCATGACGAAGCTCGCCGACACGTCCTGCATCTCGATCCTGGCGGTCAGCTTCTTGTAAAGGCGATCATAGGCGGCGACGTTCGGCACCCGGGCATGGAGGATGTAGTCGATCTCGCCGGCGGTCCGGTAGACGCCGAGCAGTTCGGGAATGTCCTGGACGGCGGCATGGAACCGCGCCGCCCAGTCGCCGTCATGCCGGCTGGTGCGCACGGCGATGAAGACGGTCAGCTCGAGATTGAGCTTCGCCGCGTCGGCTAGCACGACGCGGGCGCGGATGATGCCCTCGTCCTCCAGCCGCTTCAGCCGCCGCCAGCAGGCGTTGCGCGACAGGTTCACCTTCTCGGCGAGCTGCTCCATGGACAGGCTGGCATCGTGCTGGACGAGTCGCAGCAGGGCCTTGTCGATGGAATCGAGCGTCGGGACAGGGGATGCCATCCCGGGATCCTAGCGTGTCGTGCAACGTTGTCCACATGGTACGCCAAATTCGTCGAACGATTGGGACATCATCCCAGCGGAGACAGTCTAATCTGGCGGGCAATATCGCCGTCCCGCCCGCCGCGCTGGAGCCCCCCCGATGATCGAACGTGCCAAGACCGCCTTCCTCGCCCATCCCCATGCGGTCAACGAGAGCTATTTCGAACATATGGGCGCGGCGCTGCGCTATTCCGGCACCTTCGCCTTCTGCGCCTTCTGCGCCCTGGTCCATGCCTTCCTGCCCTTCCTGTTCGAGAAGACGGCCTCGACCATCGTCAAGAAGATGGTCGCCGACATGAATGCCCGCATGGCGCCGCAGGGCCAGGTCGCCCCGGGACCGCAGGCAGCCGAATAACAGGGCTTTTCCCGGCGCCGGTTCTGGCTTATCGCGGCAGCCTTGATGCCGGAGCCCTGCCATGTCCCTGAGCGACCCCGTCCTCGTCGAAGTCCTGCGCGGCGACAGCGTCGAATGCGCCCACCGCGGCGCGGCGGTCGTCTGCGACGCGGCGGGTCGGGTCGTGTTCTCCATCGGCGACGTCGAGCGCGCCATCTATCCGCGCTCCGCCATCAAGGTCCTCCAGGCGCTGCCGCTGGTCGAGAGCGGCGCCGCCGACCGCTACGGCTTCGGCGCGGCCGAACTGGCGCTGGCCTGCTCGTCCCATGGCGGTGAGGAACGGCACGTGGCGACAGCCGCCGGCATGCTGGCCAAGGCCGGGCGCGGCGAGCCCGATCTCGAATGCGGCACCCACTGGCCCTCAGGGGCGGCGGCGACCCATGCCCTCGCCCGTTCGGGCGGCAAGCCCTCGGCCCTGCACAACAACTGCTCGGGCAAACATGCCGGCTTCGTCTGTTTCGCCTGCGCGGAGGGTATCGATGTGCGCGGCTATGTCGGCATCGACCACAAGGTCCAGCGCTTCGTGGCCGAGGCGGTGGGCGAGGTCACCGGCCACCGCCTCGATGCCGAGACCGCGGTCGGCACCGATGGCTGCTCCATCCCGACCTTCGCCATTCCCCTGACGAAGCTTGCCCATGGCTTCGCCAAGGTCGCCAGCGGCGCGGGCGTCGGCCCGGAACGCGCCAAGGCCTTCGCGCGGCTCAGGGCGGCCTGCGCCGCCGAGCCCTTCATGGTGGCGGGGTCCGGCCGGTTCTGCACCGACGTCATGGGGCTCCTTGGGGCACGGGCCTTCGTCAAGACCGGGGCCGAAGGCGTGTTCTGCGCCGCCCTGCCCGAACAGGGGCTCGGAATCGCGCTGAAATGCGCCGACGGCGCCTCGCGCGCGAGCGAGGTGATCATGGCCACGCTGCTCCAGAAACTGCTGCCCATGGACGAGGCAGTGGCTGCCAAATTCGGCCGCTTCGTCAGGCCGGTCATGAAGAACTGGAACGGCACCACCGTCGGCGGCCTGCGCCCGACCTTTTCATAACGTCTTGATATAGCGTCCCCTTTTTTCCTCCCCCCAGCGTCGCCGCGACGGCTGCGCGCAGTTCGAAGAAATTCCAAAAAAGCCTCTTGCCAGCCCGACGGGACGCGGTATCGTTCGCTTACGAATGATCTTCCGAAAAACAAAAAACGGAAGTCTCGGTCAGAGGTGGAACGGGCGGTCCCCGCCGCCCGCATCTGAGGGGAGATTGTCATGACGAAGCTTGATCTGTCGCGTCGCACCGTCGTCGGGGGCCTTGCCGCCACCGGTGTCGCCATGACCGCCGGCACCGGTTCCGCCCAGGGCGCACCGGTCAAGGTGGGTGAACTGAATTCCTACAGCCGCATGGCCGCCTTCGCCGTGCCCTATCGCAACGGCATGCAGCTCGCCGTCGAGCAGATCAACGCCGCCGGCGGCCTTGCTGGCCTCGGCGGCCGTCCGCTGGAAATCATCTACCGCGACGACGGCGCCACCCCGGGCGATGCCGTTCGCGTCGCCGAGGAACTCGTGACCCGCGAGAACGTCACGTTCATCGCCGGCGCCTTCCTGTCGAATGTCGGTCTCGCGCTCGCCGACTTCGCCAACCAGAAGAAGGTGCTCTATCTCGCCACCGAGCCCCTGACCGACGCGCTGACCATGGGCAGCGGCAATCCCTTCACGTTCCGCGTCCGTCCCGGCACCTATATGCAGACCAAGATGCTGGTCGATGCCGCCAAGTCCAAGGGCGTCAAGCGCTGGGCCGTGGTGGCACCGAACTACGAATATGGCCAGTCGGCCGTCGCCGCCTTCAAGCGCCTCATGGGCGCCGCGGTGCCGGGCTTCGAGGTGGTCGCCGAGCAGTTCCCGGCGCTCGGCCGCGTCGATGCAGGTGCCACCGTCGGGGCGCTGGCCCAGAGCCGTCCGGACGGCATCTTCAACGTGCTGTTCGGCGCCGACCTCACCGCCTTCGTGCGCGAGGGCAACACGCGCGGCCTGTTCGAGCGCCGCACGGTCGTCAGCCTCCTCACCGGCGAGCCCGAATATCTCCTGCCGCTCGGCGACGAGACGCCGGACGGCTGGATCGTCACCGGCTACCCGCCGGAGCAGGTCGACACGCATGGCCACCAGGCCTTCGTCACCGCCTACAAGGCGAAGTTCAACGACACGCCACGCCTCGGCTCGGTGCTCGGCTATGTCGTGCCCTTCATGATCCGCGACATGTTCAACAAGTCGCGGTCCACCGATACGGCGGCGATGATGGAGGCCTTCAAGGGCCTGACGACGCAGACCGTCTGCGGCCCCGTCACCATGCGCGCCATCGACCAGCAGTCGACGCTCGGCGCCTGGGTCGGCGAGACGACGCTGAAGGGCAAGCTGCCGACCATGAAGAACTTCCGCTATGTCGACGGCGCCGACGTGATGTTCCCCGAGGCCGAGGTGCGCGCCGCGCGCCGGACCTGACGGCACGACCGTCGCACTCCGCATGAATGTCCCGGGCCGACGCGCCCGGGACCCGTCCCCCCGATGGGTCGCGCCACGCCGCGACCCTGCTCAGATCGCTCGCGCCGAGAGCCCCCACGCCGATGGACTTTTCCTTCTTCGTCATCCAGGCCCTGTCGGGATTGGCCAGCGCCTCGGCGCTGTTCGTCATCGCATCCGGCCTGACGATCGTCTTCGGCGTGACCCGGATCGTGAATTTCGCGCACGGCTCGTTCTACATGCTCGGCGCCTATATGGCGGTGACCATCGTGCCATGGCTGCTTGAGTTTGACCGTTCGCCGACGCTGTTCTTCGTCGGCGTCCTGGCCTCGGCCATGGTGGTCGGCGTCCTCGGCGTCATCATGGAGGTGGTTCTGCTGCGCCGTATCTACCGGGTGCCGGAACTGTTCCAGTTGCTCGCCACCTTCGGCGTCGTGCTGATCGTCCAGGACGTGGTGCTGAAGATCTGGGGGCCGGTGGACATTACCGGGCCGCGCGCGCCCGGCATGCGGCACGGCGTCGAGATTCTTGGCCAGCGCTTTCCTGCCTATGAACTGTTCCTGATCTTCGTCGGCCCGGCGGTGCTCGGCGCCCTCCTCCTCATCATGCACAAGACGCGCTTCGGCGTGCTGATCCGTGCCGCGACGCAGGACCGTGAGATGGTCGGAGCGCTCGGCGTCAACCAGGCCATGCTGTTCACCGGCACGCTGTTCCTCGGCGCCTTCCTGGCCGGCCTCGGCGGGGCGCTGCAGATCCCGCGCCTGCCGGCCAATACCGGCATGGACCTCTCCATCATCACCGAGGCCTTCGTCGTTACTGTCATCGGCGGCATGGGCTCGGTGCCCGGCGCCTTCATCGCCGCGCTGATCATCAAGATGCTGGAGGCCTTCGGCATCCTCATCTTCCCGAAGATCACGCTGGTGCTCGTCTTCCTGCTCATGGCGGTGGTGCTGGTGGTCAAGCCCTGGGGCCTGATGGGCAAGCCGGAGGTCGCCTCGGGCCGCGCCGTGCTCCCCGAGGGCATCCTCAATCTCAAGGGCTTCTCCCGGAACGAGACCGTGGTCTGGGTGGTGCTGACCCTCGCGCTGCTGCTGGTGCCCATTCTCGGCGACACCTACAAGGTGAAGGTCGGCATCGAGATCATGGTCTTCGCGCTTGCCGCCTTCTCGCTGAACCTGCTCATCGGCAATGGCGGCATCGTCTCCTTCGGCCATGCCGCCTATTTCGGGGTCGGCGCCTATGCGGCGGGCCTGCTCGTCACCGGGCCGCTCAAGGCACCGATGGAACTGGCGCTGGTTGCGGCGCCGCTGGCCGGCGGACTCGCGGCAGCGCTGTTCGGCTATTTCATCGTCCGCCTTCACGGCATCTACCTCGCCATGCTGACCCTCGCCTTCGCCCAGATCACCTATGCCATCTTCTTCCAGTGGGTGGAGGTCACCGGGGGTGACAACGGCGTCGTCGGTGTCTGGCCGTCGCGCTGGGCGGCCACCCGCGAAGTCTATTTCTACGTCGTCGCCGTGCTCGCCCTGACGAGCATCGTGGCGCTCCGGCACCTGTTCTACACGCCCTTCGGCTATACGCTGCGCGCGGCCCGCGACAGCGCCAACCGGGCGGACGCCATCGGCATCGACGTGAAGACCCATCGCTGGCTCGCCTTCATCGTCGCCGGCGCGGCGGCGGGCCTCGCCGGCGGGCTCTATTCCTTCTCCAAGGGCTCGATCGACCCGACGATGATCTCCATCGCCATGTCCATCGACTTCCTGATGATGATCCTCACCGGTGGCATCCAGACGGTGATGGGCCCGCTCGTCGGCACCGCGGTCTTCCACTCGGTGAAGGACTTCTTCATGCCGCTCACCGACTTCTGGCGCTTCTTCCTCGGCGTCTCGATCATCGCCATCGTGCTGATCTTCCCGAAGGGCGTGGTCGGCGCCCTCGAGGGTCTGCGCGAACGGATGGGACGCCGCGCACCATCTCCCACCACCCCGCCGGCGGTCGCCAGGGAGACCGCGTGATGCAGCCGCTCCTGACCGTTACCGGCCTCGAAAAACGCTTCGGCGGCGTCACCGCGGGCAAGGACGTCACCTTCAGCCTCGCGGCGGGCGAAATGCTCGCCATCATCGGTCCGAACGGGGCCGGCAAGTCGACCACCTTCAACATGGTCGGCGGCCAGTTGAAGCCCGATGCCGGGTCCATCGTGCTGGCTGGCCAGGACATCACCGGCAAGCCGCCACGCGAGATCTGGCGCCTCGGGGTCGGCCGTACGTTCCAGATCGCGCAGACCTTCATCTCGATGAGCGTGGTCGAGAACGTGCAGATGGCACTGATCTCGCATCACGGCCAGACGCGCTCGGTCAAAGAGGCCGCCACCCGGCTGCACCGTGAAGCCGCCCTCGGCTTCCTCGGCCGCGTCGGCATGGCCGACATGGCGGAACGGCCGGTCAACGAACTGGCCTATGGCGACGTCAAACGGGTCGAGCTCGCCATCGCGCTCGCGTCCGAGCCCAAGCTCCTGCTCATGGACGAGCCCACCGCCGGCATGGCGCCGAAGGAGCGCACGGCGCTGATGCAGCTGACCTCCGACATCGCCCGAGCCCACGGCATCGGCGTCCTTTTCACCGAGCACGACATGGATTCGGTCTTCGGCCATGCCGACCGCATCCTCGTGCTGGTACGCGGCGAGATCATCGCCACCGGGACGCCCGACGAGGTGCGCTCCAACCAGCGCGTCAAGCAGGTCTATCTCGGCGAGGCGGGTTCGCAGGCCGCCCTGAAGGCGCGCCGGCAGGCCGCGGAGGTGCACTGATGTCGCGTTTCAGGAAATGCCCCACCCGCACCCTCCCCTCGTCGCTCCGCTCTGAGGAGAGGGGGACTTCCACGTCCCGCTTCGTCGCTGCGGTCGGGCAAGGCACGACGCATAAGGCGGGCAGCCACGTCGTAGCCCCCCTCTCCGCGCGCCAGCTCGGGGTGGGTGCGGGTGGGGCCTTGCGTGGCCTGGCCCGCGGGAGGACGCACTGATGTCCGCAGCACCCTCCGCCTCCATCCTGGAGACCCGCGGTATCGCCGCCGCCTACGGCCATGCCCAGGTGCTGTTCGGCGTCGACATCACGCTGCGCGCCGGCGAGGTCGTGGCGCTGATGGGCCGTAACGGCGCCGGCAAGTCGACAACGTTGAAGGCGATCATGGGCGTCGTGCCGCCGCATGCCGGAACGGTCAGTTTCGAGGGCCAGGACGTGACGGGCTGGCAGCCCTACCGGATCGCCCGTCTCGGCCTCGGCTATGTGCCAGAGGACCGGCGAATCTTCACCGACCTGACCGTGTTCGAGAACCTCGAGGTCGGCCGGAAGGCGGCGGCGGGCGCGCCGGGCAAGGAGCCCTGGTCCCTCGACCGGCTCTTCGCCATTTTTCCCAACCTCGCAGAAATGAAGGGACGCCGCGCCTCGGCCATGTCGGGCGGCGAGCAGCAGATGCTGACCATCGCCCGTACGCTGATGGGCAATCCGCATGCCGTGCTGCTGGACGAGCCCTCCGAGGGCCTCGCGCCCGTCATCGTCGAGCAGATGGCCGATGCCGTCCTCGCCATGAAGGCGCAGGGCATCGCCGTGCTGCTGTCGGAACAGAACCTCTATTTCGCCTCCGCCGTGTCGGACCGCGCCTATGTCATCGAGAAGGGCGCCATCCGCTACGAGGGGACGACGGAGGACCTCGAGGGCAACGACGAGATCAGGGAAGCCTATCTCAGCGTGTGAAACCGACCCCCGGACGGCGTGGCCCCGACCGCACCGTTCGTAGACGAATGAAAAGGACGACATTGTGAGGCGCGTTGCCGGCATCGACGTTGGAGGCACTTTCACCGACCTGCTCCTGACCGAGCAGGACGGCGCGGGCGTGACCGTGAAGCTCGCCAAGGTGCCGACCAGCATCGCCAACCAGGCGGTGGGAGTGGTCAAGGCCATCGAGGCGGCGGGCGTCAGCCCGGCTGATCTCGATCTCATCATCCACGGCACGACGGCCACCACCAATGCGGTGCTGGAGCGCAAGGTGGCCAAGGTCGGCCTGATCACGACGGACGGCTTCCGCGACACTCTCGAACTCGGACGGCGCACCCGGCCGAAGGCCTATGGCATGACCGGCACCTTCGAGCCGCTGATCGAGCGGCCGTTCCGCCGTGAGGTGCCTGAGCGCATGAATGCGCAGGGTCAGGTGGTGACGCCGCTCGACGAGACCGCCGTGAAGCGGGAGGCCGAGGCTCTGGCCGCGGCGGGCTGCGAGGCCATCGTGGTGCACTTCCTGCATTCCTACGCCAATCCCGCCCATGAACTGCGCGCCGGGGAGATCGTCCGCAGCGTCTGGCCGAACAGCTATGTGACGCTGGGCCATGAACTCCTGTCGGAATATCGCGAATACGAGCGCGGCACGACGGCGAGCGTCAACGCCGCGGTGCAGCCGATCCTCGACCGCTATGTGCAGCGGCTGCAGGCGGATCTCTCGGCCAAGGGCTTTTCCCGCGACCTTCTGGTGATGAACGGCAATGGCGGCACGGTGCCGGCGACGCTGGTGGCGCGCGAGGCGGCGAAGACGGTGATGTCGGGCCCCGCCTCCGGCGTCATGGCGGCGGCGGCGACGCTGGCCCAGTCCGGCCTCACCAATGCCATCACCTATGACATGGGTGGCACTTCCACCGACGTGGCGCTGATCCATGGCGGCGTGCCGGAAGTCTCGGCGGAGCTGACCATCGACTATGGCCTGCCGATCCACCTGCCCATGGTGGACGTGCGCACGGTCGGCGCCGGCGGCGGCTCCATCGCCTCGGTGAACGTCGCGGGGATGCTGCAGGTCGGGCCGCATTCGGCCGGTTCGGAGCCCGGACCGATCTGTTATGGGCGGGGTGGAGCCCGTCCGACGATCACTGACGCCAACCTCATCCTCGGCCGGCTCGATCCCGACCGGCTCACCGCCGTGCAGGGCAAGGTCTCCCTCGACGACATCCGCGCCATCTTCGCGCGCGACCTGGCGCAGCCGCTGGGCATGAGCGTCGAGGAGGCGGCGTCCGCCGTCATCCGCCTCGGCAATGTCCACATGTCCGGCGCCATCCGCATGGTGTCGCTGTCGCGCGGCTACGACCCGCGCGACTTCGTGCTCTTCGCCTTCGGCGGCGCCGGGCCGCTCCATGCGGTGGCGCTGGCGCGCGAGCTCGGGCTCCCCGAGGTTCTCGTACCGGCGCGACCGGGCCTGACCAATGCGCTGGGCTGCCTCGTCGCCGACCTGCGCCAGGACCGGGTCAACACCGTCAACAAGCCGCTCGACCAGACCGACATGGACGAGGTGAAGCGGCTGATGACGGCACAGCGCGACAGCGCCCTCGCCGTGGTCGAGGAGGAGAAGGCGGAGATCGAGGAGACGCTGGTCATCCACGGCGCCGACATGCAGTTCCGCGGCCAGACACACCTGATCCGCGTGCCGCTGGCCTCGCCCGACGTCACGCGCGAGGCGATCCAGGCGGCCTTCGAGGCGGCCTATTTCCACCGGTTCCAGGTGCGGCTGCCGGAAATCCGCGCCGTGCTGGTCAATCTCGTGACCTCCGTCATCGGCCGGCGCCGCCCCTTCCCACTCTCCGCCCTGCTCGATCCCACCGCACGCGCGGCGACGGTCGAGGGCGCCGTGATCGGCGAGCGGCAGGTCCATGCCGACGGGCGCTGGTGGGATGCCAAGGTCTATTCGCGCGACGCGCTGCCGATCGGCACCGTGGTGGCCGGCCCGGCCGTCATCCAGCAGATCGACGCCACCACGGTGATCGAGCCGGGCGCGGGCGCGAACGTCGACGCCATCGGCAATCTGAGGGTCAGGGCATGAGCATGGTCTTCGCCGTCCTGTCCGCCACGGCATGCCCCACCCGCACCCTCCCCTTGTCGCTTCGTTCCAAGGAGAGGGGGGCTACGGCCGCTCACTCCGCTTGGCAGTGGTTGCGCCAGGCACGACCGATGATGCCCTGGCGCGCGGTCGAAGTCCCCCTCTCCTCGCGCGAGCGAGGGGAGGGTGCGGGTGGGGCCTTCTCACCTCGGAGCATCGTCCGATGAGCTCTCCTGTTCCCATCGACGCGCTGACGCTGGCCGTCATCCAGGCCGGCCTGCAGCAGGTCTGCAACGAGATGGACATCGCCTTCTCGCGCTCGGCCTTCTCGCCCGTCATCGCCGAGGCGGACGACCGCGCCGACGGCATCTATGACCGCGACACGGGCGCGCTGATCAGCCAGGGCGAGTTCGGCCTGCCGGTCTTCGTCGGCACGATGCAGCACTCGACCGGCCACATCATCCGCCTCATCGGCGAGGGAAAGGTGGGCCGCCCCGAACCGGGCGACATCTACATCGTCAACGACCCCTATCTCGGCGGCACGCACCTCATGGACGTGCGCTTCGCCAAGCCGGTCTTCGTCGACGGCGCGCTGTTCTGCTGGCTGCAGAACACCGGCCACTGGCCCGATATCGGCGGCATGGTACCGGGCGGCTTCTCCGCCCATGCAACGGAAGTCGAGCAGGAGGGGCTGCGGCTGCCGCCGGTGAAGCTGTTCAAGCGCGGCGAGATGGATCAGGAGATCTTCGCGATCATCTGCTCCAACATCCGCATCGCCGACCAGCGCATCGGCGACATCAAGGCACAGGCGGCGGCGCTGCTGGTGGGCGAAGACAGGCTGATGGACCTCGTCGCGAAATACGGCACGGCGACGCTGGACGAGGCGATCCGGCAGATCCGCGCCCGTTCCGCCGAGCGCATGCGCGCGGAGATCCGCGCCATTCCCGACGGCGTCTACGAGGCCGAGAGTTTTGTCGACTCGGACGGCGTCGTGAACGAGCCGCTGCGGATCGCGCTGACCCTGACCAAGGCCGGCGAGACGATGCAGTTCGATTTCTCCGGGTCATCGCCGCCCTGCCAGGGGCCGATGAACTCGGTCTTCGCCACCACATGCTCGTCGGTCTATCTCGGCGTGAAGCACATTTTCCCCGAGGTGCCGATCAATTCGGGGGCCTTCGAGCCGCTGACCGTGCTGAAGCCCGAGGGCACGTTCCTCGACGCGCAATATCCGCGCCCCGTCTCGGGCTGCGCGGCGGAGGTCTCGCAGCGGATCGCGGAAGCCGTGTTCCTCGCGCTCGTCCAGGCCATTCCCGACAAGGTGACAGCGGCGCCCGCCGGCACCTCGGGCAACTTCGCCCTCGGCGGCTTCGACCCGGCCAAGAACGCCGGCTACGTCATGTACCAGATCACCGGCGGCGGCTATGGCGGCAATGCCGGCCATGACGGCCTGACCAATGGCTGTTCGACCATCGGTATTTCCAAGACGGCGCCAGTGGAGGTGATGGAGCAATACTATCCCGTGCTGTTCCGCCGCTTCGCGCTGCGCGAGGGCTCGGGCGGCGCGGGCAAGACACGTGGCGGCTTCGGCGTGCATTACGAGGTGGAACTGCTGCGCGGCGAGGCGCGCGCCTCCTTCGTCATGGATCACGGTC
>NZ_JAUYFA010000017.1 GCF_030691135.1 Phreatobacter sp.
CTCGTCGCCGGCATGGACTGGCAGGCCCATGAGCGCCGCCATTGCCGCAGAAGTCCGGTCGCCGCCACCGCTTTCGAAGCGCAATTCGTGGCGCTGCATTTTCCAGGATTGATAGAGCAGCCCCAGCAGCCGGTGATTGAAAAAGTCTAGGAAGTCGCCGACCGTCGAGGTGCCATCGGCGTGCATGACACGCTCGGTGTAGTGCGGCGCGAGCGGCGAAGAGGGTCCGTGCAGGCCGAGAAGGTTGACGAAGACGTCGAGACGTCGCGGCTCCCCATCCCGCGGCACGATGGCGGCGATCTCGCCGGCGGGGAAACCCAGCGTCGGATTGGCGCGGAAACGAACGGCTTCAAGCCGCGGCGCAACGGTGCTTCCGATCGGCGGACTGTCCGGGACGAGCTGCTCGATCTGGCTCGCGAGCTTGAAGAAATTCAGTCCCTTGAGTGCGCTGACATCATCGGGGGTCATAGCGGCAACGCAGCCCCTGCCCGCATTGCCCAGCCATAGGACACGTTGGTCTCAGCCCCCCTCACCTCGAGACGATGCAGAGCGTTGACGTTAGCGTAAGCGGAAAAGAAGGCGTCGAGCACCGATCCGAGCAGGTAGAGTTCCGGCTCGCCACCCACCTTGCTTTCCGCGATGGTCAGGTTCATGCGGCGCATTCGGGCGGGGACGCCGCGCAAGATGGCGTCGCCCGGTACGCTGGAGATCTCGACCAGGCCTTCGAGAAGAAGTTCGAGGCGGCGCCGTGCCTGCGTATCGTGAACAGCGCGAAAATCATAACTGGCCACGACGTCGCGCAGCGAGCGAACATCGGTGAGCGAACCGAAATTGCGGCCTAGGCTGCAGATCAGCCGCCAAAGCAGGCCATCGGCCAAAGGCGGCGGAATTTCCGCGGTGACGGTGGAGATGTTGGTCGCGCGCACCGTCGCGGGCACGTCCGGAGAACGGACATCGACCATCCCGACGCCGATCCTGTCAGCGATCGGCGCATTGGAGGCGATGAGCCGCGTCGAAATCACCTCGGCCGAGGGCGCGAGCGTCAGATCACGGCGGTTGACGAAGCTGAGAAAGTGTTCGACGCCGCGGCCGACGACCGCCGGACGGAGTTGTTCGCGATAGAAGACGCGTTCGCTTGGATCGCCCGGCAGGTCGTGGCGAAATCCCTCGAACGCGACATAGTCCTGGCGTCCCGGCCGTCCCTGCAGATAGCCGCTGACGCGCTCGACGGCGTGGATCGAATGATAAGGTGCCTGGACGGGCATCAGCCGATACTCGGTCTTCGCGCCGCTGATCCGGATCGGCTGGCCCTCGACCTCGGTCAGATTGTATGCCGGCGTACAATTGAGGCGGACCAGTCCATCGGTGATGCGCACCTGGTCCGGAAACGGCCTGCCCAATTCGATTGTGAGAGTTAGGTTGCGAGCCTGCCAAGCCCTGACGGGGGCCAGGCCGAGAAGGTCTGCAAAGAGGAACTTCGCCGGGAAGGCATGATATTCCTGAATCAGGCGAAAGCCGGCGAACATTGTCGGCGGAGCCGGCAGCAGGGCCTCGGCATCGTCGTAGCCCACCGGCCGAAAGGCGTCAGGACCCAGTTCCAGACTTTGGCCGGTCTCGCTCGTGACACGGACCGAGCGGACATGGCGCAGCAGCCAGAGAACCAGTGCACGCGGAACGAACGGTTCGCGCTCGGCATTGAAGAACAACCTCAGACGATCCTCGGGGAGCGCGGCGCTCGTCGCCCGTCCGTTCGCCGTCAGCGACAGAGTCAACCGCGCCGAGGTCGCCCGATTGTCCATCGTCGCGGCCGTCATCGAAAACGGCACCACGTCCACCGGGTAGGCCGTGACGAAGGGGCATTCGATACCCTCGATCGGGCGGGCCCGCATGACGGCGCCCTTCGGCAATTGAACGCAGGTCTGGATGCTGTCGTCCGCGGCAGAAAACGCCAGCATCGTCATCGGCGGTACCGGACGGAGGAACTGCGGCCAGATCAGCCGGATGAGTCCTTGCAGGACATTCGGTGTCTCCTGCTCCATGCGCTGCCGGAGCCGCGCCACGAGGAAGGCGAACCCTTCGAGCAGGCGCTCGACATCGGGATCCTGTGCCTCCCGCGCCAGGAACGGGGCGAGATTGGGATTGGCATGGGCGAATTCGGCGCCCTGTTCCCGCAGATATGACAGCTCATCTTCATAGAACGGATTGAGAGCCATCAGCCGTGCACTTCGATCATCTTGTCCGCCGTGAGGACGGACTGGAAAGCCACCCGGCTGTCACCGTCGGGAAGAACCACGACGCCGGTTACCTGGAAGGGCAAGGCTGCGATTGCATCGGGATCGGGCCGGAACGTCACCTGGACGCTCTTCAAACGTGGCTCGAAAGTTTCGATCTGGAGGCGGACAGCCCGGGCAAGGGCGATGACCGAGTCAGCCCCCTGCCCGAGGATGTCATTGAGATCGGGCATTCCGTAGTCGGGGCGTGTCGAGCAGCATGCCGCCCGGTCATTGAGGATCCGTCGGACGTTGGCCAGGATGCTGTCGAAGAGCAGACCCTCGCTGAGGACAGGACCGGAGGGTGCTTCCCCCCGGTCCATGGCCTCCAGACGCTCCATGAGCGTGCGGTCGAACATTCGTCCAGCCCCTCCCTGGTAAGAGCTCACTGCTTGTCCAGTTTGCCCTTGAGAGAGAGCGTGAAGTCGGCGCCCATGTACTTGAAGTGCGGGATCACCGACATGCCGACACGGTACCAGCCCGGCTCCCCTTCGACGTCCTCGACGCGGATCTCCGCCCGGCGGAGCGGTTTGCGCGAGCGCACCTCGGCCGAGGGATTTTCCTGGTCGGCTACATATTGGCGGATCCAGTTGTTGAGCTCGGTCTCAAGGTCCGAACGCGTCTTCCATGACCCGATATTCTCGCGCTGGAGCACCTTGATGTAGTGCGCCAGGCGGTTGATCATCATCATGTAGGGCAGCTGAGTGCCGAGCTTGAAATTGGTCTCGGCTTCCTTGCCCTCGGTGGAGTTGCCAAAAAACTTGGGCTTCTGCACCGAATTGGCCGAGAAGAAGGTCGCGTTGTCGCTGCCCTTGCGCATCGTCAGGGCGATGAAGCCCTGCTCGGCGAGTTCGTATTCGCGGCGGTCAGACACCAGAACCTCGGTCGGAACCTTGCTCTGCATCTGGCCCATGGATTCGAAGGTGTGGACCGGCAGGTTGTCAACCGTGCCGCCCGACTGGGGGCCGATGATGTTCGGGCACCAGCGATACTTGGCAAAGCTGTCGGTCAGGCGGGTGGCGAATGCGAACGAAGCATTGCCCCACAGGTAGTTGTCGGTATCGCCCTCGGCCGTCTCCTCGTAGTTGAAGGCCTTCACCGGCACCGTCTCGGAGCCATAGGGCAGTCGCAACAGGAAGCGCGGCAGGGTCAGCGCAAAGTAACGCGCGTCGTCGGACTCGCGGAAGCTGTTCCACTTGGCATATTTCGGACCCTCGAAGATCGACTGCAGATCCTTGAGTCCCGCGATCTCCTCGTGCTTCTCGACGCCGAACATTTCCGGCGAGGCGGACGCGATGACCGGCGCATGGGCCATCGCGGCGACCGCAGCCATCTGCTGCATCAGCTTGACGTCCTGCGCACCCGGACCGAACTCGAAGGCAGAGACCATGGCTGCGACGGGCTGGCCACCGAATTGTCCGAACTCGGACGTATAGACATGCTTGTAGAGGCCCGACTTTACCAGTTCCGGACTGTCCTCGAAGTCCGTCAGGAGTTCGTCCTTGGTCGCCGAAAGCATTTCCAGTTTGATGTTCTGTCGAAAATCGGTCCGGTCGACGAGAAACCTGGCGCCGCGCCAAGCGGATTCAAGCTTCTGAAACGGCTCGGCATGCATGATCTCGTCGAGCTGGGCCGACAAGCGCCGGTCCAGCTCGGCGATCATCTGATCGATCACCTGCGCATTAATCTTTTCGTCCTGGCGCGTCGGCTTCATCAACTCGGCGATGAAAGCGGCAACGCCGCGACGGGCTACGTCGTAGCCCTCGTCGCGAGGCGTCAGCTTCGTTTCGACGAGAATCTGGTCGAGCAACGACAGCTCTGTCGTCGTCGTCTGGGCGGAGCCCGCCGTTTCCATATCGGTGTTGGTCATGGGACTTTCCTGATGATCGCGTGCCGGGTCTGGAGGCTCATTCCGGCTGCTTGCTGCCGGTGAGTTCCTGGATGAGTGCCTGACGGGAATTCTCGTCCTCGAGGACCGACTGGATCGCCTTGCGGAAGGCCGGGACATTGCCGAGCGGCCCCTTGAGCGCCGTCAGCGCCTCGCGCAGTTCCATCAGCTTGCTAAGTTCGGGCACTTGGCGAGCGACCCGGTCAGGCTCGAAGTCGCGCATGCTGCCGATCTTCAGGCTGACGGCCATGCGACCTGCATCAGCCTTGTCGTCCAGCTTGTTGTCGACGGCCAGATCGACGGCGAGTTCCTGGCTCTTCAGGACTTCGTCGAAATTGTCCTTGTTGACGTTGATGAGTTCGCGCTCCTCGATGGGACGGTCGTCGGCGCGGCCGGTGAAGTCGCCCAGCACCATCAGCTTCAGCGGAAGTTCGACTTCCTCCTTCGCATTGCCGGTCGCTGGCTTGAACTTGATGTTGATGCGCTCCTTCGGAGCGATAGACCCGTCGTTAGCCATTGTCGTTTCTCCTCAGCCCAAAGCCCCTCAGGACCATTGAAGTCGTGCGGCGACGCCGAGATCGAGCCGCGCCACAGTCGCCGCCGCGGTCTGCGCGGCGTTGCGTCGTTTGTCGTCCTGCAGCAGGTACTGAGCGTCTTGCGACATCAGCAACCGGAAGGTCAGTTCGCCGACCCGCATCGCGGCGTCGGGCTCCCATCGCTCGAGGTCGCGCTCGGCGACGACCCGGCTCAGATGCTCTGCGAGCGGCAGGGCGGCTGCGACGAGCCCGAGGTCGAGGCAGAACTGCAGTTGCTCGAGCTGGGCTCGGAACCGATCGCGCTCGCTGGTGGATTTTCGAGCACTGCGCGCCAGGACATCCAGCGCGCGCTCACGCTCGCCCGCCACGGCCAATGCCTTTGCCTCGTCGAGGGCGTTGGAAAGATCGTCGCGGACCGGTCCGGAGCCCCCGAACATTGTCCCCACGAAGGTACGGGTATGCGCATCGGCGAGCGGCGTGCCGTCCGAGAAGCGCATGGCGATCAGTGCCGGATGGCGATGCAACATCAGACCAAACCCGGCGACGACGGCATGCTGGGCAGCTTCCGCCCCACCCATCGCACCAAGGATGGCGTGAGAATGTCGATGGGCGTCGAGCCAGAGCGGTTCGTCCGCCACGGCGCTTTCGGCGAGGTCGAGTGCCGCCTCCCACTGGCTGTCCCCGACGAGGCGTTCCAGCCTCGCTGCCGTCTCGGTGGGCGGAGCGACAAAGCACTGCCCGCCCTCGTTGGCCGGCTCGGCCTCGAACCGCAGCAAGGACGCGATCCGGGTGGCGAAATAGCCGCGCGGGTCGTATCGGCTGGCGCGCAGTCCGGAGGCGGCGGTGCGCGCCGACTGCATCATGAGCAACCATTGACCGTCTGCGTCCTCATGCGCGGCGACTGCAGACGGTTGCGCGGTAACCGCGGCTGGCGGGAAACCAGCCCCCCCGGTGGACACGGCAACTGCGGTCGGCACGGGTGCCGCGGCACGGGCCTCGGCGGCGCGCGCCTCTTCGTCGCGGCGGCGGGTCTCCTCGGCAGCGGCACGGCGAGCCTCCTCGGCGAGCGGCCGGAGCAGGCGGTAGAGGTCGAGGAGTGACAATTGCTCTTTCTGGAGCTTCTGGCCGGCCTTCTCTTCGATGGCGCCCACGGCGTAGAAAGCGGCGAGAACAGCCGCCGGATCAGCGCGATCCGCAGGCAGATCGGCGACCACAGGCGTCACTCGCCCGATCAACCAGTCGAGCGCAGCGACGCGGGCACGTTCTCGTTTGACCGGAGGGAAGCCGCCCTCCCAATGCTCATCGACGATACCGTCGATGATCTTGAGCCCGACGGCCAGCCCGCTGAAACCCTCCAGACGGGTCAGTGCGTAGCAGAGCCACGCGGCGACAAGCAGATCCTTCGACTGCTCGCGCAGGTAGGTGAGCGACTGCGCAACGACGAATTTCCAGTCGACGGCACCCGGCCCCTCGGTATCCATGCGGCGCACGGCAGCCTCGATCGCCTCGAAGACAGGCGAACTGCGCAGGTCCTCACCGGCCGGGTTGGCACCGCTGATAGCGGAACGACCCGCTTCGGCACGCTCGTCGGAAAAGTCGCTCGACGCCACCACGAATGTCGTCCCTCGCCGTCTATCATCACGACGCTATCGAGCAGGGGAATGCCCCTGCCCGCTTCGACGCGGACCGAATGAGGGACAGTTTGAATGCCGGCTCGTGACATCCACGCGACGGCTTCACGGCGATTCCGTCACACTGCGAGGGAAGCCCGCTGGATGGGTAGAACGCGCGATTGCAGGTGCATCAGACGCAACGCCAGAACCGTGATGTCGTCGGCCTGTTCGGCTGTCCCCACGAACGTGTCGAGCGCCATGAAGATGTTGTCCGTCAAGCTCTTGGCATCGCGTGCGCCATGGGTCTTCAGGGTGGTGACCAGACGGGTCTCGTCGAAAAGGCGATCGCGCGAGTCGGCGGCTTCAGTGACGCCATCCGAAAACATCAGGAGTGTGTCGCCGGGCTCCATGCGGTGGTTCTGCTGAACGAAGGTCGCGTCCTCCATGACACCCAGCGCGATGCCGGTCTGCTCGGAGAGACAGACGATCTCTCCGTTGCGGCGCCGGATATAGGGCGGATTGTGTCCGGCATTGCTACAGACCAGCTGGCCCGTCGAGAGATCGAGCACGGCGATGAAGATCGTCGCGAACATCATCGTGTCGTTCTCGAAGGCGAGCGTATTGTTGGCGAGGGCCAGGCACTCGGCGATGGGAACACCGCGAGTGATCGACGAGCGCAGGAGACTGCGCGCCGTCAGTATGAACATCGCCGCCGACATGCCCTTGCCCGACGCATCGCCGACGAAGACGGCAAGGCGATGGGAATCGAGAAGGGTGAAATCGAAGAAATCGCCGCCAACCTCCTTGGCTGGGCGCATGGCGGCGTAGAGATCGAACTCACGGCGGTCCGGGAAGGGCGGAAAGGTCTTGGGCAGGCTCGAAAGTTGCAGTTCTCGTGCGACTTCGAACTCCTCACGCAAACGGTTCAGCTGAGTGCGCTGGGCCAGAGCCTCGCGGACGATCTCCAGATCGGCCGTGCGCTCCTGCAACATCACCGAAAGGCGCTGGTGTTGGTCGACAACGCGCTCCGCCATAATCTTGAAAGCGACCGTCAGCATGGCGTCCGTCGCCGACCCGTTGCCGTCGGCACTCTTCGACTGTTGCTCGATCTGTCCGAGGTCGTTGATCAGTTCGTCGCGGGCCGCAGGTTCGAGCGTTCCGGCCAGCCGCTGCATTTCGCCATGGATCAGATTGTGCTGATGGGCCCGCTGGATGCGGCTGCGGAAGTCTTCGAGCGCGATCTGCTTGGCATTGCGGCGAAACACCTCGACCGCCTCTGCGATCCGGCCGATTTCGTCGGCATTGCTGGGAACTTCGACGCTCACCATGGCATCACCGCGCGCCAGGGCCCGTACGGCGTCCGTAACTTCCGTCAGAGGCCGCAGTGAATTCTGCAGATAGGCATAGAGCCAAGTGATCAGCACGAGAAACAGCAACATGCTCAGCGACAGGGTCGCCATCAGGACGATGGTCTTCTGCTGGTGCACGACGGTGATGTCCCGGCGCGAGTAGACCGTTCCGATGACCGAGCCGAAGGAGTTTGTGATCGAGAGCGGTACAAACTGGTACCAGCGCCCACCCAATCGGACCTCGTCGATCCCGCCGGACGAGGAGATCAGCGGCCTCACCGTATCCCAGATCGAAGACGGGCCGTAGATCAGACCTTGGCCGAGCGTCACGACGTAGACCTCTTCGCCGATGGCGTTTTCGAAGCCTGCAGCGAGAGGCGCGAGCGGTCCGGCGACGGTGACGAAGCCACCGTCGGGAAGCCTGTGGTTGACGACCGCGATGAGCCGCCCGCCGGCAATGGCCTCGATGCCGGCGACAACGCTGCGGTTTTCGGTCTCGCGGATGACGGCGACCGCATCGACGAGGGGCGCATCCACTGCGCCGGTCTGGCTGGTTGTGAGCAACTGGCCGTCACGCCCGACGACGTCGATACGGCTGACGTCCGCCTCGCGTTGGTGGCGCGGCAGTAATGTGGCGAGACGGGCCGCGGTGCCAGCCCTGTCCTGCCGTGTCCGGAGTGCCGACATCTCGGCATCTTCCGCCAATGATCGCGCCGCGTCGGCAAGTGCTGGCGATCCACTGTCGATGCTGCGCAGCCACAAGGCCTTCTGGAAGTCCAGCCGGGTACGATCGACCTCTTCATCCGTCATCCTGACGACCAGAACGGCCGGCGCCACCGTGATCCCGACGATCAGCAGCGTTGAAATGGCGACGACGAGGACGATGCGCGTCTTGAGAAGCATCAGATCAGACCGTCTCCGCGTAGCGAAACATGCGCAGCGGCGGGTAGAACCGGAGCCGGTTCGCGGTGCGCATGTTGATCATGAACGAGAAGCGATTGAGGGTTTCCACCGGGATGTCGGCTGGGTTTCTGCCCAGGCGCAGGATCTGGTCGGCCTTGTAAGCCGTGAACTGGCCGATATTGTAGTAGCGACAGACGAGCCCGGTCAGCGCGTTGGCGAAGCTTACGAACCGTTCGGAGGCCGCGAATGTCGGGAGCCCGAGTTCAAGCGCCGTATCGGTAAGCTCCATCCGGCGGTCCTGCAGTGCCGTGTCTGGAGGGATGTAGATCCACTCGGCACCGTCCGCCTTCAAGGCTGCGAGATTGTCGCGCAGGCTCGATACCGAAACGTTGCGGGTCCCGGTCTCGATCGCCAGCGGTCGTTCGATCAGGATCGTCCCGGTTTCAGAGGCGACGCGCTGGAGGGATCGCATCATCTGGATGGAATTGGTTTCCAGTGGCGAAAACACCGCGCCGATCTTCTTGAACGCCCGATAGGCGGTCATGGTGCGCATCTGGATTTCGGCCGGCACGATATAGAGCGTGCCGGTCGCGTTGCGTCCGGTGCGCTCGAGTGACGGGACGATGCCGTTGGCAACAGGCTCGGTGACGATGTTAAAGACGCAGGGAATGTCGGTGATGTGGCGGTCTTTGTCCGGTGCGTCCCAGGGGCCGAGCGCCACCACGGCTGTGGTCGTGCCCCAGATATAGACGAGATCGGGGCGCATCTGCTTGACCTCGCGGACCATCTCCTCGATCCCCGCGCGCTGCTGTCGGGCATCGCGGACGATGAGGTCCACGGCGATATCGCGGCTCTTGAAGAAGTCACGGAAACCGTCGCAAGCCTCCTCCCAGCCGCGGAACAGCATCATGTAAATGCGATGCGGCCGGTTCTGCGCATGCGCGCGCGACAGGAACGGGGCCGCGACGGCGATGGGCGCCGCAATGAGCAGGTTTCTGCGATCGAACCCGGTCATGCCGCCCTCCGCGCCAGCTTTGGTTTATCACTCCACGACAGCGCGGCGAAGAACAGCGCGGTCACCGCCGAAAGAGCGCCGATAGCAAGGATCGCATTCTGAAAACCGAAGGCGGTGACCAGCAAGGCTGCGATGATCGGCCCCAGCACACTGCCGATACGCTCGGCGAAGCGGATCACCGAAAAGAGCGTCGCCTGGCCGAGCTTTTCGCACTCCTCCGGGCACAATGCAGGAACGACGGTCAGGAGCGGAGCCGAGGCAAGGCCCTGGCAAAGTCCGACGAGGATGATCGCAATGAGAACCGCAGTCGCAGGAGCGGGAACCAGCAGGACGGCGAGCATCCCGAGACCGGTGACGACACCGCACCAGACAATCTCCTGGGAGGCGATACCCAGCCGATCGGACAGCTGGGCCCCCAGATAGATGGTCAACAGCATCGTCAATCCATAGGTCATCATGATGCGGCCGATCAGCGGCTGGTTGAGATCCAGCGACGAGAGATAGAGCGGCACGAGATAGAAGATGAAACCGTAGAGCACGACCTTCGCCGGGATCGCTGCGAAGACGACCAGCGCCATGAAGCGGCGGTTGAACAGCAGGGGCCATGCATCCCGCAGTTTGACCGGCGCCTCGCCCGTACGCCGACCGATCTCAGTGTCCATGTTGCGCCAGACGAACAGCGCCGCGAGAAAAACCAGAACGGCCGAGCAAAGGAAGGTCCCGCGGAAGCCGATGCGGTCGGCGAGTACGGCGCCGATCGCGGTGCCGCAGACCGCCCCGGTCATCACGGCGAAGACGAAATTGGCCATGATCCGAGCACGCCGCTCGGGGGTCGCGCTATCGGCGAGATAGCCCTGGCAAGCGATCGTGATGAAGGCATAGCCGGCGCCGTTCAACCCGCGCCAGAGCATCAACTCGGGAACGGAGTTTGCCGTGGCCACGAGTGCGTAGCCTATCGCTGCGGGGACGGCACCGATGAGAAACACCTGCCTTGCGCCGTAGCGCGAGACCAGCGTGCCGCCATAGGGGGTGACCAGTGCCAGCACAGCGACGAAGACCACGATCGGCAGGCCGATGATCACACTCTCGCTGAGTCCGGGAAGCGGGCTGAGCACCTGTTTGGCGAACAGCGGCATGAACGAGGTGGAAAGCTGCTCGGCGAAGACGAATATGAACAGCGGCACGCGGGCGTTGATCGGGCTGGCGACGTCGCGGATAACACCGAGCGGCCCATCTGCGAAATGGAAGCCGCTGCGGAACCGACCGAGCACATAGTCGATCTTGCCCGCCAGCGCCGGCTGGACGCGTCGGACCTCGTGGGCCTTCCAGACGAACTGCGCCCAGTGGTCGTTGACCCGCCTGATGACGGCGTTGATTGCCAACAGAAGGCGGCCGAGTTCGTCCCGCGTGGTGGTCTCGACCCGATGCGTCCAGTCGCCATGCTCGACCCGGCGGGTGATTTCCTGCACCGTCCGCAGCGGGGCTTTGAGTGAGCGCTCCACCAGAAATCCAAGCAACTCCACGGCGGTAAGCGTCGAGACCAGGAGAACGATCAGGATATCCCAGCGGGTGGCCGCCGAGATCACTCCGATCTCGGAACGATCGACGCCGATGTTGAGCCATCCGCGCACCCGGCCACCTGCGATGATCGGGATCGCCGTGTTGGCGAGGTTGCCGAGCGAGGTGACGGTGCCGGCCGCGGCCAGCTGCCGGCCTTCGGAAGAGACTGCGACACTGTCGGTAGCCGACAGCCGGATGCGCCCGTCGGCGAGCGCTTGCCGGAACAGATCGATCTGCGTTCCCGAGGCGATCAGCTCTCGCCCGGCCTCATCAGCCAGGACCATATAGTTGAAAGTCGGATTGGCCTGGCGGATCGGCTCGAAGAACTCGTCGACCCCGACGAATTCGGTCGGCTCGATCCCGAGATCGATCGCTCTTGTCAGATGGAGCACCACCGAACGGCCCACCACATAAGCCTCGCGATCATAGGCCGGCATGATCTCGTCCTGAAAGGAATTCAGGGCCCGGTGCGAGACATAGGCGGTGGTCGCGACCATCAGGACCAGAGCCAGGGCGACGAGATAGGCGACCAGCCGGCTTTCCAGACCGGACCCGAACCAGCGGAGCACGAAGGGCAGCCTGACGCTCATGGCTGCACCAGCAGTGTCTCGACGTATTTTTCACCCGCCTTCAGCGCCCTCAGCGAACTCTGCGAACGGCGCACGAACGAAGCGACGGCGATCTCGTCACCCGGTGGCTTCGATGGTTCCTCAGCGCTCACCGGAGTGTCCAGCTGCGCCTGACTCAACTGCTGTTCGGCGCTGACCCAAAGCGCGCGCAGGCGACGGGCGAGCAGCCAGACGCCGAGAATAGCGAGGACGGACCCGGCGCTGATGGCGATGAGACTGGCCGATAGCATCGAGTGGAGGATGGAAACGGCCTTTCGGGTCACGACGGCGCGCTCATAGGCAAGGACGACCCAACCGACGGCCTGCCCGAACGTGTTGACGATCGGGGTCGACACCAAGAACACAGCTGCAGTGGACCCACGCCATGCTGTCTGACCGGCGGCCGGCATTCCCCAGCCCCTGTCCGCCTTCTGGGAGATCTGGGCCCGATCGGTATCGAAGACGATCAGACCTTTCGCATCGACGACGCTGACCCGAACGACCGCGGTGTCATCAACCCGACGCCGGTCGATGACCTGTTGGGCGTTGCTCAGAACCTCGAGCGGCAGGCCGAGGGCCAGGGCGCGCTCCAGCGTGTCGGAAATGTCGGCGACCACGAAGGAATAAAGCCGGGCCTCCTGATCCTCGATAATCTTTGAGAACTTCATCAGGTTCAGAACGGTGGCGAGCGCAGCCGCACTCATCAGGATCGCGATGATCGCCGTGGCGAGCTTGACGACCAGTGATCCGCTGCCGAGCATGGAAGTCTCCGGTTTGCGGCGAGGGTGTCGCCGCGATCACGCTGTTGCAGGCGAAAGGGCGAACGCCTCGCTTCGGGCGGGTGGCGAGAACAGGCCAACGACTTCGGCAAAATCCTCCGGCGTCGCCGTTTTGAGGCCCTTGGCGCGGAATTGAGCGAAGTCGTCGCGGGTCGGCAGCTTATAGTAGCCGCGCCGGTCGGAGGGTTGAGGCATCGCCAGCAGTGGACGCCCGGCGGCGAGTTCGTCGACCATCTGGATGACCCGGCGCAGGCCTGCCGGGTAGAGTTGCGCGGCATGCCAGAACATTGATCGGCTGGGATCGAACGGCACTTGCTCGACGGCGAGGATCGGGCCGGTGTCGATGCCCTCATCGACGAAATGGACCGTACAGCCGAGCATCCGCTCGCCCGCGAGCATCTGCCGGAACGGCGCGAACAGACCACCATATTCGGGCAACCGTCCAGGATGGACGTTCAGGACACCATGCCGCGGCAGAGAAATGAGATCGGGCTTGAAGATCAGGCTGAAGCGCACGGAGATGATGAGATCGGGTTCGAACTCGTGGATGAGGCGACCATCCTCCCCCGGCTTGAGAGTGCGGAGCGGGCGGCCGGAGAAGCCGTAGCGACGGCGCAGCCCCTCGAACGTCTCGAAGCTGCCGGTGTCACCGATGCGGTCGAGCAGAGGCATGATCATGCCCAGCGGAATGTCCCGTTCAAGCATCTTGAGGAGCAGGAGGTCCTCGAGTTCGTTTTCACTTGCCCGCGTCTTGACGCTGTAGAACACGTCGACATCGTGGTCGCGCAGCGCTGGAAGAAGCAAATTCAGCGCGATGGCGCCGAAGATGTCGTGCTTGGTACAGACTGCAATTTTCAAAGCCCAGCCCCAGACCCATTCACATCCCTTTAGCCCACCATTCATGTCAGTTCGTTGAACCCTGTCATTCGGGCTGGACACCTGGATCAGACCGCGGCGGAATGACACCGACGCCGCTCCGCCCTTGCCAATCCCGGGGGGTGATGGTCGCCTGCCTGACCGCGCCGGCGACAGGAATCACCATGGCCACATCCATCATCCGCAGCCGCACCCTGATCACCGGCCTCGCCGACCGCTTCGCCTGCCGCCAGATCGAGGATGGCGCGCTGCTGCAGGAGGATGGCGTCATCGTCGCGGTCGATCGGTTCGACGCGCTACAGGCCCGCCATCCGGCCGTCGCCGTGGTCGGTACCGGCGCGGAGGTGGTGCTGCCGGGCTTCGTCAACGCCCATCACCATGTCGGCCTCACACCGGTCCAGCTCGGCTCGCCCGACATGCCGCTGGAACTGTGGTTCATCACGCGGATGGTGACCCGCAATCTCGATCTTTATCTCGATACGCTCTATTCCGCCTTCGAGATGATCGGTTCGGGCGTCACCACCGTCCAGCACATCCAGAGCCTGCTGCCGGGCACCCTGCCCGAAGTCGAGGCCAAATGCTCCCAGGTCATCCGCGCCTATGAGGACATCGGCATGCGCCTGTCCTACTGCTACTCGGTGCGCGACCAGAACCGTCTCGTCTATCGCGCCGACGAGGACCTCGTCGCCTCCTTGCCGGCGCCCCTGCGCGACTCGATGAAGCGCTATTTCGACCGGTTCCGCACCAGCCTCGACGAAGTCATGGGTCTGTTCGAGACGCTGCTCGCACGCAATGCCGGCAAGCGCCGCGTCCGCATCCAGCTTGCCCCCGCCAATCTCCACTGGTGCTCGGACCGGGCGCTCGCCGCACTGGCCGACATGGGTGCGAAGCACGATGCGCTGCTGCACATGCATCTGGTCGAGACCGCCTATCAGAAGGAATATGCGCGCCGCCGCAGCGGCGGCACGGCGCTCGAACACATCGACCGGTTCGGTCTCGTCAACGGACGCCTGACCATCGGCCACGGTGTCTGGCTCAGCGAGAGCGATCTCGACCGTGTCGCCGAGGCCGGCGCCTGCATCTGCCACAACTGCTCCTCGAATTTCCGCCTGCGCTCCGGCGTCGCGGCACTCAATGCCTTCGAGGCGCGCGGCATCTGCACCGCCGTCGGCATCGACGAGGCGGGCATCAACGACGACCGCGACATGCTGCAGGAACTGCGCATGGTGTTGAGGGCCCACCGCGTGCCAGGAATGGAAGAGGCCGAAGTGCCGACCATCCCCCAGGTCCTGCGCATGGCGACGGAAGGCGGCGCCGCCACGACGCCCTATGGCGCTTCCATCGGCGCGCTCGAGGTCGGCAAGGCTGCCGATCTCGTCCTCTATGACTGGAACGCCGTCGCCTATCCCTATCTCGATGCGGAAACGCCGGTTCTCGATGCGCTGGTCCAGCGCGCCAAGCCCTCGGCCGTGCGGACGGTGATGTGCGACGGCGAGATCATCTATGCCGACGGCCGCTTCACCCGCGTCGACCGCGACGCGGCCCTGAAGGCTCTGCACGACGACCTCGCCAAGGCGCTGGCCGATGACGAGGTGGAGCGCCGGCAGCTTTCCAAGGCGCTGCTGCCCCATGTACGCCGCTTCTATGCTGACTACATCGACCCCGCGCGGCACGAGCCGTTCTACCGGACGAGTTCGCGTGTGTGATGTCCGGACGAATTCACCAGCCTGTCGGTGAACCGGCCACGCTGGGCGCCCGTAAGGCGTTCATGTCGCAAGCTCCTGTCATCGTCTGGTTTCGTGATGATCTCCGCCTCGCGGACCATCCGGCGCTCGCGCAGGCAGCGGACACCGGCGCGCCGGTGATCTGTCTCTACATCCGCGAGGAGCCTGCCCGCGGCCAACGCCCCCTTGGCGCCGCCGCCCGCTGGTGGCTGGCGGCGAGCCTGCGCGCCGTCGACGGCGCACTGCGCCGCATCGGCCAGCGCCTCGTGCTGAGATCAGGAGCAGCCTCGGAGGTCATCGCGGGGGTCATCGCCGCCAGCGGCGCCGGGACGGTGCTATGGAACCGGCGCTACGATGCCGGCGGCATCGCGGTCGACAAAGCGCTGAAAGCGGATCTCGCCGCGCGCGGCATCGCGGTGGCGAGCCTGCCGGGAAACCTCCTGCGCGAACCCTGGGAGGTGAAGTCCGGCGCGGGCGATCCGATGAAGGTGTTCACACCGTTCTGGCGCGCCCATCAACGCCTCGGCGACATCCGTGCGCCCCTGCATGCGCCCGCGACGCTCGCGCCCTTCGGCGGCGTCCTGGCGAGCGAGGATCTTGCCGACTGGGCACTGGAGCCGACGCAGCCGAACTGGGCAAGCGACTTTCCCGCGTCCTGGAGCCCCGGCGAGGCCGGCGCCCAGAGCGCCCTCGCCGCCTTCCTCGACGAGTCGCTCGGCGGCTATGCCGACAACCGCGACCGGCCCGACCGGCCGTCCACATCGCGGCTGTCTCCGCACCTGCGCTTCGGCGAGATCTCGCCGGTCCAGATCTGGCACCAGGCCCACATGGCGGCCGGCCTCGACGGCAGCCGAGACCTTTCGAAGTTTCTCGCCGAGATCGGCTGGCGCGAATTCGCCTACCACCTGCTCTTCCACTGGCCGAGCCTGTGCGAGGACCATTTCCAGCCGCGTTTCGACCATTTCCCCTGGCGAACCGACGGGGCCGCGCTCGCGGCCTGGCAGCGCGGCAGCACCGGATATCCGCTGGTCGATGCCGGCATGCGCCAGCTCTGGCAGACCGGCTGGATGCACAACCGGGTCCGCATGGTTGTCGCCTCCTTTCTGGTGAAGCACCTGCTGATCGACTGGCGTGCCGGCGAGCGCTGGTTCTGGGACACGCTCGTCGATGCCGACGTCGCCAACAATCCCGCGAGCTGGCAGTGGGTGGCCGGGTCCGGTGCGGATGCGGCGCCCTATTTCCGCATCTTCAACCCGGTTCTCCAGGGCGAGAAGTTCGACCCGCGCGGCGACTATGTCCGGCGCTGGGTGCCCGAGCTCGCCGCCTTGCCGAAGGACGTGATCCACGCGCCCTGGAAGGCGCCGTCGGTCGTGCTCGCCAAGGCCGGCATCCGCCTCGGCGAGACCTATCCGTACCCGGTCGTCGACCACGACGCCGCGCGCCAGCGTGCCCTCGCCGCCCTGGCCGAGATTCGCGACGCTGCGGCCGCATGAGCGCGCCTCCCTTCCCTCTTCCGCTTCCACATCCCCCTGTCGGGAACCCCGGCGGCATTGAAGGATTTATGAAATTGCCTAGTCTACCGGTGGTGCCAGAGATCGACCTCGCCTGCAGATTGACCTTGCGGCTCAGCCGCTCTGTCTGCACCGGTTTGCGAGATCGCGCGTCTCCCGCGCCTTCGATACATTCCGAATGAACGGAAGAGCGTCGCGATGAGCATGACAAGCCGGCCCGCCGCCCGTTTCGCTGAAACCATCGAGGTCACGAGGGAGAGCCTGCGCCGTGCCACGGCGGGACTCCCTTCGCTGTTGCGCCTCGCCCTCGGCTACCCCCTGAACATCCGCTACGGCCAGATGACGCTGCGCCTGCCGGACGGTCGACGCCTTCTGTTCCGCGGCGCCGAGCCTGGACCGAGTGCCGAGATGGTCGTCCATGACCTGAAATTCGCGCGGCGGCTCATTCTCGACGGCGATGTCGGCTTTGCCGAGGCCTTCATCCGTGGTGAGTGGGATACGCCCGATCTCTCCGGCTTCCTCCACTTCTTCGCGTTCAACATGGACGCGGTGCGCAACCTGACCCGCTTCAATCCGATCGCCCGTGTGCTTCAGCGCTATCGTCACTGGCGCAACCGCAACACCCGCACCCAGGCCAGGCGGAACATTGCGGCCCATTACGACCTCGGGAACGCCTTCTACCGCGAATGGCTCGACCCCTCCTTGACCTATTCCTCGGCACTGTTCGAGCGCGGCGACGAGACGCTGCAAGAGGCCCAACTCGCCAAGTATCGCCGCCTGGCGCGCGACCTGATGCTGAAACCGGGTGATCACGTGCTCGAAATCGGCTGCGGCTGGGGCGGCTTCGCCGAAGTCGCGGCCCGCGAATTCGGCGCGCTCGTCACCGGCCTCACGCTGTCGCAAGAGCAGTTCACCCACGCGACGCGACGCATGGACGAGGCCGGTCTTGCCGATCGCGTCACGATCAAGCTCCAGGACTATCGCGACGAGCAGGGACGCTACGACGCCGTCGCCTCCATCGAGATGTTCGAGGCGGTCGGCAAGGAATATTGGCAGACCTATTTCGACAAGGTCGCCGCCTGCCTCAGGCCTGGCGGCCGTGCCGGCCTTCAGGTGATCACCATCGACGAGGGCTATTTCGGCAACTACGTCCGCGAGATCGACTTCATCCGCGCCTATATCTTCCCCGGTGGCATGCTGCCGACGCCGACCCACATGCGCGACATTCCCCGGCGCAGCGGTCTCAGCGTCGAGGGCGAACTGGGCTTCGGGGGGGACTACGCCCGCACGCTCCATGCCTGGGCCGGCAGCTTCACCGCGGCCTGGGCGGGCCTCGTACCGCTCGGCTTCGACGAGCGCTTCCGCCGCATGTGGCTTTACTACCTCTGCTATTGCGAGGCCGGGTTCCGGACCGGCGGCATCGACGTCAGGCAGATGGTCTATCGCCGCGACTGATCCAGGCCGCATCCTGGCGGACATTGCGCGGGGTTGAGCGGCAGCCGGCGCTCGGATAGCGTCCCGGCCAGGAGAATAGCCTTCGCATGTCATTTGCAGCCAATGTCGTCGATGCCATCGGCAATACGCCGCTCATCCGCCTCGCCCGGGCGAGCGAGGAGACCGGCTGCACCATCCTCGGCAAGGCCGAATTCATGAACCCCGGCCAGTCCGTCAAGGACCGTGCCGCGCTCTATCTGGTGCGCGACGCGATGGCGAAGGGGCTCGTGCGCCCCGGCGGCACCATCGTCGAAGGGACGGCGGGCAATACCGGCATCGGCCTCGCCATGGTCGGCCGGGCCCTCGGCCTCGACTGCGTCATCGTCATTCCGGAAACCCAGTCGCGGGAGAAGAAGGACACGTTGCGCCAACTCGGCGCGCGCCTGCTCGAGGTCCCCGCGGTCCCCTACGCCGATCCGAACAATTTCGTGAAGGTGTCGGCGCGGGTCGCCGAACGGCTGGCGCGGGAGAATGCCAACGGCGCCTTCTGGGCCAACCAGTTCGACAATGTCGCCAACCGCCTGGCCCATGTCGAAACCACCGGTCCGGAAATCTGGCGCGATACGGGGGGCCGGGTCGACGGCTTCATCTGCGCCATCGGGTCGGGCGGGACGCTCGCCGGAACCGCCATGGCACTGAAGGACAGATCACCGGCGGTGACGATCGGCTGTGCCGATCCGATGGGAGCCGCCATGTATTCCTGGTTCACCAGCGGCGAACTGAAATCCAGCGGCTCCTCGATCAGCGAGGGGATCGGCCAGGGCCGCGTGACGGCCAATATCGAGGGCGCTCCTGTCGACGTCGCCTTCCAGATTCCCGACACGGAGGCGATCCCCATCATGTTCGACCTGCTGGCCCACGAGGGCCTGTGCGTCGGCCCCTCCTCGGGCGTCAATGTGGCCGGGGCCATCCGCCTTGCCCGCCACCTGGGTCCAGGCCATACCATCGTGACCATTCTGTGCGACTACGGCTTCCGCTATGCGTCGAAGATCTACGATCCCGCCTTCCTGCGCAGCAAGGGGCTCGCCGTTCCCCCGCTGCTCGAACAGCCGGCACTGCCCCTCCTCGACCTCCTGCCGGTGACCTGATGCCCACTGAGTTCCTGTTTCGCGACGACTCTTATCTCGCCGAATGCGAGGCGGTGGTCATCGCCATCTCCGAGAAGGACGGCGCGGTCGGCGTCGCGCTCGACCGCACGGTCTTCTATCCGACCGGCGGTGGCCAGCCCGGCGACGGCGGCTCGCTGCAGGTCGAGGCGACGGTGCTTGCCGTCGCCACCGCCGTCTACGGCGACACCAAGGGCGACATCGTTCACGTTCTCGCGCCCGGAGCGACGCCTCCGGCCGTCGGAACGCGCCTCGTGGCGCGGATCGACTGGCCGACGCGCCACGCCCGGATGCGGATGCATACGGGCCTGCATCTCCTCTCGGTCGTCCTGCCCTATCCCGTGACGGGCGGATCGATCGGCGCCGAGGAGAGCCGGCTCGATTTCGATATCCCCGAATCCGGGCTCGACCGCGACACCCTCACCGACAAGCTCAACGAACTGATCGGACAGGATGCCGCCGTGACCGACCGTTGGATCACCGATGCCGAACTCGAAGCCAATCCGGGTCTGGTCAAGACCATGGCCGTGAAACCGCCGATGGGTTCGGGCAAGGTGCGGCTGGTGGAGATCGCCGGCCTCGATCTCCAGCCGTGCGGCGGTACCCATGTGCGCCGGACCGGCGAGATCGGGCGGATGTCCGTGTCGGCCATAGAGAAAAAAGGCAAGCAGAACCGGCGCGTGCGCGTCGTGTTCGCATGAGGAGACGACACCCGTGACCACTCTGCCCTCGCCCTGGCTGCGATCGACCGACTGGCTCGCCGACCATCTCGGCTATCCCGACCTCGTCATCCTCGACGGTTCCTACTTCCTGCCGACCATGAAGCGGGACGCGGACGCGGAATTCCGCGAGGCCCATATCCCCGGTGCGCAGCGCTTCGACATCGACGTCGTCAAGGACCCGGATTCAGACCTGCCGCACATGATGCCCTCGGCGACGGTCTTTTCCGCCGCCTGCCGCAAGCTCGGCATCGGCGACGGCAAGTCCGTTCTCGTCTACGATTCCCTCGGCCTGTTCTCGGCGCCCCGCGTCTGGTGGATGTGCCGCAGCTTCGGCATCGAGCGCGTCTTCATCCTCGACGGCGGCCTGCCGAAATGGATCGCCGAGGGCCGCGAGGTCGAGACCGGCCCGGCCCGCCCGCGCGAGGCGCGCCACCTCACCGCCCGGCAGAACCACGGCGCCGTCGCCGATCTCGGTGACGTCAAGAAGGCCCTGGCGAGCGGGAAGGCCCAGGTTGTGGATGCCCGCCCCGCCGACCGCTTCCGCGGCGAGGCGCCGGAGCCGCGTGCCGGCCTCCGGGGCGGCCACATGCCCGGCTCCTTCAACGTCCCCTCCTCCGCCCTTGTCGAAGGCGGCAGGCTCGTCTCGCAGGAGCGCATCCGCGCCGCCTTCACCGCCGCGGGCGTCGACCTCGACAAGCCGGTTATCACCAGCTGCGGGTCCGGTGTCTCCGCCGGCATCCTCTGGCTCGGTCTCGACGCCCTCGGCAAGCAGCCGGCCGGCCTCTACGACGGTTCCTGGAGCGAATGGGGCGCCCGCGACGACTGCCCGGTGGCGACCGGGCCGGGAAAGTAGGCTCAAGGGCTGCGGTTCTCAGGCGACCAGCGTCCCGAGCGACAACCCGAAGGCGGACAGGCAGACGATGACGCGCGCTCGGTGCCAGGACGCCCAGCGGGCGAGAGCAGCCGGCAATTCCGCGGCCGACACCGCGTGCCGTATAAATGCTTCGTTCGCCGCCTTGAAGAACCCGAGATAGATGCCGATCAGACTGCAGGCCAGCACCGCCGCCCCGATGGCCGAGAGGCCGCGGGCCGAGAGGCTGCCAGACTGAAGGGCGACCTGGATGGCAGCCAGAACGGCTGCAGGCGGAGCCGCGATCGTCAGCGGCGTGAAGAACCTGTAGAGAAGCGGTCCAAAGGTCGGGTGCAACGCAAAGAAGGTCTCGGCCGGCAGCGTGCGCCAGTAGGGCACCAGCAACCGGTCCTCGGCCAAAAGGGCCCCGGCGAGAAGTCCGAGGCCCGCAGCCGCCAGGAGCGGAAGCACATGAGCTGCCAGACCCGTCACCAATTCCCCTCCGGTGCGTTGCCGATCAATGCAGGATCTGGCTGAGGAACAGCTTCGTGCGCTCATGCTGCGGGTTAGAGAAGAACGGCGCCGGCTCGTTCATCTCGATGATCTGCCCGTAATCCATGAAGATCACCCGGTTCGCGACCTGGCGCGCGAAACCCATTTCGTGGGTGACGCAGAGCATGGTCATGCCCTCCTCGGCGAGGCCCACCATCGTGTCCAGCACCTCCTTGACCATTTCCGGGTCGAGGGCGGAGGTCGGCTCGTCGAACAGCATGATCTTCGGGCTCATGCAGAGCGCCCGCGCGATGGCAACGCGCTGCTGCTGGCCGCCCGAAAGCTGGCCTGGGTATTTCAGCGCCTGCTCGGGGATGCGCACGCGCTTGAGGTAGTGCATCGCCACCTCTTCGGCGTCCTTCTTGGGCATCTTCTTCACCCAGATCGGCGCCAGCGTGCAGTTCTCGAGGATGGTCAGGTGCGGAAATAGGTTGAAGTGCTGGAACACCATGCCGACCTCACGACGGATCTCGTCGATCTTCTTGAGATCGTTCGTCAGTTCGATCCCGTCGACGACGATCGTGCCCTGCTGGTGCTCCTCGAGCCGGTTGATGCAGCGGATCATCGTCGACTTGCCCGAGCCCGACGGCCCGCAGATGACGATGCGCTCGCCGCGCTGCACGGTCAGGTTAATGTCCTTCAGGACATGGAATTCTCCATACCACTTGTGCATGCCGGTGATGGAGACGGCGATCTCGTTTGTCGTGGTCGGCATCTTCGCGACGGAAGCACTGGCCATTCAGAACTCCTAGGATCCAGTTTGACGGTGGGCCGTTCTTAGCGGCGGCGTCCGGTGTTGAGGCGGTTCTCGACGAAGATCGAGTAGCGGGACATGAAATAGCAGAAAGCGAAGTAGATGATCCCGGCGAAAGCGAAGCCGGTATAAAGTGTCACAGGGCTGGCCCATTGCGGGTCGGTGAAACCGGCCCTGATGCCGCCGAGCAGATCGAAGATGGCGACGATGGACACCAGCGTGGTGTCCTTGAACAGGCCGATGAAGGCGTTGACGATACCCGGGATCACGAGCTTCAGCGCCTGCGGCATGACGATCAGGCTCATCATGCGCGGATAGTTCAGCCCGAGGGCCATCGCACCCTCGAACTGGCCCTTCGGGATGGCCTGCAGGCCGCCGCGGATCGTCTCGGCCATATAGGCCCCGGAGAAGACCGAAACGCCGACCAGGACGCGCACCATGGCGTCCGGCGAACGCTCCAGGAAGAGCGGCAGCATGTAGGTCGCGAAGAACAGGACGGTGATG
>NZ_JAUYFA010000019.1 GCF_030691135.1 Phreatobacter sp.
TGGTATGCACCACCAGCCCGGTGCACAGGCCGACGGTGACGATCAGCCCCGCCGCCGGCCCGCGCAGCGCCGACTGCGTCAGCACGAATATATTGTCCGGCCCCGGCGAAAGTCCCAGCACTACCGAGGCGGCGAAAAAAACTGCGAGCGTGTCGAGCGGGATCATGGCGGTATTTTTGAAATATCGCAGCCCATCATGATTTTTGCCCTCGCAGCTTGAAGCGCTGCAGCTTGCCGGTCTCCGTGCGCGGCAGGGCGGCGACGAACTCGACCACGCGTGGATATTTGTAGGGAGCGATGCTGTTCTTGACGAAATCCTGCAATTCCTCGATCAGGCTTGCCGACGCCACGCTGTCCGGCCGCAGCACCACGAATGCCTTGACGATCTGGCCGCGCGCCTCGTCGGGCGCACCCACCACGCCGCACTCGGCCACCGCCGGATGCTTGTGCAGGGCGTCTTCCACTTCCGGCCCGGCGATGTTGTAGCCGGCGGAAACGATCATGTCGTCGGTGCGCGCCTGAAAGAAGAAATAACCGTCCGCATCCATCTTGTAGGCATCGCCGGTGATGTTCCAGCCGTTCGCCACATAATTTGTTTGCCGCGCGTCGGCGAGATAGCGGCAGCCGGTCGGCCCGCGCACGGCGAGGCGGCCGGGCGTGCCGGGAGGCAGGTCCTCGCCGTCAGCGCCGATGACCTTGGCCTCGTAGCCGGGGACCGGCTTGCCCGTGGCACCAGGGCGGATCGCCGCCTCGGGGGCCGAGATGAAGATGTGCAGCATCTCGGTGGCGCCGATGCCGTCCATCAGCGTCAGGCCCGTTGCGGCCTGCCAGGCGTCGAAGGTCGCCTTGGGCAGGGCCTCGCCGGCCGAGACGCATTTCCTGAGGGAGCGCCAGTCATGGTCGCCGAGGAGCGGGATCATGGCGCGGTAGGCAGTCGGCGCGGTGAAGCAGATGGTCGGCCGGAACGTCGCGATGGCGGGCAGGAGGTCGGCGGGCGAGGCCCTTTCCACCAGCACCGTCGAGGCGCCGACGCGGAGGGGGAAGAGCACGAGGCCGCCGAGGCCGAAGGTGAAGGCCAGCGGCGGCGAGCCGATGAAGCGGTCGTCGGCGGTCGGCCGCAAGACGTTGCCGGCATAGGCGTCGCAGATGGCGAGGAGGTCGCGGTGGAAATGCATGGTGCATTTCGGCTCGCCCGTCGTGCCAGACGTGAAGCCGAAGAGGCAGACGTCGTCGCGGGCGGTGTCGACCGGGGCGAAATCGGCGGAGGCGCCGGCGGCCTCCTCGCGCAGCGCCGAGAAGGTCACCACCTGTTTCAGGAAGCGCGAGCCGGCGGCCGTCCTGGTCAGTTCGTCGGTCAGCCGGTCATCGCAGAGGGCGAGGGCGATCTCCGCCTTGTCGACGATCTGGCCGAGTTCCTTGGCGCGCAGCAGCGGCATGGTGGCGACGACGATGCCGCCGGCCTTGATGACCGCCAGATAGGCGGCGACCATGGTCGGGTTGTTCGGCGCGCGCAGCAGCACCCGGTTGCCGGGCACCATGCCGAGGGAGCCGGTCAGCACGTTGGCGACGCGGTTCACTTCCGCTGCGAGATCGGCATATGTCCAGTGCAGCCCGCCAGGCGCGAGGATCGCGGTGCGGCCGCCGCGGCCCTCCGCGACATGGCTGTCGACGAATGCGGTGACGCAGTTCAGCCGCTCGGGATAGACGAGTTCGGGCCTGTCGAACAGGAAGGCCGGCTGCAGTTCCGGCGGCGGCAGGCCGCGCGCGGCGAAGGTGTCGACATGGGCGGAAACCACCCCCGACCGCAGCGTCACCACCGATCCTGTCACCGATCCCGTCATCGGACGCTCCTATCCGGCTGCCTTGGAATGCGCCGCGGCTTCCGCCTCGGCGAGATGGGCCCTGGCGATGACGACCTTCTGGACTTCGGACGCCCCCTCGTAGATGCGCAGGGCGCGGATCTCCCGGTACAGTTCCTCCACCTTTTCGCCTTTCTTGACGCCCAGGCCGCCGAAGATCTGGATCGCCCGGTCGATGACCTTCTGGGCGTTTTCGGTGGCGACCATCTTGGCGATGGCCGCCTCTTTCGTGATGCGCGGCTTGCCCTGGTCCTTGGCCCAGGCGGCGCGGAAGACGAGCAGCGCCGCGGCCTCGAGCTCGGCGATACTGTCGGCGAGCGAGGCCTGGGTCAGTTGCAGGTCGGCGAGCGGGGCGCCGAACATTCGCCGGCTCCGCGCCCGCTGCGTCGCCTCGTCCAGGGCGCGCAGGCCCATGCCGAGGGCGGCGGCGGCGACGGTGGGGCGGAAGATGTCGAGATTGGCCATGGCCATGGCGAAACCACCGCCGGCCTTGCCGATCAGGGCATCCGCCGGCAGACGGCAATCCTCGAAGAGCAGGGTGGCCAGCGGATGGGGCGCGATGACGTCGATGCGCTCGGCGATGGACAGGCCGGCTGCGTCGGCGGGGACGATGAAGGCGGAGATGCCGCGCGCTCCCGGCGCCTCGCCGGTGCGTGCGAAGACGATGTAGCGATCAGCGATGCCGCCGTTGGAGATCCAGGTCTTGACGCCATCGAGCCGCCAGCCGTCGTCAAGGCGCGTCGCGGTGGTGGACATGGCGGCGACGTCGGAGCCGGCATCGGGCTCGGAGAGAGCGAAGGCGGCGATGGCCTTGCCGTCGCGCACCGGCGGGCAGCAGAGGGCCTTCTGCTCTGCCGTGCCGAAGAGCGAGACGACGCCGGTGCCGAGGCCCTGCATGGCGAAGGCGAAGTCGGCGAGGCCCTCGACATAGGCGAGGGTCGCGCGGGTGATGCAGAGGGTGCGCACGTCGAGGGCCGGCGTCAGGCCGCCCTGGTCGGCGGGCACGCAGGCGCGCAGCCAGCCCGCTTCACCCATGGCGGCGACGAGGCGGCGGCAGGAGCCGTCGACGTCGTCGTGGTCGACGAGGCCGGGCACGGTGCGGCCAGCCCAGTCGGCGAGGCGCGCGGCGTAGTCGCGGTGGCGGTCCTCGAAGAAGGGCAGCGAGAGGAGGTCAGCGGGGAGCGTCACAGGGCCTCCGACAGAATGAAGGACCCCACCCCAACCCTCCCCGCTCACGCGGGGAGGGGGGCTTCGGCGTCGCATCTGCAAACCAACGGCTTGGCCTGGCCCAACCCGAACGAACGGGGCGCGAGGTGGAAGTCCCCCTCTCCTCGCGCCAGCGAGGGGAGGGTGCGGGTGGGGCCATTCCAAGCGCAGTGGCCATCCGCTCAATCCCCTTCGAAGACGGGCTTGGTCTTCGCCGCGAAGGCCTCGAAGGCGCGGCGGAAGTCCTTGGTGTCCATGCAGATCGCCTGCGCCATCGCCTCGGCCTCGATGGCCTCGTCGACCGACATGGCCCATTCCATGTGCAGCATGCGCTTGGTGATGGAATTGGCAAAGGTCGGACCGTCGGCGATCTCGCCCGCCATGGCCCTCGCCTCGGCCAGTACCGTGTCGGGGGTCGCGAGGCGGTTGAAGAAGCCCCAGGCATGGCCCTCCTCGCCGCCCATCATCCGGCCGGTATAGAGCAGCTCGGAGGCGCGGCCCTGGCCGATGATGCGGGGCAGGATGGAGCACGCGCCCATGTCGCAGCCGGCGAGCCCGACCTTGTTGAAGAGGAAGGCGACCTTGGTCTTCGCCGTGCCGACGCGCAGATCCGAGGCCATGGCGATGATGGCACCGGCGCCGACGCAGATGCCGTCGATGGCAGAGATGATCGGCTGCGGGCAGGCGCGCATCGCCTTGACCAGATCGCCGGTCATGCGGGTGAACTGCAGGAGGCCCGGCATGTCGCGGCCGGTCAGAGGCTCGATGATCTCGAAGACGTCGCCACCGGCGCAGAAATTGCCGCCGGCGCCGGTCACCACCACCACCTTGACGGAGGTATCGAAGGCCAGCGCCCGGAAGAGGTCGCCGAGTTCTGCATAGCTCTCGAAGGTCAGCGGGTTCTTCTTGTCGGGCCGGTTCAGCGTGATGGTCGCGACCTTGCCGGTCACCTCCCAGAGGAAGTGCGTCGCCTGCCATTCGGCGAGGTTCTGGCGGTGCGGGATGCGGTGGGTGGCGGGCTGCATCGACATGTCCTTCGGCGTTTCCTTCAGATCTCTCCGCCCGCCACCGGCAGGGCGATGCCGGTGACGGCGGCGGCCTGATCGGAGACGAGCCAGAGCACGGCGCCCGCAACCTCTTGCGGCTTGATCAGGCGGCCGATGGGCATGGATTTGGTCAGGTCGGCGAGGGCCGCCTCCGCGGTGCGGCCGGTCTTCGCCACGATCGTGTCGACGGAACCGGCGACGAGGTCGGTCTCGGTGAAGCCGGGGCAGACGCAATTGACGGTGACGCCGGAGGTCGCGACCTCCCTGGCGAGCGCCCGCGTCAGGCCGACGACGCCGTGCTTCGCGGCGCAATAGGCGGAGACATAGGGATAGCCGGTGAGGCCGGCGGTGGAGGCGACGGAGACGATGCGCCCGGACCCACGCGCCACCATGCCCGGCAGGACGGCGTGGATGCCGTCGAAGACGGCGGTGAGGTTGAGCGCGATCATCCGGTCGAAGAGCGCGGCCTCCATGCGCCGGATCGACGCGGTCTCGGCATGGCCGGCATTGTTGACGAGAATGTCGAGATCGCCCGCCGAGGCGATGGCCGTCGCCAGCGCGGCCCGGTCGGTGACGTCGCAGGCGATGGCGCGGACCGCGTCGCCCGCCGCCACCGTCGCGTCGAGGGCTGCGGCGCTGCGGCCGAGGACGGTGACGTCGGCGCCCTGCGCCGTCAGCGCCGCGGCAATGGCCCGGCCGATGCCGCGTCCGCCCCCGGTGACGAGCGCACGCCTGCCGGTGAGCGGCATCACGGGGGATAATGAGGCGGCGGAATCCGTCGGCATCGTGGCCTCCTGCCCGAATGTTTTAAGCTTCAAATATTTTCGGGCAAGTGGGTTGCCCCGCCTTGCCGGCGATTATTTTAAGCCTAAACTATTTTGTATGAGCCATGACCTGCCCCCGGGCCATCGAGAGGAGTGATCCCATGCGCATCGCGGTGATCGGCGGCGGACCCGGCGGGCTCTATTTCGCCATCCTGATGAAGAAATGGCAGCCCGCGGCGGAGATCACCGTCTTCGAGCGCAACCGCCCGGACGACACGTTCGGCTTCGGCGTGGTCTTCTCCGACGCGACGCTCGACATTTTCGAGCGCTACGACGCGGAGAGCTACCGCGCCATCACCGAGAACTTCGCCTATTGGGACGACATCGAGGTTCGCTTCAAGGACACGGTGCACCGCATCGGCGGCAACGGCTTCTGCGGCTGCTCGCGCCAGACCCTGCTGATCCTGCTGCAGAACCGGGCGCGCCAGCTCGGCGTCGCCATGCAGTTCCAGACCGAGGTGGAGCCGGATCTCGCCGCCTTCGCCGGCTACGATCTCGTCGTCGCCTCGGACGGCATCAATTCGCGCATCCGTGAGGCGAGCCGCGACCACTTCCAGCCCGAGGTGGACCTGCGCCCCAACCGCTTCACCTGGCTCGGGTCCACCCGCGAGCTCGACGCCTTCACCTTCTTCTTCCGTGAGACGGAATTCGGCATCTTCATCGCCCACACCTACCAGTACGAGCCGGGCCGCTCGACCTGGGTCATCGAGACCGATCCGCAGACCTTCGCGCGCGCCGGGCTCGACGTGATGGACGAGGAAGCCTCCGCCCGCTTCCTCGAGGGCGTCTTCGCCGAGGAACTCGCCGGCCATCCGCTCATCACCAACCGCTCGCTGTGGCGGCAATTCCCGATGATCCGCTCCAAGCGCTGGGTGAAGGACAATGTGGTGCTGATGGGCGATGCCAAGGGCACGGCGCATTTCTCGATCGGCGCCGGCACCAAGCTCGCGATGGAGGATTCCATCGCCCTGTTCGACGCCCTGCGCGCCAAGGGCACGGTGGCCGAGGCGCTCGCCTCTTACGAGACCGACCGGCGCGAGGAGGTGGAGCGCACCCAGCACGCCGCCGACGTCTCGCTGGTCTGGTTCGAACATGTCGAGCGCTTCTGGGACATGGATCCGCGCCAGTTCGCCTTCGGCCTGATGACCCGGTCCAAGGCGATCACCTACGAGAACCTGAAGCTGCGCGCCCCGGACTTCGTCGCCGAGACCGACCGGATGTTCGCGGAAGGCGTGGCCGGCGCTGATGTCGCCAGGCCCCGCCCGCCGCTGTTCCAGCCGCTCACCATGCGGGGCCTCACGGTGCCGAACCGCGCAGTGGTCTCGCCCATGTGCATGTATTCGGCGGTCGAGGGCATGCCGACCGACTGGCACGTGGTGCACTATGGCGCCCGCGCCATCGGCGGCGCCGGGCTCGTCTATACCGAGATGGTCTGCGTCGCGCCGGATGCCCGCATCACGCCGGGCTGTGCCGGGCTCTGGTCCGACGAACAGGAGGCGGCCTGGGCGCGCATCGTCGGCTTCGCCCATGCGAACTCGCAGGCGAAGGTCTGCCTGCAGCTCGGCCATGCCGGCCGCAAGGGCGCGTCGAAGCTGATGTGGGAGGGCATGGACCGGCCGCTCACCGATGGGGCCTGGCCGATCGTCTCCGCCTCCCCCCTTCCCTACTATCCCGAAAGCCAGGTGCCGGCGGAGCTGGACGAGGCCGGCATGGCGCGCATCACCGCCGAGTTCGTCGCGGCGACGCAGCGCGCGGCGCGCTGCGGCTTCGACATGCTGGAGCTGCACTGCGCCCATGGCTATCTCCTCGCCTCCTTCCTCTCGCCGCTGACCAACCAGCGCACGGACGCCTATGGCGGCAGCCTCGCAAACCGCCTGCGCTTCCCGCTCCGTGTCTTCGCGGCGATGCGCGCCGCCTGGCCGGCGGAGAAGCCCATGGCGGTGCGCATCTCGGCCACCGACTGGGCCGACGGCGGCATCACCGAGGCCGAGGCCATCGCCATCGCCCGCGCCTTCGCCGAGGCCGGCGTCGATCTCGTCGACGTCTCGACGGGGCAGACCACGCCGAAGAGCCGGCCGGTCTATGGCCGCATGTTCCAGACGCCGTTCTCCGACGCCATCCGCAATGTGGCCGAGGTGAAGACCATGTGCGTCGGCAACATCACCTCCGCCGACCAGATGAACACGATCCTCGCCGCCGGCCGCGCCGATCTCGTCGCCCTCGGCCGCCCGCATCTCGCCGACCCCGCCTTCATGCTGAAGGCGGCGGCCTGGTACGGCGTCGACATCCACCAGCCGCCGCAATATCAGCCCGGCAAGGACCAGGCGCTGCGCAATACGGTGAAGGACCGGGCGGATTTCGAGGCGCTGAAGGTGGCGGCCAAGCCGAAGCGGCACGCGCGGGGGAGCTTCGCGCCGAAGGCCGCGGCGGAGTAGCTCGGCGGCAGGCCTCTACCGGCTCGCCGCCGACAGCCCGCCATCCACCGCGATCTCCGCCGCCGTGACATAGCGCGCCTCGTCGGAGACGAGGAACAGCACGGCCTGCGCCACGTCCCAGGCATCCCCCATCCTGCCCGTCGGCACCTGCGCGTTGCGGGAGGCGATGAGCGCCGCGACGTCGCCGCCGGCGACCTGCTTCGCCAGCCGGTGCTCGACCAGCGGCGTGTGCATGAGGCCGGGGATGACCGTGTTGCAGCGGATGGCCTGCTTCGCATAGGTCACCGCGATGGAGCGCGAGAAGCCGAGAATGCCGAGCTTGGTGGTCGTATAGGCGACGTGCGGCCGGTCGGGCAGGATGCGCACCCCGGCGATGGACGACAGGTTGACGATGGCGCCGCCGCCCTGCCGCTGCATCGCCGGGATGACGTATTTGCAGGCGAGGAAGGCGGTCTTCAGGTTGAGGTCGAGCTGGAGGTCCCAGACCTCCTCGCTCATCGTCACCGGGTCTCCCGGCGCCGATCCCCCGACATTGTTGATCAGGATGTCGATGCGCCCGAAGCGGGCGAGGCAGTCGGCGACGGCCGCCTCGACCTCCCCGGCCTGCGTCATGTCGACGGCGCGGGCGACGGCGGTGCCGCCCTCCGCCGCGATCAGCCGCTGCGTCTCTTCCGCCGCGGCGAGGGTAATGTCGGTGCCGTAGACGGTGGCGCCCTGGCGGGCGAGCAGCACCGCGGTGGCCTTGCCGTTGCCCCAGCCCTCCCCCGCCGAACCGGCTCCGGAGATGAAGGCCACCTTGCCGGTGAGGTCATGCATGGGTCTGGCTCCGCTGGGTGGGTGTGCCCCCGTCACACGAGGACGGGATGGGCTTTCATGCCGATGGTGCCGAAGACCCGGCGATAGCGGGCGATCTCCTCCGCCGGACCGGTGGCCTTCAGGGGATTGTCGGAGAGCTTCACAGCCGGGCGGCCATTGGCCTCGATCACCTTGCAGACGACCGAGATCGGCGCCAGCGCGTCGGGATCGCCGTTCGGCACGCAGCCCTTGAAGTCATTGGTCAGGTTGGTGCCCCAGCCATAGCCGATGCGCACCTCGCCGGTGAAGCGGCGGGCCGTCGCCTCGATGGAATCGATGTCCATGCCATCGGACAGGATGACGAGCTTCTTGGCGGGGTCGCGACCCTTGGCGCGCCACCAGGCGACGAGTTCCTCGGTGCCCTCGGTCGGGTCCTTGGAATCGGGCCGCGCGCCGGTCCAGTCGGCGACCCAGTCGGGGGCGTGGGCGAGGAAATGCGCCGTGCCGAAGCAATCGGGGAGGATGATGCGCATGTTCTGGTCATAGATGCGCGCCCAGTCCTCCAGCACCTTGTAGGGCGCCTTGAGCAGGTCCTCGTCCGATTGCGCCAGCGCCCCGTAGACCATGGGCAGTTCATGGGCATTGGTGCCGATGGCCTCGAGGCCGAGGTCCATGGCGAGCTTCATGTTGGAGGTGCCGGTGAAGACGTCGGGGCCGAGGGCGTCGGCCATGGCCTCCATCATCCATTGCTGCCAGAGGAAGCCGTGGCGGCGACGGGTGCCGAAATCGGAGATCTTCAGCGTGCCGACCTCGTCCTTCAGGCGGCGCAGCCGCTTGATCTTCTCCCAGGCCTTGGCCTTGGCATTGGCGTAGAGGATGTCGAGCTCGAGCTTGGACAGGGTGCGCATGGTGGCGCGGGCGCGCAGTTCGTTGATGATGGCGAGGGCCTGGACCTCCCACATCGTCGTCTCGGCCCATTTGCCGGCGAAGGTCAGCTCATATTGCCCGTCGCGCTTCTCGAGCTGGTACTCGGGCAGGCGGAAATCCTTGAGGAACGCGAGATAATCCGGGCCGAAGATGCGCTCGCGGCCATAGAAGGTGTTGCCGGCCAGCCAGATCAGTTCCTTCGGCTTGAACCTGAGGTCGCGGACATGGTCGAGTTGCTCGCGCAATTCACGCTCGTCGATCACCTCGGCGAGGTGGATCGTCCGGGTGCGGTTGCTGAGCGCGAAGGTCGCCGTCACCTCCGGGTGGAAGCGCCGGATGAGCTGCTGCATCGAGAACTTGTAATAGTCCGAATCCAGCAGCGACCGGATGATCGGGTCCAGCTTCCACGTGTGATTGTAGACCCGGGTGGCGATATCGACCATGGACGGCCCGCTCGTGGCGCTTCAGGGCTGCGGACCTTAGGAGCCCGCGCCGCCCTTGGAAAGTCACCCGCCGGGTACCCGCATGCAAGGCTGCCGCGCGGGGCGAGGTCAGGCCAGCGCCGCATCCCGGCTGAGACCGAACTCGCGGCCCGGGATCGAGGCGAGAAGTGCCTGCGTATAGGCATGCTGCGGATTGCCGAAGACCTCGCCGATGGGGCCGGCCTCGACCACCTCGCCGCTCTTCATCACCGCCACGAGGTCGCAGACCTGGGCGGCGACCCTGAGGTCGTGGGTGATGAAGACGATGGAGAGCCCGAGCCGCTCGCGCAGGTCGGCGAGGAGCCGCAGCACCTGCGCCTGCACCGAGACGTCGAGGGCGGAGACCGCCTCGTCGGCGACAAGCACCTCGGGCTCCAGCGCCAGGGCGCGGGCGAGGCCGATGCGCTGGCGCTGGCCGCCGGAGAACTCGTGCGGATAGCGGTCGGTCGAGGCGGGATCGAGCCCCACGAGGCCGAAGAGCTCCTTGGCCTTGGCGAGGGCCGCCGCCCGGTCCATGCCGTGGACGATGGGGCCCTGGGCGACGAGTTCGCCGGCCTTGCGGCGCGGGTTGAGCGAGCCGTAGGGGTCCTGGAACACCATCTGGATATGGCGGGTCTCCTGGCGCATCTGCTCGCGGCTGAGTTTGGCGAGATCCTTGCCATTGAGGACCAGCGACCCGGTATCGGGATCGATCAGGCGGATGATGCAGCGGGCGAGCGTCGACTTGCCCGATCCCGATTCGCCGACGATGCCGAGCGTGCCGCCCTTCGGCAGCACCAGCGAGACGTCCCTGACCGCGTGGGTGACGCGCACGCCGCGGCCGAGGAAGCCGCCGGTGCGGAAGGTCTTGGAGACATTCCGCATTGTCAGGATCGGTTCGGAGGAGATCGGCCGTGGCGGCGGCGCCTTCAGCGGCGGCACGGCGGCGATGAGCTGCCTGGTATAGGCGTGCTGCGGGCGGTTCAGAACCTCGACCGCCGGGCCCTGCTCGACCACCAGGCCATATTGCATGACGGCGACGCGGTCGGCGATCTCGGCGACGACGCCGAAATCGTGGGTGATGAAGAGGACGGCGGTGCCCTTGCGCTTCTGCAGGTCCTTGATCAGGCTCAGGATCTGCGCCTGCGTCGTCACGTCGAGGGCGGTGGTCGGCTCGTCGGCGATCAGCACCTTGGGGTCGAGGGCGAGCGCCATGGCGATCATGGCGCGCTGGCGCTGGCCGCCGGAGAGTTCGTGCGGATAGGCTCTCGCCGCGAGCTTCGGATCGGGAATGCGGACCTCGGCGAGGAGGTCGAGCACCTTCGCCGCGATCTCCTGCTTCGACAGGTCGGTATGGATGTCGAACATCTCGCCGATCTGGTCGCCGATGGTGCGCAGCGGATTGAGCGCGGTCATCGGCTCCTGGAAGATCATGGCGATGCCGGAACCGCGCACGGCGCGCATGTCGGCGTCGGAGAGCTGCGTCAGGTCGCGGCCGTCGAACAGCACCTTGCCGGCGTCGATGGTCACCCCGCCCGGCAGCAGGCGCATGATGGCATTGGCGGTCATCGACTTGCCGGAGCCGCTCTCGCCGACGACGCAGAGGATCTCGTTGCCGGCGATGGCGAGCGAGACGTCCTTCATGGCGTGCGGACGGTCGGCGCCGGCGGGCAGCCGAACGCTGAGGCCTTCGAGGGTCAGGACAGGGGCCATGCTCACGGTCACCGACCCTTCAGGCGCGGGTTGAGGGCGTCGTTGAGGCCCTGGCCCACCAGCGAGACGGCGAGCACGGTGAGGAGGATGGCGATGCCGGGAATGGCCGAGACGTACCACTGGACGCGCAGCACGTCGCGGCCGAGGCCGATGAGATTGCCCCAGGAGGCGACGTTGGGATCGGAGAGACGGAGGAAGGCCAGCGCGCTCTCGAGCAGGATGGAGACCGCCATGACGACGCTGGCATAGACGATCACCGGCGGCAGGGCGTTGGGCAGGATTTCGCCGAAGATCAGCTTGAGGTCCTTCAGGCCGAGGGTGCGCCCGGCCTGGACGAATTCGCGGTTGCGCAGCGACAGGAATTCGGCCCGCGTCAGGCGCGCCGGCGCCGGCCACGAGACGATGCCGATGGCGATGATGACCGTGTTGATGTTCGAGCCGAAGACGGCGATCAGGACCAGCAGCAGCAGGAAGTTCGGCAGCGTCTGGAAGGCTTCCGTGATGCGCATCAGGACATTGTCGACCCAGCCGCCGTAATAGCCCGAGACGGCGCCGATGACGATGCCGATGAACACGGCGATGACCGTCGCCACGCCACCGATCAGCAGCGAGATGCGGGCGCCGTAGAAGATCTGGGCGGCGATGTCGCGGCCGGAATTGTCGGTGCCGAGGGGAAAGCGCGGATTGGTGAAGGGCCAGACCAGCGGCCGGCCGGCCAGCGCCAGCGGGTCACGCGGGAAGAGCCAGCCGGCGCTCGCCGCCATGGCGATGACGACCAGCAGCAGGAACAGGCCGACGATGGCCGCAGGAGAGCGGAAATAGGCGCGCACGACTTCCACGGCTCAAACCCCCGTGGTGATGCGCGGGTCGAGGCGCGCATAGACGAGATCGACGATGAAATTCACGGTGATGACCAGCAGCGCCGAGACGAAGATGATGCCGAGCAGCGTGTTGAGATCGCGCTGGACGACGCTCTCGTAGGCGAGGCGTCCGAGACCGGGCAGCGAGAAGACGCTCTCCACCACCACCGAGCCGCCGAGCATGGTGCCGGCCTGCAGGCCGATCAGCGTGACCATCGGCAGCAACGCGTTGCGCAACACGTGGCGGGTGATGATGCGCGTCTCGTCGAGGCCCTTGGCGCGCGCGGTGCGGACGAAGTCGAGGTTCAGCACCTCCAGCATCGAGGCGCGCATGATGCGCAGGTAGATGGCGAGGAAGATCAGCCCGAGGGTGAGGGTCGGTAGGACGAGGTGGCGGGCGGTATCGAGCACGCGCCAGATACCGGTCGCCGTCGAGGTGATGTCCGAAAGGCCGCCGGCCGGCAGCCATTGCAGGTAGATGGAGAAGACGACGATGGCCATCAGGCCGAACCAGAAGGACGGTGTCGCGTAGAAGATCAGGCCGACCGTCGAGATCAGCGTGTCGGGCCACCTGTTGACGCCGCGCGCCGCGATGACGCCGAGGATGATGCCGAAGAAGAAGGCGAAGGACAGCGACGCCGTCATCAAGAGGATGGTCGCCGGCAGGCGCTCGGCGATGACGGTGGCGACCGGCTTGCCGTAGATGGCGGAGAAGCCGAGATCGAAACGCACCAGCCGCCACAGATAATTGCCGAGCTGCGCCGAGACCGACAGATCGAGGCCGTAGAAGCGGCGCAAATCCTCGGCGGTGCGGGCGTCGCCGCCGCCCATCTGCGCCATCATGGCGTCGACCGTGTCGCCCGGCGCGAACTGCAGCAGCAGGAACACGCCGACGAGAATCAGGATCAAGGTCGGGATCGAGGCGGCGAGACGCCGCCCCGCAAGGCTCAGGACACGCATGGGATCAGGCCGGGCTCCGTGCTGCGGACTTATTCGGCCAACCAAAGATCGTGCCAGGACGAGGAACCCCAACGCGGCGTGTTGGAATGGTTGCGCGCCCGGGCCGTGATGGTGGTGACGAAGATCTGCTCGATCGGCATCCACAGCGGCAGGGCGGCATTGGCCTTGGTGACGAATTCGGCATAGAGCGCCTTGCGCTTGACCGGATCGACCTCGGTCGCGGCATCGTCGATGACCTTGTCGATGACATCGTCCTTCCAGCCCCACTGGTTGGTCCAGGGCGCGCCGGCCGGCTGGCCGGAGCGATACCAGACCGTCGTCGAGACGGCGGGATCATTGCGGTACTGGTGCCAGCCGGTGGCAAGGTCGAAGGCATGGTCTGCATAGACCGACTTGAGGAAGCCGCCGCCGTCGTTGCGCACCACCTCGACGCGGATGCCGACCTCGCCCAGCGACTGCTGGATGAAGGTCGCCCAGAGCGAGATGTCCTCGCCCCAGGGCGCCGGGAGAAGGCGCAGCGTCAGGCGCGTGCCGCCGGCGCCGGGACGCACGCCCGCCTCGTCGAGCAGGCGGATCGCCTTGGCCTTGTCATAGGGGTACTGCGGGGTATTGGCACCCGGATAGAAGTCGGTCGAGACCGAGGGGATCGGGCCGGTGCCGAGCTTGGCGAAGTCGCCGAGGAAGTTCTCGATGAAGAACGGCACGTTGATGGCGTGGGCGATGGCCTGCCGCACCTTGATGTCCGCCAGTTCCCGGCGCCGGAAGTTGAACTCCAGCGTGTTGGTGCGGGCATTGCCCTCGTTGCCCTTGGTCGAGACGATGAAGCGCCGATCCTTGGCGAGGCGCGCCATGTCGGAGATCGTCAGGCCGGAGAAGGGCGAATAGTGCAGCTGTCCCGCCTCCATCTGGGCGGCGGCGGCGGAGCGGTCGGTGATGACGCGCCAGACGATGCGGTCGAGATTGGCCGGGCCCTTCCAGTAGCCGTCATGACGGTCGGCGATGATGTGCTGGCCGCGCTCGTACTGGACGAACTTGAACGGGCCGGTGCCGACCGGGGCGAGGTTCAGCGGGTTCTGGCGGACGTCGCCGGTCTCGTAGAGATGCTTGGCGGTGATGTAGCCGAGGTCGGGCAGCGCTCGCAGCAGCAGGTTGAGCGGCATCGGCCGCTCGTAGCGGAAGATCGCGGTATGCGCGTCGGGCGTGTCGACGGCGGTGAGGAAGAGCTGCAGCGTGGTGCCGTAGTTCAGCACCTTCTTCCACATCTCCATGGCGGTGAACTGCACGTCCGCCGAGGTGAAGGGCTTGCCGTCGTGCCACGTGACGTTGCGCCGCAGCTTGAAGGTGATGGTCTTGCCGTCCGGCGTCGACTCCCAGCTTTCGGCCAGCACGCCGACCGGGTTGCCGGCCGCGTCGAGGTCGACCAGCGGCTCCTGGATCTTGCCGCTGACGATATAGACGCCGGTCGAGGCCTGGATGCTGGGGTTCAGCTGGCGCTGCTCGGCGCCGTAATGGACCACGAAGACGCCGCCCTTGCGCGGGGTTGTCTGGGCGAAGGCGCGGAAGGGATCGACGACATTGGCGGCGATGGCGGCCGAGGTCATCAGGGCTGCGCGGCGGGTGAAGTTCATGGAGCTCTCCTAGCGGCAGGCAAGACAGATTTCACGATGGGCGACTGCGGAAAGGCCGTCAATCGCCGATCTGGTCGCGGGATGGTCGTGCCGCTCAATGCGGCACGAAGCTGACAATGACGCCACTGGCGCGGCTGGCGGGAACGCTGACCGTTTCCTCGCCATGGGCAAGGCCGCCCGAGGCCGCCGCAGCCTTGGCGAGATCGTCGGTGGCGATGACCAGGGCGACGGCGCCCTCCGACGCGGCGCCTTCGCGGACTGCGGCGGGATAGGCCGCCTCGAAGGTCTTCGCGTCATAGAAGCGGAAATCGGCGCGCTTGCCGCCCGAGGGAACGCGCCAGCCGTCCGGCGTCTCGGTCGCCGGCTCGTCGATCAGGCCGGCCATCTTCAGGGCCGCGGCCTTGGGATCGGCGGTCAGGATCTCGATCCGGGCGATGCGCGTGGCGCCGTTCGCATGGGTCATGATCTCGGGAATCCAGACCGTGTCGCGGGTCAGGTGCTGGCAGGCGAAGATGCGCATACCGCCGGGGTTCTGGTCGAGCGGCCAGCGGAAGACGTTGAACTTGGCTTCGCCCGTGCCGCCGCCGGGAAGGTCGACCGGCCGGCCGAAATGGACCGGGCCGAGCGGCACGAGGCCGCGCGCCTTCAGCTCTTCGGCGCCGGCCGCGGCGTCGTCGGTGGTGAAGGCGGTGCGCTCGATGCCTTCGCGCCGGGCGAGAAAGTCGCGCGTCGGCTTGTTCTGGTCGGTCTCGGCCAGCACGCCGAGCAGCTCGAGGTAATCGTCGGCGAACATGGTCGTGTAGTTGCCCGTGCCGAGGAGGGGCGAATGGGTGCCGCGCGGCGACATGGCGAAGCCGATCCGCTCCCAGGCCCTGGCAGCAGCATCGAGGTCGCGCACCGTGACCACGACATGATCCGCGCCGAGAATGTGTTTGAGCGGCATGGCAAAGACCCTCCCCTGATGATTGCGTGGGCACTTGACCCCAACACGGCGGCGGAGGCAACGCGGTAAGGGCGGCAGATTTGCCGGGTCTCGGCTGCTCGGCACACATAGCTAGCCTAGCAAATTATTCTTCCAGAGCGGCTTTTCTGAAATACAAACGATAGTTATTTTCTATATGTAGCAGGACAAATGAAATTTTCATTCTGACTTCCTGATGGAGGGCACGGTTTCCGCGCTGTTCTCCCGCCCCCGCCGTGCCCGCCCTGCGGCAGCGCTCTTGCCGCCGCCCTGTCAGGTCGCTTTCATGGATCATGCCACATTCCGCGGAGATTGCTTCCATGCCGTCCACATCATCGGCCCCCTGGCCGCCGTCCCTCTGGGCGGCGACGGCCCCGCCGGGCCCGACCCTCTCGCCGCTGGTCGGCGACGAGACAACCGACGTGGTGGTGATCGGCGCCGGCTTCACCGGCCTGTCGACAGCCATCCACCTGCGCGAGATGGGCGTCGCCGTCACCGTGGTGGAGGCGGTGGAGCCGGGCTGGGGCGCATCGGGCCGCAACAACGGCCAGGTCATCCCGACGCTGGCCGGCCATGATCCCTCGGGCATGACCGCCCGCCACGGGGAGGCCGGTGAGCGCTTCAACGCGGTGCTGCGCGACGCGGCGCAATATCTCTTCGACACCGTCCGCAAATATGACATCCCGGCCGAGGCTGAGCAGGCCGGCTGGGTGCAGCCGGTCCATTCGCCCGGCCGCTTCAAGATCGCCGAGAAGCGGGTGAGGGAATGGTCGGCGCTCGGCGCGCCGGTCGAACTGCTCGACCGCGAGGCCATGGCGCGGATGCTCGGCTCGGAAGCCTGGTTCGGCGGCTTCTGGAATCCGACGGGCGGCCATATCAACCCGCTGGCGCTGGCCCGTGGCCTCGCCGAGGTCGCCCTCAGGCTCGGCGCGGTGATCCGCTCGCGCTCGCCGGTACAGTCCTATGCGCGGGTCGGCGACAGCTGGGTGGTGAAGACCGAGAAGGGCCAGGTCACGGCGAAGGCGCTGGTGCTCGCCACCAACGCCTATACCGGCGAGTTCAGCGATACGCTCAACCCGGAGATCGCGCGCGAGGTGATCCCGGTGCTGTCCTGGCAGATGGCGACGCGGCCGATCAGCGACAATGTCGCGAAGTCGATCATCCCCGACCGACAGGCCATGTCGGACACCCATCGCGAGCTCTACTTCTGCCGCTGGGATGCGCGCAACCGGCTGGTCACCGGCGGCGCCGCCGTGTTCCCCGGTGCCGGCGGCGACAATCTGAAGCCCTATCTCGCGGGGCGGCTGAAGGCGCTGTGGCCGCAGATCGGCGATGTCGAGTTCGACTTCGTCTGGTCGGGCTATGTCGGCATGACGCCGGACAATCTCCTCAAGCCGCATGTCGCGGGCTTCCCGCGCTTCCACCGGCTCGGACCCAACGGCTATGCCTGGGCCGGCTGCAACGGCCGCGCCGTGGCGCTCTCGGTGGCGCTCGGCCGGGAACTGGCCAGGGTCACGCAGGGCGTGCCGGAGAACGAACTCGGCCTGCCCTTCTCGGAGCCGACGCCGCAGCCCTTCCAGCCGCTCATCCGGCGCATCGCGCCCTTCGCGCTGCCGCTCTACCGCCGCCTCGACGCGCAGGAGATCTGAGCCATGAGCGCACCCGTGCCCGGCGAGGTGAAGGTCTTCGGCCCGGAGGAGAGCCCCTCCTACTGGCAGCCCGTGCCGGCCAACGGCTTCGTGCGCTGCATCCTCAACCCGAAGACGGTCACCTCGGAAAGCCGCTTCGCCATGGGGACGCAGACCGTGGCGCCGGGGTGCCATATCCGCGAGCACACCCATGACCGCCACGAGGAGGTCATCCACCTCACCAGCGGTCGCGGCTTCGCGCGCATCGACGGCGAGGATATCCCGATGGAGGCCGGCTCGACGGTATTCATCGGCGGCGACCGCAAGCACGGCTTCGTCAATCCCGGGCCGGAGCCGATGAGCTTCGTCTGGTTCCTGATGCCCGGCGGGCTCGAGGACTTCTTCGCCGCCATCGGCCGCGAGCGGGTGCCGGGACAGCCGGCGCCGGAGCCTTTCCCGCGCCCGGCCGACGTCGCCGAAATCGAGAAGCGCACCGTCTTCGGCTGGGCGGATCCGTCACATAATCCGAAGGGATAGGACCATGATCGTCGAGGAGCGCGACTACCGCATCAAGACCGGCCACGTGGCGGAATTCGTCGGGCTCTACGAGGAGCACGGCCTGCCGATCCAGAAAGAGCTGCTCGGCACCTTCCACGGCTACTTCACCTCGGAGACGGCGGAGCTCAACCACGTGGTGGCCTGGTGGTCGTACGAGAGCCTCGACGACAGGCTCGTCCGCCGCGACCGGATGATGGCCGATCCGCGCTGGCAGGATTACCTGGCGAAGGTGAAGGGCCTGGTCGAGACCCAGCACGTGCGCTTCCTCCGGCCGACGCGGTTCTCGCCGATCCGGTGAGGGAGGCGGCGGGCTGTCGTTCGCGATGGGCTGCACGGCCGCCCGAAGGCTCACATCGCCCTCCCCGCGTCATGCCCGGGCATGGCCCGGGCATCCACGAATTCCTTTCGAAGTGCGGCGTTCAAGTCGTGGATGCCCGCCACAAGGGCGGGCATGACGGAAAGGTGGGTGCGAGAGCTGGAGAGCGACGCCCGTCGCGCCTCCGTCCCCTATTTGAATCCCACCACCGCGTGCGGCACGTAGGCCGCCTCCATCGCCGCGATCTCCTCAGCCGTCAGCTTCACCTTGAGCGCCGCCACGGCATCGTCGAGATGGCCCATCTTGCTGGCCCCGACGATGGGCGCGGTGATGCCGGGCTTCTGCAGCACCCAGGCGAGAGCCACCTGCGCCCGCGGAATGCCGCGGGCCTTGGCGACCTTCGCCACCGCCTCCACCACCTTGCGGTCGGCATCCGCCGTAGCCGCATAGAGCGTCTTGCCGAAATCGTCGGTCTCGGCGCGGGCGCTGCCCTCCTCCCAGTCGCGGGTGAGGCGGCCGCGGGCCAGCGGGCTCCAGGGGATGACGCCGATGCCCTCCTCGCGGCAGAGGGGGAGCATCTCGCGCTCCTCCTCGCGGTAGAGCAGGTTCACATAGTTCTGCATGGTCGCGAAGCGCGTCCAGCCATGGGCCTCGGAGGTCTTCAGCATCTTCATGAAGCGCCAGGCGCTCATCGACGAGGCGCCGATGTAGCGCGCCTTGCCGGCCTTCACGACGTCGTGGAGCGCCTCCAGCGTCTCCTCGATCGGCGTGTCGTAGTCGAAGCGGTGGATCTGGTAGAGGTCGATATAGTCGGTGCCGAGCCGGCGCAGCGAATGGTCGATCTCGGTCATGATCGCCTTGCGCGACAGGCCGGCGCCGTTGGGCCCCGGGCGCATGCGGTTGAAGACCTTGGTGGCGATGACGATGTCGTCGCGCCGCGCCATGTCCTTCAGCGCCTTGCCGACGATCTCCTCGCTGGAGCCGAGGGAATAGACATTGGCCGTGTCGAAGAAATTGATGCCGAGGTCCAGCGCCCGCTTGATGAAGGGCCGGCTCTCGGTCTCGCCCATCGACCAGGGATGGGCGCCCATGTCGGGGGCGCCATAGGTCATGCAGCCGAGGCAGAGGCGGGAGACGTCGAGGCCGGTGCGGCCGAGCTTCACGGTGTCCATGGGGCTGTCCTCAGGGTGCGGGGCGAGAGGTCTAGCGCGTCGAGGCCGCCGCGGGAACGGCGGCGGCGGCAGGGCCTGCCATGCCATCAGTCCTCGCGGGTGCGGATCCGCCTGACGACCAGGGCCATGACCAGCACCACGAAGGGCAGGACCGCGGCGGTCGCCACCGTCGGCTCGAACGGCAGGACACCGGAATCCTTGCCGCCCTTGAACAGGTAGCCGAGCAGGCCGAGCACGTAATAGGAGACGGCGGCGATGGACAGGCCCTCCACCGTCTGCTGCAGGCGCAGCTGCAGCCGGCCGCGCTCGGACATGGTCTCCAGCAAGGTGCGGTTCTGCTGTTCGAGGGCGATGTCGACGCGTGTGCGCAGCAGATTGGCGGCGCGGGTGAGCTTCTGCGACAGCTCGGCCTGGCGGTCGGCGGCGGTCTGGCAGGTGCGCATGGCGGGGGCGAAGCGGCGGTCGAGGAAGGCCGCCCATGTCGAATGGCCGTCGACCGGCGTCTCGCCGATGATGGCGAGGCGGGAGCGGACCAGCGCCTCATAGGCCCGTGTCGCACCGAAGCGGAAACTCGACAGGGCGGCTTCGGCCTCGAGCTCGGCGGCCTGGGCGACCAGCGTGTCGAGCAGCGCGGCATTGCTTTCGAGGCCCGTCGCCGTCTTCATCCGGCCGGCGACGGCCACGAGTTCCCGTTCGATCCGGCCGATGATGGGGCCCATGCGCTGCGCTTCCGGCAGGCCGAGCAGCGCGAAGCAGCGATAGGTCTCGACCTCCAGCAGCCGCTGCACCAGCGCGCCGGCGGCGGCCGGGGTCAGCGACCGGTCGACGACGAGAATGCGGGTGAAGCCGCGCGCATCCTGGCGGAAATCGGTGGCGATCAGCGCCGCCCCGTCATTGAAGGTGGAGATGCACAGCGAGGCGGGATCGAAGAGGCCCTGCCAGTCCGGCTTCAGCGTCTCCTCCCGCATCAGCGCCAGGTCGATGGCGACGAGAAGCGGCCCTGGCGCCGCGACCGAGCTGCCGACCGGGGTCGGCTGCGGCAACGGCCAGTGGAAGGGCTCGTCGCCCGGCGCCGGCACGTCCCAGCCATAGGTGGAGAATTCGCTGTGACGCTCCCAGCGCAGACGGGCGGTGGGGAAGACGGCGCGGTGGAAGTTGGCGCCCTCGTCGGGCCGGGCCGCACCGGTTGCGCTGCACCAGGCGGAGAGCGCGCCGCGCTCCGTCGCGGCCGGCAGCTCGGCGGTGGCGAAGGCGTGCAGCAGGATGCGGCGCGGCGTCTCGACCAGCTGGAATGGCCGGGCATGCAGTTCGTCGAGGACCTGCCGGCGCAGCGGATGGGGTTCGAGGTTCAGGCTCACGACAATCGCGTCTCTGGTCTGCGGGCCGGCATTGGAGCCTCGCGGCGCGACGCTTGGCAAGCGCCAAGTCCGGCGCAGGGCGAAGATGCGACGTTCAGTCGATGCCGTAGGCCTTGCGGGCCTCCGCCACTTCCTTCTCGTCCCAGTAGCCGATGAGGATGCCACCGCGCATCTGCCTCCCGGGGCCATAGGTCTCGATCGCGGCGTCGGGCATGGTGATGCGGTTGTGGTCGGTCAGGGCCCAGGCGAGGAGATGTTCCTTCAGCCTTTCGCGCTCGGCGGCAAAGTCCGGGTCGTCGCCGAGGTCGCGATATTCGTTCGGGTCGGTCGCAAGGTCCCAGAGCATGGGCCGGAAGCCCGGCGCGTGGACATACTTGAAGCGCCCGTCAAAGACCATGAAGAGGCGGCATTCGTCCGGGGCGCGGCCGAGCGTGCGGCGCGAGTCGAGCATGGAATAGTCGTATTCGGAGATCGCCACCTGCCGCCAGGCCGGCGGCGTCCTGCCAGCGAGCAGGGGTTTGAGCGAGCGGCCCTCGATGATGTGGCGCGGCACCCTGCCGCCGAAATGCTCGATGAAGGTCGGCGCGAGATCGATGGCCTCGACAAGGGCGTCGCAGACCGTGCCGCGGGCCGCGTCGGCCTCCGGCGAGGGGTCGACGACGATGAGCGGCACCTTCACCGAAACCTCGTGGAAGAGGTCCTTCTCGCCGAGCCAGTGGTCGCCGAGATAGTCGCCGTGGTCGGCGGTGAAGACGATCATGGTCTTGTCGGTCAGGCCCTCGTCGTCGAGAAACTTGAACAGGACGCCGAGCTGGTCATCGATCTGCTTGATCAGACCCATGTAAGCGGGGATGACGCGGCGGCGCACCTCCTCGCGGGAGAAGTTGCGCGACACCCGCATGTCCATGAAGGCGCCATAGACCGGGTGCGGGTTCTGCCGCTCCAGATCCGAGCGGATCGCCGGCTGGACGTCGTCCTCGCCGAACATGTCGTGGTAGGGCGCCGGCGCGATATAGGGCCAGTGCGGCTTGATATAGGAGAGATGCAGGCACCAGGGGCGGCCGTCATCCCCGGCCTCGCGGATGAAGTCCATGGCCCGGCGGGTCATGTAAGGCGTCTCGGAGTGCTCCTCGGGGATGTTGGCTTCCTTGTCGGCATGGGCGAGCAGCCAGCCGTTCTGCTTCTCGCCGTCGGGACCGATGCCGGAATTGGCGCGATCCTCCCAGGGATTGCCGGCCGGGAAGCCGTGGTCCTCGAGGTATTTGTCATAGGCCGGTCGGGCTGCGCCGGGGCGCGAGGGGTGCAGGCCGTCGTCGCGCTCATAGGGCTCGAAGCCGCATTGCGCCGCCTCGACCCCGATCACCGAGCCCTTCGGGATGCCGAGGCGCTCCATGCCCTCGTCGTCGGCGGTCATATGGGTCTTGCCGACGAGGACGTTGCGCACGCCGAGAGCCTTCAGATGCTGGCCGAGGGTCGGCTCGCCGATGCGCAGGGGGAAATTGTTCCAGTTGGAGCCGTGGGAGCGCATGTAGCGGCCGGTATAGGTGCTCATCCGCGACGGGCCGCAGACCGGCGACTGCACATAGGCCCGCGTGAAGCGCACGCCGCGGGCGGCGAGCGCGTCGATATTCGGGGTCTGCAGGGTCGGATGCCCGTAGCAGCTCAGGTAGTCGAACCGGAGCTGGTCGCACATGATGAAGAGGACGTTCTTGGCGGCGTGGGGCATGTGAAGTCGTTCCGTCTGGGCTTCGCGCGATCTCCGAAGGCCCCACCCTTACCCTCCCCTCGCTGGCGCGAGGAGAGGGGTGCTACCGCGTCGCGACATTCTGCCCGCGGCCGAGCCAGGCGCGACCGATCGGCAAGGACGAGGCGTCGAAGTCCCCCTCCCCTCGGCAGAGGGGAGGGTAAGGGTGGGGCAAATTCTTCTAGGACGGCCTGAAACCAGAGGCCTTCACCGCCGGTGTCCAGGCCTCGTGGTCTTCCTTCTGGATGCGGGCGAGTTCCTCCGGCGTCGAGCCGGCCGGCACCATGGAGAGGCGGAGCACCTTCTCCTTCACGCCGGCATCGCGCATCGCCGCCATGGTGGCGCGCCCGACCCGGGCGATCGTCTCGGCCGGCGCCCCAGCCTTCGTGTAGAGCGCGTACCAGGCGCTGCCGACGATCGGGATACCGGCTTCGGAGAAGGTCGGCACCTCGGGCAGGAAGGGCGAGCGCTCGCGGCCCGAGACCGCCAGAACCCGGATACGACCGGCCCGCGCCAGTTCCGTGACGTCGGAGGTCGTCGTCATGACCATCGGCACCTGGCCGCCGAGCAGGTCGTTGAGGGCCGGCGCCGAGCCGCGATAGGGCGCATGCTGCATCGGCACGCCGATCTTCTCGGCCATCAGCGCCCCGAAGAAATGCGGCAGGTTGCCGACGCCCGGCGAGCCGTAGGTGGTCCGCCGCGGATCCTGTTTCATCCAGGCGACCAGTTCCGTCAGCGTCTTCGCCGGCGTGTCCGGATTGATGGCCAGGGCGAAATCGAAGGTGGTGACGAGGCTGATCGGCGCGAGGTCGCGGAAGGGGTCGTAGGGCAGTTGCGGGAAGATGATCGGGTGGATGATGATCGGCGCCACCGGCGTCAGCAGGAAGGTCCGTCCGTCGGCCGGTGCGTTGAGCACCGCCTGAGTGCCGATCTGGCCGCCGGCGCCCGGCCGCGCCTCGACGATGGCCGTGTCGTTCAGCGCCCGCCCGACCTCGTCGGCGACGATGCGGGTCAGGGCGTCCCCTGCCCCGCCGGCGGCGAAGGGAAAGACGAAGCGCAGCGGGCCGGACTGGGCACGGGAGGCCCCTGCCGCGAAGGGCGCCAGCGCCGCACCCGCAATGAAATGCCTGCGATCCATGATCCCCTCCCGTTCCCTGTCATTGCGCTCATCACTGCACGACGGGGCCAACCTATCAACGTCGCCCCGCCGTGTCAACGATAATTTTCCTATCGTAGGAATTTTAATTGATATCGTACTCTCCGGCGAGCCTCGAAGCCTGCACCTGGTCGGCGCAAGGCGCCGCTCAATAGGCCTTGACCGGATGGATGAAGGGCCAGGGCGAGGCCTCAGATCCGCGCTGCAGCCTGACTTCGATCAGCACCGGGCGCCCCGATGCGGACGCCGTCAGCAGCGCCCTGGCGAGAACGGGCCGCAGTTCGGCCGGCGACGCCACTCTGGCGGTGTCGATGCCGAAGGCCTTCGCCAGAGCCGGAAAATCCGGATTGACCAGATCGGCGCCGATCAGCCGGTTGCCGTAGCGGGTTTCCTGATCGCGGCGGACATTGCCATAGGCCTCGTTGTTGAAGAGCACCGTGACCAGGCCGATGCCGTATTGCGCCGCGGTGGCCAGCTCCTGCACGCCGAACATGAAGCCGCCGTCGCCGGTGATCGCCACCACGGGCTTGTCGGGATGGGCCACCTTGACGCCCAGCGCCGTCGGGAAGCCGTAGCCGAGCGTGCCCTGGAAGCCGGTCGAGACATAGGTCCGGGGCCGGTGGACGGGATAGCCGAAATAGCTGGCGAAGCCGACCTGACAGAGTTCCTCGACCAGCAGCCCGTCGGCGGGAACGACGTCGCGGATGACGTCGAGATAGTCGATCTCCGGCTGGACGACGCGGATCTCGGCGGCAGCCTCGGCCCGGGCCGCCGCGATGCGCTCCCGGTTGTCGACGGCGCGATGGCCGGCGAGGGCGTCGAGCAGCGCCAAGACGCCCTCGCCGCTGTCGGCGACGATGCCGGCATCGGCCTCGAGCCGCGCCATCTCGTCGGGGTCGATGTCGATGCGGATGAGCGAGCGGCCGCCGTCGAGGCGGGTCGTCACCTGCATCATGTTGGCCCAGCGCATGGTCGGCATTTCGAGCCGCGTGCCGATGCCGATGACGAGATCGCACTCACCGTAGAGCCGGAAGGCGGCATAGGAGGACAGGCCCCAGGGGCCGGCCTCGTCGACGACGCCGCGGCCGCCGCGGAAGGCCGCCACCGGCGCGCCGATGCGTTCGGCGAGGCGGGCGATGGCCGGGCCGGCATCCTGCGCCCCCGATCCGGTCATGATGATCGGACAGCGGGCGGCGCGGATGAGATTGGCGGCATGGGAAACCGCCAGCGGATCGGGCTTCGGCGGCATGTCGAGAACCGCCCCTGCTGCCGCCGGCACGTCCTCGGCGCCGGCCATGACGTCCCAGGCCATTTCGAGCGCCACCGGGCCGGGCCGGCCGGACTGCGCCTGGCGGAAGGCCTCGGCGACGAGGGCCGGCGCATCGGCGGGGCGCTCGATGCGGGCGGCCCATTTGACCAGCGACTTGAGGGTGCCGAGCTGGTCGGGGATCTCGTGCAGATGGCCGCGCCGCTTGCCGATGAAACCGGAAGGGATCTGCCCGGTGAGGCAGACCATCGGCGTGTTGCAGCCCCAGCCGGTGGCGAGCGCGGCGGTGGTGTTCAGGACCCCCGGCCCCGGCACGACCGAATAGACGCCGGGCCTGCCGGTCGAGCGGCCGTAGCCGAAGGCCATGTAACCGCAGGCCTGCTCGTGGCGGGCACCGACGGTGCGGATACGGTCGGTATTGCGGGCCAGCGCGTCGAAGAGCGGATACATCTGGGCGCCCGGCAGGCCGAAGACCGTGTCGACCCCGTTGGCGATCAGTCCGGCGACGATCGCCTCGCCGCCGGTCCTCGGCCCGGCGGCGGCCTTCCGCTGTGCGCCTGGATCATTCATGGCCATTTCACCACCGGCGGCAGGGACGACAGGATGCTCTCGACATTGCCGCCGGTCTTCAGGCCGAAGACGGTGCCGCGGTCGTGCAGCAGGTTGAACTCGACATAGCGGCCGCGGCGGACGAGCTGTTCTTCGCGGTCGGCCTCCGTCCAGGGCGTGGCGAAGTTCTGCCGCACCAGGGCCGGATAGATGTCGGCGAAGGCGCGGCCGACGTCCTGGGTGAAGGCGAAGTCGGCGTCGCGGTCGCCGCTGTCGAGATAGTCGTAGAAGATGCCGCCGATGCCGCGCGGCTCCTTGCGGTGCGGCAGGTAGAAATAGTCCTCGCACCAGGCCTTGTAGCGGGCGTAGTCGGCAACCCCGTGGCCGTCGCAGGCCCCCTGCATGGCGGCATGGAAGGCGAGCGTGTCGGGATCGGTCTGGGTGCGCCGGCGGTCGAGGACGGGCGTCAGGTCGGCGCCGCCGCCGAACCACATGCGGCTGGTGACGACGAGGCGGGTGTTCATATGCACGGCCGGCACGTTCGGGTTCACCGGATGGGCGATCAGTGAGATGCCGGTAGCGAAGAAGCGGGGATCCTCGGCGGCGCCGGGAATCTGGCCGCGGAACTCGGGGGCGAATTCGCCGTAGACGCTCGAACAGTGGACGCCGACCTTCTCGAAGACGCGGCCGGCCATCATGCTCATGACGCCGCCGCCGCCATCGGCGCCGGTATGGTCGGTCCGCGTCCAGGGCTTGCGCTTGAACCGCGCTGCCGGCGCCGTCGAGCCGGGCAGATCATCCTCCAGCGCCTCGAAACGTGTGCAGATGTCGTCGCGCAGGCTCTCGAACCAGGACCGGGCCCGGATCTTGCGGTCGGACAGGTCGGGTGGCATGGGCGAGGGATCGGGGCGGGGTGCGTTCTGTGTCTTCATGGCGATGCGATCTAGCGCCCTTGGATCGTCCCGTTCAAGCCTGTCGGACGGCGAGGGTGGGCGGCCCGGCGGGGCGACGACCATCGGCCTGTCCCACATGTCTCACAGCCGGGCGGTATCGTACCAGAACCGCTGGATGTTCTCGGCGAGCGCCCGGTAGCCGTCGGAGGAGCGCGGCTTGACGACATAGGCGTTGGCATGGTCGCGGTAGCAGCGCCGGATGTCGGCACTGCTTTCCGATGACGAGAAGATCAGGGTCGGCAGGCCGCGGGTGACCTCGTCGCTGCGGATCTGCAGGAGCACGTCGTGGCCGTCCATGCCGGGCATGTTGAGATCAAGCAGGACCAGATCGGGATTGAAGCGCGGTATCTCGGCGAGTGCTGCCTCGCCGCTGTCGGCATGCCTGATCTCCAGAGGGTCGGCCGCCCCGGCGAAGGCGTTGCGCAGGAAGAGGACCTCGTTCGGATCGTCGTCAACGATCAGGAGTTTCCGGCATGGATCGCGCATCGTCTCCTCCTTCTGGGCGGTTCTTGTTGTCCCGCTGTCGGGGCAGCGTGAGCTGGAAGCGTGCGCCTTTCGGCCAGTCCTTGTCGAGCCAGATTTCACCGCCGTGGCTTTCGACGATGCGGCGGCACAGGGCGAGGCCGAGGCCAAGGCCGGGATAGCGGCTCTCGTCGCGGTGCAGGCGTCGGAAAATCTCGAAGATCCGTTCGCTGTAGAGCGGGTCGATGCCGATGCCGTTGTCCTCGACGCTGATCTCCCACATCCGGCCGGCTGGACGGGCGCGGATCTTGACGACCAGCGGCTCCTCGCCGCGATACTTGACGGCATTGCCGACGAGGTTCTGGAACAGCCGCGCCAGCAGGTCGCTGTCGCCCTCGACCTGCGGCAGGTTGAAGACCTTGATGCTGGCGCCGGCGGCGGTGATGTCGGCATCGAGCAGGGCGACGGCCTCGCGGACCACGGCGCCGAGATCGACCTCCTCGCGCTTGACCAGGGCATAGGCGACCTGCGTATAGGCGATCAGGCTGCGGATGAGGCGCTGCATGCGCTCGACGCTGGCCATGATGTTGGACGCATAGCCGGCGGCCTCGGCATCAGCATCGCCGATCTTCGCCTTCAGCATGTCGGAGAACATGTTGATGTGGCGCAGCGGCGCCTGCAGGTCATGCGACACGATGGCGGAGAACTGGCGCAGCGCCTCATTGGTCTGCCGGAGCTTGGTCTCCTGGTCCTGCCGCTCGGTATCGTCGCGGACCACGACCATAATGTTCGGCTCGTCCGGACCGACGCCGTCGATGCGGCTGTAGGCGGCCTGGATCCAGACCCAGTGTCCCTCCTTGTGGCGCAGCCGGTGGATGCTGAAACCGAGGTCGCGGCCCTCGCCGAGGGCCCGGATGATCGCCTCGACCCGCGCCCAGTCGTCCGGATGGACGAGGGTGACGGGTCGCGCCTCCATCAGTTCGTCAGCGGTGTAGCCGAGAAGCCGGTGCGCCGAGGGCGAGGCGTAGAAGATGCGCCCCTCGACAGTGCGCAGCAGGATCATGTCGCGGGCGTTCTCGGCGAGCAGCCGATAGCGCTCCTCGCTGGCCCGCAACTCGAGCCCGCGCTGCTCGACGCGCTGCTCGAGTTCGCGGTTGGCACGGGCGAGGGCCGAGGCCTGGAGGTGGAGCCGGACGGAGGCCCGGCCGAAAGCCTCGCCGACCCTGTTGACCTCGGCGACGTCGGTGCGCGGCACCATTGTCAGCTGACCGCGCTCCATCGCGACGGCGGCATCCGTCATGGTGGCGTTGGCGCGCGCCAGGCGCCGGACGATGAGGGTCGCCATCACGGTCGCGACGCCGATCAGGGCGACCGCGACCAGCAGCATCCAGCCCAGCGACTGCCAGAGCGCCCGGTCGAGGGCCACGACGTCAACACCGAGCGACAGGAGCCAGCCGGAGGAGGGCAGACGGCTGTACAGGGCCGAAACCTCGACCCCGTCGGGGTTGACGCCGCGCCAGGTGCCGCCGCTCCCCGTCAGCATGTCGAAGGCCGGCAGGGGCCTGCCCATCAGTTCGGCATGCCGGGACGAGCGGGCGATGATCAGCCCCTCCCGATCGGCAAGGGTCGCATAGAAGGGCGCGGCGACCCCGAAATCGGCCATCATGCGGGTGAAGACCTCCGGGCTGAAGGTCGTGGACACGACGGAGACGACCTCCCCGCCACGGATGACGGGCAGGAAGATGGCCACCGCATAGGTTGCGGTGCCGCGGCTGACGAAGAGGTCGGAGAAGACCGGCCCCTTGCCCGTGATGGCGTCGCCGATCGGGGCGATGACTGACCAGCTCGGCAAGGGGCTCCCCGGCGGCGCGCTGGTATCGACAAGCAACTGCCCGTCCAGACGCCGCAGGCGGATGTCGATCCCCATGGCGGCGAATTCGCGCGCCTGGGAGTCGAAGCGGGCGACATCGCCGGCATCGATGGCAGGCGATGTCGCCAGAACGCGCAGGATGGCGAGGCGTGCGGACAAAAGGCGGTCGATCTCGGCCGCGACGTTCTCGCTGCGCTGCAGGGCACCGGCCTCGAGCTGGCGGCCTTCCGCCTGGGTGTAGCGCCAGGTGAGAAAGGCGGCGAGCAGAAGCAGGGGCACGGTCAGGGCCGCGGCGAAGGCGGCAAGGTAGATCGCCAGCGAGCGTTCCTTGACTGCGCCGTCCACGTCGCCCCGCCACGTCCGATTCGCACCGACCCGTGGCGATTATACCATTGCGGCAGCGGTTGCGGCGGCAGCCCCGGCGTCAGCCGCCACTCGACTCGGCGGTTCCGCAGAAGATGTCGTGGACGACGCTGATGACCCGTCGCACGTCGTCATTGGCGAGACTGTAGTAGATCGTCTTGCCGTCGCGGCGGGTCGAGACGAAACCCTCGAGGCGCAGGCGCGCGAGCTGCTGCGACACCGTCGGCTGCCGCAGGGAGAGGATCGTTTCCAGTTCGCCGACCGAGCGCTCCTTCTCCGACAGAAGGCAGAGCAGAACGAGGCGGTTCTCATGGGCGAGCGCCTTGAGGAACCTGCTGGCATCACGCGCCTTGTCGGCGAGACCGACGGTCGCGGCGGACAGGTCCTCGGCGGCCTGCCAGTCGACCGATGCCGCCTTTGCCATTCCCGCTGCCATCACCGCGTCTCCCGTTGGACCCGCCCCGAACCGCCGCCAAGGCAGGCTCGCGCACCGCGACCGGACGTCCGGCTCGAGGATCGGACAGAGCCTATATCATTTCTCGCGTGACCCGTCATAGCGCCGGCTTGCGCATGGCGGCGGCGAGACCGCCGGGACGGTGGCGACACTCCGTCGGGGACACGGCGGGTGGGCCGCCTGCGAGGATGTCCCTCTGCCCGACCCTGTGCCGGCGGGCGGCGCCCGGGCTAGCGCATGGGCGGCGCGTAGAGAATGCCGCCCATCGACCAGAGCTGATTCATGCCGCGCGGGATCGCAAGCCGCGAGGCGGCTCCGACGTTGCGCTCGTAGACCTCGGCATAGTTGCCCACGGCCCGCACGGCGCGAACGGCGAAAGCATTGTCGAGGCCGAGTTTGGTACCGAGATCGCCTTCTGCGCCAACGAAGCGGCGCACATCCGGTTTCGTCGATCGCAAAGCCTCGTCAAGCGTGGTGGTCGAGATACCGAGTTCCTCGGCGTTGACCAGCCCATGACCGACCCACTTCACGATGTTGAACCATGCGACGTCATCGGCGCGAACGACGGGGCCGAGCGGCTCCTTCGAGATGACGTCGGGCAGGATCACGGCCTCGCCCGGCCTGGCGAGTTTCAGCCGCTCGGCGAAAAGCGCCGACTGGTCGGTGGTCAGGACATCACAGCGGCCTTCATCGAGCGCCTTCAAGGCGTCGGCAGCGGTCCGCAGGGTGTGCAGCGTCAACCTCATGGAATTGGCGCGGAAATAGTCGACGACATTGAGAGCACTGGTGGTGCCCTCCTGGACACAGACCGGCACACCATCGAGCTCAAGCGCCGAGAGGATGGCCGGTCTGCGCAGGACCATGAAGCCCTGACCGTCATGAAAGGTGATGCCGGCAAAGAGCAGGCGGAGCCCGGCTTCACGCTCCAGCGTCCACGTGGAATTGCGCGAAAGCACGTCGATGCGGCCCGCCGACAGCGCCTCGAAACGCTCGGTGGCCGACAGCGGCACATAGGTGACCTTGCTCGCATCGCCGAGGATCGCCGCGGCGAGCGCCTTGCAGAAATCGACGTCGAAGCCCGTCCAGCCACCGTCCGCTCGACGATCGGAGAAACCGGCCAATCCCTGGCTGACGCCGCAATTGACGCTGCCGCGCTGCTTCACGGTATCGAGCGTGGCGGCGCCCCCCGGAAGCATCGTCGCGACAAGCAGGACCGCGGCTGCCGCCAAGACCGCGAGGCGGCCGGAAATGAAGCCGGACAGCGGGCCCGAAATCGGGCCGGATCGATAAGTCATGACGCGCTCCTTTCGGCGTCCACAGTCGAGCCCAAGCGGCAATCAGAGTGCGGCAGCATGACGGATCACCACCTTCGACCCCACGGGAACCCTCGAATAGAGGTCGATGACATCGCCGTTGGCCAAGCGGAAACAGCCAGACGAGACGGCGTGGCCGATCGTTTCCGGCTGGTTGGTGCCGTGGATCCGATAGACGGTGGATCCGAGATAGAGCGCGCGCGCTCCCATCGGATTGCCGGGGCCGCCGGCCATGAAGCGCGGCAGATAAGGCTGGCGCTGGATCATTTCCGGCGGCGGGGTCCAGTCGGGCCATTCCGCCTTGCGCGTGATGCGCACCAGCCCGGACCACGTGAACCCCTCGCGGCCGACGCCGATCCCGTAGCGCAGTGCCCGGTTGTTGCCGAGAACGACATAGAGAAAGCGCTCGGACGTGTGGACGACGAGTGTGCCCACCGGATCATGAGACCGGAAGAACACGAGCTGGCGGGCGAACGGCCCCTCGCGGATGACCGCCTCTTCGGTGGAGACGCGGCCGGGCTCGTCGCCGATCGTCAGGGTCTCGCGCATGGCGGCGGGCGATGCGGCCTGCGCCAGGGCAGCCGCCGGAATGACGGCAATAAGGGCCGCGAGGATAATGCCGCGGCTGGGAGTCGAACGTCGAAACAGGCGCGCGATCATGGCGGGGCTTTCAAGAATTTCGGGCGCGGGGATCAGCGGGCTGTGGTGGCGCCGCTGCCCGGGCAGCGGACATAGACGAAGGTGCCGTAGCGGGCGTGGATGTCGGGAGCGACGAACCGCATGATGATGAGGTTGTCCGTCAGGGACAGGATTTCGCGGTCCTGCGGATGGCCGGGCGGAGCGTCGAAGCCGAGATAGGTCTTGCCGTCGGCAGTCCCCTTGAGGGTCAACTCGTAGAGCTTGGCATCGTCCGCGACATGCATCATCACGCCGTCCGTCGGGCCTCTGGCGACCACATAGGGCAGACGACAATGCTGGCGCGCCATGGATTCCGTTCGAGACCTGTCGCGATCCTCGCGGTAACTCGCCACGCCCCAAGAGCCGACAAGGGCGGTGACCGGATAGGCTGCGGCGACACGGGAGGGCTGAGGCGGCGCCTGCATAGCCGGACCGGAGGGTGCCGAGGCACAGCCCGCCAGAACGAGCGCGGAGGCCATGGCCCACCAGCGTGAGGCACGGGTCGATCGACAAACAACGGACTGCAGCACTTCCCGACTCCGGCTTCAGCCTGACTGCGCTATTGAAGAATCTTCCTCATCGGTTGGCAATGGGCACAAGGCTGGGCGTGGCAAAGATCCGACGCCGGTCGCGGGTCGGCATGTGTCGCCGCAGCGATCTCGTCGCAGTCCGACGCCGATACTGCGCCGCACAACTTGCGGAGGCTGCCTGCCTTCCGTGTAACGTCACCGGTGCGCTCGTGTTTTCCGCCCGGCGGGGCCTTTTATCGCTCGCGTCTCTCTGCGTAATCTGACAGAGTTTGACTGCCCATGCGGGCAGGTGCTGGCGCACCTCAGGCGCGACCGTCGCGTCGGCCCTGACGGAGGTACGTCCGTCCAGGTAGTGGAGTTCAACATGACCATCTTCCGAGGCAGCCGCCTGGCTGCATCCTTCGCCGTGACGATGCTCGCGTCCGGCCTGACCTTCGGCATGCCGTCCTCGGCCGCGCGCGCCGCGTCGCTCATCGACGTCGCGCCTTTCTCGTCCCTCGACGCCACACACTCGCCGGTCGAAATGCAGCGTCGCGGCGACGGCTTCCGCCGCGGCGGCCCTGGCTTTCGTGGCCCCCGCCCAGGCTTCGCTGGACGTCCCGGCGTCGGTGGACGTCCCGGCTTCCGTGGCGGACGTGGCGGCGGCAATGTCGGCGCGGCGATCGGCCTCGGCGCTGCGGCCCTGATCATCGGCGGCGCTGCCGCTGCAGCGGCCTCTCAGCGCGAGAGCTACCGGGAGCGGGAGTGCTGGATCGAGCGTCGCTGGGTCGACACCCCCTACGGCCCGGAGCGTCGCCGCGTGCGCATCTGCGAATAAGCCGTCTTTCGTGAATTCATGAGCCGGCCTCGTTCCTTCGGGAGCGAGGCCGGCTTTTTGCTGCCCGTGGGCGAAGGGGGCACGTCGGAAGGGGCCGTATTCGGGTACCGACATTTCGCCTCCGTTTCATAGTAGCCTCGCTGAAAGTTCCCCCGATGCAGCCGGAGCCTGGCATGCGGCAGTTGACCCGCCTCATGATCATTGACGACGAACTTCACGACATCGGGTTCATGCTGCAGTTCTTCGAGGAACGGATTCCCGATTGCGCCTTCGAGACGTTCAGTTCCGCCGAGGAGGCCCTGTCGCGTCTGCATTTCGCCGAGGCGCGGGGTGACAATCCGCACCTGCCGGAAGATCCCGACATCATCATCCTCGACCTGAAGCTCGGCGCCATGGACGGGTTCGACTTCCTGAAATCGCTGCGCCGCGACGAACACATGCGCCATATCCCGGTGATCGTCATTTCGGGCACGGATTCGCCCCGGGCCGTCGACCGTGCCTACGAGTTCGGCGCCAACGCCATGTTCAGGAAGCCGGCCTCGCTGGACGGCTATCGTGGGATGATCTGGGCGATCGTCGACTACTGGCAGCGAACGGCCCGTCACGCCGCAGCCTGAGGGACGCAGGGCTGCGGCTGGACCGATCCGACGTCCCTCGACGCGGCTGCTGCTGCGGGTTCCAGCGCCGTGCCGCCCATGGGCGGCGCCGGGCTGGCGGTGCCGGCAAGGTGCGGCGGCGTCCGTCGGCAGCCGCCGTCTTGATGTCGGAGCCGGTCCTGAGGCAAAGCCCTTGCGACCACGCGTCGGAGCCCTTCGGAGATTCGCATGACCCGCGCCGCCCTTCTCACCCTCGCCCTCCTCGTCGCGCCGGGCGCTGCGGCCGCCCGTGACGTCGGCTGCCGGATCGAACAGACCGGACGGGTCGTGCTCGACCGGACCTGCGATTTTGCCCCCAACGGCCGTGACGGGTCCTTCACCCTGTCGCCGCGCGGCGGCGGTCAGGGCGCGCTTTTCGGGTCGATCCTGATGGTATCGATCTCGGTCATCGAGCCTGGCCTGGCGGAAGTGCGGGGATTGACCCGCGACGGCATCAATTCGCGCTGGGGCGCGGCTCGCCGTTCGGTCCGCGACGGGGCATGCTGGGAGGGAAGCGACTTCCGGGTCTGTGCCCGCTGAAGAGCGTCACTCTGCCGGGACTGAACGCCCCGCCGGGGGAACCTGGGCCAACCAGAACGCACGATCTGGACAAGGGCAGAATGATCCTTGCCTGCCGACCAGCCGCCTTCGAAGGTCTCAGGTTCCCTGGAGCGTGCCGTTCACGCCACCGCCAGCCACTGCGTGCCGAGCGCGCCTGAGACCGTGCCGAAGCCGCCGAAGACGCCGTTGTTCATGTCGGCGAAGTAGGTGGTGCCATCGGCGAGGTTCTGGACGATGACGTCGCGCCAGCCGTCATTGTCGACATCGGCCGAGCCGCGGACGTCCCAGCCGGCGAGGCCATTGGCGATGACGTTGAAGCCGGC
>NZ_JAUYFA010000023.1 GCF_030691135.1 Phreatobacter sp.
GACCGGGGTATTCCCACCGCCACAGGTCGTGGGGTCTGGCAAGCAACGCAAGTCCGACGCCTTATGGACGCGTTGACCCGAATATAAGCGGGCCAGCCAGGTCGACAAGCGCGAGCGTTGGTAGACGTCCGCAGTGCGCCTGCATAGGCGACATCTGACGACAGGCATCCGCCTGACAGCCGGGCTATCGATAGTACCCGCTTTACGCGCGCTTTACGCCTTTCCCCTGAATTCGCCATCGCGCCTTTACGCCGAGGCCGCGTAGCTGAAAGCCATCTCATGAAGGATGGCTGCCCATGCCGCTTGGTCTTACCCTCGACATCGCCCTTGGCCTCACCCTCGCAGCGGGGCTGTTCGTCTACCTGGTCGCGGCGCTGCTTGCGCCCGAGCGGTTCTGAGGGAGGGGCGCCGTGCAGGCCGATCTTCTTCAGGCGGGGCTTTATGCCCTCGTTCTTCTGGCGGTGGCCGTGCCGCTCGGCGCCTATATCGCGCGGGTCATCACGGGCGAGATCGCATTTCTGGCGCCCATGGAGCGCGCCATCCTTGGCGCATCCGGTGCCAGTGGACCCCAGCGCTGGGGCGCCTATGCAGCCTCCTTGCTGATCTTCAACGCGGTGGGTTTCGCGTTGCTTTTCGCCATCCTGTTCCTCCAGAACCGGCTGCCTCTGAACCCGCAGGGCTTTGATGGGCTGACCTGGCATCTCGCTTTCAATACAGCGGTATCCTTCGTCACCAACACCAACTGGCAGAGCTATGGCGGCGAGACGACGCTGTCGCATTTCAGCCAGATGGTTGGCCTGACCACACAGAACTTCCTCTCCGCCGCCTCCGGTATCGCTGTCGCAGCAGCGGTCGCCCGTGGTTTTGCAGCGCGTCAGGCGACCACGATCGGCAATTTCTGGCAGGATCTGGTGCGCATCGTGCTCTACGTGCTCCTGCCGCTATCGGTCCTTTTTGCGCTGGTTCTGCTGGCGCTGGGAATGCCGCAGACGCTTTCCGCCTCGGTTGAGGCGACGACACTGGAAGGCGCGAAACAGACGCTCGCTTTGGGGCCCATCGCCAGCCAGGTCGCCATCAAGATGCTCGGCACCAATGGTGGCGGCTTCTTTAACGTCAACGGCGCGCACCCGTTCGAGAACCCGAACGCCTTCACCAACTTCCTGCAGATGAGCGCGATCCTTGCGATCCCGGCGGCGCTGGTTTTGAGCTATGGCCGCCTCGTCGGTGATCGCCGCCAGGGCTATGCGCTGTTCGCAGCGATGGCGATCCTGATCGTCACGGCCTTCGTGGCCCTTTATGCCGCTGAACGTTCTGGCAATCCCTTGCATACAGGTTTCGCCGATCCGTCAGCCGGCAACATGGAGGGCAAAGAGGTTCGCTTCGGCATCCTGGGCTCCGCGCTCTGGGCGGTGGCCACGACGGCGGCGTCCAACGGCTCGGTCAACGCTATGCATGACAGCCTGACCCCGCTGGGCGGGCTGGTCGCCATGCTCAACATCCAGCTTGGCGAGATCGTCTATGGCGGGGTCGGCGTTGGCCTCACCGGCATGCTGCTCTTCGTGATCCTGACCGTGTTCCTGGCCGGGCTGATGGTCGGGCGCACGCCTGAATATCTCGGCAAGAAGATCGAGGCGCGCGAGATCAAGCTCGCGGCGCTGACGCTTCTGATCATGCCGGTCGGCATCCTCGTGCTCGCCGCCCTCGCCATCGCCACAGGCAACGCCCAGTCAAGCGTGCAGGATGCGGGTCCGCACGGACTGTCGGAACTGATCTACGCCTACACCTCGGCGACGGGCAACAACGGCTCGGCCTTCGCGGGCTTCAACGCCAACACGCCCTGGCACAACACCTTCCTCGGGCTTGCCATGATCCTGGGGCGGTTCGGCTACATCCTGCCGATCCTCGCCATCGCCGGCTCACTCGCGGCCAAGACCCCGGCGGCGGCGACCGCGGGCACGTTCCCGACCCATGGGCCGGTCTTCGTCGTGCTGCTGATCGTGACGATCCTGATCGTCGGCGCTCTCACCTTCCTGCCCGTGCTCGCGCTCGGCCCCATCGCCGAGCATGTCTCGATGCTGCGCGGCACGAGCTTCTGAAAGGCACCCCGATGACCAAGCAAGCTTCACCTGATGTCGGCCTCTTCGCCCCCGACATTATCCGCCCAGCGCTCGTCCAGTCCTTCGTCAAGCTTGATCCCCGGAGCCTTGCCCGCAACCCGGTGATGTTCGCGACGGCGCTCGTTTCGGTTCTAGCGACGATCCTGACCATCCGCGAGGGGCTAGCCGGCGGGCCGACCTTCTGGATCGGGCTGCAGATTACGATCTGGCTCTGGTTCACCGTACTGTTCGCCAACTTCGCCGAAGCGGTCGCCGAGGGGCGCGGCAAGGCGCGCGCCGACGCTTTTCGGGCCACCAAATCCAGCGGCAAGTCGCGGCTGCTGCTGAACCCGCCCGACCACGAACTGTTCGAGATGCAGGATGTGGAGTTGCTGGAGCCGGGCGCGGTCATCCTCGTCAAGGCAGGCGATCTGATCCCTGCCGACGGCGAAATCATCTCAGGCGTGGCGTCGGTCAACGAAAGTGCCATCACGGGGGAATCCGCGCCCGTCATCCGCGAGGCCGGCGGCGACCGATCCTCGGTCACTGGCGGCACGACCATCGTCTCAGACTGGCTTGTGGTGCGCGTCACGGCACGGCAGGGCGACACCTTCCTTGATCGCATGATCGCTATGGTCGAGGGCGCCAAGCGCCAGAAGACGCCGAACGAGATCGCGCTCAACATCCTCTTGGCAGGCCTGACGCTTGTCTTCCTGCTGGTCGTGGTGACGCTGCCCTTCTTCGCAAGCTGGTCCGGCACAAGCCTGCCCGTGATTTATCTGGCTGCACTGTTCGTGACGCTGATCCCGACCACGATCGGCGGGTTGCTCTCGGCCATCGGCATCGCCGGGATGGACCGGCTGGTGAAGGCGAACGTCATCGCCAAGTCGGGCCGCGCCGTGGAGGCGGCCGGCGACATCGACGTGCTGTTGCTCGACAAGACCGGCACCATCACCTTCGGGAACCGGATGGCTGCGGCCTTCGTGCCCGTCGGTGGCGCGAGTGACCGCGAGGTGGCCGAGGCAGCTTGGCTGTCCTCGCTGGCCGACGAGACGGCGGAAGGACGCTCGATCGTTGAACTCGGCAGCAAGTTGCACGGTTTCAACCCAGTTGCCGATATCGGAACCTTTGTGCCGTTCACGGCACAAACGCGCATGTCCGGCGTCGACTTGCCGGGCGGTGACAGCATCCGCAAGGGCGCGTCTGACTCCGTCCTGAAGCATCTGGGGCAGTCTGCGACGGCAGAACTCGCCGCCGCGGTGAAAACCATCGCCAATGCTGGCGGCACCCCTCTGGTCGTGGCACGCGGGGCTCGGATCCTTGGCGTCATCTACCTCAAGGACATCGTCAAGCCGCATATCCGCGAGCGCTTCGCGGAACTGCGCAAGATGGGCATCCGCACCGTCATGATCACAGGCGACAACCCGCTAACCGCTGCCGCTATCGCCGCTGAAGCGGGAGTCGACGACTTCCTTGCGGAAGCCACGCCCGAGGCGAAGCTTGCTCTCATCCGCAAGGAGCAGGCGGAGGGCAAGCTTGTCGCCATGTGCGGCGATGGATCGAACGATGCGCCGGCGCTGGCCCAGGCCGATGTCGGCGTCGCGATGAACTCCGGCACGCCAGCCGCCAAGGAGGCGGGCAATCTGATCGACCTCGACAGCGACCCCACCAAGCTCATCGAGATCGTCATGGTCGGCAAGCAGTTGCTGATCTCGCGCGGGGCGCTGACCACCTTCTCCATCGCCAATGATGTGGCGAAATACTTCGCCATCCTGCCAGCGCTGTTCGTCGCCGCCTATCCAGGCTTGGGGCTGCTCAACGTGATGGGGCTGGCCTCGCCGCAAAGCGCCATCCTGTCGGCGATCATCTTCAACGCGCTGGTCATCGTCGCGCTGATACCGATCGCGCTGAAGGGCGTCGCTTACACGCCGTCATCCGCCTCCGCACTGCTGACCCGCAACCTGTTGGTCTATGGCCTGGGTGGGCTGATCGTTCCCTTCATCGGCATCAAGGCGATCGATGTCGCCGTCAATGCGCTTGGCCTTGCCTGAGGAGATCACCCATGGTCCATCTTCGTCCAGCCCTCCTGCTCACGCTGTTCTTCACGCTGCTGACCGGCCTCATCTACCCGCTTGCGATGACCGGCATTGGCCAAATGCTGATGCCAGCTCAGGCCAACGGCTCGCTGATCACGCGCGGCGGCGTCATCGCCGGCTCAAGCCTGATCGGCCAGAACTTTGCCTCCGAGCGTTACTTCCATGGTCGCCCGTCGGCGACCAGTACTACTGACCCTGCAGACGTAACCAAGACCATCGACGCGCCCTACAATGCGGCCTCGTCCACCGGCTCCAATCTCGGACCTTCCAGCAAGGCGTTGCTCGATAGCGTCGAGGCACGCGCAAAGGCTCTGGGTCCCGGCGCGCAGCCTGCCGACCTTGTCACAGTGTCGGCCTCAGGCCTTGATCCTCACATCTCGCCAGTTGGCGCGCTGGCGCAGGTCGGACGCGTCGCGCGGGCGAGGAATCTTACCGAAGCGCAACTGCGTGCACTGGTCGAGCGGCAGGTCGAGGGCCGCGACCTCGGCATCCTCGGCGAGAACCGCGTGAATGTGCTGGCCCTTAACCTCGCGCTCGATGCGTTGAGGCCGTAAACTGATCTGATGGCAGCCGAAACCGAGCAGCGCCCGAACCCTGAAAGCTTCCTCGACGCCGCACGCGCCGAGGAGAGCGGCTCCAAGCGCCGAGGTCGGCTGAAGATCTTCCTCGGAGCCTCGCCCGGCGTCGGCAAGACCTTCGCCATGCTGGAGGATGCGCGGGTCCGCCAAAAAGCGGGCACCGACCTCACCGTCGCGTTGATCGAGACCCATGGCCGGGCCGATACGGCGGCGCTTCTCGAAGGACTGGAGCTGCTGCCGCGCAAGACGATCGAGTATCGTGGGCAGCGGCTCGACGAAATGGATCTTGATGCGCTGCTGGCGCGCAAGCCCGCGCTCGCGCTCATCGACGAGTTCGCGCACACGAACGCGCCCGGCTCCCGTCATCCCAAGCGCTGGCAGGATGTGATGGAGGTGCTTGGCAGCGGCATCGACGTTATCACCACGCTCAACATCCAGCACATCGAGAGCCTGAACGACGCCATTGCCCAGATCACCGGCGTGCGCGTTCACGAGACATTGCCGGACGAGGTGTTGGCGAAGGCAGACCAGATCGAACTGATCGACCTGCCTCCCGAGGACCTGATCCAGCGCCTGAAGGACGGCAAGGTCTACCAGGGCCAGCAGGCAGGCCGGGCGCTGGAGAATTTCTTCACCAGGGGCAAGCTCACGGCGCTGCGCGAGATGGCCCTTCGTGCCGCCGCCGGCCGGGTCGATGCGGAAATGCTCGGGATCAGGAAAGCCAGCGCGGCGACCGGTATCTGGCCGACGCAGGAGCGCCTGCTGGTCTGCATCAACGAGGCGCCCGTCGCCAAGGCACTGATCCGGACCGGCAAACGAATGGCCGAGCGAGCGCGCATTCCGTGGATCGTGGCGACAGTGCTGACTCCGCGCCACGAAGCGCTGGCCCCCGAAGCGCGCGCCGGAACGTTCGAGGCGATGCGGCTCGCCGAAACGCTTGGCGCGGAGACCGTGACGCTCAGGGTGGAGACCGACGCGGCGAGAGAACTTCTGCGCTACGCCCGCGAGCGGAACGTTACCCGTCTTGTCATCGGCCGTCCGCGCTGGCGCGGGGCCATGATGCAGCGGCTGATCAGCCTGATCCGCGAACCGGTCTCGGAGCGGCTGCTCGATCTGGCGACGGACTTCGAGATCACGGTCGTGACACCCCATGCGCGCATCGAGCGGCGCAAGGCGCTGCTTGGGCGCTCGCTCATCCCGAACGATTGGCGTGGACCGTCCGCAGCCCTGGTTGCTACCGCCATCATGAGCTTGCTGGCGTGGCCGATCACGCAGGTCGATGCGATACCGTCCGGCGCCATCACGGTTCTCTACCTGCTCGGTGTGATGGTCGTGGCCTACCGGTATGGGCTCACGTCATCTCTGCTGGCCAGCGTACTCGGCTTTTTGAGCTACAACTTCTTCTACACCGAGCCCTATCTCACGCTGACGGTGAACAAATCCTCGGACATTGTCTCGCTTACCGTGTTCCTGCTCGGGGCCGTGTTCACCGGCACGCTCGCCAGCCGCCTGAAGGCTCAGGTCGAGACGATGCGCGCCTCTCAGGCCCGGACGGAAACGCTCTACGGCTTCGCCCGGAAGATCGCCGCTGCGACAAAATCTGACGACGTTCTCTGGGCGGCCGCAGCGCACATGGCCAAAACGCTGGATGCCCATGTGCTGATCATGACGCCGAATGCAGGGGGCGGGCTTGAGCAGGTGCAGGGCTGGCCTGCAATCGTCGAGGATCTTGATCCACGCGCCGAGGGCGCTGCACGCTGGGCCTTCGATAAGGCGGAAGCTGCAGGCCTTGGAACCGGGACACTGCCGAACAGCGAGTGGCTGTTCGTGCCACTCGCGACCGCAGGGCGGCCTTTCGGGGTGATTGGCGTCAAGTTCAAGGATGCCTCACGCGCCAACGATCCCGAGACGCGCCGCCTCTTGCTGGCAGTAGAGGATCAGGTGGCAGTCGCCATCGAGCGCAACCGGCTGAGCGCGGACCTGGCCGGCGCGCAGGTGGCGGCGGAGAGCGACAGACTGCGGTCCGCCTTGCTCAACTCGGTCAGCCATGACCTGCGCACGCCGCTGGTCACCGTCATCGGCGCAGCCTCGACCCTGGCCGATAGTCACGCTGCGCTCGATGACGCGACGCGGGGGGACCTGATCGCCAGCGTGCTCGACGAGGCCCGCCGGCTTGATCGCTATGTCCAGAACCTGCTGGACATGACTAAGCTGGGCCATGGCGCGGTGAAGCCGAAGCGCGCGGCCATCGACCTACGCGAAATCATAGGCAGTGTCCGCAGCGATCTGGTGCGGACACTTGCGAACCACCACGTCCAGGTCGATGTCCCGAAGGACCTGCCGCTGCTCGATGTCGATCCTGTTCTGATCGGACAGGCGCTCGCCAACCTCATGGAGAATGCCGCGAAGTATGCGCCAGCAGGCACAGCCATCACGGTTCATGCCTGGCGCGTAGGTGACGACGCGGAGATTGCTGTCATCGACCAGGGACCCGGCATCGCTCCATCTGACCGCGAAGCCGTCTTCGATCTGTTCCATCGCGCCGTGCAGGGAGATGGCGCGCCAGCGGGGACCGGCATGGGGCTCGCCATCGTCAAAGGTCTGGTAGAGGCCCATGGCGGGACTGTGCGCGCGGAACCTGTCGAGGGCTCGTCCGGTGCAGCGATCCATCTCAGGTTGCCGCTTGCCCTTGTGCTCAACGTGCTTGAGGACAAGACATGACGCAGCTCCCGCGCATTCTTGTCATAGACGACGAGGCTCCTATCCGGCGTTTCCTCAAGATCGCGCTCGGCAGCGGCGGCTTCGATGTGCTTGAAGCCGAACGTGGCCGGCAGGGCGTGGAGCTTGCCGCGACGGCTGTTCCTGATGCGATCGTTCTCGATCTCGGCTTGCCGGACATGGACGGCAAGTCGGTCATTGCTGCCATTCGCGAATGGTCACAGACGCCGATCCTGATCCTCTCGGTTCGGGACGGCGAAGCGGAGAAGATCGCAGCACTCGATGCTGGCGCCGATGACTATGTGACCAAGCCTTTCGCCACGGGCGAGTTGATGGCGCGCTTGCGCGCCTTGCTGCGCAAGCGTCCGCTGGAGGGAGCCGACAAGGTCGAGATCAGCCTGGGCGGCCTGGCCCTCAATCTCGCCTCTCGCACCGTCACTGTCGATGGTGCCCCCATCAGGCTGACCCGCAAGGAATTCGATGTGCTGGCGCTGCTCGCCCGCCATGCAGGCCGGCTCGTCGGGCACCATCAGCTGCTAGGCGTGGTGTGGGGTCCGGCGCACCTGCAGGACACGCATTATCTGCGCATCGCCATCGGCCATATCCGCGACAAGATCGGCGACGACGCCGCCAATCCCCGCTTCATCATCACCGAGCCGGGCGTGGGCTACAGACTGTTGGCGGAACCGATTGGTGACTAATGTCTCCTTTTGGACCACGAAGACTGAGTGTCTTCACCCAGCGCAAACTTGCCGCGTCCCCCGCTTATGCAGATGTCGGCTTTCGGGATTTGGCTTAGGTCAGTGCAGCGACCGAGATGGGGGCGCAAAGCGGACGTCCCCAATGTCTGATTGGGGCCCAAAAGCCGATGTCTGTTAGGTCGTCGGCACGTCAAGCCGCTTCATCGCCGCCACCATAATGTAAGGCGTCAAATAGAGCATTTGCGGCGTTGCCCCGTTCTCTGGAGGAGCGTCGGATCTCGCCCGGGTGGCCCAGGCGGCCAACGGGTTGAAGGCGTTCGTCACTGCATGAGATTGCGGCGGCAATCAACCA